>CALUWJ010000040.1 GCA_944324455.1 Candidatus Gastranaerophilales bacterium | reverse complement strand
TGTTTAACATTTTAAATTTATTTTGCCCGAAATAATCAAACTATCTGTAAAATATAATCAAACCATGTGTTCTTTTACACGGGACATTTTATCTGAACGCATAAAAAGATTATTCGGCAAAGTTGGCTTTGTGTTTGAATTTTGGCGGTCGGAAGTAATCGTTTTATGTGTTACGAAACAGGACGAAAAGTCTCTTTTAGGTATCAAAAATGTTCTCAAAATTTCATAATTTTTTCTCTGAAAACCAAATTATAACCAGCGTTTGCCCTAATTTTACTAACTTGAACGGATAAAACGATTATTAGACTTTTTAAGTAAATAAAGTCCGATTAGATTATTTTAAAATTTCTTTAACAATAAAAACGGATTATATAAACCCGTTTTTGATTGTTAATAAATAATTTTCCATTTTGAATATTTAATAGTTTATAATACTTTGCACAAACTCAGGATCATAGTGATTTACAAAGATACTTTCGCCTTTATCCAGACTTCTCAAAGTTGCCATGTCATCTTTTGAAAGTTCAAAGTCAAATATTTCAAAATTTTCTCTCATTCTTTCTTTGTGCGTAGATTTTGGAATAACAATGACATTTTCCTGTGTTAAAAATCTCAACGCAACCTGTGCAACAGATTTATTATATTTTTCTCCGATTGATTTTAAAATTTCGTTGTTAAAGAAATTATTTTCGCCTCTTGCCATAGGACTCCACGACATAAGCTGCGTATTGTATTTGTCCATATATTTACGCAAAGTTTTTTCCTGCTGAAATACGTGTGTTTCCATCTGATTTATCATTGGTTTTATTTCAACAAAATTGCACAAATCAACAAATCTATCCGGGAAAAAGTTGCTGACGCCAATTGCTCTTGTCTTGCCGTCTTTATAGCCTTTTTCCATAGCTCTGTATGTACCGTAATAATCGCCAAACGGCTGATGGATTAAAAGCAAATCCACATAATCTGTTTGTAATTTTTTCAGAGATTCTTCAATGGATTTTACGGCTTTTTCTTCTCCTGAATTTGTTATCCAGACTTTTGTCACAAGAAAAAATTCTTCTCTATTTATTCCTGATTTTTTGATAGCAGCCCCAACACCTTCTTCATTATAATAAGCCTGTGCCGTATCAATCATTCTGTAACCAACGTCAATAGCGTCAGTCACGCATCTTTCGCATTCTTTCGGGTCAACAAGAAATACCCCGTAGCCTAAAATCGGCATTTCAACACCGTTATTTAATTTTACTGTCTGCATATTATTCTCCTTGTAAAATACGTTTTGTCATTTTTACACCCGCATCATAAGCTTTTTGTAAATCTTTCGGGAATTGTTCTTCTTTTTGTTTTAATTTTTTGTTTTTATCAAATGTTTCGACAAGATATTTGTCATAATCGTTGAACTGATATGTATCATACGCAAAAATTCGCTCTGGTTTTGTGAATACTGTTTCTATCATAAACTCTGTTCTGTTGAACATATCAGGATACATTTGATTAGCCAGTTCTTCTGTAACATTCATTGTATAAATCATTGCTGTTTTAAGCCTTTTAGGAGCAATTGAAGGATAGCCCTGCTTGTATTCAAAAAACGGAAAAGTAAGACGCTCAATAAAACACCTCATCATACCAGTTACATCGCTGCAATAAATGGGACTTGCCAGAACAATCCCGTCTGCTTGTGAGATCTTATCTAATAATGGCGTTAATTCATCCGGATATGCACATCTGCCAAAGTTCTTTCCGCCCTTTAATTTACAGGCAAAGCAGCTTCTGCAACCTTTAAAATCAATGTCATAAAGATGAATAATTTCTACCTCTGTGCCATTATCTTTTGCTCCTTTACCAAAACTTTCGCACATTTGAGCCGTATTTCATTGCTTTCTCGGTGAACCGTTTATAATATATATTTTTTTATTTGTCATCAACAATTTCTCCTTTATAATCTGCCGCCTTAACCGTTCCGAGTTTGTGAATATCCTCGTCTGTGCGGTTGCCGTAGATTGTGATTTTATTCAATTCGTTTTCAATGTTGTTAAATTCTTCATCTGTGAGGATAATATCTGCCGCACCAAGGTTTTCTATAATTCTTTCATCTTTTCTCATCCCCGGAATCGGCACAACGTGAGGGTATTTATGAAGCATCCACGCTAAAGAAATTTGAGCAGGTGTAATACCTTTTTTATCTGCAACTTCATTTAACAAATCCAAAAGCGGCTGATTTTTCTCAACATTTTCGGGTGCAAATCTTGTGATTACACGTCTTACATCATCACCTTTATATTGAGTATTTTTGTTATACTTTCCGCTTAAAAATCCTGATGCCATAGGTGAAAATGCTACAAAACCAATGTTTAACTCTTTGCATAAGGGTATAACGTCACCCTCAAACATTCTCTCCATCATTGAATATTCGCTTTGAATAGCTGTCAACGGGGTAACTGCGTGGGCTTTTTTTATCTGCTCGGGAGTGGATTGAGATTGGCCCCACGCACGGATTTTGCCTTCTTTAATAAATTCGCCCATCCACTGTGCAACTTCTTCTACATTAGAATCTAAAGGCACTCTGTGTTCATAATAAATATCAATATAATCTGTTTGAAGTCTTTTTAAAGAGTCATTCAACGCATTTGTAACACCTTTCTTGCTGAGTTTCCCTTCCGGAATTTCCTGCCCCGGCTGGAATACAGGAACAAATTTTGTTGTAAGTATAATTTTATCTCTGAAAGGCTTAACGGCTTTGCCTACAAGAGTTTCATTAGTAAAAGGGCCATAAGCTTCTGCCGTATCAAAAAGTGTACAGCCTAAATCATACGCTTTGTGCATAAGTCTTATAGATTCTTCTTCTGTCGGTATTGCACCGTAACCGTGGGAAAACCCCATACAGCCTATGCCGACTGCTGATACTTCAATATCTCTAAGTTTTCTGTATTTCATAAGCAATTCTCCTTTATTTCAAGTAAGGCTCAAATATAGCTGTGAGTTGAACATCGCAAAATCTGTTTGTCCAGTCTAACGGTTCAAATTCTCCGTCTGACATGCACCAGCAGAGCATCATGCCGTAAAGCTCACTGATTATAATGTGGGTTAATAACTCAATCGGAGTATCCTCTTTAAGTTCCTTTGAGTTTTTCAGGATACTTTCAAGCATTTCGTAATCATAGAACCACTTTCTGCTGTCCATTGTTTCCGGTACATTATTCGGGTCAATTACATTTCTTATCCATTCACGGCAGATTTGAATTCCACAAAATTCAACCTGTTCCATAAAACGGCGAAAATAATGCCTGAGTTTGTCAAA
>CALUWJ010000039.1 GCA_944324455.1 Candidatus Gastranaerophilales bacterium | reverse complement strand
GTACTCGAAAAAGCTGATGAGGTAATTCACCAGCCAGCCCACGGGCACGGCCATCCACACGAACTGGATGCCGAACCGGGGGGCCAGGGTCACCGCCAGCACCACCCGCAGGCCCAGGTTCACCAGATTCGCCACGGTAAAGAGGGTCATGTCCCCGGCGCCCCGCAGCACGCCGTCGGAGATCATCTTCAAGCCGATAAGCACATAGAACCAGCCCATGAACCGGGTGCAGGCCATACCCGTCTCAAAGGCCACCGCAGAGCCCCCGTCCTCCATGAACAGGGAGATCAGCGGCCGGGCCAGCAGCTGCACCACCAGGCAGAGCGCCGCCGCGATGGCGAACACGATGCCGTAGCTGGCCCGGTAGCCGGCCTTGACCCGCTCCGGCTGGCCCGCGCCCAGATTTTGGGCCGTGTAAGAGGAGATGGCGTTGCCCATGGCGCTCATGGGCACGATGCACACGCTCTCGATGCGCATGGCCGCCGAATAGCCCGCCAGCATTTGAGAGCCGAAGCTGTTCACCACGGACTGGACCAGCATCATGCCGATGGACACGGTGGACTGCTGCAAAATGGAGGGCAGGGCCACCTTCGCCATGTTTTTCAGCTCTCCCACATCGAAAAGGCGGCCGGAAAGGCTGCCCGGATAGGCTTTCAGCTCCTTCAAAAAGATACAGAAGGACAGCACCGCGGAAATGCCCTGGGCGATGAGGGTGGCCCAGGCCGCCCCCGCCACGCCCATTTGCAGAGGGCCCACCATGTAGATATCCAGGGCCACGTTGAGCACGGAGGAGAAAATGAGCAGGTACAAAGGGATGCGGGACCGCCCCAGGGCGTTGAACATGGAGGACAGCACGTTGTACATGAACAGGAAGGGCAGGCCCAAAAAGTAGATGTTCAGGTAGGTGGTGGCGTCGTCCAGGATGTTTTCCGGGGTGCGCAGCAGCACCATGATCTGGCGGCTGAGGGAGAGCCCAACCCCGCCCAGCAGGAGGCTGATGCCGAGGAAGGAAAGCAGCGCCGTAGAGACCGAACGCTTCATGCGGGCATACTCCCGGCTGCCAAAGGTCCGGCTGGTGATGACCGAAGCCCCCACTCCCCCGCCGATGGCGATGGAGATGAACACGTTGGTCAGGGAGTAAGAGGCGCCCACTGCCGCCAGAGCGTCCTCCCCCACCAGGCGGCCTACAATGGCGGAGTCCGCCATGGTGTACACCTGCTGGAAGAAGTTGCCCAGCATCATGGGCAGCGCGAAGATCAACAGCGCCGCGGCGGGGCGCTTGCGTATCAGGTATTCTTTTTCCATTCCTTGCGTTCCTTCCTTCCCAGTCTCCTGCACGGCGCAGGAACTTACAGATTCTATGAAATCAACCGTATTATACCTGAGAAGAAGGCTTCCGTCAAACAGGGGCTCACAGCTTGCGCCGGTCGATAACGCGCTTGGCCTTGCCCTCGCTGCGCTCGATGGACTTGGGCTCTAAGAGGGTGATCTTGGCGGCGATGTTCAGGGTGGAGTGGAGGGCATCCGCAATGGTGCGCTCCACCCGCTCCAGGCTGCGGACCGTGTCGGAGAACATGCTTTCGTTCATCTCCACCTGCACTTCCAGGGTGTCCAGGTTGTTCTTGCGGTCCACGATCATGCGGTAGTTGGGGTCCATGCCCAAATCCAGCAGCACGCTCTCGATCTGGGAGGGGAACACGTTGATGCCCCGGATGATGAGCATGTCATCGGTGCGGCCCTTGGGCTTGGTCATCCGCACGGTGGTGCGGCCGCAGGCGCATTTCTCATGGGTGAGGGAGCAGATATCCCGGGTGCGGTAGCGGATGAGGGGCAGGGCCTCTTTGCCGATGCAGGTGAACACCAGCTCCCCTTCTTCCCCATCGGGCAGCTGTTCGCCGGTGACGGGGTCGATGATCTCCGGGTAGAAGAAGTCCTCTTGGACGTGCATGCCCGCCTGTTCCTCGCACTCGCAGGAGACGCCGGGGCCCGCGATCTCCGAAAGGCCGTAGATGTCGAAAGCCCGGATGGCCAGGGCCTTTTCAATCTCCCGGCGCATCTCCTCGGTCCAGGGCTCCGCACCGAAGATGCCAATGCGCAGCCGCAGGCTCTTGGGGTCGATGCCCTTTTCCCGCACTGTCTCGCCGATGTACATGGCATAGCTGGGGGTGCAGGCCAGGATGTCGGAGCCGTAATCCTGCAGAATCTGCACCTGGCGGCTGGTGTTGCCGGAGGAGACGGGGATGACGGTGGCGCCCATCTTCTCGGCGCCGTCGTGCAGCCCTAGGCCGCCGGTGAACAGGCCGTAGCCATAAGAGACGTGGACAAAGTCCTCATGGGTGCCGCCGCAGCCCACAATGGCCCGTGCCGCGCTGCGGGCCCAGATATCCAGGTCGTTCTGGGTGTAGGCCACCACGGTCTGCTTGCCCGTGGTGCCCGAAGAGGCGTGAACCCGGGCCAGGTCATCCCGGGGGACGGCGATCAGGCCGAAGGGATAGGTGTCCCGCAGGTCCTGCTTGGTGGTGAAGGGCAGCTTGGTAAGGTCATCGATGGAGCGGATATCCTCGGGCTTCAGGCCCATCTCGTCGAACCGCTTTTTGTACAGGGGCACATGGTCATAGCAGCGCTTAACCATCTCCACCAGCCGCTGGGACTGGATCTCCCGCAGGGTCTCCCGGGAGGCGCACTCAATTTCGGGCTCATAATAGTTTGGCATAGGTGAACTGTTCCTTTCTCTGCTGTATTTCACTCCGGGGAAAGCCCCGGCGGCTTTTACAAAAAAGGCAGGCTTGCGCCTGCCCGGCAGCTTTAGGCCTGCCAGCCCAATTCAAAGGCCTTCCTGTTCATTTCCAAGAACTTGGGCGGAACGCAGCGCTCCACAGCGGAGAGCCACGCCTCCTTTTCCCCGCCCAGGCGCTGTGCCATGGCGCCGATGAGCACCACGTTGACCGCCTTCTGGGAGCCGGCCTCTTCCGCCAGTTTCAGGGCGTCC
>CALUWJ010000038.1 GCA_944324455.1 Candidatus Gastranaerophilales bacterium | reverse complement strand
ATGACGGCCACCTCGCTGGTGCCGCCGCCAATGTCCACCACCATGCAGCCCGTGGGCTCGCCCACCGGCAGGCCCGCGCCAATGGCGGCCGCCATGGGCTCTTCTATCAGGTCCACGTTGTTGGAGCCGGCCTGGCGGGCGGCGTCCTCCACAGCCCGGCGCTCCACCTCCGTGACGCCGGAAGGGATGCACACCACAATGCGGGGGCGGTTGAGGGTGCCGGACTTCAGGGCCTTTTTAATAAAATACTTCAGCATGGCCGCGGTCACATCGAAATCGGCGATAACGCCGTCCTTCAGGGGGCGCACCGCCACAATGGAGCCGGGGGTGCGGCCCAGCATCTCTTTGGCCTGCTTGCCCACCGCCAGCACCTCATCGGTGCGCACGTCCACCGCCACCACAGAGGGCTCGCGCATGACAATGCCCTTGCCCCGCATAAACACCAATGTATTGGCAGTTCCCAAGTCGATGCCAATGTCCTTGGAGAACATCGTAAACATAGAAAAGAACCCAGAAAGAAATCCCTTTGCCGCCATACCAAAAACTCTACCTTTCCGGCCCCCCACGGGCCATAGATTTCCACTTCGCAGGGGCGGGCGTACCCGCCTATATCAATTCAGTCCCAAGAAAAAACGGGGCACTTTTTATGGTTTCCCGTTTTCCCGCAAACACACATTGTCAAGAGCCGCCAGCTCTCCTGGAGCGTTCCCCGTGAGAGCGCCCCTGCCCCGAGAGCCGGGAACATGAAATATTATAGCCTATTTTCCAGCATTTCTCAAGACGAAAGTTTACATAAACCTATAAAAACCCATTTTTCCTTATATATGCACCTTTCCAGCGCCCACCCCACAAGATATGCGGGGCCGCGCTTTCCGGGGCGGAAGCTCATTTCCCCGTGCTGCCAAACCCGCCCTCTCCCCGGGCCGTTTGGGTAAGCTCTTCCACTTCCTCCACCACGGGCAGGCACACCGGCGCAACCACCAGCTGGGCAATGCGCTCGCCAGGCGCCACCGTATAGGGCTCCCGGCTCAAGTTCACCAGGGGAACCTGCAGTTCCCCGCGGTAATCGCTGTCGATCACACCCACGCAGTTGGGCAGGGAGACGCCGTGCTTGGCCCCCAGCCCGCTGCGGCAGAACACCAGCCCCACGCAGCCTTCGGGGATCTCCACCGCCCAGCCGGTGCAAAAGGTGGACCGGTCCCCCGGCTTCAGGGTGACAGGCTCTTCCATGCAGGCCTTCAGGTCAAAGCCCGCGCTTCCCGCTGTCTGGCGCTGGGGCGGTTCCGCCCCGGGCCGCAGCCGTTTCATGCGCAAAACCATTGATTCCTCCATAAGCTCAAACGCTCCTTTTCCCCGGCCAAGTTTTCCACATCCAGCTTTTCCACATTTTCAGAATGCAGGGCTTATCGGGCCTTGAACCGGTATTTACATAAAATAATCCACACTTTCCACCAAGTTTTCCACATTCATTCCACGCCCCGGTGAAAAAGCCCGCGGGTGTAGTCAAACCCCGGTGTTTCGCCGCGAAAACAGGCGGTTAGGATCTCCCCACATTCCACCGGGTTCTCCACGGTAAAACGGAGGATGCCAAAATCCACCGGGGAAAGCTCCCGCTTCAAATCGCACAGCCACAGGGGGACAGAGTTCAGCAGCTCAACGCTTCTGCCGCCCCGGCACACCACGGGGAACTTCTTCCTCTTGCGGTCGGTCAAACATCCCGGCTCCTTGCAGTGCAGGCAGCCCTTGGGGGAATTGGCCAGCGGGCAGTTGCGGGTGAGCATCAGCGCCTGGCGGCCGTAGACCATCAGGCCCCGGGGAAGCTCCCCGCCCAGCCGGGACACCTCCCCCGCCGTGAGCTCCATGGAGAGCTCCGCCGTGGAAAGGCCCAGCTTCTGAAAGAAATCCAGCGCAGCCGTGTTGAACACATTCAGGGAAAAACCGCCGTGCACCCGGGCGCCCAGGTCCCTTCCCAACGCGACGGCTCCCAAATTCCCCGCCACAAAATCCAGAAAGCCCGCCTGCATCCGCTCCTTCATCTGCTTCACTGTCCTGTTTTCCTCTCCGAACAGCCCGCGCGGGATGTCCAAAAAAATGGACAGGAATCCCTCTTCCCGCAAACGGAGCAGCTCTTTAAGCGGCGTTTCCAGGGGCAGCACAATTTCCCGGCAGTCCCTTGCCTGCGCGCACACTTGCGAGGCCTTTCGGAAATGGGCGCGCAGGGGCAGCTCCCCCGTGCCCTTGGGGCGGGGGGAGAAGAACAGCTCCCCTTTGGAAAACGGGATGGGGCCGCGCCGCTCCCGCAGGCGCAGAAGCTGCTCCAGGGCCTCCCGGCGCAGTGCGTTCAGCACAGAGACTCCGCAGGGAACACCCTCTTCCGGCACGGACACGCCCTCCACCCGGAAAGGCGTGCCCCCCGTCTTTTTCAGCTGCTGCCCGCACCGCTCCCGGGGCAGCAAAGAAAGGCCCTCCCCCAGGGGCGCGGCGGAAACGGCCCGATGGCCTTCCCCATCCCACGCGGAGAGAAGCGGCTCCGTCCCCTGCACTTTTAAGTCCAAAAAAACGGACACTCTCTGCATCTCTCCCCGGTACAAATTCCGCAGGCAG
>CALUWJ010000037.1 GCA_944324455.1 Candidatus Gastranaerophilales bacterium | reverse complement strand
TTGAGCAAACGAACGACAGCGCAAGCGATAGTGAGTTTTGCGAAATACCCACAGGCGGAAGAAAACATTGGGTGATTAAAATAATTTCTCAATATAAAAAAATTATAGAATCTTTCAGGAGTCAAAATGAAAAAAGCATTTTCAGTACTAGAACTTATAATAACTAAAGCTCGCTTAACTCAGGTACGGTATCCGCTCTGTCCGCCAGTCCTCAACGGACTGCCGTCACGAGCTCCACACACCTTGTGCCCTCCTTGTTTTCGCCAAGTGAAGTCTCACTAGGCTCAAACTACGTCAGGTTGCTCCTGTGGAAATCAAAGATTTCCACGTCGCCATGGTACGGTATCCGCACTTGGCACGAGCTCAACGCTCCTGCCTGCGTGCTCCACACACCTTGTGCCCTCCTTGTTTTCGCCAAGTGAAGTCTCACTAGGCTCAAACTACGTCAGGTTTGTTATTTTTTGTGTTTTGATATCTAAGCCTTTTAATTTCTTAAAAGGCTTTTTCTTTAAAAAAAATACTCAATAAAATAACATACAAGCACAACAAAGCTCAATTTGAGAGCAAAAAAAGAAATTATTTTAAATCATTATGAATTAAATTTATTTCATTGGCAAAAATCTAAACATGTGCCCAAAAATAAATATTTCGCCTTTTTTTAAATGAATTTTTATAGATGCTTTTCTAAGAATTCTTATGAAATTAAATAAAAACAAATGTAATTTTGAAAATCTTAAATATAGCAATTCATTTTTTTTAATATCAAACAAGAATTTTTCTTTATGCTTCAACTTAGCTGAAATATATGAAGCTTTATGCATTCTCCAATTTGTCAATTTATCAGGTAAATAATAGAATTTACAATTTGTTTTACTTATAATTTGCAACCATAGATACCAATCAAGATAAGGCTTAATAGGTGAATTAAAATCTATATTTTCAAACAAACTCTTTTTAATCATCACAACAGAAAAAGTAGAGATTAAATTGTTATTTTTTAATTTTTGAAATAAATCAAGCATCTCGGTCGGATAAGACAAATTATTTAAAATTGGTCGAACAATATCAAAATAACCAATATTATATTCGTCAATTAATGTTTTATCGCCAAACATATTTACATCATTATATATAAAATCGACCTCAGGGAATTTTTCAATAATATTAAATTTCTTCTCAAGATAATCAGGCGTAATAGTGTCATCAGACTCCAAAAAAACTATCCAATCAGTAGTTGCTTTTGATATTCCAAGTTTAATTGTTTCACAAAGACCTTTATTAACTCCGTTTTCATGCTGAAAAAACTTAATTCTCTCATCTTTTAAACAAAAATCTTTTATTACATTTACGGAATTATCAGATGAGCCATCATCAACAACAATTAGTTCCCAATCTTTAAAAGTTTGATTAAGTACGCTTTGAATCGTTTCAACTATATAGTTTTCATAGTTATAACTTGCCGTAATTATAGAAACTTTAGCCATATATTCCTCTGTTATTCAAAAATAATATTATAACTATATTCTATAATAAAAAAATAAAATATGTGTTATTATTAAATCTATGAGACTAAAACACGCCAATACAAAAGAGCTACTACAAAAAATTGAAAATTTATACAACACATCTTTCCCAAAAGAAGAAAAAAAGCCATTTACTTTAATTGTTGAAAAACAAAAAAGAAAAAAAGTTGATATTTTATCAATAGAATACAAAAAAAATTTTTGCGGTCTTATGATATTAGCGCTTAATAAAGATAATATATTACTGGATTATTTTGCAATAGATACTTTATTTCAATCACAAGGACTTGGAAGCAAGGCAATTAAATTGCTATACAAAAAATATGAAAATAAAAATATTATTGTAGAAATCGAATCAACAAAAATAAACTCAAGTAATTTAATTCAACGAGAAAAAAGAAGAAAATTCTACCTGAAAAATAACTTCAAAAGCCTAAACTTTAATGTAAATTTATTTAACGTAGAAATGGAGATACTTTCCAATAATACAAATATAACCTATAAAGAATATATTGAAATATATAAATGCGCGTATGGTAATGAAATAATAAAAAATATTTTACCAATAACAAATAACTCATCTTTAAAAGACAACTAAAAATATTAATTTATTTAACAGATTTTACATTTCCAATTATTTTATCTCTAAATTCTAAAATAGAATTATCAATATCAAAATAACATTCTCAGTTATTTTATCAATCCCCTAATACTATTGAAAAGCATATAAAAGCATTAATATTTATCAAAAAGAATAGATATCTAAATTTAAGCAAAGATGAAATAATAGAAAAAATAATGAAATCTCCACTTTTATTATGCTTAAAAAACGAAACAAATTACGCTCCTTTATTAAGAACAAAAATGTTTAATTGCAGAAATATTCCAAAATCAATTTCAGGCAGCAGCCAAATTAATCAAAAATTAAGCGAATATTTAAAAGAAAATCCAAATTCAAAATTTAGTTTCACTATAATTAATGATGAAATGAGTCAAGAATTTATTGATTATGCTAATAATTTAGGCATAATTGCGCTTGATAGAGATGACGTATTTGATATTAAAATCAAATAAACTTTTTAATAAATATAGGATTAGATAACGACCTATCTTTGAGGGGTGCGACTACCCTCCGAGATAAAGGCGAGCGAT
>CALUWJ010000036.1 GCA_944324455.1 Candidatus Gastranaerophilales bacterium | reverse complement strand
TCAATTATTTTAAAATTTGATATATAACTTCCAAGATATGTAAGCCATAAAATTATAATAGATGAAATTAATAAATTAAAAATAATTTGAAAAAATTTAAGAAACAATTTTAAAACGCTCATTTACTAGCCTCTTATATTTTTTATTATCGCTGACTGATAAATCTTAATTTAAATGCAATTTTTTAAAAAATTCAAAATGCTGATCTTGATTATAATATTTTTTAAAATTTCCCAATACAATTTTTGTTTCTTCATGATTAATATCAAGATCCTGTGACCATTTTGCAATCATATCATACAGTTTTTTAGATTATTTTTTTGGTTTTTTAAAGACATTTTCTTCTTTGGATAATTCTATTTTGTCCTTTTTTGGTTTTGTTTGCTTAAGCGCCATTTTATTTGAAGATGATTGCAAGTTTTGAGTCGGCTGATTTTGTGTATAATTATTCAAAAAAGGACTAATATATTTTTTTATCACAATATTCTCCAAACGTTTATATGTAACATATTTAAATAAGAATCAAAATCGATATTATTTTGATAATAATTATATTAAATTTTAAAAAAATTTACATTTAAATTATTCACACTTTTATCTATATAAACATATATAAATAAGGCAAAATGAACGTAATATTTTGTAACAAAAAAAGCATAAAAAACAATTTTTTGTATTTAGCATTTTTCACATATTTATCTAATTTTATCTAATTTAAAAAAAGGATATAAAATGTTTGTTAATTTTTCCCCAATAAACTCTCACTATAAAACAACTCAAACTAACCTAAAAAAGCAAAATGTAACATCTTTAAATCTTAGGTCTCTTAATTATGACACCATTTCTTTTGGCGCTATGAGAAAAAAAGAATTTAATGGAATTGATTTAGCGGTTATTCAAAAATTTAAGGCGCCTATTGAAAAATTTAATTCAAATGAAGATTTACAAAACTGGGCAGAAAAAAAGCAAAAGAAATAGCAGATAATGATTTTGATGGACGCAGTAAGGAAACAAAAATCCAAAGAAAAATAATTCACAAATTACCAATTTAAAAAATCTTAAAACTATCAGTGGACATGCTTATTTTAATAATTCACAAGTTACCAATTTAAAAAAAACTTAAAACTATTGGCGGAAAGACTGATTTTAGATGGTCGCAAGTTACTGATTTACCAAGTCTTAAATCTGTTAAAGAAACAGCTTATATACACAACTCTTTATTAACCGTTGAAAATTTTAACAATATTAAAACCCAAGGAATTTGTGGTTAATTTTATGCTGTATAAAAATTCCTCATTTGCTTGTTTGTTTAATATTTCTTAAAAAATAATGATAAATAGTTAATTTTAGAGCTTGACATGTTTTAGTATAGCATAGCTGACAATGTATAATAGAAAAGGCAAAAGAAGATGATTTCAAAAATTTCATTTGGTTCAATTTTTAATCCGGAAAGAACAGGTAGAAGAAATATTGAAGATGGAGCAGTTAATCCCGAACATAATCTTGAGAGATTAAATGCACACCAAACACCGCATGATTTTGGAAAAATCGGAACAGAGCCAATCGGAAATATGAATTTCGGAATGGTTGATTCGGCACCATTAGAGCTTTTTATCAGCAAAGATTTTGATAATCCTGAAAAAAATATTGAAAAATTAAGATATGGTCAAGAAGTTGAGCCGTCTAAATCACTCATGATGACCCCTCAGGAATTGCTAGGAAGATGTCAAGCAGAAATGCAGCAATATATAAATCCGTCCACACTTAATAAACAAGATAAAGAATTGTTATCAAAATTAAATTTCAAAAAATATGGTTTTTATAAAAACAGCAATGATTTTTGGTTTCATTCAAGCACAAAAAAAGAAGATGGAACAAGCTCGTTTGCACTGGGTGACGGTAAAATTCAGAATGGGTTAACTCATGCTGATTTTGTAAAAGAACTTATCAATGAAAATGTACAAGGATTTAATATCACAGGAAATAAAAAAGATGGAAGCGGGAGAGTGTCAACAACATTTATTCATGATAAAGAAACCGGAGCCGTAACCATATATTCAAGTGATTATAATCAAGACGAAGCTTGTTTAGGGTGTTATGGCTATGAAGATTTTAATATAGCAATTAATTCTTTAATTGATAGCCTTGATTCAATTTCAGGTGTAACTGTTTGGCAATAAAAAAAAAGGGGGGGGTAAATGAGCGTAAATTCAATCAATCCTTTATTGGGAACTATTACAACAAATGTTGCATCTCAAAAAGAAAACCCATATAAAAAACTTATAAAATTAAGCGACTTATATACAAAAGAAGAATGTAAGGAAATCATAAAAACAATTAATAAAAATTTATATTTTAAAATACCTAAAAATCAGGATATTAATGGTTATTATGATCCAAATCAGTCAGAAATTTTCATTTACAACGGTTATGGTGCCGGCGGAATTAAAATAAAAAGTAACGGTAAAGCCATACTTTTTGATGGTAAAGCTTCACCCACAAAGCCGATAGAACTAAAAGATAATTATTCTGCATTATTCAATCAGACAATAAAAAGATATCACCAAACAATGCAAAGCGATGCTCGATTAACAATTGATATGAATAATTTGGCGCAAATAGGCAAAAGTCAATGTAGGATTTAAAAGTTATATAATGCTTACTTGAATTCTGATTGCGTTTAAAGCTATATATTGTTACATCGAATTCTTGATAACTTTTCATTGATGTGATTTACGGATTCACAAATTTTACTGCCGGATTTTTTGGTTTTCTATAAATAAATACATCTGTAAATCAATATGGAGCATTTGAGAAGATTTGTACTTTGTGACATTTTTTGATACACCCGTTACTTGAAAATAATATTTGTCAATTAAGTTGCCCAAATTTGATGTATCCAATATTAATTTCTATTTATCATTTGATTACCATCACTATGAATTTTATTCCATAAAATCCGCCTAAATTTGGAAGGTCTCACAAATTTTGTCCGTTTTTCGCTACATTATATAATTCAATACAATAGAATACAGGAGTGTTAATTAAATGAAAGGATAGAATATTTGCACAAAAGTATTTATTTAGGAATGAAATTAGAGGAAAATAAAAAGCCTCTAACTCGTGAAAAAATTCTTTCTTTAATAA
>CALUWJ010000035.1 GCA_944324455.1 Candidatus Gastranaerophilales bacterium | reverse complement strand
AATTTATTAATTTCATCTATTATAATTTTATGGCTTACATATCTTGGAAGTTATATATCAAATTTTAAAATAATTGATTTTCAAATAGTTGTTCATTATATTTTAGCTATTATTTTAGTAGTTTCTTTATGGTGGAATTTGTTTAAAAAGATTAAATTGTATAAATTAATCATAGTAATTATTTTATTCTTGTCTTCGGTTTTTTTACCAAGGATTACTGATTTATCAGATTTTTCAAATAACTATGAAGATAAAAATCTTAATTTAATTGAAATAAAAAAATTTATTAATACCGACGTTTGTCTAGATAGCGGATTATGCGCTGAAAATTTAGAAGTTAACACAGAATATGGTTTAATTAAAATTAATAAAGAAAATTGCCTAAAATACAATTGGAAATGGAATGAAGAAAATAAACATTGTAATATAAACTAAAGTTAAGCAGCTTGCTAAAAGCTAAAAACTAAAAGGCACAAAATTCAAATCATCATCCAAGATACCCTTTTCTTTAAATAATATCCATATTCCGCAAAAACCGCTTAGATTTTCAGCTCTATTTTTAAAAGAATGATATTTATCACCAACTGCAATTAAACAAGGTAAATCAGGAGGACAATTTTTTTTCATAAGTTTCATTTAAAAATTTGTCCTCTTTTTGCCTATATTTTTCCCATTCTTTTTGAGAATTTAATAGTAGATGATATTGTTTTTTAGAAATTAAATATTTTGCAGCTTCAAGTGACCTATTTATTTCGATTTTATATTTTTCAATTCCTTTAAGGCAACATTGCATCATATCATAATCAGTTTCATAATTAGTATTCAAGCATTTTTGAACATCATTATCAATTTTTTTAAGTTCATCTTGGGAAGCAAAATCTGCCTTTGAAAAATTAATTTCAACTTGATATGGATATTTTAAATTTAAATAAATGTTTTCTATTTTTCCCTTAATAGAATTTCGAACTTTGGGAAATGATAGCGGAATTACATAAATAAGAACAATAATCGTGATTATGATAAATTTTTTCATAGGATAATTATATTTAAATTTTAAAAATGAGTAAAGTTGAATTAATTTTAAACTTCTACATCAAAGTTATCAAAAATTGTTTTTTCAGATTTAGTTTTTAAATTAATTGTGCCATAACCTTCTTGAACAACTTTTTTACAAACAGCACCAGTATAACCACTTTTGTAAGTTTCTGACTGTGAAGATTCAAAAAACGCCAACAAAGTGGTATTTGGTCGAAGTATGCGAAAAGTAAATGTTAAAAGGAAATTTAAAAATTGCCCTTGTTTACCATATTTTTGGTTAAAATTTTTATCTTTTAAATTTTAAAAAGGTGGAGTTTAAATTTTTTAATAAATTGTAATTAATAAGTGTATCAAGCGGCTTTTTGGTTTCTGGAGTTGACTTATTTCTAACAGAAAAATTAACCTTTTTAATAATAAAAGCAACAACTCCAACTATGATTGCGCCAAGCGCAACAAAAGGAAGAAGTTTTTTATTTGAAGATGATTTAATCTTTTGTTCAATTTTGGGAACATTTGTTTTAACTTCATCTTGAACAGTTTCAGACATTTTTTTAAATAAAACTTTAATTAAATCTTCATTTTCAGGAATTTCAACTTGTCCATCAACAAAATTATAATTTTCGAAGGCTTTCTTAAAAAATTCTAAAGTTTTACTAAAGTATTCTTTTTTATCTCCATCGTTATTTTTTATACCATCTTCTAAAATCAAAATAAGATTATTATAAGCAGCTTGAAGTTTTTTAGAATTTTCAATCGGAGATTTTAGAGAATCTCCTAAATTTAAAAATGTTCTTAGCTGCAATTTTGCAAGTTGCGCTTTTATAATATCTTCATCATTTGATTGCAATAAATTTTGAGATAATTCTTCAAAACTAATTGCATTTTTTAAACCTTCTTTAATTGCTTTAATTTGTTCATCATTCAAACCATTATTTACTAAATCCTCGGGATTTAGAGATTGCATAAATGATTTTAATTTTAAATGGTATTCATTCGCTTTTAATTTTAAATAACCCTTGAAAAATTCCAATGGGTTTTCTTCACTATTATCCAAAAGATGAGTGTATAATGTTCTTAATTCAAAATTTGTTACGTTTGAAGGCATATTAATATATGGATTATCCATTAAATTTTTTGTATCAGAAAATTTAGGAGCAAGAAAAGTTTTCATAAAACGAATTGGAAAATCTAAATTTGTTTCATTAAATATTTGCCCGTTTAGTTTAAAAAGTTCAAAAGGAATACCATCAGAACCTGCAACAAAGCCATTATTAGTTATAAGATTATATGACCCAAAATCAATTAATTTTGCTTTATTATTATCAATAAAAATATTTCCTGCTTGAAGATCGCAATTTATTATTCCATTAGTGTCTAAGCTATATAATTTAGATAATAAATCTTTTAATGTTTCAAAACTCACTTTCTTTTTATTTGGATGATAGCCTTGAACCATTTGTTCAATTAAGTAATATGAATCTTTGTTTTTGATAATTCCATAAGGATTGGTGGCAATATCAGGAGAAATTTCTTTTATTTTTTGGAGCGCAAAATATTCCTTTAAATTTTGACCTTTTGCTTGAAGTTCAAGTTGCTGATTAGCAAAAGTTTTTTCCTTTGGTGCTTTTATAATTTTTCCTTTGTATTCAAAAACACTAGAAGTCCAACCGGAATCTAGCGGCTTTGATGTTTTTGTAAAATCAATGATTTCCTGTACTTCTAAAGTTGGTATATCACCAAAAACAACTTCAGGCTTTGAAACAAATTCATCAACATTACCTTTAAAAGAAATAGAATTGGCTTTTTTAGAGGTTTTTATTTGATTTATATTGTGTACTTTGGATAAATTTGAAACACTTAACAACATATTACCTCACACAATTATATTATTATTAAAACATATAAATATTTAAATACTTAAAAAGGATATAAAATGTTTAATTTGATATATCGACAATAACTATGTATTTACTCTATCAGAAATAAACATAATAAATACCAATAAAAAGAAGTTTTTCAAAAATATCAACATTAATCAGCACAATTAAAAAACTTAAAATAGGAGTTAATAGCAAAAACAAAAGTGCAATTGAAATATATTTAAAAATTTTATCTATTGCAAAGAAACACCTTAAATGATTATTTGTAACAGCTAAAATGACTATCGCTATTTGTTTATTTTATAAGTTTTTTA
>CALUWJ010000034.1 GCA_944324455.1 Candidatus Gastranaerophilales bacterium | reverse complement strand
CCAGTTTAAAATATAATGAGTTTTCTACTCCTGTATTAGGATTGATATTTTTGCGTTTTGCAGATTATCGTTTTCAAGAAGCAAAACCTGAGATAGAAAAATTAAAATCAACCGCCTCTCGTAGAGCGTTTGATGAGAAAAATGCTTATCAAGCAAGAGGAGTTTTGTTTGTTCCTGAAAAAGCCTCTTATGAATATCTTTTAAATCTTCCTGAAGGTGAAAGTGCAGGTAGTGCATTAAACGAAGCTATGTCATTAATGGAAAACGAAAACTCTATTCTTAAAGGAGTTTTGCCTAAAAATTATTTAAGAATTCCTGATGACTTATTAGTTTCAACAATGAAAATCTTTAATGATGTTGAGTTTGATCGCAACAATGGTGATATCTTTGGTAAGGTTTATGAATTCTTCTTAGGGAAATTTGCAAGCTCAGAAGGTCAAAAAGGTGGAGAATTCTATACGCCTACATGTTTGGTAAAACTGCTTGTAGAGATTATGAAGCCTTTCCATGGGAAAGTTTATGACCCTGCATGCGGCTCAGGCGGTATGTTTGTACAGACTGCTGAATTTGCAAAAAGAGAAAATAAAGACTCTGATAAATCAGTTAATGATTTGATAACTGTTGAAGGTCAAGAAAAAACAGAAGAAACTGTTAGATGGTGTAAAATGAACCTTGCAGTCCACGGACTTGAAGGTGATGTTAAGCAGGCAAACAGTTTTTATGAAGATGTTTTTAACTCAGTAGGTAAATATAATTTTGTTCTGGCAAATCCTCCATTTAATGTTGACGGAGTTGATAAAGAAAGATTGAAAGGCGATAAAAGATTTCCATTCGGATTGCCAAAGGCTGATAACGCTAACTACTTGTGGATTCAAATGTTTTATTCTGCACTAAAGACTCCTGAGAATGGAGAAAACTCTCGTGCAGGATTCGTAATGCCAAATTCTGCAAGTGATGCTAGACAAACAGAACAGACTATTCGAGAAAAGATTATCAAAGACAATGCAGTTGATGTAATGGTATCAGTTGGCTCAAATATGTTTCATAACGTAACTTTACCTTGTACCCTTTGGTTTTTGGATAAAGGAAAGAAAAATACCGATAGAAAAGATAAAGTACTTTTCTTAGATGTAAGAGAAATTTATACTCAAATAGATAGAGCTCATAGAGAATTCACTGATGAACAAATAGAATTTATTACAAATATTGTCAAGTTATATAGAGGGGAAGCTCCTGAATACAAATGGGGTAGTAAAAAACTGACCCTTGAACATTTTCCTGATGAAAAATATAAAGATATAAAAGGTCTTTGTAAAGTTGCGACTATTATAGATATAGAAAAACAAGGATGGAGTTTAAACGCAGGACGTTATGTCGGAGTAAAAGAAGTTGAAGAAGAAGACTATATTTTTGAAGAAAAACTCCAAGAATTGAATTCCGAACTTGAAAAACTAAATGCAGAATCCAAAGACCTTGAAGAAAAGATTGCACATAATATAAAACAATTGTTGGGTGTATAAGAATGCTAGATATTGAATTTAAAAATTTTATACAACTGCAAAGAGGTTTTGATCTACCTGAGCACTCCAGAATATTGGGTAATGTTCCCGTTGTTGCCTCAACATCAATATCTGGTTTCCATAATGTAGCAAAAGTAAAAGCTCCAGGAGTGGTTACAGGACGAAGTGGAGCTTTAGGTGAAGTACAGTTTATAAATGAAGATTTTTGGCCTTTAAATACAACTTTGTGGGTTAAGGATTTTAAAAATAATGCTCCTAAATATGTATATTATTTTTTAAAAACTATTGACTTTAAACGCTATAATTCTGGAGCTGGTGTGCCAACCCTAAATAGAAATGATTTAGACACATTAAAAATAAAAATACATGAAAAAAATGAACAATTAAAAATTGCAAAACTTTTATCAAACTATGATGATTTGATAGAGAATAACAACAGGCGTATAAAGATATTAGAGGAGATGGCACAAAAGATATATAAAGAGTGGTTTGTAGATTTCAAATTCCCCGGTCACGAAACCACAACATTCAAAGATTCCCCTCTAGGCAAAATCCCAAACGATTGGGAGGTAAAGAAAATTGGTAAAGAATATAAAACATATTTAGGGGGCACTCCAAGTAGAAATGAAATAAAATATTGGAATGGCGACATTCCGTGGTTAAATTCCGGGAAAACAAATGAATTGCGAATAACTGAAGCAAGTGAATATATTACTAAAGCAGGATTGGAAAAATCAAGTACAAAGCTAATGCCAAAGTTTACAACAGTTTTAGCAATAACAGGAGCAACTCTAGGCCAAGTAAGTATGCTAGGGGATGAAATGTGTGCCAATCAATCTGTCGTTGGGGTATATTCTAATACAAACCAAGAATTTGTATTTTATTTATTAAAAGACAAAATAAAAAAGTTAATACAGAATGCGAGCGGTGGAGCACAGCAACATATAAATAAGGATATTGTTAATGAAATGGAATTTATATTGCCAACAAATAATATCCTTAACGACTTCACAAACATATTAAAACCAATTAATTTGGAAATTTTTAATTTATTACATAAAAACAGGGTCCTAAAACAAACACGTGATATATTGCTTCCTCGCCTAATCTCCGGCGAAATTAATGTTGAAAATATGGAGGTGTTGTAAATGTTGTTATCAGCAACTTCTATTGAAAAACTCACAAATATAATTACCGGATTTGCAGGACTAACTGAAAAAATAAGAAAAACAGATATTGATGAAATTTTAGAACATTCTGGAAATCTTTCAATTGTATGTACATATGATAAATGCTTTGAAGGACATCCAGATATTATAAATAATCCATTATATAATTCAAGAGAATTTCAACAAGAAAAATATGTAAAACTACAATTAGAAAAATTAAACGGAACATCTCAGATTCATAAACTTATTATAACTTATTTTAATAATATTGGTAATTATACAGAAGAACCTGAGGAAGTTGTAGAATACTTGAACAGATATTTTGACAAAGATGGATATTCTGTTGAGAAAATTGAAGAAACAGAAGAATACAAAATATACTCAATTGATGACTGTCTTATTGATTATGATTGCTTGTTTAATGAATCAGAAAGAGGGAATTATATATTAATCAATGAGCATAATAAAAAATGTTTTGAAAAAATTAAGACTGGGGATTATACAGGTGCAATTACAAATTCTCGTTCATTGCTAGAACAGTTACTTTGTGAAATAAAGGGTGAAATACAAGTTAGTCAAGGACAAAGAAGGAGTGGTTATAATGGAGAAATTGATACATTAATAGATAGTGTTTTTCCAATGTTAAAAATATCAGATGATTTAACTGGAGCTCCTAAAAGCGCATATTTAAAATTAGAAGATAGTTTTAAAGGACTTATTAAAGGTTTAGCGATATTAAGAATTGGTATGAGTGATGCTCATGCAATAACTTATATTCCAACTCAAAAAGATGCTATATTGGCAGTAAACACAGCTAAAACTTTGGCAAATTTTATTGTGCAACATTACTTTGAAAAATTTGTCAATGCCGCTTAAATGTTCAATAAAAATTTTTATTTTTGCTATATACTAATTTTATAGGCTTATATGGAACGTAAAAATATCTTTGAAATTTTGAATGATAAATACGATGTAAAAGAAGAAATTGGAAAAATTGATTTC
>CALUWJ010000033.1 GCA_944324455.1 Candidatus Gastranaerophilales bacterium | reverse complement strand
CCAGTTTAAAATATAATGAGTTTTCTACTCCTGTATTAGGATTGATATTTTTGCGTTTTGCAGATTATCGTTTTCAAAAAGCAAAACCTGAAATAGAAAAATTAAAAGCTGCATCTAGGCGAGCATTTGACGAAAAAAATGCCTATATAGCAAAAGGGGTTCTATATGTACCAGAAAAAGCCTCATACAAATATTTATTAAATCTACCAGAAGGAGAAAGTGCAGGTAGTGCATTAAACGAAGCTATGTCATTAATGGAAAACGAAAATTCTATTCTTAAAGGAGTTTTGCCTAAAAATTATTTAAGAATTCCTGATGACTTATTAGTTTCAACAATGAAAATCTTTAATGATGTTGAGTTTGACCGTAACAATGGTGATATCTTTGGTAAGGTTTATGAATTTTTCTTAGGAGAATTTGCAAAAAAAGAAGGTCAAAAGGGGGGAGAATTTTATACACCAACCTGTCTTGTTAAATTATTAGTTGAAATATTAAAACCGATTGAAGGATTAATTTATGATCCAGCTTGTGGTTCAGGAGGTATGTTTGTTCAAACCTCAGAATTTATAAAAAGAAATTTTTCTTGTGCTCCAGATGATAGAATTTCATTATATGGACAAGAAAAAGTCGAAGAAACTATTCGTATATGCAAAATGAACTTGGCAGTCCATGGTTTTTTTGATTTAGATACAATTAAACAAGCAAACAGTTTTTATGAAGATGTTTTTAACTCAGTAGGTAAATATAATTTTGTTCTAGCAAATCCTCCATTTAACGTTGATGGGGTAGATAAAGAGAGATTGAAAGGCGATAAAAGATTCCCATTCGGATTACCAAAAGCCGATAACGCAAACTACTTGTGGATTCAAATGTTTTACTCTGCACTAAAGACTCCTGAGAATGGAGAAAACTCTCGTGCAGGATTCGTAATGCCAAATTCTGCAAGTGATGCTAGACAAACAGAACAGACTATTCGAGAAAAGATTATCAAAGACAATGCAGTTGATGTAATGGTATCAGTTGGCTCAAATATGTTTCATAACGTAACTTTACCTTGTACCCTTTGGTTTTTGGATAAAGGAAAGAAAAATACCGATAGAAAAGATAAAGTACTTTTCTTAGATGTAAGAGAAATTTATACTCAAATAGATAGAGCTCATAGAGAATTCACTGATGAACAAATAGAATTTATTACAAATATTGTCAAGTTATATAGAGGGGAAGCTCCTGAATACAAATGGGGTAGTAAAAAACTGACCCTTGAATATTTTCCTGATGGAAAATATAGAGATATAAAAGGTCTTTGTAAAGTTGCGACTATTACAGATATAGAAAAACAAGGATGGAGCTTAAATGCAGGACGTTATGTCGGAGTAAAAGAAGTTGAAGAAGAAGATTACATCTTTGAAGAAAAACTACAAGAATTGAATTCTGAACTTGAAAAACTAAATGCAGAGTCCAAAGACCTTGAAGCAAAAATTGCACATAATATAAAACAGTTGTTGGGTGCACAAGATGCGCAATAAAGAATGGAAAAAATACAAATTATCTAATATTACATCTAAATTAGGTGATGGACTACATGGTACGCCTAAATATGACAACAATGGCGAATACTATTTCATTAACGGTAATAATTTAGAAAATGGAAAAATTGTCATAAAGCCTGATACGAAAAGGGTAAGTTTTACAGAGTATCAAAAATATAAAAAAGAATTAAATAACAACACAATTTTATTATCCATAAATGGTACACTTGGGAATATTGGATATTATAACAATGAAAAAGTTATTTTGGGGAAAAGTGCATGCTATTTTAATTTGAAAGACGGTTTTTCCAAAGATTATGTACGTTATATTATGTCAACAAAATCTTTTAAATTGTTTCTTGAAAATTTTGCAACTGGAGCTACTATAAAAAATGTTTCACTTGATGCCATGAGAAATTTTGAGTTTTATGCCCCACGTAAAGATTTACAGGATAAAATAGCCAAAATTCTATCAAATTACGATAATTTAATAGAAAACAACAACAAACGCATTAAAATCTTGGAAGAAATGGCACAGAAGATATATAAAGAGTGGTTTGTAGATTTCAAATTCCCCGGACACGAAACCACAACATTCAAAGATTCCCCTCTAGGCAAAATCCCAAATGATTGGGAGGTAAAAAAAGTTGTTGAATTATCTACATTATCAAAAGGAAAATCTTATAAAAGTTCTGAATTGGTTGATAAAAAAGATGGTTTACCTTTTTTAAATTTAAAATGTGTTGAAAGAGATGGCGGATTTAAAAGAGAAGGTTTAAAGTGGTTTTGTGGAAAGTACAATGATAACCACGTTGTTTTACCTGAAGATATAATTATGGCAGTTACAGATATGACTCAAGAAAGGAAATTAGTTGCTAGACCTGCAAGAATTCCTCATAACTGGTATAAAAAATATATTATGTCTATGGATTTAGTTAAATTAGTTGCTAATAATGATATAAATAAAACATACCTTTATTCGTTGTTAAAATATTCTAACTTTTCAGATGAAGTAAAGAATTATGCAAATGGTGTCAATGTATTGCATCTTAATCCTCAAAATATTGAGCAATTTGAACTTGTTGTTGCAAGTGAACCGCTAAGAAATAATTTTTGGGAAATTGCTAAAAGAATATTTAATCAAATAGATGTTTTATATTTAAAAAACGAAAACTTAAAACAAACACGTGATATATTGCTTCCTCGCCTAATCTCCGGCGAAATTAATGTTGAAAATATGGAGGTGTTGTAATGAAGATTGATTTGTCTAATATAGCGTATATAAAATTACCTCAAGAATTAAATTCAAACACAATTATTGGAGTTATTGACGAGTTGAATAATTTCTTATCACAAGAAGTAAAAACTACAGCAGTTTTAGATTTTGATAGTACAAAATTTGCATATCCGAGCGGCTTAACCCCGCTTTTAGTATATTTGAAAGACAAAGTTGAACATAATGAAAAATATCATATTATGTTAAATTCAAAAAACTCAACAATTGACACTTATATTAGGAGAATGGGATTTTACAAGCTTCTTGGCTTATCAGATAATTTTTTTATGAGAAAATGGTCAAATATTGGAAGATTTCAAGAACCTTATTTTTTTTCTAAAGATACAGACCCAAATCAATTAAATGAAAAAAGCGAAAATATTATAGCAACTTTCATAAAAGATAGAACTATTCAAAACTATAATGAAGCAATAGGCTGGTGTATAAGTGAAATTATAGATAATACTTTCAGCCATTCAAATTCCGAGATGTGTGTAATAATGTCTCAAAAATACAAACATATAGGAATTACTGAATTTTGTGTTGCTGATCGAGGCATTGGTATTCGAGAATCTATGGGAATAGATAATATAAAAGAGGCTTTAGAAAAGTGTGTCACTCGAGCAAAAGGAGTAAATTCAAAAGGAAGGGGAAATGGATTATTTTACACTACGGAGCTTATAAAAAGAGATACTTCTGGGAAATGCTTAATGACAATATGGTCTGAAGATTATATGTTGACATTGTATAGCGGTATGGAAGAACCACAGGTAAAACAAGTGCAAAGCTTTTGGCAAGGTGTAAATATTTCTATTTCTATGTATAATGGTATTAGTACTAGCATAACAGAATTAATGAAAAATATAGATAATCAAGATTATTCATTTTCTTATGATGAACAACCTGAATACTATGAAAATTTGTTTGAAAACTAGAAAGGAGAATCTATGGAAAATATAATGAAATTAAGCGAACATGGTTCTACTTTAGGTCTGAGAGAATTAGCACGCCAAATCAATCAAAAAATACAAAAATATATTGATAAAAATGAAGATATTATATTAGATTTTGAAAAAGTTGATTCGGTCTCCAGTTCATTTGCTGATGAATTAGTAGCAAAATTTATGTTTGAAATTGGCAAAGAAAAATTTTTAAAATTAGTTAAAATCAGAAATGCAAATAATTTTATAAAAACGATGATCAATTCAAGTATTGCTGACAGGGCAAAAGAACAAAATAATATTTAATTATTCATTAGTACCAAGTAATTACTAAAAATTTCATTTTTACTATATACTGATTGTATAGGTAAATATGGAACGTAAAAATATCTTTGAAATTTTGAATGATAAATACGATGTAAAAGAAGAAATTGGAAAAATTGATTTC
>CALUWJ010000032.1 GCA_944324455.1 Candidatus Gastranaerophilales bacterium | reverse complement strand
ATGGTGGAGGTTAGGAGATTCGAACTCCTGACCCCCTGCGTGCAAAGCAGGTGCTCTACCAGCTGAGCTAAACCCCCGCATATGTCGCTAAGGACAATTATGATGTTATATTAAACAAAAAAAATAATCAAGCATTTTTTTTAATTATGTTAAGATTAATTTATGAATATTGAAAATAAACTAGCTAAAATGCCAAAAATCAGCATTATTTTAACTTATCATAATCTTGGAAAATATATTAATGATTGCATTTCAAGTATTTTAAATCAAACTTATAATAATTTTGAAATAGTTATTGTGAATGACTTTTCTGATGAAGAAAATACAAAAATTTTAAATGAAATCAAAAATGAAAAAATAAAAATAATAAATTTAAAAGAAAATCTGGGGCAATTAGGAGCTTTTTTAGTTGGGCTTGAAAATTCCATTGGGGAATTTATATGCAGCGTCGATGCTGATGATATTTTATTGCCTAATTATTTAAAAACTTTGCTGCATGTCCATCTTAACAATAATGCTGCACTTGTGAGCTGTGCTTGTGGTGAAATAAATTCAAAAAACGAAATAATTTCGCTGAATTATGTTTCAAATCCTTTAAAAATAAAAAAAGATAAAATTAATTATACGGAAATTGAAAAAAAATTCAATAATAGCGAGGATTTTAAGCTTGAAATTTTATCCATAAAAGAACTACCATTTGCTATGTGGGGCTGGACTCCTATGACTTCCGGCATGTTTCGAAGAACCTCATTAAATATTTTAAAATATTATCCTGATATAAAATATTGGAAAATTGGTGCAGATAAAGTTATTTTTTCTTTTTTACATTTAATAGGGGGGTCTATAAATATTTCTGCTGTTTGTTTTTTGTACAGGCACCATGAAAAAAATTCAACTCAAACCTCTCTAACCTATGGAAATAAAAGATATATAGATGAAAGCTATATTAAAAGATTAATTGATTGGAATAAAAAAATACGTTTTGATGCAATAAAAATGTTTGTCAAAAATAAAAAAGAATTAATTGAGGAATATAATAAAATTAATTATTTAAAAATGTTTAAAAATATAGTTTTTTGTTTCAATTTTAAATTATGCGCAAAAGCATTAAAAACCCTTGCGCATAAAATAATTTAATTAACAACAACACAATTAAGCGATAATGTCCAATTTACGTCCTGCTCCTTGCATTGGAATTTGTTTATTCATTTTTGGAGATGACATATTGGTTACAATACCATTTTGTTTTTGTGCAGTTTTTTCGTTTTTATCAAGCTGTGCGCTATATGATTTGCGCGCATCATGCCATTCATTAGCTTTGAATGATAAAACACTTGGATTAAGATTTGCAATCATGTATCTATCTCCTTACAACACAAATATACAAAACATCTACATAGCAAAAATTGCCTTAGCAGATTTATTATATCATATTATTTTTAAAGAGTAAAATAGTTCTTTTGGTGTAAAAAATGATATTATTTTATGCACTTGTATTTAAACCATAAAAATTATAGCCGTCGTTTGTTTTTTTGAATATTCCTTGAACCCCCCTTTTTATTGTCTCAGAGGTTTTTTCATTTTCTTTTTTGAATATTCTTGTATTGTTGTTATCAACGGTTTTGATTAAAGTTATGTTTTCGCCTTTTTTGGTTAGTTTCATTATTTCATTTTTTATTTTGGAAGCTGTATCCTTTAGGATTATGCTAATCATTTTATCTTGTGATGTATTTTTTGATTGTTTCAATTTTGATCTGTTTAAAATTTTTATTATAGGGCTTGAATCAGTTATTTCTATTTTTAAATTTTCTTCGATACTGCTATTTTCAGGATGTATTCTTGTATAGGTTTTCTTTATAAAATTGCCGGATTTTTCATCGCCAAGCACGCTTTCTTGCAGTAATCCGTTTTCAAAAGTTAAAGAAATTGGTTTACCTGATTTTAGTGTATCTGTGATTGTTCCATTAAATTTTTCATTTGTGGTTTTGTTGTAAGCAACAGATGTGGATGTTTTTTCGTCAACTTTGAATGATATTGAATTTAAGCCGTCTGTTTTTTGAGGCATATTTTGCACTTCTTGAATTTGCGTTATTGTTTTTTGTGCATTTTGCCCTTCTTTAATTTCTGCTGCTGTTTTTTGCGCGCTTTGCAATGTTTCTTGAATTTGGCTTAGTCCTTTTTCGAGTTTATTTTCAATAGAGGTTTCTGAATTTTTATCAGCTATTTTTATTTTTTCTGTTATTGCACTAATAGTGGCATTTGCACTATTTTCAATATTTTGCAATAATTTTTGTTTTTCTTTTTCGGTTATATTTGTTGATTTTGCAATATCGTCTAATGCTTTTTGTGTATATTTTTGTATAGCATTGATAGCTTCTTGAGGTGAAATTTTACTTAATTTTTCAATGCTTTCTTGAAATTCAAGCTCTATTTTTTGTAATGATTGAGCTGTGTTTGAAAGGTTTGCTGATTTATCAATGATTTCACTTAATTTTGCAGTATATGCATTTATTTGCGCTTGATTTGCGGTATTTAGTTTTTGCATTGCCGTTTCTGCAGTTTGGTTTAATGAATTTTGAGCTTTAAGTGAGCTGTCTTGCACGGCTCTTATGGCTGTAGTTAAAATTTTTCCTATTTCATCAAAATCAATGTTTTGATTATTTGTTGTTGAAGGGTTAATATTTGCTAATTTATTTATTAAATCTTCAAGTGTTGCAATATATTTAGTTGTGTCTGTTGTATTTTTTAAATTTAATGCTTGAATGTCGCCATTTAGTTTGGAAATTGTACTTTGCAATTTTATAAGCTCGTCCGATATTGTGTTTTGAGCTTTTGGTTGATTTTTGGCCGCAAAATCGGCAATTTGTGCGCCAAAGGAATTTAGTTTTTCATTAACTTTTGAAGAATTTTTTAATGTAATTCCCATTATTGCAAGCATAGATAAACTAAAAGCAAAATTAAGCATATTTCTTGTATCTATATTTGTTGGAAGTTTTATATTTGTTTTGTTTTGTTCTATACTGCCCTGTGGAACAATAGCATTATTTACATTTTGATTAATAAACGGGGTGTAATTTGTTTTTATAGCATTTGGATTGTTTTGTAAAACAAGTCTTGTTAGAGGGTTGCTTGTTGAAACATTTTGCATTTTAAATCTCCATTCGAGCATTTATACATAAGCTTTGAGTTATATGTAGAAATGCTCGGGAAGATTGAAAATTTACTCAAAATTTACAAAAATTTACATATGCGCAGTAAGCCTGTTTAAAAGCTGGCTTTTGGTGTGATAGCCTGCAAATTGTGTTTCAACTTTGCCGTTTTTGAATAAAATAAAACTTGGAAATCCGCTTATTGAATGTTCCTGGGCTATTTTTGGGTGCTTGTCGCAATCAAGTTTGCCAATCCAAAAACCGTTATCGCTTAAATCTTTTAAAACAACGTCTTGATTTTGGCAATATTTGCACCATGTTGTATAGAAATCAACAAGTTTTAAGCCTATTTTTGTTTCGTTTTCAAAATTGTTTTCATCTAATTCTACAAACATATTTTCTCCTTTTTTAAAAATTATATACTAATGTGCGATTTAATACATTCATCTTTTTATAAACAGGTGTATATATCTTGAAAACATTGTATATAGTGATATAATTAAATAAGTACGTTGAAAATTAAATCATGGGGATGTAACGGTTTCGACGGGGTGAAGCTTATCGTTGCGGTTGCATTTCAAGCTGAATAACTTGTTAAACTTTTCAAAAAAATAAACGCAAATAACGTTGTAAAAGCTGATTTTGCTCCTAGAGCAATCGCTGCATAATAGCGACAGCCACTCTATACGCCCAGCTTGCCGGTTTATAGGGTAAATTATGCAAGCCGTAGTTTATGTTTTCATTAGCGATGTAAAAGACGTATTTAGTTAATGAAGTTGGCAGTCTTTAAAATTGCCTTTGAACTTTGATTGGTTGCGGCAATTTTCCTGTCATAGTTTCAAGATAAAAGTGCCTATGAATGTAGATATCGTCTCGGTATCATTTCGGACGCGAGTTCGACTCTCGCCATCTCCAATAATAAAAAAGACTACTTTAGGTAGTCTTTTTTATTATTCAGATTTTAGGAATTGAACTCGCACAAGCCCAGTGGCTTGTAGCGAGTTTGAGCGCGAGTGAGCTGAGGGCAAAAACTCAAAGCGTTGAGCTTTGAGTATGCCCGTTAAACGCGAACGAGCAAGACGCTCTCGCCATCTCCATACTTTTGAAGTTTGAGCCGTACTCCGACGGAGTAGGTGAAAACGAAAAAGCATACGGATGTGAGTCCGTGGCGGCGAAACGATGAGTTTCGGCGGACAGGACGAAACTGGACGA
>CALUWJ010000031.1 GCA_944324455.1 Candidatus Gastranaerophilales bacterium | reverse complement strand
TAAAGTCAAACTTTATGCAACATCATAAATATTGTCTTTGTAATTGTTATAGTGATCATAAAAGTGGTTGTATAAATAATTACATTTTTTCTGGAATAAATCTTTATCATATATTTCAGGTAATGTCTCATCACAAATTGTTTCGATTGCTTCTTTTACTTTAGCTCTAGTTGATTGTTTTTTGCGCCAATCCAAAACTAATTTTTCTTTTTTTATTACTTTTACCAATTTTTGTGCTGCTAATTTAACAGTCTCAAATTCTTTTTTGGAAAGCTTTGGTTCAGGTTTTGTTAAAATATCTAAAATTGCAAGTTCTTCTTCTGATAAATTTTCATCCAAATGGCGTTTTTCTTCTTCTGTTAGCTGGTTAGTTAAAGCAACAAGTTGTACATACATTTGTTCCATTGTTAACTTACCATTATTATAATCTTCAATAATTTGTTCAAATTTCTCTTGAAAATGCTTTCTCATATCATTTAGTTTCAACATCGAAGATAATTTAGAACTTATAGATGCTTTTAATTTTTCTAATAATGCAAGTTTTTTCTCTTTTAGAATTCGTCTTTGGAGTTCTTCAAAATTAATTTTACTTAAATCTAATTTTTCTCCAGAATTAATTTTATAAGATGCTAGTTTTATTGATTCATTTAACAACTCTTCTACTTGTTGTGCAAGTCTTTTTACTTCTGTTTTGTCTACATATTCTACTAAAGCTTCTTTAATTTTTGAATAAATTACTGAAGACACAAAAACTAATTTGGCATATCTTCTTGCTTCTGAATCTGGTAATATGGCCTTGAATAACATTTTTAAATTTTGTGTATGTTTTAGGAAATCTTCTTTTGTTTTTTCATTCTCCAATAATTTATTTACAGCTTCTTCTGTATTTTTAATACATTCTAATGCTCTTGTATCAAATATTTTATCCACATTAATTCCCTTAGAATCAAGTAAATCCTTCATCTTTTTCGATTCATTTTCAAGAAGCTCAATTAATTTTGTCTTAGTTTCTGCCGGATCTTCATCATTATCTGCAGGTTCTGTTGGCTCACCATAAATCGCCAAAGCTTTTTGTAATGCTTTGAATATACCAATGTAATCAACAATTAGACCATTAAACTTTCCTTCTGATACTCTATTAGCTCTGGCAATTGTTTGCATTAAAGTATGTTCTTTTAAAATTTTATCAAGATACAATGTCGAAATAGTAGGGCAATCAAAACCTGTAACCCACATTGCACAAACAAAAACTAGGCGTAGCGGATGTTTTTCATTTTTAAAGTTTGTTGCTAAATCCTCATTTTTCATTCTTGTTCTGTGAGGAGTAATATCAACACCTTTTTGTTTTAATTGTTCAATTTCATTTTGTGAAGGGGACACAACGACAGCCATATCTGTTTCTTCCATGTAATCGATATCTTTTTTGATAATTTCTTTAAGATCATCATTTGCCGTTTTAAGTTTATTTTTTAGTTTTTGTATATATTTTTCCCATTCATTTTTGACTTTATTATACATTTTGACCGCAGTTGCTTTATCGATTGCAACATACATAGCTTTTCCCATAAAACCGCGGTTCATGAAATGTTCAACAACATCTTTTGCAATTGCATCAAGCCGATCTTCCCTTGTAATTACCTGATACATATTTACATATTCTTTTTCAAACTGTTCCTCTTGTTCGGGAGTAAAATCTGCAGAATCAATGATATTTTGCAAATCCTTTTCTAATTCATCATTTGTAAGCTGCATTCGAGGAATTCGTGCTTCATAATACAATGGAACAGTTGCATGATCTTCAATAGATTGTTTGAAAGTGTATTTACTAACATAATCACCAAATACAAGTTTAGTTTTTTCATCATCCTTCATTAATGGAGTGCCTGTAAATGCTATAAATTTTGCATTTGGTAAGGCTTCTCGCATATTCATAGCAAGCGTTCCATACTGAGTTCGGTGGGCTTCATCAGTAATTACAATAATATCATCTCTATCAGAAATTTTTTCAAAACTTTGTCCTTTTTCTTCAGTACCAAATTTTTGAATCATAGTAAACACAGTTCTATGATCTTCCCTTAAAAGTTGTTTTAAATGTTCTCTTGTTTGGGCTTGAACATTTTGTTCTGTTACAGCTCCTGTTGAAACAAAGTTTTTATATATTTGATCATCTAAGTCTGTTCTATCTGTAACGATTAGAAATGTCCAGTTTCCTTTGACTTTTCTCAATATTTTTTGAACAAAAAATATCATTGAAAAACTTTTACCACTACCTTGGGTATGCCAAAAAACTCCTAATTTTCCATCTTTATTACTTTCAAAATTCTCAATAGCAGTATTAACACCTAGGAATTGGTGATTTTTTGAGCAAATTTTTATCGTTCCGCCCTTTGTATCTTGATACAATGTGAAATTTTCAATAATATCAAGTAGATTATCTGGAGAACACATTCCTTTCAATAAAATATCAGCAGAAATTATACCCTTTTCATTTTCATTACTTATTTTCTTCCAATCTGAAAAATGTTCCCATTTAGAAGTAATCGTTCCGAATTTAGCATCTGTTCCATTAGATACCACAATAAAAGCGTTATACCAGAATACTTGCGGAATTTCTTTTTTATAATGAGTTATATTGTTATAAAACGCATTTTCAATATGTTTGTGAGTTGCTTTTAATTCAATGAATACAAGAGGTAATCCGTTTACAAATAAAATCAAATCAGCTCTACAATTGTATCTTTCTCCTGAGATTTTAAACTGCCTAACAAGTAAAAATTCATTTTCTTTAGGTCTATTAAAGTCAATAACTTTCACAATGTCACTGGAGTCAATTCCGTTATTATCTTTAAATTGAACTTTAACCCCATCTTTAATAATTTTATAAATAAACTGGTTAGCACCAATTTCTGTTTTATTTGATAAATTTTGAGTTAATTCATAAAACGCATTATCAATAGCTTCTTGGGGTAGATCAGGATTTAATTTTTCTAAAGCATTTCTTAGATTTTTAGATAAAATAACTTCTTCTGTTGTTTGTCTGCCAAAAGTAGAATCATCAGAACCAACTATTTCATAGGTTGCATCAAAAAGTTCAAACCCAAGAGAGTCTTTACATTCCTGCATTAAGTCTTTTTCAAATGCTTCTTCTGATAATTTATGCATTGCGATTTTTGCCTCTTATGCAACTTCTTCCGAAATATATTGATAGGCTTCTTCTTTAAATTGTTCTATATCTAAAAAAGATTTGTCAGTTACTCTAAGTATTTTTTCTTTTGTTATACTACTAATTGTAGAATAATTTTGATATACAACAACGGGTTTAAACGAAATTTTTTCCAATCTAAAAGCTTGGTTTGCAATTATTACGTCTTTGGCTTTATTGTCATCTTTTACAGCAAATAAATATAATGGCTTTTGTTTTGTACCAAACATAAAATCAACAATGTAATCTTTATATTGTTCTATAGGAGTATATTTTTCTTTATATGAAATATTTGCAAACTTCTCTCTTACAAATTCACTTAAGATTTCATAAAAAATATTTTTTTGTCTATGTTTTGTAAAATATTTTAATCCTGAAATTTTGCTTATTGCATTTGCATACTGTAGAAACTTTGAATTAATAGTTTTTATGTCTGATTCAATAAAAATATTCCCATTTTCTACATCTAAATAATTTTCTTTCAATATTTCATTAAATATTTTTTCATTTGTATTTTTTAGTTCAATATCGTATGACAATTTCATTAATGTCATACCCATATCGCATATTTTAATTTTTCCATCTTTATATTCAATATAAATTTCAACCATGTCACCATCTTCATGATAAAAAGGTGCGATTATTTGGTAAAGATTTGGTCTGGTTTCTTGTATATCTATATAAGGTTTTATGTTCTCTTTAATAACTTCAATTAAATTCATCTTAACACCCGAATGTTAAATAATTTTTTCTGCTTAATTTCTGGAAAGAAATTTTCTATTCTATCTACAATGTTTACTTTTTCCCAAAACAAAGAAAGCGCATCATCAAATATTTGATATTCTTCTGTTATTTCTGCATAATGTTCCGCCTGAAAACCTGCCTCTATAGCTTCTTTTGTAGCAATATGTATGTGGGATTTATGATCCCATTTTTCATTGTTAATAATATTGTTTTTGTGCATGCTAGGATGTGGTCCATTAAATCTAATTAATCTAATTTCTTTTTCTAGCTCTGGAATATAAGAAGCAAGCATTATAGAATAATTTTCAATAAATTCAAGATGTTTTCGCATACGCACAGAAAATTTCATATTTGGAAAATCGAAAGACTTTAGCAAAAAAGAATTCTCTTCGTGCATTCCATTTTGTTTGAATGAACGTTTAGGGCGTTCAACTATTGTCTTTTC
>CALUWJ010000030.1 GCA_944324455.1 Candidatus Gastranaerophilales bacterium | reverse complement strand
CAAACAGCCTGTAACATCTTCTCATATAAACTACAGAGGAGAAAAAGAGGAAGTTATCGCAGAAAAGCTGAAAGATTAATTACAATAGATTTGTCTTGGCAAATTTTTATTTATTCTACTAATTCTTTTATTTTTTCTGCTAGAAGTTTTTTTCTTTCTGTATAAAATCTGCCAAAGTTATCAAATTCTAATGATATACTGGGGCGTACAAATGAATGTTCATAAAATAATCTTTTTTGTTCTTGATTCATATCATTAACATAATCAAGTAATGGCATAGCACTTTTACTTGCATTGCTACGCCCTTCTAATAAATGCAGATTTGGTAGTCTGTTTCGATTGCCTTTCCATTCTTTCCACTCATCAAATTTAATTCTGATAGGTTTTCTATTGTCGTCGCTAAATCTTTCACAAGGGTGCAAATGGTCTTGTTCGTAGTTACAACTTATGTTTAACCAATTATGACTTAGATAATATAATGCTTCGCCAGCCATTCTGCTACCTTTTTCAGAATTTAGTATGTCTTCAATCTTTGAATCAGTGACTTTAAAATCATATATATCATCAAGCATATCTATTGTAATTTTGTAATTATACTCAGATATTTTCTTTTTCAGTTTTTGCAATTTACCTTTTGTTCCAGCTTGGAAGAAATTAAATAAGACAGCTCGAATTAAATATGTTTTCATTGCTTTATAGTCTTGTTTATATTCATGGTTATAATAAATAGAAAAAATTAATGGGATTAAAACGTTCCAACTACCAGAAAATCTTGAAATATTGATTTTTACATCATCTAAAAATTCCTTTAAATTCATTAACGCTATTTTTAAGTAATCCCAGTTATTTTTCAGATCTTCTGCTATCTGCTTGTTTATATTTGTTTTTTCTACATTTCCAAATAACATTAATGCCGTACGAATAATAAAATCTGTACTAAAGTCTTCAAAAGAATGAGTTAACAGTTTCCCAAATTCAGTCCTTGCACTAGGCCAGTATGCTTCAAGTATAGACATTGTAATTTCAGAAGGTTTCAATGCTTTTCCGCCACTATTAAATCTTACAAACATTTCAAGAGCATCATCTTGCTTCATGTCTAGTATTTCTGTGTAACGAATTAGCTTTTCATCATAAATTTTACTACATAATTTATTTAAAATATTATGAGCATACTCTTTATTATCATTGGGAATGTTTTGTATAGCCTTACATATTACGCTTTCACGAGTTTCTTTATTTTTGAACATTGGATTAATAAGTTTTTTTATTTCAAATTGTGTTGCACTCAATTGCCCAATCTTATCATTAAATTTAATATCAAATTTTTTATTATTATATTCTTCTTCTGTTGAAACTTTATTGTTTAGTTCAATAACTAATTCTGCTTTTATACCGCCAACAGTTTTTCTTCGTACGCGTTTTTCACGAATATAAGAAGTTCCAAATAGCGATAAGTATAATGAAGTCAAGCGTTGTTGTCCATCTAAAATTGCGGTGTCTGAAATATATGGTTTTATACTTGAAAGCTCATAATTAATATTATCAGCCTGTTTTTTATTATCAAAGGTTACGGTTTTTAAAAAATTACAAAAGTAAGTATCCCAAGTTGTGTTGTATTCATCAACATGCCAGAATAAAAATGTTGCTATAGGATAATCCAATAGAATAGAATCCCATAATTTTTCTATCTGCTCCATATTCCATACATATTGTCTTTGAAAAGCAGGCATTACATATTTTCCCTGCTCTATATATTCCATAGCCTCGTAAATTGTTATACTATTTTCAATTAATTTACTCATTATCAACAGAATCCTTAATATTTCAAAGTGGTAAACTATACTCATTTAATCGAATTTTAATGAGTATAAAACCATAATAAATGAATATATATCATTTTTCAAACATTTAATGAGTTTAATTAAGTTCATTTAAGTAATTTTATATTTACCATGATATAGAGGGCTAAAATGAATAAAAAAGAACTATTAGGTAAAAGACTAAGAGAGTTAAGAAAAAGAAAAGGGATCAACCAAGAAAAATTGGCGGAACTAATTGATGTTGACCCTACAACTATAAGCAATATTGAAAACGGTAAGAATTATCCTTCAATGATAAATCTTGAAAATTTACTAAATGTGTTAGATTGTTCTTTTATTGAGGCTTTTGATTTTGAGCATAAAAACAGTGCGGAAGATTTAATATCACAAATAACTAATAAATTAAAAAATAACCCTGATAAATTAGAAGATTTTTATAAAATTGTAATGGCTTTAACCAAATAAAATAATTTTCAGTAAACTTTATACCTCGTTGCAATAAATATTTCATTATTTGTTGAAGAATAAAAAAAGGATTTTAAGCAAAATCTTAAAACCCTTGATATACTTGGTTGCGGGAATAGGATTTGAACCTATGACCTTCGGGTTATGAGCCCGACGAGCTACCAGACTGCTCCATCCCGCGATGAACTTCTGTACAATTATTATTAAATGCTAAAAAACAAAAATCAACCCCCATGATTTTTTATTAAAAAACATACCATTCCTACAATTATTGTAATAATAATTGTAGGAATGGTATGTTTCCAGAAAATTGGGATTAAAAGACTTGCGAAAAATTTATGAATAAATTCAGATGATTGCATAAAATATGTATTTATAACTAATATAAATAAAGTAATTTATTTTGTTAAGAATTATGATTTTAATCAATTGCATTATTTGGTATAATTATTTATTATTATAGGATAAGGAGTATTTATGTCTGAACTAATAGAAAAAGAAATTGAAACATTAAAAAATGAAATTCCTCAATTAAACAAACTAAATAATGAATATTTGTTTTCTTTAGTTTGTTATAAATATTTTTATAATGAAGGCAAATTAAGTTTTTCTGATTATAAAGAAATTTTTACAGATGGACGGCTTGATGGAGGAATTGATATTCTAGCATTGTATAATTCACCTTATGATTATAACAATGCCGAAAATTTATTGTTCATTCAAAGTAAATACTCGTCCTCATTTCGCAATAAGCAAGACATCATTGACGTTTTTCATAAAATACTGCAAACTATAAGAGATTTTAGAAACAATTGTTATTCTCAATATAGTACTAGATTAAAAAAAATCTACTGGGATAATTATAATAATTTAGCATCTGATAACAATTACAAAAATGAATTAGTCTTATTTATAAGTTTAAATCCATCTATAAAAAAAGATATAGATGAATTGGTGATTAAATTAGAAAAAGAATATAAAGACTTAGACGTTACCCTTCAAGTCTATTACCTTTCGGATATTGAAAATCAAATAAAATTAGTTCAAGGTGGCAGACTTTGTGTTCCATCTGCTAAAATAAATATTTATAAAAATCACGGAAAAATTTGTTTTTCTAACTCAAAGGGCAGAAAGGGGATTTCAGTAAATATTTCAGCAAATTCATTAAGGCAATTATATGACCAATACAAAGAACAAGGGCTTTTTGAACAAAATTATAGATATTTTACAAAAATGAAGAAAATTGATGACGGTATAAATACAAGTCTACAAAAAAGAAGAGATGATTTTTGGTTTTTAAATAATGGAATTATAATCGCTTGTAAAGAATTTAATGAGGACGGAGACAATATAAAATTAACGGATTTTTCAATAATAAATGGTTGTCAAACAACTTCACTAATTGGAAGCTATTGTGGTAACAATCAAGGAGTAGACTTTGCAATTCCTTGTAAAATCATTGAAATTTCAATAAATAACAAAGAGGAAACGGATGCTGATTATAAATTTTTAACAGAAATTGCACAAGCATCAAATTCACAGAAACCAATAAATGAACGAGATTTAAAAGCTAATGATTTTAAGCAAAGGGAATTAAAAACAGCATTAGAAAAAAGAGGAATATATCTTGATATTAAGAGAGGGTCAACTAAAAAAGGACGTAAAAATATTAAAAATGAACTATTTGGACAATTAATGTTAGCCTTTCTATATCAACAACCAGGTTATGCCAAAAGTAACAAAAAAGAAATTTTTTCAGTAGAAAAAACTTTTGAAAAAATTTTTTACAGAAAATTTGATATAGATATGATTGTTGACTTGATAGAATTATATTATAAATTTTTAGAGTATAGAGAAAGTTATTATGGTGATGAATCAACAATTAAAACTTCCTTGCAAGAGAGTGTAACAAAAAATGGAATGCTTACTGTAATTGCATTAATTGGTTTTATAATTAAAGAAAAAAGAAAATTAATAAATTTATCAAATGTTAATAAAGAAGAGTTTTTTAAATATGAAATATGTAAAGACGATATAAAGGGAAAACTTTTTTCTGATTTTTGGTATGAAAACCAAGAAGCCTCTATTAATTTTTTATACTCGTTATTCAACTATATAACTCTTGAAATACCAAAAGAATATAAAGAATCAGAACATGTTAGTGTACCAAACTTTTTAAAGTTAGATAGTTGTTATAGGGAAAACATTTTAAATTCCTTTATTACACGAGTATATAATGATATCTTTGAAAAAGAAAGATTGAATAACTATACAAAAATATTTTGTTAAAAACCATTACATATAACCTATTTCATTGAGTAATTAAGTTACTTAGTTCTAGACATAAGTATTTTTCTATGAGTCAAAATTACTAGCGGTAACTAACAGCATGAGAGTATTCTCTCAGGCTGATGATGAAATAATTTTGTATCTTCACAACATTTTTCGAATCTGCTATAATATTACAGGGTTGCCGGTATTGGGTAGGTATTGCACCTGCAGAGTGACTACCGGCAATTTCCTTTTTACTCTTGAATATGTTCTAAAAAACAGATAATAAATAAAACCAGAGTTTTTTGATGAATAACGAACTGAATGATATATTTC
>CALUWJ010000029.1 GCA_944324455.1 Candidatus Gastranaerophilales bacterium | reverse complement strand
TTTCAAAATGTTCGAAATCTGCAAACGCAGACCACAAGCGAAAAGTCACTAAAAAAGAGCCTTTTCGGCTCTTTTTATAAATGGTGGGCCCGGAGAGACTCGAACTCTCACACCGAAGGCGCTAGATCCTAAATCTAGTGCGTCTACCAATTTCGCCACAGGCCCATTGGATTCTATTCAATTTTCAACTTATTACTTAGACACTGTGGCGAAGCAATCACTCCGCTTTTGCGGTGGGGTACGGTTTCCGCTCTGTTCGCCAGACCTCAACGGTCTGCCGTCACGAGCTCCACACACCTCTGCCCTCGTTTCGCTCATTGGGCGCATCGTGCCTCAATTCGCTTTACTCGGGTCCACAGGCCCATTGGATTTAAAATTTAAAAATAGCAAAAAACTATTTAAATTTCAACAACCAAACTTAATCAATTGATTGCAAATAAATAATACACTGGACAAACTCATTAGTCAAGTAAAAAAGAGTATTTAAAATACTCTTTTTAATCTTTACACCAATATTTATCAAGCCATTTTGTCGGTTTAACGTATCTAAACCCGCCTTTACCCATAAATCCCTTATAAGCTTGTTCAGGAGTCGGACGTCCATGGAATATTAAAATTTTAGCTTCTAAAGGATCTTTAGGCTCTAAAAAGAAATTTAGAGGAAAAGGCCTTAAGCAATTTCTCTTAAAACTCACACACCAACCTTTATCCCAATATTTTAAAATTCCTTTATCATTCATTTGATGAGACAAAAAGGCTTGCTCGTTTTTATAACGTTTTCTAATGTCTTTTCCTTCTTTATAAAAATTTTCAATAATATCTTTATGTTGCTTAACATTAAATTTAAACACTGAAGAATTTCCGATAATATCATCAGGAAAATCCCAATCTTTAATAATATAAAATTCTCCTTCTTTTCTAAAGAAACAATCTATATTATCTCTAATTACTATATCTAAATCCAAAAACAAAGCTTCACCCTCAAGGTCTGCCAATTTATCTGTAAATAAACCAAGCTTCTTCCAAGCCTTTTCAGGCAAACCCTCATCATGGAGCTCAGGCAGAGGCCTTATTTCAACCCCATCAACAATCCCCTCAGGTTTATCTGTAAAACAAACAAATCTATGTGGCAAGGTTAAATTTCTTTCAACCATTTTATATAATCGATTTACATAATCAGCGCCAAATTTATCGCCCCATTTAATGCAAATTACATTTCTTTTCATTTTATCCACGGGTTTTTCTCCTTATTTATTAATTTGACGCATTGTAGGAAATGCAATAACATCTCTGATTGATGGTGAATTAGTTAAAAGCATAACTAATCTATCTATGCCCATACCCATACCACCTGTTGGCGGCATACCATATTCAAGAGCAGTAATGAAATCTTCATCTATTTCCATAGCTTCTTCATCACCATTTGCCTTTGCTATTGCTTGAGCTTCAAATCTTTGACGTTGATCAATAGGATCAGATAATTCCGAAAATGCATTTGCAATTTCCCAACCATTTACCCTTGTTTCAAAACGCTCTGTCAAGCGCTCATTATCTCTATGAACTTTAGCCAATGGCGAAATTTCTCTTGGATAATCTATAATATGGCAAGGTTGAATTAAACTTGGTTCAACTTTTTGCTCAAATACAGCTTCAACTATTTGACCCCAGTTTAAATTCTCATCAACATGAACACCAACACTTAAAGCCAAATCTCTCGCTTCTTGAGCTGTATATACACTCAAGAAATCAACCCCTGTTGCATCTTTAATGGAGCCAAGCATGGTTTTTCTATCCCAAGGTGGAGTTAAATCAATTTCATTTTCACCATATTGGATTTTAGTTGTTCCTAAAACTTCTTGCGCAACATAGGCAACCATGTTTTCAGTTAATGTCATCATATCATTATAATCAGCATAAGCTTGATATAGTTCAATCATTGTAAATTCAGGATTATGACGAGTATCTATTCCTTCATTTCTAAAACATTTGCCGATTTCAAATACACGCTCAGAAACACCGCCCACAATTAATCTTTTTAAAAACAATTCAAGAGCAATTCTTAAAGTCAAATCCATTTCAAGAGCGTTATGATGAGTGAAAAATGGTCTGGCACTAGCTCCTGATGCAGTTGTTTGAAGTGTTGGAGTTTCAACCTCCATAAAACCATCTTTAGCTAAAAACTCTCTTATCTTTTGTATAATTAAACTTCTTTTTCTAAAAGTTTCCCTAACTTCAGGATTTACAATCATATCAAGATATCTTTGACGATATCTGATTTCAACATCTGACAATCCATGGAATTTTTCAGGCAAAGGAAGAAGTGATTTAGATAACAATTTTAAATCAGTAGTTTTAATTGATAATTCGCCTCTTGGCGTTCTTCTTATTGTACCTTTAAAACCAACAATATCACCAACATCAATTAGTTTTAAAAGTTTCATTTTATCTTCAGGAAGATTTTGTTTATGTGAAAAAATTTGAATTTTTCCCGTTGAATCAGCCAAATCTATAAACATGCCTGTATTTCTGATTGCCATAACACGACCTGCAACAGAATATACATCTTGCGTTTCAACTCCTGCTTCTAAATCTTTATATTTTTCTTGCAAAGTTCTTGCATTTGCAGTTTTATCAAATGTATAAGGATAAGGATTTACACCCATATCTATTAAATCAGTCAGTTTCTGTATTCTTCCTTCTCTTATGCTTTGAGCAGAGCTATTATTAGATTCCATTTATTTCTCCTTTAATTGATTTATTAAAAAGTATAGTTCGGAATTTTAAATTCTCTTTTGTCTTCATCTTTTAGGGTATATTTTGAATACACTCTAAAAGATTCATCTTTACATTTTTGAACATAATCTTCATTAATGTATTTTTTATATGCTTCATTTAAATCACCTGAATAATTTCCAAGGCAATCAGCATATTTAATTAATAATTGTTTATCAGAACCCCCTGCATACGCTTTTGTTTTAGCATCTGTTCCTGATGGTCTGATTTCAACAAATTTATCATCAAAATCTAAATAAGTACCATCACCCACAAAAATAACATCTGATAAATTTGAAAAATCCAATTCAGCAAAAGTTGAAGATAATATTTCTTTTATTTGTTCAAGGGTAACTTTATTTTCCAATTTCGCCATTGCAAGAGCCAAATAGAAAATATCATTTTTTGTTCTTTTAGCTTCGCCTAATACTTTAGCTTTTTTCAATTTATCTATATCAGGTTCTGATTCGTTATAATATGCAATATCAACTCTTACATCGTATCTTGAAATTATATTATTTTCATCATAGATATTTTGAAGGTTTTCAACTAAAGTTGTATCTATTGATGAGATTAAAGCACTTGCAACAACAATGGCTTCTGTTGCTGATTTTTCTCTCATAGCAAGCGCTACCCTGCCATTTAAAGATTTTATCGGTTCAATTGCACCAATTATCATGCCTCCTGATTCTTCACCGCCAAAAATCATTCTGGGGTTTTTACCAAGCTCGATTTTTTTATTGAAAATATCGTAAACTGTAATATTTTCAACATTTTTTTCATATTGAGCTTCAATCTTTTTAATTGCAGAAGCAATTTCTTTAAAACCAACAGGCGTATTAATTATTTTAATGCCTTTAGATTTTGCCCATTCATCCCAAGCTTTTGAGCTTGCTGTTGTTTTAACCATGAAATAATCACTATTTGTATTTTTATCCAGTGATTTATACCAATAATCCATAATCATCAAGAAAGATTGATTAGCAGAAAATATACACAAAATTCTTTCTTCATCCAATTCAACATAATCAACGCCCGCTTTTTTTACTATTTCAATTTTATCCTTAGAAATAACTTGAACAATATTTAATCTGTCATGATCAGGATCAGTAATTAAAACAACCGTATTTAGAGGATAATTTTTTAATTTTTCACCATAATTAAGAGATTTAACCACAGGGAAATACTCAACCCCATTTTCATCTTTTGCTAAAACAGTAACATCCAATGACCAATCATAAAATGAACCGTTTTTTATGTCTTTGCCGATTCCATGGAAAAACGGGTCTTCCTCTTTATTCAACCAAACAAAATTATCTTTAATTCCAAGTTTTTCTAAAATTTTAGATAATGTATTATAAGCACAACCGCCAACTGAATCTATCACGATTTTATTTTCAAAATTCTTAATTGTATTTATATTTTTTCCGCTGGCTACGCCATTTTTTAAGTATTCACAATATAAATCAATACCGTTATTTAATTTATCCATGGTTTTTTCATCAATTAATTCATCATCTGATGATGAAAATTTGATTTCATAATAGCCTTTTTCATTAACCTCGTCTAAAATTTGTTCAATTTTATTAACAAACTCTATACTTTCATCAGGCAAATACTGAGAACCTTGGTTATTTAAATCTTTTGTAGCGTTTTTAACAGAAATCCCATGAGAACTTGTAATATATTCTGCTCCAACCAAATCTAACTTAAAAGCCAAAAATGAAGCAAGCCAAATAGGAATTGTTTGACGATTAACAGGAGTTAAGGTTCTTATATTTAGCGCAGCTTGAATTCTTGCAATTATATCAAGATAAGTTTTTGAATTGTATCTAACTTCGCAGCCTACAAGTTTTACATGTTCATCATTAGGATATTTTTCTTTTAAAACAAGTGCTTTAGCTAAAGTCGCAAGGGTCATCCCTATTGTATTAATCGGAAAACGAGTATCATGAGGATAAATTATATTTTGAGGACCTCTAATACCGGCTGTTGAAACAAGGGCTTCTTTTTTATATCCCTCAAACCAAGTTCTTAAATTCAACTTTTCAACATATTCTTTTGTTAATCTAAAAACAAAACTGTTTTTATCTGAATAATCAAATATTTTATCTTCCTTAATATATTGAGGTGTATTTTTTTCAACACTCTCTTTTAACATATTTTCTAAATTCATGTTTTACTCTCTCTTAAAATACTGTGTGTATAAATTTTAGCACAAAGATAAATTATTTATCTTTTTTTACATCATTAGAAGAAACTCCAACTTTTTGAGTTAAAGATTTTTTACCTGTCAATTTCTTAAATGTTCTGCTCCACCAGCCCATAAAGCCTTTTTTATTCATTTGCTCGTTTTCATATTCAATAATATCTTGTCTTGACTTCATTTTGTGGAATGGTTGACAAATTGATTTTCTGACAAAAAACTCATTTGTTGTTTCAGTTGCCGTTGCGATGACTGTTGCACCCAGCAAACTACTATTTAGAGGGAATTTAAATACAGAATTAAATACATTCATCAATGTACCATTAATTATAAAATTAGAAATCTTATGCGCCAATCTTTCCTTACGTTCTTCTTTTGCTGTTTCAACATCTCTGCCTTCAGATTCAATCAAAACTTTATTTGTATAATCGTTAACAAAGAAGAAAGTTGAAATTGCTGTTACCATAGTACGAGACAAATTAGCCAATTCACCGGTTTCAGCTGAAGTTTCAAAAGATCTTGTGTTTCTTTTAATATAATTTAATATTTTTTGACTGCTCCAGCTCTTTTTAGAAGTTAAATCATTAAGTCCGATTAATTCTTTTTTAATATCATTTAAACCAAACTTATAATTTTTTGCACTTAAAGCATCAAAAGCAGCTTCGCTTTCTCCAAAAATTGTTTTATTTAAAAGAGACTCAACAGCTAATCCCGGAATGCTTAATATTTTATATACAGTTTTAAATACTTTTGTAAAACCATTATAAAATCCTGAAATTGCAGGAAGATCTTTACTGTATTCAAGAATTAATCTACCGTCAATTTTTTTCAATCCGGATGGCAATTTAGCGTTTTGATTATTTGCAGCAGCCTCAAGTTTTTCAATATTTACCAAAAATTCATCCAAAATCGGAGAAATTTCATCCGCTTCTTTTAATTTTTTTAATTCAAGCACTTTTTCTTTAAGAGTGCCGACATCAAAAGAAGTTTTATATTTTAAAAATTTATCTTTGAATTTTTCTTCAAAAGAGAAGAATTTTTCTCTTTGTTTGGCTGCACTGTTAATCTTATTTAAAGTATTTATTACTTCATCAGGTACTTTATCTCCTGAAATAAAAGTTTCAATTATTTTATCTTTCACGCCCGGCTGTTTATATAATTCTCTTCTTGCCATCTTGGCACTAAATTTACCCTTTAAAATCGCACTTGTAATATAAGCCAAACTGCTTATAAAAAATGCTGTTCCTAAAATTTTAGATAAACTAATTTTCTTTTTAGGTTCATCTTTTTTCTTTGCAGTTGCTTCTTTTGCCGTTGATTGCATAAGACTGTTAATTGGAGTAAATGTCCCGTCTTTTGAAGCAAACTGAACAAAAGTGCTATGATGTTTCTTGTTTATACCTTTAAATTGAGTATTAGCAACATTTGAACTGTTCAAAGAATTTACAGTCTTTTCATTTAAAGGATTGTTTTGATTTACAGTATTTTGCGCATTATTTGAATTTTTTGCTTTTCTTTGTTGTGCAATCTTTTTAGCCTGTTCAGGCGTCAAAGGCAACAATGGAGTTCCATTAAACAGTCTTGAACCAACTTCAGAAATTAAAGAACTCATTGCTATAACAATAGCATTTGTAAGCAAGCTTCTTTTTACAACTTTATCCAAAGCGCCCAACGTCAAGAAAGTCATACCTGCACTTAACATCATTCTTGTTATTTCTTGCTTGAAACGAGCATTATGGGCTTTCTTTGCCTCTTTTTTATCGTCTTTTTGAAGCATTGAAATATTGTAAAAATCATTAGCAGAATACAGTGCGCTAACTATAGAAGTTGCAGCCCTGTTTAAAGTTCTTTCATCACGACTGTTATAACCTTTAAAAAGCTTATTTATATTTTTCCCAACAGTATCTTTAAATTGTTGAGCACTTTTATCAAAATCTCTTTTAGCTAATGCTTCCGTTACCAAATCATTGTTTGCTTTGCCTATTAATTTAAAGTACTTGTTTACCTTTTTAGCATCAGCCTCACGAAAAAAAATATCTAATATATCTTGACAAAGTTTATAATTTTTTGCCAGCTCAACCTCATGCAAACGCTTTGTTTCAATAGGAGTGCCGCCAAATTTCTTTATTACGGCATTTGCTATTCTAACGGGCATTTCAAAAATCGGAAAAGTCAGGGTATAATAAATATCAGAACCTGCGCCGATAATATCCAAATCAAGTTTTTTAGGAACAACAATATTGCCTGAAGCATCCGGTTTTAATATCTCGGCTTTTATTAAAGCTTTTGTAAAGAATTTATCATTACCGATAGTTTGATCAATATTACTTATAAGTTTATCAGAATTTGTATATACAATACGCTTATTTATTTTATCTACATATCTTCCAAATCCTGCAACTGCATCACCTTTAAAGCGTAAATTATTTGATTGGTTTTTATTTAACGGGGTCGTAAATCCCTCCGCAGCGGTTTTTGTTGTTTTGCGGCTATTGTAAACAGGAATAAATTGTTTATTTGTTTTTAGCTTCATTTTTAAACTGCAAAAATAATACTACGATTATTTCCCCATAATCATACACTAACACAACAAAACATGTGAATAAAATTTTTTGCCCGAAATTTTAAGTTTTTTATATTTTTGTTAATAATTTGTATTATATGAAAAAATAAACTATCTTTTTATTATGGATAAGTTGGGTAAAATATTAATTGTTGACGACGAACAGATGGTCACAAAGACTATCGTAATGCTTTTGGGCCTTGAAGGCTTTAGCAATGTTGCTTCATTTAATAATCCCAATGAAGCTCTGAATTATTTAAACAATAATGAAGTTGATTTAATTATCAGTGATTTCATTATGCCGCAAATGGACGGCATTGTTTTTCTTGAAAAAGCAAAAAAAATTCAACCCGATGTTACAACAATACTTTTAACAGGATATGCCGATAAAAAAAATGCCATAAAAGCAATTAATGAAATAGGCATCTTCAAATATATTGAAAAACCTTGGGATAATAATAATCTCATAATCAATATCAAAAACGCTCTAATGCAAACAAGGCTTAAAAAAGAGCTTGATAAAAAAGTCAAAGAACTTGAAGAATTAAATCAAAAACTTGAAAATTATTCAAAAAATCTTGAAAACATAGTTCAAGAAAGAACAACAGAACTTTCTCAAGCAAACTCAAAACTAAGTGCAATAATTACAAATTGCGCCGACGGCATTATTTTATTTGACGATAATCTTAGAATTATAAATTTAAACACTGCAGCAATTGAGCTTTTTGGACAAAATGAAAAAGATTTAATTTCAAAAAATCTTTTTGAACTCGTAGTGAGTGAAAAAAAACAATTCAACAAATCCAATCTGAAACAAAATGAAAATCTTTTTTTAAGAAACTATTATCTTATCAATTACAAAAAAGACATAAAAATCCCCGTCGAAATAAGCATTGCATCAGTTGATGATAATAAAACAAATTTTTATGTAGCAGTGATAAGAGATGTTACATATCAAAAAGAAACAGAACGCCTTAGAGATGATTTTATTGCAACCCTAACCCATGATTTAAGAACACCACTATTAGCAACGATTTCAGGGCTTGATTTTATTTTAGATAAATCCCTAGGAGATATTACAGAAAAACAAACAAATCTTTTTCTTGCAATGAAAAAAAGTTCAGAAGATATGCTTGGACTTGTTAATGCGCTATTAGAAGTATACAGATATGAAGCAGGAAAAACATATTTATATAAAACAAAATTCGATATTGTAAAGCTTGCAAATGAATGTAAAGATGAACTTACTCCATTATCTCAAAAATCCAATATAGATTTCAAAATCAAAACAAATAACAAAGAAATATTTGTAAATGCGGATAAAAACGAGTTAAGGAGAGTTTTAACAAATCTTATGGGAAATGCAATTAAGCACTCTCAAACAGATGGAGTTGTGACAGTAGATATCAAAAAAGAAAACAAGGATTTAAAAGTTGAAGTAATCGACAACGGAATTGGTTTATCTAAAGATGATTGTGATAAATTATTCAACAGATTTTCCCAAGGCACAAACCAAAAACGCTCAAGCTCAACAGGGCTTGGCTTGTATCTTTCAAGGCAAATAATAGAAGCTCATAGCGGAAAAATATATGTAAAATCAGAACTCAACAAAGGTTCTAAATTTGCTTTCGAATTAAAAAACTCAATAAATGATTGTAAGGTAATTTTATGACAGAAAAAAACATAAATATATTATTGGTTGAAGACCATGAGTTTACAAGATTAGGTCTTGCAATGAAATTGGAAAACACTCCTCACTATAACCTTATTGCACAAGCAACAGACGGGCAAGAAGGAGTAATAATGGCACAAAAATACAATCCTGATGTAATTTTGATGGATATCGGACTTCCTAAAATGGATGGAATAACCGCAACAAAAAAAATCAAAGAAGAATTAAAACTTGATTGTGCTGTTTTAATGTTTACTTCAAGAGATAATAGGGAAGATATTTTTGCAGCCTTTAAAGCAGGGGCTGACGGCTATATTATGAAAGGTTCAAGTTCAGAAAACCTTATTAATGCAATTGATGCTGTTTCAACCCATGCTGCTTGGATTGATTCTCAAATTGCAAGAATTGTTCTATCAAACATACAAAACGAAGACAATATACAAACAGGAGAGACAAAAAGCCAAAAAGAAGCCAACAAAAAATACGGGCTTACCAAAAAAGAACTGGAAGTTTTATCTTTAATAGTAGATGGACTATCAAATCAAGAAATCTCAGAAAAGCTTGTAGTTTCAATATCTACAACCAAAGCCCATGTTCATAATATTTTGCAAAAACTATACCTATCAGATAGAACAAAAGCTGCAATAGTAGCCCTCAAAGAAGGCTTAGTATAAAATGCATAAAAAGTTAATTGCTTTTTTAATTGTTGCATTTATTGTTATAAGTTCATCTTGTTTTGCTTATGAATTTAAAAATCCTTTTAAGAAAAAACAACCTCCGCAAAAACAAAAAATGGTTGAAACAAAACAAGAATGGGAAATTCAAGCTGAAAATGTGCCGCTTTCTCAAAGAGAAGAAACCTCATACCAAGAGCCAAAAAGCACAAAAAAATACTACCAGCCAACCCCGCACTACAAATTTGAAAAATATAACTATCCGCAAGGCTCAAGACAATTAAACATTGAAGATGTAAAAAAGAATTTATATTCATACCCTTATGTTATAGCAGATGTTAATTGTCATTATGTTGCATACCCAAGATACTACTATTCACCTGATGTAAATCAAATTTCATCAGAATTTTATGTTGAAAAACTTGATACATCTAAAACTAAACCCAAAAGAATAATTGATTATAATCACAATCAGCTTAAAAGAAAACCGATTATTCAAGCAGGCACAAAAGAAATATATCCAAATTTATTTAACGGCTTGGCGCTTGTCGATTGGAGTGCTGACAGCAAAAAACTTTTAATAAAAGAACAGGTAGGCTCAACCCTAAACGGAATTTATAAAACATATCTTTATGTTCATTTCATGGGAGATGAAAACAAAGAAAGCCGAACAATCAAACTTCTTGATTTAGATAATACAATTAAAAACTATTACCTTGATTGGGAAAATATACAAATTGTAAAATACCGATATGACATTGAACCATTGGGTTTTAGCGCGCAAAACGACAATTTAATTGTAGTTTTATGTTATGTATATAATAAAGAAAACAAAAAAGTCTTTATGAGTGCATGGAGCTATAATTGTTATAGCCATGAAACAATTTTGCTTTCTCGAGATAATAAAATTTTTGATATAAGCGCAAACGGATTAATTCTAAAAAGAATATATGAATAGCCAAGGTCGATAATTCTTTTAAATAATCATAGCCATAAAATTAAAATATGAAATATATTAGAATTATCATTCTCATACTTTCAATATTATGCTTTGGCGGCTGCAATTACAATAAAGAAATCAAAAACATAAGCTATATTAAAATTCCGGAAATGAAAAATAGTGATTTTATGGAATTTTACGGAAATGTAAAATCACAAAAAATTGCAGATTTAAGCTTTGAAAGTGAAGGTAAAATCATCTTTATCCCTTATACAAAAGGTGATTATATAAAAAAAGGACAAGTTATAGCAAGATTAGACGGCGAGCTATATAAAATCAAGAAAAAAGAACAAACCGCACAACTGGATAATGCCTCAATAAAAAAAGACCGCTCTAAAATTTATTTTGACAGAATGACAATTTTACACAATTTAGGAGCAATTTCCGAAAATGACTGGGAAGAAGCATACTATAACTACAAAAGCAGCACTCAGGATGTAAAAATTCAAAAAGAAAAACTTGCATATTTGAATAAACAAATTAGCTATAATATGATTATTGCACCCTATGATTGTTATATAACAGAAAAATATAAAGAACAAGGCGCATACGCTTCAGTTGGTGAACCTATTGTAAGAATAACAGGCATCGGTGAAACACAAATTGAAATAATGGTTGATTCAAACACTGTAAATAAATTAAAACTAAATGAAAAAATTATAGCTAAATACAATAATAAAAACTATACAGGCATAATCAAGCACATTTCAACTTCCAGCATAAATGATGGTGGTTATTTGGTTAAAATTTTATTAGATAAAAATTATCCAGATTTAAAAGACGGAATGTCTATCAATGTATATATTGCACAAAAAGAAAAGTACAGTGCAAAAATTCCTCTAACAAGTATTGTGTTTGATGATGAAGGTAAATGGGTCTATAAAATTACAGATATTAAAAACGATATAGGCACAATTAAAAAAGAAAAAATAATCATAGCATCAATCAACAATAATGAAGCATTTATTACATCAGGAATAAATGCAAACGACATAATTATATCAAAAGACACGGATAAAATAAAACCAAATTCAAAGGTAAGGTTATAAATGAAAAAATTTTTTGTAATTTTTTTCTGTATTATAATTTTTTCAATTGTTTATATTGTAGGAAATTTTGACAAAAACAAAAACAATTACGAAATTAAAATAATTGCCAAAATGAGCAACCTGAGCGCAAAAGAAATTGATGCTCAAATAGCAGAAGAAATAAAGGACAAAATTTCAAACCTTGAAATGATAAAAGATGTTTATATTTTTTCTTATGACGGATATTGTAATATCTATTGCAAATTAAATCCTACAATAATATTCAAACAAACCGCAATAGATTTAGTAAAAACAAGATTAACACAAGCCTTATATAATGTTGATAAACGAATAAGCGTATTTTTTGATGACAACAATACAATAAAATATGATACTTTTATTTTAATTAATACAAATAACGACTATAAAACCCTTAAAAAAATAACAGATAGTGCACATGACAGGCTATTAGATTATAGGATTACCTCAAAAATAATTAAAATGGGAGAACAAAAACCGACTGTATTTGTTGACTATAAAACATCTGATTTAAAAAAATATAATCTTTCGCTTCAGGATTTTTCAAACCTTATTAACGATAACAATATTTATCAAAATTCAACCACCAAAACAACAAATGCTAATTCATTTCCTGTATATACAAATGGCAGTATAAAAAATATTGATGATATTAATAAAATCAGGGTTTATTACAAAAATAAACTTTTTTCAAATTATCTTGGTGAAATTTTTAAAGCAAACGAAAAAACAACAACTCCACCTGAAAGCCTTATTTTTTATGATGATAAAAAATCTCAAATTCTTGCTTTAGGAAAAAAAGAAGGGCTTTTGGGATTAATTTATGATATAAAATTGTCTTTTTATTTAAAAGAAGTAAAAAAACAAAATAAAAACACTAAAATTATTAAAACAAATACACTTGATATAATTGAAATTTATGGCGAAAAAACAAACAGTATTTATGAAACAGAAAAACTATATGAAAAAATATCATCCTATCATAATATAAAAAATATTATTTATTTAATTGGAATTAATTGCCCAAAAATCAATAATGACAGTGACTTTTTAGAACAAGAAATAAATAAAATCACAATTTTATGCCCAAAATATGAAACACGAAGAATTAAAAAAATACTAAATGAACTAAATATCAGCTATGCAAGTAAAAAAAAGAAAGAATATTGTGATAAAAATTTAGATAATTTATATAATAAAATACTAACCCTAAAAAAGGAAAAAAATGTAATTAATTCAACCACAGATAAAAAATTATCACTAAATTATGAAATAGATGAAAAAGCGCTGAATGTTTACAAAATAAATAAAAAAGAAATTATAGATGCACTTCAAGGGTATTATAAAGGGCTTGAATGTTCTAATTTTTGGCAAGGCAGCTCTAACACAAAAATAATACTAAAAAATAACGATAATTTGGACTCAATATATATTTATTCAAAAAACTATGACACGCTTTTTGATATCAATAACTTTACAAAAAAAGAAACAAAAGAAAATTTTTATAAAATTTCAAGAAAAAATGCAACTTACTGCGCTATTATAAAATTCAAAAACCCTTCTTAAATATAAGAAGGGTTTACTCCAAATCCGCCATTATTTATCTCTCTATTAACATCCGTTTATTTTATTTATTATCTTGCTATTCTAAAATTAATCATTGCTTTGTGGTTTACTGCGATTAATTCCATTGAGTTCCAAAATTCA
>CALUWJ010000028.1 GCA_944324455.1 Candidatus Gastranaerophilales bacterium | reverse complement strand
CCTGGTAGCTCAGCTGGATAGAGCAACTGCCTTCTAAGCAGTAGGTCATGCGTTCGAATCGCATCCAGGGTAGATAACTTAAAAACTCCCATTCAAGGGAGTTTTTAAGTTATATAACCTGAAGGATTCTCAGCATCCCCCTACAGTGCTTTAGTTTTTTTATTCAGGTTATGTGTGGGCTAGGGGTCCCTGTTCGAATCGCATCCAGGGTAGATTAAAAAAAGGATAAGTTTTTCTTATCCTTTTTTTAATACTTTAAATGCGATGAGAACGCTGCGTTCGAGCGGATTTTGACTAGCATGTAACGGAGCGCAAGCGAAGTGAATGCGTCTGTTCGAGTAATTTTACGAAGTGACTAGGCGAAGCCTAAAAACGGAGTGCTAAAATTACGAGTTGTCAAAATCCAAGAGGGAGCATCCAGGGTAGACTTAAAAAAGACTCTCATTTAGAGAGTCTTTTTTGCGTTTAAGTCAACCCCGAAGTATTCTCAGCATCCCCCATTGTTCTAAAAATCTTTTATAATAAGGCATATTACTTGTCTAAATGGGGTCCCAATACGCATTTGTACGCAAGTAAACTTGCTACAACTGCGGTTTACCGAGAGTTTGTTATCACAAACTCCGGCACTCCGCCATTCTATGGCTCATTCTTCGCCAAGAATGTCGTTGCGAATCGCATCCAGGGTAGATTAAAAAAAGGATAAGTTTTTCTTATCCTTTTTTTAATACTTTAAATGCGATGAGAACGCTGCGTTCGAGCGGATTTTGACTAGCATGTAACGAAGCGCAAGCGAAGTGAATGCGTCTGTTCGAATAATTCTTTGGAGCGAATAATTTACTTTAGTAAATTAGTAGCGAAATTCTGAAATTACGAGTTGTCAAAATCCAAGACGTAGCATCCAAGGTAGATAAACCAAAAGGACCCGCACAAGACGGGTTTTTTGGTTTATTATACCAAGATGACTCTTCTCGGCTTCCCCTGTATGCAAGAGGTTAAATTACTATCAAAATACATCCAATGAAGCGGTTATAATTTTTGCTAAAACAGAAGAGGTAATGTTAATTCCTACTTTTTGCAATATTGCACCAACTTTTTCTAGTTTTGTTTTTTCAGATTCTTCTGTTTTCAAAATTTCTTCAATTTCACGCATTTTCGCTGGCGGAAGTTCATCTTTAATAATGTCTTTTATGTCCATTGTCTGTATTTGAGTTTGTATTTGCGACTGAGAGAAATTAGGATTATTATTGATAACAACATTATTTTTATATTGTTTATTATTTGTATGATTTGAATGATGTATACCAATCGCCTTAATGCAACCATTTAATAAACTTTTTGAAGTTTCAACATAATCGGTAGTGTCTGAATCTTTTGCGTAACTTAAATACAAACCAGTATCCCACAAATTTTTATATTCACAAGACTTATCTCCATAAATAGCTGAAAAAATTGATAAAGATTCTGTTCGCCAATTATCAAACATTGTTATATTGGTTACATTACTTAATTTATTTAATTGTTCTTCCAATAATTCTTTTTCAGTCATTGCTATACCTCCATTGATATTGATAGCATAATTTTCATAGTTTCCTTGAAAAATAAACAAAAAATTAATATTTGGTATTTATTTAAAATATTTTAAATAAGTATCGTAATAATTAAACTTTTTTAAAATATATTAACTCTTTTTATTACCTGAATTTTTTATCCGAAACAATTTGTTTATACACAATTTTTATGTTTAAATGTTTTCAAGAGGACAATGTATGGCTAATGATAATTTAAAAAAGGCAAAAAAAGCCAAAAATGATGAATTCTACACTCAATGGGCTGACATTGAAAAAGAGATAATGGCTTATATTGATTACAATCCTGATGTTTTTAGAGATAAAACGATTCTACTCCCATGTGATGATCCTGAATGGTCAAATTTTACAAAGTTTTTTGCACAAAATTTTGAAACTTTCGGATTAAAAAAACTTATCAGTACAAGTTATGCTTATGAAAGCAAAAAAGTAAATATGCCTTATCAAACGTCACTATTTGAAGAGCAAGCTCCGCATTTTGACCCTGATATTAACAAAATAAGAGGAAAAATTTTCACACTCGACCACGATACTAATAAAAATGGTGTAATTGATATTGACGATTTGGAATGGCAATACTTAGAGGGTGACGGTGATTTTAGGAGTGATGAAGTCAAGAAATTAAGAGATGAAGCAGATATTATAATCACAAACCCGCCTTTTAGTTTATTCAGGGAGTTCTTAGCTTGGATAATTAACTCTGATAAGAAATTTATAATAATAGGACATCAAAATGCTATTACATACAGAGAAGTTTTTCAACTAATAAAAAATAACAAATGTTGGTTAGGCAATGGTTTTAAGGGTGGAGCTGGACATTTTATTAGTAACTATATTGATTACGCTACCGCAGGAAATCATATAGATGGGATGATAAGAGTTTCTGGTGTAAATTGGTTCACAAATATAGAACATGGAAGACGTCATCAACCACTAAAGCTTATGACTATGGCAGATAATATCAAACATAGTAAACATAAAGAAATAAAAGGACACGAATATAGAAAATATTTTAATTATGATGCAATAGAAGTTCCTTTTACTGATGCTATTCCAAAAGACTATATTGGAGTTATGGGTGTCCCCATAACTTTCATGGATAAATATTGTCCAGAACAATTTGAAATAATTGGCTTAGGCATAGCAACTTCCGGATTGGAATGTGGAGTTCAACCTTATACAGAAGAACATCGAAATTATAGAAAAAACGTACAAAAAAGAGGTACCGTTGATGGTGATTTATATATGTTAGATGATAACAATCATCCTGTTGTTCCATATGGTAGAATTTTAATCAAAAAAAGAGGCAACTAATGAAAACAGAACTGCATACAGAATGGACAGTAAAAGATATTTGTGAAGGGTTTGTTTATAACGAACTTGAAGGCAAGGGGTTATATGGAATGGATGGGAAATTGACCATCCAGCCAGAATATCAACGACATTATATCTATGCAGATGGAAAGAAGGATGTAGCTGTTATTGAAAGCATATTAAAAGCCTATCCAATAGGTTTGATATATTTCAATAAAAATGGTGAACAACTGGAAGTATTAGATGGGCAACAAAGAATAACATCTCTAGGTCGCTTTGTTACAAGTAAGTTTGCTATCGTAGATAATGGAGTTCCTCAATATTTTAGAGGCTTATCGACAGATAAGAAAGCAAAAATACTTAATACAAAGTTGCTTATCTATGTTTGCGAGGGAGAAGAATCTGAAATTAAAGAATGGTTTAAGACTATTAATATAACTGGTATTCCTTTAAACAAACAAGAGGTATTAAATGCCATATATTCTGGAGAGTTTACAACTCTAGCAAAAGAAGAATTCAGTAACTCTCAAAATGCCAACATCGCAAAATGGAGTTCATATATATCAGGTACGGTTAACCGTCAAGAATACCTTGAATGTGCACTTTCTTGGGTTAGTAAAGGTAATGTTGAAGAATATATGTCAAAGCATAGACATGATAACAATATTAACGAACTTAAAACATATTTTAATTCTGTTATTGATTGGGTTGATGGATTGTTTGATGAAGTTCATTCAGAAATGAAAAATATTGATTGGGGAACATTGTACGAAACTTACCACAAAAATCCATATAGTAAAACTGAAATAAACGCAAAAGTAGCAGAACTTTATGCTGATGAATTTGTCAAAAATAAAAAAGGGATATTTGAATATGTACTTGGTGGTTGCCAAGATAGTAGATTACTTGAAATTCGTATCTTTGAAGAACGTGATAAAAAAACAGTTTATGCTAGGCAAACACAAGAAGCAAAAGAAAATGGTATTTCTAACTGCCCTTTATGTGCTCTAGGTAATGATAGCAATAAAACTCGTATTTGGCAATTCAAAGAAATGGACGCTGACCATGTTACTGCCTGGTCTAAAGGTGGGGCAACAGATATAAGTAACTGCCAAATGTTATGCAAAACTCATAATAGAGCTAAAGGGAACAAATAAAATATTATTTTCTAACCAACCAAGTTCTGAACTCGACAACTCTATGGTAGATTAAAAAAGGATAAGTTTTTCTTATCCTTTTTTTAATACTTTAAATGCGATGAGAACGCTGCGTTCGAGCGGATTTTGACTAGCATGTAACGGAGCGCAAGCGAAGTGAATGCGTCTGTTCGAGTAATTTTATGGAGCGAATAATTTACGTTAGTAAATTAGAAGCGGAATTCTAGAATTACGAGTTGTCAAAATCCAAGAGGCGGATTTTGACTAGGGCGGAACAGGGCTTTAGTCCGTTGTGAGCCCGTCTGTTCGAGTAATTTTACGAAGTAGCTGGGCGAAGCCTAAAAAGTGGAATACTAAAATTAATTAAACAACTAATGCTTTTAAGTAATTGTTCACTTTTCTTCTTTTTTCTCTCAAACGGCGAAATGAAAAAGAGGGCGCTAGCTGATGTTCCCAAGTGGCTTGCGTTGAGCAAGACACTGGAACATTACAATAGCGACGTTTCAAATTCTTGCCGTAAGGCGAATTTGACAGGAGCAAAAGAAAAGTTGAACATAAAAAGAAGAAAACTTCCGCCTGCCTCATAATTGTTGGGCTTGCGCCCAAAATATATATGTTTTGCTAAAGCAAAACTTTTTAGTAGCGAAATTCTGAAATTACGAGTTGTCAAAATCCAAGAGGCGGATTTTGACTAGCATGTAACGGAGCGCAAGCGAAGTGAATGCGTCTGTTCGAGTAATTTTACGAAGTGACTAGGCGAAGCCTAAAAGCGGAGTGCTAAAATTACGAGTTGTCAAAATCCAAGAAGGAGCATCCAGGGTAGATTAAAAAAAATAAGAAAATTATCCTTTTTTAAAAAACATGATAAAATAAAAGCGTGATGATATTTTAGAAAGGAGTTTTTCATTATGTGGGAAAAAGACATTAACATTAATGAAATTAAAGAAATCAGAACAAGAACCTGTGTTTATTTCGGTGTTGGAGCAATTAAAAAAATTAACGATATTGCAGCTGACCTAAAATCAAAAGATATTGATAAAGTAATAGTTATGTCAGGAAGAAATGCCTATAAAGCAACAGGTGCTTGGGATTATGTTGAAAAAGCCCTAAAAGACAATTCTATCGGCTATATTAACTATGATAAAGTTACTCCAAACCCCACTAATGAAGCTATTAATGAAGCAGCCAAAATGGCACGCGATTTTGGCGCAAAAGCAGTTATTGCAATAGGCGGAGGTTCTCCAACTGACGCTGGTAAATCTGTTGCAATTTTATTAGAATACCCTGATAAAAATGCAAATGATATTTATGAATTTACTTTCACTCCTACAAAAGCCGCTCCAATTGTGGCAATTAACTTAACCCATGGAACAGGAACAGAAACAAATAGATTTGCAGTTGCAACATTGGTTGAAAAAGACTATAAACCTGCAATCGCTTATGATTGTATTTATCCTACTTACGCTATTGACGACCCTCAGTTAATGACAAAATTATCGCCAAAACAAACAAAATACGTTTCAATTGACGCTCTAAACCACGTTATTGAAGCTGCAACAAGCAAAGTTGCTTCTCCATACACTATTTGCTTAGCTCATGAAGTTGCAACAATGATTGCAAAATATCTTCCAAAAGCAAATGCAAATCCTGATGACCTAGAAGCAAGATATTTCTTAGCTTATGCTGCTATGTTAGGCGGTGTATGTTTTGATAATGGCTTATTACACTACACTCACGCTCTAGAACACCCGCTATCAGCAGTTAAACACGAATTATCTCATGGTTTAGGTTTAGCTATGATTCTTCCAGCTGTTATTGAAAATATTTGGGAAGCTAAAAAACAAACTCTAGCTCATATTTTAAAACCGATTGCGCCTGAAATAAAAGAAACAACAAGCGCAAAAGAAGCTTCAGATATGGTTTATGAATGGCTAAAATCAGTTGGAGTACCGAATAAATTAAAAGACGAAGGTTTCAATGAAGCTGATTTAGATAGATTAGTTGAATTAACTTATACAACACCATCTTTAGAAGGCTTATTACAAATCGCTCCTACTATGGCAACAAAAGAGGCGGTTAGAGAAATTTATTCTAAATCATTATAAAAAATAAATTATTTTAACAAAAATCGGTACATTGATGTACCGATTTTTTTATTATTATTTAATTTTAATATATAATGTTAATGAAATAGGAATTTAAAATATGAAATCAGCAAAAGAAATAAACTTAGAAACAAGAATTTTAGAAAAATTAAAAGACTATAAAGTTTGCGAAAAACTTGCTAAATATCTTTTAGAGGATGAAGAATTACAAGTTATGCAAGATTATGCAAATAATGTATCCATTAAAAGGCTTGGTTTTAATGACCATGGCCCTGTACATATGCGCCAAGTTGCAAATAACGCAATAAAAATGTTGAATATTCTTCATAAAAACAATATAAAAACATCATTAGAAAGAGAAGAAATAGGAACATTTGAAGATAGCATGTGTGCTGTTGTTATGGCAGGGTTGATGCATGATTTAGGCATGATGATAGGAAGAAGCGCTCATGAAGAAATGTCTATTATTTTAGCACAACCTTTAATGGATAGAGCACTAAAAGCTATTTTTCCAAATGATATTCAAAAGGTAACAATCATTAAATCACTTGCGCTGGAAGCCATTGTAGGGCACATGTCATCTAAAAAAATTCACTCCATTGAAGCAGGAATTATTTTAATTGCAGATGGCTGTGATATGACAAAAGGCAGAGCAAGAATTCCTCTTGCTATTAATTCTGCTCCTAAAGTTGGTGATATTCATAAATATTCAGCAAATGCAATAAAAAGAGTTCGAATACACCAAGGCGAGAAAAAGCCAATTAAAATTGAAGTTGAAATGTCCGGTGATGTGGGATTTTTCCAAATTGAAGAAGTACTTTTAACAAAAGTAAATTCTTCGCCTGCTAAAGAATATGTGGAACTTTATGCAGGTGTATCAGGTCAAGAGTGTAAGTGTTATTTATAAAATATGGCTCAAAAACAATTAACTGAAGGTAAACCAATAAAATTAATTTTGTTATTTATGCTGCCTATATTTTTAGGTAATCTATTCCAGCAATTTTATAATTTTGTTGATGCACTTGTTGTAGGAAGGTTTTTGGGGCTTAGCGCTCTTGGGGCAGTTGGAGCAACTTCACCTTTAATTTTTCTTGTAATAAGTTTTATTTTTGCTTCAACTCAAGGTTTTAGCGTTATAACAGCACAAAAATTCGGAGCGCAAAAATATGAAGATGTTAGAAAATCTTTAAGTGCATCATTAATTTTATCTTTTCTTTTAACCTTTATATTAACCGTAATATCTGTGCCTACAACATATAAAATGCTGGCTTTTTTAAATACGCCATTAGATATTATTGATTTAGCAAATGATTATTTATATGTAATGTTTATAGGTATTTTTGCAACAGTTTTTTATAACGTATCATCAAATGTTATAAGAGCTTTAGGAGATAGCAAAACTCCTTTATATTTTTTAATTTTTTCTTCATTATTAAATATAGCACTTGATATTATTTTTATTACCAAATTTAATATGGGAATAAAAGGTGCTGCTTGGGCAACTGTTATTTCACAAGGTGTTTCAACGCTGCTTTGCCTTATTTTTATGTTTTATAAATTCCCTATATTAAGGCTGAAGAAAAAAGATTGGAAAGTTAGTTTTGAATTTTTATATGAACATTTAAGAGTCGGTATCCCTATGGGCTTTCAAATGTCTGTTTTAACTATTGGAATTATCGCACTTCAATATGTTTTAAACGGTTTTGGCTCATTATCTGTTGCAGCATTTACAACTGCAATGAGAGTTGATCAAATGTTTAGTCAAACCTTGCTTGCCATAGGCGCTACTGCTGCTGTATTTACTGCTCAAAATTACGGCGCAAACAAAATGTCAAGGATAAGAGAAGGCGCAAGAGCAAGTGTATTATTAGCCGGTATAGTTAGCGTTGTTTCGTTGATTATAGTATTTTTGTTTTCAGATGATATTGTCAGTTTATTTATGTCTGAACCAAATAGTGAAGTTATTCACCTTGCAGAAATTTATCTTCATATAACTTTGATATTTTATTTTTTCTTAGGAGTGCTTTTAATTTACAGAAACATATTGCAAGGCATGGGTAACGTTATGGCGCCTTTAGCTTCAGGGGTGGCAGAGCTTATTGCAAGAACACTTTGCGCTTTTATTTTAGGATATTATTTTAAATATATCGGTATTTGTTTTGCAACACCCTGTGCTTGGATTGCAGCTGCAATAGTTTTATATTTGGGTTATAAAATAAGCCTTGTAAAAAATTTAAAAAAATTAAAAAATAAACAAAGATTACAAAATATATAAATTTATAATTTTACAAAAACACTTTTTGGTTGTTTACAAATAGGACAAACAAAGCTATCAGGCTCATTTTCAAGATTGCCCTCATAAATATAGCCGCAAACTGAACATTTATAGCCTTGTTTTTGTTCTTTATTTTCAATGTATGTCGGCGCATTTTTCGGGCTAGTGCCTTTTTTAACCTTATGATAATAAGCATAGGTCATTGGAGTTTGATTGTTTAAAACATCTCCATCTAAAATTTTAGCTATAAAAACAGTGTGTGTTGTTGTTTCAATACTATTTATGACTTCACAAATTAAATATCCGATTGAATTTTTAATTACATCTACATTATCAACTGTAATTTTTTCTATATTTTCAAATTTATTTATTTTTCTTCCTGTTTGAAAACCAAAAGTAGGAATTATTAAATCGTCAACATTTTCTGAAAGAATAGAAATGGCAAATTTTTTATTATTTTTTATACATTCATTTGTATAGTTATCGTGATTTATTGAAATTGCAAGACTATCTTGCGTTACTTGCATTACGCTATTTACAATACAGCCTGTTGATTTTTCATTATCTTTTGTTGTTGCAGCATAAACTCCATAGGAAATGTTTTTAAGTATCTCGTTATTCATATATCACCTCTTACATACAATACTTTTACATATTTTAACATTTTTCGCAATAAATTTTTATATGTGTTTTGTAGTTAGTATAATATTATTGCATTACAATTTATGAAATTAAAACTAGTCTTAATATTTTTATTATTTTTTATAACCGCCAAGGTAAATTTTTGTCTTGGAATAGTCGAGAATAAAAAAATAACCCTAAATGAAGCTATTGATATTACACTTAGTGCAAACCCAAAGGTAAAAATACAAAAACTAAACACTGAAACCAGTATCAATAAAATTAAAATAGCAGACAGACTGCAAAACCCAACAATTGAAACTTTTCAAAATATTGGGCCTGCAGGCGAAGGTAATCCTCAACAAATCGGTGTTGATTATACAATAGAAATCTTAAAAAGAGGAAAAAGAAAAGAATACGCTAAATCAGAAGCGCTTGCTGCTTATGACGATGAAAAATATTATGAACAAGTACTGATTTTAAATGTTAAAAGAGCATATATTGATTTATTGTTGAAAAAAGCAAATTATAGAGTTTTGAAAAACCAAGAAAATTTAACAAATGAACTTTACGAAACAGCGAAAAAACAAGCAGAAAAAAACATAATACCCCACACAGAAGTTATTCAAGCTAAGATTGCACTAAATAGAGCAATTATTTATACAAATGTTGCAAAATCAGAAGTAATTAAAGCGCAAAACAGATTAAATGCAACAATGAATACAAGTGAAATTAATTATGATACAAAAGATGACTTTTTGAATGATAACTATGCAAAATTAAATACAATCAGCCCTCTTGATGATAAATTAAATTTTGAAAAAATTAAAAATTACGCTCTTGAAAACAGATTTGATTTATTAAAAGCAAAACAAGAAATTGAAAGCGCCAAAAATAACTTAAGAGTTGTTAGAAGCCAACTTATTCCTGATTTAGAAATTGATGGCGGATATGCTTATCAATCAAAAGGGGTTTCATCTACTGGGCGTTTTATGTCAGGAGGCTATGTTCAAGTTGGTTTAACAAATATTCCTTTAATATATCAATATCAACCTGAAATTAAAAATGCAAAACTGGATATTGAAAAAGCGCAATTAAAATACGAAGACATAAAAGTTGATGTTATAAGAGATATAACTGATGCTTGGGAAAAATATACAATAGCAAAAACAAATCTTAATTTTTATAATGATGAGCTTTTAAAAGATTCAAAAGAATTGTTGCAAGAATCAAAAGAAAATTTAGATAAAAAACAAATTGATATAACAGCCTTTTTGGTTTCAAAAAAGATATATCTTGAATCTATGTTATATTACCATGAAGCTTTAGCAGAATATTATATCAGCTATGCTGAACTCTTAAAAGAAATGAATATGACAAATTGGGAAATGGAAAATATTTAACTTAAAAAAATGTAAAATATTTAGCAATTTTTACCTTTTTATGTTTTACTAAGTATAGAAGAATCAGTTAGGTGTGTATGCAAGTAAATAATGTAAATTCTAAATTAAGTTTTAAAAAAGCGTTAACTACAAATCAACAAAAGGATTTTAGAGAAACAATTAAAAAAAGCAAGCAAGCTTTAGGAATTGACAATGGTTTGTCATTATTAAAGATTGATGCTGCTGCATTGCCTCGTGTGGATGAACAAGATACAGGGGTTGGAAAATTATACAGCAGGGAAGCTGTGCAGTTTTTAAAAACAATGAAGCTATACACTGATGCAAACGCTATAAAAGATTTTCCCCAAGGTCAAATGACAAAACAAAGACTTGGTTATTTTGGTGCATACAATAGGGGCGCTTTAAGCTTGGGAGAAGATAAAATCAATCTTTTTGCGCTTACAAAAGAAAACTACGGCAATTTATTAAAAGAATCCGATATTACGCCTTTTGTTCAATCAAATTATGGTAATACGAAATTAATAAATTATGAAAATGAAATAGGCTTGAGCGATATGAATGAAGCACCTGTTTCAAAAGGTTCTTTGCCTGATTATTTTTATAATGTACATAGTTCAAAAGATAAAAAAAGAGTTCTAAGAGGCTTTAAAAGTAATGAAAATAGGCAAAAAGGTCCATTATATATTGCTTATGAAAATTTTAAAAAGTTAGATGAAAATAATCCTTTAAAAAAAGAATATAGGGAATTTTATAATCCAAATCGTCCTGTTGATTATGATGATATATATACAAGGTTAGCGATTGCTCCTTTTATTAAAGAGGGTTCAATAGCCTATATTGATGGAAAATATGGCGATATGGAACTTGATGAAATTTGGGATAGCGGATTAAGCTTCTTTAAAAATTTTGATGTAAATCCTGATTCTTTATCTGAAGATGAAAGAAGAATTTATTATATTAAAAAAGAAAAATATGAAACAATTAAAAAAGAATATAAAGATGAAATAGAATATTTTAAATTTAAACAATTTATAGCACATAAGCAATTAAAAGAATCCAAAAATGCCGTTAATCAACAAGGCATGAAATTATTTTCCGATGCTTTAATAGGCTTTTCACATTGGGAAACTTTTGTATATCCTGATGCTTTTATGAAAGGTGCTGGCGGACGTATGGGGCTGCCTGTATTAAATTATTTTGAAATACAAAACCCTGAATCTCCAGCTTATAAATTATTGGAGCAAAAATTTAAGTATAATCTTGATAACTATGACGGCGTTAGAATGGATGTGGGTTGGTCATATATCAATGGCGTATACCAAATTGACGGGCATGATAAATTTAAATGGCTTGGTGATTCTGTTACTAGAATGTTTGAAAAATGGGCAAAAGAGGTAAAAGGACCTGATTGGGATTTAAGAAATATTGTTTATGAATTTGATAATGCAGGGGAATTAAAGCCTTTTGTATTTGAAAACAAAGGAAAACATGAACAAACTCCCACTCGTCCTATATATGAACTTGAAAATCTACCGGGAATGGCAGTTTTTACAACCGAATATGAACATAATGATGTAAACAAAAACGGCGCAGGCTGGATGAATAGTTATTTCTTGCAAAATAATGTTCATTTAAATCCTGATAAATATATTTTGGGTACTAATAATCACGATGGAACTCCTCTAAGAATTTTATCAAGTTCTGATGACGGCAAATATCGTGATACAAGAAGCAAAAATATTGGCGCATTAATGAGAATTTATAATAATTATAATAGCGCTAATTTTGAAAATGCAAAAAAATTCATGAAAGCTAAATTTGGTGAATTATTTACAACAAAAAATCAATTCTTGTTCTTTATGGATGTGTTCGGTAAAAAAGAAAGAGTTGATTCTCATAAGGGCAATGGTTGGGGCGAAAATGATTGGGGTACTGAAGATTATAGAAAAAGATTAAGTAAGAACCCTGAAATGGAATATCATCAAGCTTTGCAAGATGGCTGGGGCTTTAATCTTCCTGATTCATTGGCTATGGCTATGGAAGCAAAAGATAATAATTCAAACGGTAATTTCTTGAGAAACGAAAATAATAAAAAATTATATAATGAATTAAGAGCCTATGGTTCATATATTGCAGATAGCAAAGATAATGTTTTATCTGAACAAACGGCAAATGAAAAATATGGCAACATTGATTTCATTCCAAATGAATATAAAAAAGATTACACTCAAGATAAATTAATTAAATAGATTATAGCGTAAATTGATAATTTAGATTTTTATAATTTACACTAATTGGGAATTTTTCTAAATCTTCAAAGAAAAAGTAGAAGTATTGGCTTTTTCTTGGAGAGATAGTAGAAGAATATTTAATTGAGTGTTTAGATATTTGATTTCCGATTTCTTCTATTTTTGAAAATACTGATTTATTTGATTGTTCTGATGAATTTTGCACCATTGATTGATTAAATTCATTATAATTAGATGTCATTCCTGTCATGTTGGTTAAAGTGGCACCCATAGAGCTCATAGCAGCCATAGAAGAAGCTTCTTGTGTTTGGTAAATATTTAAATAGTTGCTTGTTGTAATAAATTGAAGCTCTCTATCAGGATTTGAAATATTTAAATCTTCAACTTTGAAAATATATGGTGTTTCATAAGATAAATTTTCTACTTGGATATATAAAGCTAAAATTTCAGGAACAGGAGTTCTTGTTATGCCGATTTTTACATTTGCATTATCTGTTGTTTTTTTGTAGACATTGAAAACAAATTCTTCGTTTGTTTTAACCGTTTGAATGTTTTGTTGATTGTAGTCTTCGCCAACATACGAAAGAGTGGAGCAGCCACAAAGACCTAATAAAATTATAGATAAAAATAGAAAAGTAAAAAATTGTTTTATGCTTTTTCTCATGGCTAAATAATACACTATTTTTTTTAATTAAGCAAATGCTTGAAATAAATTGTTTTCATTGAGTGATTTGTTATTAAAATAAGCCTCATCGTTTTGGTCTTCACTCTGGCTTGCGCTTTCCACCTGTGGGTATTTCGTATGACTCACTATCGCTTCACTGTCGTTCGTTTGCTCAATTATCCTACGGCGGCTATCAACTGCTCAATCATTAAGGCTCAACACCTCAATGACTATCGCACTGGCTTACACGTTTTCTTTTTAAAAAGTTTTGCTTTAGCAAAACATATATAACTTGGGCGAAAGCCCAATAATTATGAGGCAGGCGGAAGTTTTCTTCTTTTTATGTTCAACTTTTCTTTTGCTCCTGTCAAATTCGCCTTACGGCAAGAATTTGAAACGTCGCCATCGATTGGTTTCAATAAAGCCAAGCTCATCGCTTGTCTTTATTTTCACACACGGCTCACGCTTTCTTGCTCCTGTCAAATTCGCCTTACGGCAAGAATTTGAAACGTCGCTATTGTAATGTTCCAGTGTCTTGCTCAACGCA
>CALUWJ010000027.1 GCA_944324455.1 Candidatus Gastranaerophilales bacterium | reverse complement strand
TTTTTCAAACTAAGATGGATTTTGTCATTTTTAAAGATAATAAAGCAATCATACTTGATGCAAAATGGAAAGAATTAAATTCAACTTCAGATAAATTTGATGTCGCACAAGCAGACTTATATCAGCTATTTGCGTATTCTGAATTGATAAAAAACAATAAAGAAGAAGTTGAAGAAGTTGAAATAATGCTTCTTTACCCTGAATCAAATAATTTCAAAGAAGTAATCAAATGGGAATATTTTAATAATACTCCAGCAAGCATTGTGCCGATTAATGTTATTGAAAAAGAAAATAATCAGTTGTTTTTAGATAGATTAGGGAAATATATTTAAATCTCCAAATTAAATATAATTTAGTATGAAAACCCATAGTTATTTTTTGTTGAATAATCAGAATTTAAACTACTATTAGAATATCCAGGTCTTAAGGTTCCTTGAGGTTGCGGATCTCCAAGTTTTTCAGGGTATCCGCCTAATGGTGCCTGATAATGATTATTTTTGTATATTCTATAATTCCCTGCACTGTGTCTCGCTCTTGCATCGTCAATTGTTTCAATTCTATTTAAGGGATTATAGTCTGCAAATGCACAATTTGATGATATAAAAGATATAACGCATAAAATTAAAGCTTTTTTCATTTTTATTCTCCTAATTCAAAGTTAAATGATTCCCAATCTATTGTTTCTTTATTATGTTGTGATTTTCGAATTTCAATATAATCACAAAATTCGTTATTTATATAGTTAATAAAATTGGTAATTGTACTAATTTCCCATTGATTACAAGCATAATACTTTGTGCCTCTTACATCAAACTCAGTAAATCTTTTTGAATCATTAGGATTGTTAATTAATAAGTCTCCCAGATTTGATACCCAAGTTCTGCCAAAACTATTTTTATAAAATATTTGTAAGTGTTTTGGAGTTAGCAAATCCTTTTCAAGCAAATATTTAAATGTTTCAAGGGGAAGCTTTGTTTTTGCTAAACCAAGAAGTTTTTTATTTTCCTTAATAAAAATTAAATCATATTTTGTATAATCTTTATTTGACATTTTAACCTCCTACGCTTTCTTTAACATAATCACTTAAAATACAAAATACACTTTCTTCATCCAAAAGGACTTCAGTATCCAGTTTTTCATTATTTAATTTATAAATGTTTTGAATAGCTGCTATTGATGCCGTATCTTCATTCATAGCCGGAATAACATCAAATCGATATTTCCAAATTGGTGTACCTATTTTATTGCGACGATAAATTCCAAAATCAGTATTTTTAATTGATTTTTCAAGTAACAAATATTTATCAGGCTTTTCAATTTCTACTAATATAAACACATGTTCAAAATGGTTTTCTAGGCTTGAATAATGAATATTAAATTCTTCAACGCTGAAAGTTCTTGTTTTTAAATCAGTTTTTGTAAGATAAATTAATGTATCTTGCATTTGCAATAAATTACTATTTGGGATTTTGCTAAATCCAAATTCAATTAATTTTTCTTTCATTGAGTTCTCCTTTTTACTTTACAAATATATTATAAAAGTTTTAATATGTAATTAAAATGACCAATTTGTGGTACATATATAAAGAGGTATAAAATGAATGAAAAACTAAAAAATTTTATAAAACTAGCCTTAAAAGATACTTTTAATAAATGGCTAAAAGAAAAACAACAAACTATAAAGGAGTATAAAAACCTTGATTTAGAAGAAAATCAAAAAGAGTTGTTGCAGTATGAAAATTACGATATTGATCTAATTGATAATTGTATAAAAGAAATTATTAATCAAGGATTTCCTCCAAGTGCATTAAGCTTAGTTATTAAACGAATAAATCATTTTTATTCTGATTGGATTCCAAAGCAAGCACCTTCTATTTGTATTATTAATTTTGATTGTAATAATTATATAAATGCTCTTGAATGGACTCTTGTAAATATTCATGAGTTAAATTTCTTTGATATGTCTGACATTGATTTTAAATTACCATATAATCAATGTCATTATTGTGGAAAACCTAATAGTTTTATGCATCAGACAGGAGTCAAATCATTCAACAGAAAAAGAAAATACTGTCATGATAGTGAATGTGCAAAAATTCATGATACAAACGGAAGCAATCCTAAAGAACATGAGAATTGTTGTTTTGGAAAATTTGCAATTGAAAAGAAAAAATTGTATGAACAAATACGTCGAATTAAAACTGAAAATGATATACAAGCAAAAATGGAATTATTTATAGCTTATTGTGAAAAACGATTCAAGGAAAACTTAAAAATAAAATGGTCTATTCAAACCGAACATCAAAAAGCAATATTTGAAGATGACTGGTTTTTAGAAGAAAGCTGGAATAGTAACATTAAAGAAATTATCTCTTAAGATATAATTTGCTGGAGATTCATGTATTTAAAATACAAGAAAAATTTTCATCTATATCATATAAGAAAATTGATGTAAAATTTGACTCAAATTTATATTTAGATATTTCATCTGTAAAGGTACAATAATTACCTATTTTATTTGATGGTACTGTTACCAACAAGTAACACTCATCACATTTTGCTTGATATTGTTTAATTTTTTGATTTTTTTTATTGATACATAATTGTAATTCATCACACGGATTAAACTTTAACATACCTGTATTATTTACATGGCAATCATATTTTCTGGATGAAATAGAAGGAAAATCTTTAATAGATATTTGGTAATACTCATCTTCAATTTGAATCCATTGTTTGATAAGTTTTCCTAATTTTATATCTTTAATATTATTAGAAACAAGTTTTCTTAATTCTTCCATAAAAAGATTTTGCGATGGAACTTTAGAAAAACCAGGATTATACGCTGCTTCTAAACGTTCATACCAATTGCAACTAAAAATTCTTGGATCATATTTATCAATTACCATAGATATTAGGATGCCGTATTTTTTCTTTATTTCTTGGCATATTTTATTACCAATCCTAGTTAATACTCTTGAAAAATTAAGATGATCGTGCTTTACATAAAATTCAGTAATTTCCAAACCTAATGTTTTCTTATCAAAAGTTCTTAGCAAAAAGTCAGGAGTTTCATTACCCACTTTTTCAACAACTTTTTTCTTTAAACACCAGTTATTACCAACTTTCGTATTCAAGAAATTATTTAATAAACTATTTTCTTCCTCTTTTTTTGCATCATTTTTATTCATTATATTTAAATTATATCAAACAAGTTATAAATATTTTTCTTTTACATTTTCTCAATATACCAATTTGAATTACCAAAGTGATTAAAATTCCACTGAAGTTGAAAGTAATGGCTTCGCCATTTTAACGCACTCGCTCAAAAAAGCCTAAACAAGTTTAGCTTTTTATTCGCTCCCTTGTTATAGAAATTGTATTCCATTGAGTTATCATCTTTAAAGTTATAAGAACATTTATTTAATTGTGTTCTGCGATAACTTTCAAAAGCTATTCTGATTTCTTTTACAAATTTATTTTTCCAAATACAAATCAACATGCCGAAATCTTAACGTTTTTAAATTCAAAACCTTTGTTCCGTATAAGTGATAATCTTTTTCTGTCATTATTTATTCCTTTCAAGTATCAAATCTGAATAGATATCATCAGGCTTTTGTGGGTCTATTAAAAACTCTTTCATAAATACAAATCTTTCTCTGCAAGTGTTTTCACAAATTACAGTGTTGAAGTTATATAATCCAATTACTTTGTAATACTCATTATCAGAATTTTCAAAATCTCTAATCTTTTTTAGTTTGTATTTTTTGTCTAATTCAATCATTGTTACCTCTTATAATCATTTACAGCAATGACATATATCACTCTTAACAAGTTAAATATCAAGTAATCTATTTAAAAACTTATCAATTAAACATAATTGATAGCCTATTAGAATGGAATTTAAGCAAGTCTTTTTTGGGGTATATATTTTTCTACTATTTTTTACAATAAAATTCAATACAAAGCTTTTTAAACAGCTTTTAAACAACATTTTAATTATATTTAAAAACTTTCCGGATAATTTATGAAATAAACATTTAATTTATCAGAATCACGCCTAAGGTTCTCAATAATTGGTGTAATGTTTCTAAGTTCATCATATTCTTGCTGCTTTTGACAGAAGTAATCAAGCACAACAACTGTGTTATAAATTCTCTCAGCTAGTTTTTCTAACTTCCTAAAATCTTTTTGTTTAATCTTGTATTTCTTACTTTTACTCATACGACCTCCTTTTTCAAGTGTCGTATTCATCACTTAAAGGCTAGATAAAATCAAGTTTTTTCTAAATTTTATATATTTCGAAAATTCACAATATTTGAATTTTTGTAAAATTTTGTGTATCATATTTTTGATATAAAATAACAAAAATTGATATTATCAAATGATTAGAATTAAATTGGCAGAATTACTTGGTAAAAACAAAATGACTCGCAAGGCACTTGCAGAACTTGTAAATGTAAGGGCAAATACTATTGGAGATTTATATAATGAAAAGGTGAGGCGTGTTGATTTAGAACTAATTAACAAAATATGTAACGTTTTAAAATGCGATATAACAGACTTAATAGAATATAAACGAGATTAACATAAATTTCTTCAAATTTAAAAGGTGTATGAATGAAAGATGAAAAACAAATTGAATTAGATTTTATAGAAAAGTTGAAAGACTTAAAATATATATACCGTAAAGATATTAAAGATAGGTTTTCTTTAGAAACAAACTTCAGACAACATTTTGAACGTTTAAACATGGTAAAATTGAGTGATTCGGAGTTTAACCGTTTAAAAGAAAGTATTATTAATTCAAATATTTATGAGTCTGCGAAAATTTTAAGAAGTATAAATACGCTAATCCGAGATGATGATACTCCGTTACAATATACATTAGTGAATATTAATGATTGGTGTAAAAATGAATTCGAAATTATTAATCAATTAAGGATCAATACTGAAAACAGCAATCATCGTTATGATGTAATAATTTTAATGAACGGGCTACCAATTGTCCAAGTTGAATTAAAAACACTGCATATTAATCCTAAAAAAGCCATGGAACAGATTGTAAACTATAAAAATGATACTGGAAATGGTTATACAAATTCTTTATTATGCTTCATACAATTATTTATTATTTCTAATGAAACTAAAACTTATTATTTTGCAAATAACAATAAAGAGCATTTTAGTTTCAACGCTGACGAAAGATTTTTACCAATTTACGAATTAGCAGATAAAGATAACAATAAAATTACTCACCTGCATGAATTTTCAAGAAGATTTTTAGAAAAATGTACTCTAGGACAATTAATCAGTCAGTATATGGTACTTGTTGCCAGTGAACAAAAATTAATGATAATGCGACCGTACCAAATATATGCTGTTAAATCTATTATGGGTTGTATTGCTCAAAATAGAGGTAATGGGTATATTTGGCACACAACAGGTAGTGGTAAAACTCTAACATCTTTTAAAGCTTCTACACTATTAAAAGAACGTCCTGAAATAGAAAAATGTTTATTTGTCGTAGATAGAAAAGATTTAGACAGACAAACTCGTCTAGAATTTAATAAGTTTCAAGAAGGATGTGTTGAAGAAAATACTAATACTGAAAACCTAGTAAGGCGTTTAGAATCAGAAGATTATAAAGATAAAGTTATAGTTGCAACAATCCAAAAACTGGGATTGGCATTGAATGATGATAGTAAACGGAATAAAGAAAAAAAGAAAAACGGAGAATTAACTTATAAAGAGCGTCTTTCAAAATTAAGAGATAAGCGTATAGCTATTATCTTTGATGAATGTCACCGTTCTCAATTTGGAGATTATCATGATGCAATAAAGTCGTTTTTCCCAAAAGCTCAACTTTTCGGATTTACAGGGACACCTATCTTTGAAGAAAATGCTACATATAAACAGATTGATGGTACTATAGGCTCATACATTACAACAAAAGATGTTTTTGAAAAAGAACTACATGCTTATACAATAAAAAATGCCATAGAAGATAAGAATGTTTTACCATTTAAAATAAATTATTTTAAGTTAGATGAGGATGGTAAAAAAACTAATAAAAAATCTATAAAAAAAGCTATTGTCGAAACTATTCTTTCCAAACATGATGCTGCTACCAACAACAGGCGATTTAACGCAATATTTGCAACATCATCCATAAATGATGCGATAGACTATTATCATCTATTTAAAGCAATGAAAGATGACCCAAAATATAATCGCAATAGTAAATTCTCAAAATTAAACATAGCCTGCGTTTTTTCTCCTCCTGCAGAGGGGAATAAAGATGTTCAACAATTACAAGAAGATTTACCCCAAGAATTAGAAGACAACAAGAAAAATCCGGAAGAAAAAAAAGCAGAACTAAAGCAAATTATTGATGATTACAATACTCAATTTAATACAAATCATACAATTAATGAATTTGATTTATATTATCAAGATGTTCAAAAAAGAATTAAAGATCAAAAATATTCAAACTCAGATTATCCTCATGAAAATAAAATAGATATCACAATAGTTGTTGATATGCTTCTAACAGGCTTTGATTCTAAGTATTTAAACACTTTATACGTTGACAAAAACTTAAAACAGCATGGATTAATACAAGCTTTTTCAAGAACTAACAGAATTCTTAATGATACAAAACCTGCAGGATTAATTTTCGATTTCAGGGGTTTAAAAACTGAAATCGACGAAGCTATTAAATTATTTTCAGGGAAAGACAATAGCAAAAGAGCTAAGGAAATTTGGCTTGTTGATCCGGCTCCAAAAGTTATTGAAAACTTAAATGAAGCAGTTGTTAAATTAGAAAAATTTATGGAATCACAAGGCTTAGAGTGCAAACCTGAACAAGTAAGTAATTTAAAAGGTGATCTTGCAAGATGTGAATTTATTAATAAGTTTAAAGAAATTCAACGTTTAAAAACCCAATTGGATCAATATGTAGATATAGATGAAGAAGATAATACAAAAATTAATGAACTTATACCAGAAGAAACCCTGCAAGCATTTAGAGGTGTTTACCTTGAAATTGCACAAGATATAAAAAATAAACAAGACAAAAATTCTGATGAATTACCGCCTGAAGTGCAAGAAACAGATCCTGAATTTATATTATTTGCTTCAGCAATTATTGACTATGATTACATAATGTCTTTAATTGCAAAATACACACAATCTAATGAAAGCAAAAAAGAAACAATAAGTAAAAAGGAATTAATTTCTTACCTGTCATCTAACTCAAATCTATTAGAAGAAAAAGACGATATTATTGAATATATAAACACTCTTGAAACAGGTAAGATTATGAGTGTAGATGAAATAAAAGCAGGATATAAAAAGTTTAAAGACGAAAAATCTGGTAATGAAATATTAAAAATATCACAGAAGCACGATATAAATGTTGATATTTTGAAAAAGTTTATTGAAGAAATCATAAAGCATAATAGATTTGATGGTGAAAAATTGACTGATTTGATGGAACCGTTAGATTTAAGTTGGCGTGAGAAAACAACAAAAGAACTTGCTTTAATGGAAGATATGATACCTTTACTAAAGAAAATGGCAAATGGTCAAGAAATTATTGGATTAAAAGCTTATGAATAATAAAAAAAGTATTACAATAATACCTAAATTCCGATTTCCTGAGTATATAGACAAAAGTAATTGGATAAAAGTTAAACTGGAGTCTATTAGCAAATTTGTTAGAGGGCCTTTTGGAGGCTCCTTAAAAAAAGAAATATTTGTATCAAATGGTTATGCCGTATATGAGCAACAACAAGCAATATATCAAAAATTTGATAATATAAGATATTTTATTGATGAAAATAAATATATAGACCTTAAGAGATTCGCAGTTAGTGCTAATGATATAATAATGAGTTGTTCCGGCACACTAGGCAAATTAGCAATAATTCCTTCGAACTATCTTCCAGGAGTTATCAATCAAGCTTTATTAAAATTAACAATAAAAAAAGATTATGATGTTAATTTTATAAAAAACTGTTTAGAATTACCAATGAACCAAGATAAAATATTAAACCGAGCAGGTGGTGGGGCTATAAAAAATGTTGCTTCTGTTGATATATTAAAAAATATAGAAATACTTGTTCCAATGCAACTTAAGGAACAAAAAAAGATAGCCGAATGCTTAAATTCTATTGATGAATTAATAGCAGGTGAAGAAGATAAATTAAAAGAACTAAAAAATCATAAAAAAGGACTCTTGCAAAGATTATTTCCTAAAAATAATTCATCAAATCCCGAACTACGATTCCCAGAGTTTAAAGAGAATTGGGTAAAAACTAATTTCGAAAAATTATTAAAATACGAAAGACCTGATAAATACATTGTAGATAATACAAATTATAATATAGAGGGAACTCCTGTCTTAACCGCAAATAAAGCTTTTATTTTGGGCTATACTGATGAAAATTTTGGAATTTATACTAAATTACCTGTAATAATATTTGATGATTTTACTGTAGATAAGAAATATGTGGAATTCCCTTTCAAAGTTAAATCTTCTGCAATAAAAATATTAAAACTCAAATTTAACGACAATTTAAAATTTATTTATGAATTAATGAGAACTGTTAAATTTTCGGCAGACGAACATAAACGATACTACATCTCAACGTACCAATATATAGATGTTTTTGTACCACAAAAAATTGAAGAACAAAATAAAATTGCAGAATGCTTAAATTCTATTGATGACTTAATATCTGCGCAAACAGAAAAAATTGAAGCTTTAAAACTTCATAAAAAAGGTTTAATGCAAGGTCTGTTCCCATCTTTAGAGGATGTTAAAGATGGGCAATAATATTAAAACATATGATTCCTTACATGATATTGCAAAGTCTTTAAAACAAGAATTGGCAAGTAAAAAATATGTATTGATATTTGCTTATAACGGAACTGGGAAAACAAGACTATCTTGTGAATTTAAAAATATAGCAAAATCAAAATCCAGAGCAAACCCTAAAGGTGACACCCTTTATTACAATGCTTTTACTGAAGATTTATTTAATTGGAATAACGACCTAGAAAATGATACAGAAAGAGTTTTGCATATAAATAAGGACTCCAAATTTTTTGAAGGTCTTAGAGATTTATCAATGGAGGAGAAAATTCGTAAATTTTTAGAAGTATATGCAGATTTTGACTTTACGATTGATTATGATAAATGGGTAATTGCTTTTTCTAGAAAAATAAAAGTTGATGATTCTGAGAAAACACTAGATAATATAAAAATTTCAAGGGCTGAAGAATATATATTTATATGGTGCTTTTTCCTTGCTATACTACAACTTGTGATTGATAAACATGCTTCATATGATTGGGTTAAATATATTTACATTGACGATCCTATTTCATCATTAGATGATAACAATGCCATTTTGGTGGGAAACCAATTAGCACAATTATTAAAAGAGCATGAAGATTTAAAAGTAGTAATATCAACACATCACTCATTATTTTTTAATGTAATGTATAACGAATTTAAAAAAGAAAAAGGTAAAGATTACATGTTAATCAAAGACGTTGAAAATTCTAAATACATTACAAGAAATATTGGCGATACTCCGTTTTTTTATCATGTTTCACTTCTTAAGGAACTAAAAAAAGCTGTAGCCTCCGGGCAATTATATACTTATCATTTTAATATTTTGCGAAATATATTAGAAAAAACGGCTTCTTTCCATGGATATAACAATTTTGGAGATTGTTTAAAAGAAATTAATCCTCTTATTGATGATAGTACTTACAGTCGTTACGTAAACATTTTAAGTCATGGTAAATATTCTCTATACGAGCCAAAAGTTATGGTAGATGATAATAAAAAAATTTTCAAAGACATACTTGAACATTTTTTAAAAGTATATAGATATAATCCGGACTTATTTAAAGATTTAGACGAGGCAGGTGAAGTAGATGAATAATACACAACAAAAAGAATTAGGTAATACATTATGGAATATTGCTGACAAATTAAGAGGAGCAATGAATGCGGATGATTTTCGTGATTATATGCTTTCATTCCTTTTTTTACGTTATTTATCTGATAACTATGAAACTGCTGCAAAAAAAGAATTGGGGAAAGATTATACTATCTGCGAAAATAAACTAAATAAGGTTTTTAATGATAATGAATATGATAAGTTTATAAGAACATTAGAAGATAAAATAAAAGCTTATTATAATAGACAAAACCTAAATAAAAACGAAAAGGAGCAAAAAATTCAAGAAGTAAGTGAAATGCTTCAAAGTAGTAAAATTACTCCATTCATTCTATGGTATATAGAAAATTTAGAGTATGTCAATGATTTTGAAAAACAGATGAAGCGCAAAGTTCATTTTATTATAAGACCTAATTATTTGTGGAGTAATATTTATGAACTTGCAAGAACACAAAATAAATTTTTATTATCAACCCTGCAAAAAGGTTTTAAATTTATTGAAAATGAATCTTTTGATAGTAAATTTAAAGGTTTATTTTCTGAAGTTAACCTTGATTCTGAAAAATTAGGAAAAAATTATGAATCCAGAAATGAAAAACTGTGTTCTATAATTACAGAAATTGCAAATGGTTTATCTGAATTCCCTAATGATAGTGATATCTTGGGAGATGCTTATGAATATTTAATTGGTCAATTTGCAGCAGGCTCAGGCAAAAAGGCTGGGGAATTCTATACTCCTCAACAAATATCAACAATATTGTCAAATATTGTTACTCTAGATTGTCAAGATCCGAGGACTGGTAAAAAATCATATTTAAAAAACGTATTAGATTTTGCTTGTGGCTCTGGTTCTTTATTAATAAATGTAAGGAAGCAAATGGGTCCAAATAATATAGGGCAAATTTATGGGCAAGAGAAAAATATTACAACGTATAACTTAGCAAGAATGAATATGTTGTTGCATGGATTAAAAGATTCCGAATTCCAAATTTTTCATGGTGATTCTTTGTTGAATGACTGGGATATTTTAAATGAAATGAACCCTGCCAAGAAGATTGAATTTGATGCAGTTGTTGCAAATCCTCCATTTAGTTATAGATGGGAACCAAATGAATCTCTTGCAGAAGATTTTCGATTTAAAAATTACGGGCTTGCACCAAAATCAGCAGCAGATTTTGCGTTCTTGCTTCATGGTTTTCATTTTTTAAGTGATTGTGGAACTATGGCAGTAATATTGCCTCATGGAGTTTTATTTAGAGGTGGAGCAGAGGAAAAAATAAGAACGAAATTACTTAAGGACAAAAATATTGATGCAGTAATAGGTTTGCCTCCAAATTTATTTTTCTCAACGGGAATTCCTGTTTGCATTTTAGTTTTGAAAAAGTGTAAAAAATTTGATGACGTATTATTTATCAATGCTAGCGATCCAAAATATTATACCAAAGGAAAACGTCAAAACTATCTTGCAGATGAGCATATAAAGAAAATAGTTGAGACATACCAATTTAGAAAAGAAGACGATAAAAAATATTCTCGCAGGGTTTCTATGGCTGAAATTGAGGAAAATAATTTCAACCTTAATATTTCAAGATATGTAAGTAACTTAGCTGAAGAAGAAAGCATTGACCTTGCGGAAGTTAAAAACAATCTTGATTCAATTGAAGACAAAATAAGCAAAGCAAAAGCAAGGCATAATCAATTTTTAAAGGAATTAGGACTACCAGAATTAAAATAGTATAAATGATAGAAGTCGAAAATTTTATATAAAGTAAAAATTGATTTTAGTGTTATAAAAGTGATACATAAAGGCATGTAATTTAAGCACTGTTTATAAAACTGCATTAAATCTTTTGCTGATTTTGAAATCAACTCATTGCGTTCTTTTTCAAGCTGCTCTTGTTCTTTAATTTGTTTAACAACTTTATCCATAGAAGTCATTTTTATTATTGTATTACGATATTTGGGCTTATCTTCCTGTTTGTCAGACTCATATGCAGCCTTATAATTCCCCAATTTTTCTTCAATCGGGATTTCTTTCAAACCTTTTAGATATGATTTTACCTGTTTTTGCACCCACCTTTTCCTTTTAATAGAATCTCGAACAATGGCTTTGTCTTCCAATGTATTTGCAAGTGCATGGGTTGGTGGAATATATCGTGCAAAATCAAAGAATTTCTCATTATGTGCTTCATAAACTGCAATATCATCATCCGAATAGATATCTCGTCTGAAAAATACTTTTTTCCCTGTGCTTAAGCTAATCTTCTCCGACCAATAGGTTTTCCCTGTTATTGAATCATAAATACCGTTTCGACCTATTTCAACCATATTTGCATTTCTTTTGCATAGAAATTTTAATTCATTTTTATCTACATAAGTTTGTTGTAAATATGTTTTATCCCAGAATTTATTCGGATTAAGTCCTGCAAGTGCTTTGCTCCTAAAATATTTTTTATTAATTGAGTTTTCGATATAGTCATCTAAAACATTTTTTAATTCAAATAAATTTATATCAGCTTTTGGCTTTTCTAAATTTTTTAAATCAGTTGCTATAGATTTAATATTTAATATTTTAGGCAGTATAAACTTAGTGTTAATACCTATGCTTGCCATAGCAGCGTTTATTCTAAAAGTAGAAAAATTTATATCTGCTTTCTTTAATTTTCCAACTCTATTAATGTAAGATTTAAAATGTGTATTTTTTATAATAACTTCTTTTGGTGCACCGTATTTTATAAGAGCATAATAAATTGCTTGAAAAATATGGTCTATTTCTATCAAGCTATGATAGACAAAATAACTCAGCCACTTCGAAGTTTTAAGGTCTTTTACTACTGTTATCCAAGGATAAAAAGTTTGTTTTTTAAATTTGACAGGAAATTCAAACTGATAACTTTCAACACACCAACATTCATTTGTTTCAAGATTTGATAAATCTTTTGCCAAAACTTTGTCGCAAGGATGTCTTAAGTACTCAATCAATGCCGGACTAACATCTTTTTTCAAGTATCTGTCAAAAGTCTTTTCACTTGGGAAATTAGCAACTGCAACATTATCTTTATCAATTGCATACACCAATGTTTTAAACCAACAATTATAAATTGAAGGGGCATTTGAACTTAAATACAGATTTTTATAATACTCGTAATATTCAGGTTTTATACGATATTCTTTATTTTTCAACCCTTTTTTAGATAATAATGCATCTTTTCCAAATTGTTTAAATTTAACTTTTGCCTTGCACAATGCAGAATAACTGGATTTTTTATCAGGGTTTTCTCTGTTCCAATTTTCAAGAAATTCAACAATCTCTTTGTGTTTCATACCTTGAGTTAATTCAATAAGTTCAAGATATTTACTTGCTTGTTTTTTTGCCCAAGCGGGAGCTTTTTTATAAAACTTTGAATCTTTATTATCTTCTTTTTGCTTATAATATTTTCGCTTGAATTCTAATGGCAGAGAGTCTAAAGAAATAAAATAATTTTTATATTTCCCTTGTTTTTCAAAGACTGCAACATATTCTCCACGCTTGCATTTTCTTCTAACCGTCTCTTTAGTTTCTTCGCTTAATTGAGAAACTTCATCTACTGATAGCCATGTTTCTTTAGGCATAATTCCCTTACTAAAGTTATATAAATAATAAATATTATCTATCAAGACTAGGTTAATAGAAATTACCTATGTGTCTATATTTAGAATTAATTTATTTTTAAGGTTGAGAATGTTTATCTTTTACCTTGAGAATTTTATCAGTTGGTTTTAGAATTTTTCCTACTTATTTTTATATAAAATAAGAAATTCTCATTTTGTGTCTGAGAATTCTCAAACTAACTGACTCTTTACAACGACCAGATTGATTTGTGTAATTTAACGACCAGATTGATTTGTACGGATACTTTGATTATTTTGGCTTAGGTCGCTCTGTGTGGGCGTTTTCAGGTCGGAATTTTAAGTATTCCCAAAAAATCAAACTGCCGAACTGTACTTTTTTCGGACTGTACGGATAGATCGAGATTTTCTTAATATAGCTGAATTACGCACCAATTTTGAAGTGTACGGATAATTTGATTATTTCGGAATAGTCCAGTTCCGCAAAATTTTAAAAATTTTAAAACAAAATCGGAAGTTTTTTCTTAAGGTTGGAATATTACAAAATTTTCTTTAAATAAATCATATCTACCAACTGCTTTTCATTTTCAAAAATTGGGTGCGGGTAGTTATCAATAAAAAAGTTTTTTAGTCTGTGAGTTTCTTGAAAACCTTGTTT
>CALUWJ010000026.1 GCA_944324455.1 Candidatus Gastranaerophilales bacterium | reverse complement strand
AAGTGAACAATTGCTTAAAAGCATTAGTTGATTGAAACAATTTTGTTAGGTACAACATGCCTAATCTATTTTCGCACACGGCTCACGCTTTTAAGTTCGCTCGTTTGGGGTTTTATGTTTTTCTATCGCTCCTGTGGGTATTTCGGCTCTGTTTGGCTAAAGTCGCCAAACAGCCTCAATATCCTACGTCGCAATCGTAAGGTAAAAAAGCCAAGCTCAACGCTTGTCTTTTTTACACACGGCTCACGCTTTTCCGCCTGTGGGTATTTCGCAAGGCTCACTATCGCTTCGCTGTCGTTCGTTTGCTCAATTATCCTACGGCGGTTTCGTAAGGTTACAACAAAAGCAAGTTCAACACTTGCTTTTGTTTTCACACACGGCTCACGCTTTTAAGTTCGCTCGTTTGTTTGGGTACGGTTTCTCAAACGCCAAAGCTCAACGCTTCGGCGTTCTTGGAACACACCTATGCCTTCCTTGTTTTCGCCAAGCCAAGTCTGGCTAGGCTCAAACTACGTCAGGTACGGTATCCGCTCTGTCCGCCAGTCCTCAACGGACTGCCGTCACGAGCTGCACACACCACTGCCCCAAACTTCGCTCACTAAGTTTGCCCCGCAAACTAAAGTTCGCTCGTTTGGGGTTTTGTGTTTTGATATTAGATTTGTTCTTCAAAGAGCATATCAGCAAGTTTTTGTTCTGTTTTGCCGTTTAATCTTTTTGATATTTTTCTTAATTTCTTTCCGACAAGTTCCATTTCAGGTGTCCAAATAAAATTATCAAGAACATATTTTTCGCCAATCGAAAAATCATTACTTAATTGAACTCTGATAATTTCACCGAGCATTTGTCTTGCAATATAAACCATTCTATCGATATCAACAGATAAAAAACCGTCTTTAGATATTGTCATAGCTTCATTTTGAATAAAATAATAATTTTGCATAACCGTTCTAACCCTATGAGCTTGGGTTAACTCTGGTTTTGATTTTAATAAGCTATCTGCTGCAAAAGTTACAATTATTTTATCTCTTTGTTCTTTAGTATAAAGTCCCTCATCTGTTAATACATCAAGCATAGCTAATGAAACCATATCTGCTTTATTTTCTTCAATAATTGATTTATATTTTCCTAGTGCTTCGCAACCTGACTTTGGTCCTAAAGAATGACCGTTTTCATGGCCTATTGTAAAAGGATGATCCATTGTATCATCATAATATTTATGAAATTCTTTTTCTAAGGTATTATCCAATCTTTCTTGGATTTTTTGTTTAGCATCTTCACTTGTTACAAAACGAATTTGTCTATGATAAACATTTCTTCTTCCACCGCCTATGGTTAGGGATAATTTATCGTTATTTGGAAGATTTTCAGCTAATGTTATACCTGCTCTAAATGCGCCTACATCTCCTGCAACTTCCACTAAATCAACATCCACCATAGTTTGAGAAATTTTATTTTTGCCATCTATTACTTGACTGTATTCTTCATTATAGGGCATATAATCTGCCATTAAAGGAAGATAATCTTTAACTTTTAAAATATAATCAGTTCCTTCTTTATTAACTATTCCAACGCGTGCCCCTAAGTAGTCTTTTGAAATTACTTCAATATTATTTTCTTTTAATAATTTAGCTAAAGTTTCATTTTCTAAGACAGTTTCTGTCATTTCATCGCTGTAATTTTCTCTTGTGATAGTAAATTCCAAAGGCGTATCTTGTAAAGACGCCCATTTTCTATCTGCATAAGCGTCAAGCATAGGATCGGCGACTAAAAGTGCTTGCGATTGAAGCCTTAAAAATTCATTAAATTCAATACAAGTTGATACACAACTTGCTCTTAATAATAATTCTGCTACTTTTTTAAAATCATTTTGAAATTTATCAACATAATCAATAGCTTTTAATTCTTTTCCTTGTCTTTCAACAACGCTTCTTTGATTTAGGATTTTTCTAACTTCTTCAATTTTTCCTTCTTCAATCATTTTAATTAAAATTTGATGAAATTCTTCAATAGATAAATCATCAGGATATAGTCCTCTACCTTGTTTTTTATTTAAACCTTTAGCTAATTTAATAAGATTAGATTCGCAATCCAGAGCAAAAATCCCTTTTTGAGCGTCAAAAAGAATTTTTGTCAGTTCCGCTTGTTTATCTCCTTTTTTAATTTGTTCATCTAAAAATTTTTTAAAAGGCAAATTATGATGTGAATCAAGCTGCATGTTAATTTTTTCAATTATTCTTGCAGCCTTAACAAGATATGATAAAGCTTTTTTATCTCCGTCTTCTAGGTTTAAAAATTCAATAGAATCAACATCAAGCATTTTTTTTGTTACAAGATAATCTTTTGATGTTCTTTTTTCTAATTCAGCTATATCTAATCCGTATTCGTATTTCATAAATTTCTATCCTTATCTCACATTTGAATTATAGCATTTTTTCTAAAAAAAGTTCAATAATTTACCAATGAAATTCATCAGGCACCGGGTCATATCCGCCTTTATGATAAGGGTGACACCTTAAAATCCTTTTAACTCCTAAATAAAACCCTTTTAATAAGCCAAATTTTTCAATTGCTTGATACATATATCTTGAACAAGTGGGTTCATATATACAAACTTTTGGCGTGAATTTAGAAAAAAATTGATAAACTTTAATTAATTTTAAAAAAATATTTTTTATAATATTCATTGAATTATTATACTCTAAAATTACTTATCCGCCAAAATGACTATTAAACAAGAATTTTATTGTTGTATAATAAAAAAATAACAATTAAGGGTTTTATCTATGAAAAAAAGAACAATAATTGCACTATCTTTGTTTTTATTTTTATCAATGAATTATAACGCATTCGCTGACGAATATTCTCAGCAAGATGTTCAAAGATATAGCGCATATTATTCAAATGGTATGGAATATCTTAAAAATCAACAATTCAGTTCTGCAATAAATGAATTTAGAAAAGTATTAAGATTTTCTCCTTATGATGAAACAACCCAAAGTGCTCTATCAGGCGCATATTTAGCAAGAGCACAATATTATAGAGAAACTACAAAAGAATTAAAAAAAGCCCTAAATGATTATAAAAGCTCTCTATTTTATGCAAAATATTGGAAAACAAACAGCGCAACAACTTCAACTTTAAATTCTTTAGCTTCAACAGCTCAAAGAGAAATTGAATCCATAGAAAAAAGATTAAATGTTGCTCAAAATCCTGCTTCAAGGCTTCAAAATGCCAAAATATTAAGAGCGCAAGGCGATTTAGCAGCAAGTGCTTATGATTATATTCAACTAAAAAATACGCAATATAAAGAAACTGCCTATGAAAATCTTGGAAATATCTATAAAAACCTTAATAACTTAGCTATTGCAATGGATTATTATAAAACAGCAATAGATATCAACCCTAAAAACCCTAAATTGCATTTTATGTATGGGGTTATGCTTGATGAAGCGCAGAATTATGAAGCAAGCATGGAACAATATAACCTAGCCTTGCAATATGGCGATAATAGCCCTGAGTTATTAGAAATATTAGAAAATAAATGGACACAAAATATTGTTAATAATCCAAATGATGCGCAAAATTATGTTAATTTAGGAGCGATTTATCAAAAACAAGGAAATTTTGAAAACGCTAAAGCTCAATATTTAAAAGCATATCAATTAGATAGTTCGGATGAAACAATTTTATATAATTTAGCTTCTTTGTATGTTCAACAAAAAAATTATACTGAAGCAATAAATACTTACGATAAACTTTTAGTTAAAAAACCTAATAATCAAGAGGTTTTAAACTATAAAGCAGATTTATATGAAAAAATGGGTCAATATGAAAATGCGCTAAAACAATATGAAGCAATTTTAGCTCTAAATCCAAATGACAAAGAAGCAAAAGATAGCGCAGATAACATAATTTTAAATCATTTTTCAGGTGAAAAACTTCAAAATTATTTATTAACTAAAGCTCAAAAAAATCCAAACAGCTATGAAGCTCAATTTAATTATGCTCTTGAACTTCATAAAAACAAAAATTACACTCAAGCACTTCAATATTATAAAAAAGCACTAAGTATTAACCCATCTAAAGAGGAGGTTTATATTAACCTTGCTCAAATATATATAGATAAAAAAGATTATTCTCAAGCAAGTGCAATTTGTCAGCAAGGCTTATTGGTTTTACCAAACAGCTCTGAATTAAAAAACTATTTAGCTGACGCTAAAGAATATTCAATCGGCTCTCAATTTGATGCTGCCACTAAATTATTTAATGAAAAGCAGTATTCAAAAGCAATAAACGAATATTTAAAAATACCATCTCAAACAATAGAAGTTAAAATGGCAATTGCGAGCTGCTATTGGCAATTAAATGATTATAAAAACGCCAATAAATATTATCTTGAAATTTTAGCAAAAGAGCCGAATAATCAAGAAGCTCTTGAAAATAGCGCTTATGCTTATTATACTTTAAATGATTATGTAAACGCTAAATTAAGCGCAAATAAGCTTTTAGCCCTAGATAAAACTAATCAAAGCGCAAAAGAAATTTTAGCCGGAATTGAAGAAAATGAATATTCTAATTCATTAAATGATGCAATAGAAAAATATGAAAACGGCGATTATAATGCTTCTTTATCATTGATAAATAAAGTTTTATCTCAAAAGCCTGATGATGAATATGCAATTTATTATAAGGGACTAAATTTAGATGAACTTAAAAAAACATCTGAAGCAATAAAACAATATAAAATGCTTATTTCAAAACACCCTGAGTTTTCAAATGCTTATTATTCATTAGCTCTTAATTTAGATAATACTGAAAATTATAAAGAAGCAATAGGATATTATGAAAAATTCTTGAGCTTAAAAACAAAAAACAATGAAAAAGATGAAATGACAGAATTTTGTACTTCAAGAATTAAAGAACTGAAAGATTATTTAAATCAATTAAATGCAAGCAGTAAATAAAAAAATAAATATAGATGATATTAAAGTAATTCAAGCTCCACTAGCTGGGATTTCAGATGTTGTTTTTAGAGGATTAATTAGAAAATATAATTCTAAGTGCCTTATGACAACGGAAATGATTTCATCAGAAATGCTTTGCAATAATCCAAACCCAAGAATAATTAAATTTGAAGAATTTGAATATCCGCTATCTTTTCAGCTTGTAGGTCATAAAATTGATAAAATGACAAAAGCAGCGCAAATTGTAGCGCCTTATGCAAGCATGATTGACATAAATTGCGGTTGTCCTGTTAAAAAGGTTGTTGTTTCAGGAGACGGTTCCGCTATGATGAAAACACCTGAATTAGCTTGTGAAATTGTTCAATCTATTAAAGAAGCAACAAAGCTTCCAATTAGCGCAAAATTTCGCCTTGGCTGGACAACTCAAGAAGAAAATTATATTGAATTTGCAAAAGCATTAGAAAAAGCAGGGGTTTCTTTTGTGACGCTCCATGCCAGAACGCGCTCACAAATGTATCAAGGGAGTGCTGATTGGTCTAAAATTAAACTTTTAGTTGATGAATTATCTATTCCTGTTTTTGCAAATGGTGATATTAAAACAATTCAAGACGCTAAAAAATGTATTGAAATGACAGGAGCAAAAGGTGTTTCAATAGGCAGGGGCATAATGGGAGATTTTACTTTACCATATCGAATTGAAAAATATATTGAAACAAAAGAAATTATTCCTGAGCCTGATTTAATACAAAAAATTGAAATGCTAAAAGAGCACTTGCGCCTTGAAGTTCAGCATATGGGAGAAAAAAATGGCATAAAATTTATGAGGAAATTTTATAATTACTATATTTCTTCAACAAGAAATGCCTCAAAATATCGAAGTGCTTTGGTTACATTAGAAACAGAAAAAGAAATTTTGGAAGTTTTGGATGAAATTTTATCTATACATACTGCAAACATTTGATAATACATTGTATTGCGGAATTGCTAAGGATGTTTTAGCTCGTTTTGAGCTTCATAAAAATAAAAAAGGTGCAAAATATACAAAAATCCATAAACCAAAAGAAATTGTATATGTTGATGAATTTTGCGATAAATCATCAGCCCTAAAAGAAGAATATAGAATAAAAAAGACCTTATCAAGAGAACAAAAACTTGATTTAATAAATGAAAATAAAGAAAAAACGCAAAAAATTTTGAATTTTTTGAAAAAAAATTTTTTATAGTGTTGACAAACATTTTTTCATGTGATACAATAGAAAAAATTTGAAAATCAGTTAGGGATTGGAAAATTTTTAAAATAGATTGGTTTAATTTTTTTTTGACCAAATCGAGTGTGAGTAAAAGTTAGTGCCTGAGTCTAATGGGCGGTTTGGCATGATTATCTAGTGTAGAAAGTGTGAAGATTATGACAGTTAAAGCAATTACAATGGCAGAGCCAAAAAGAAATAATCACAGTGTAATACTTCCTGCAGCAATTGGTGCAGCAGCTGGTGCTGCCGCTCGTTATGTTGTGCCTACTAAAGCGGAATTAACAAAAATAATAAATAAAGAATCAGTTGATTCTTTTGTTTCTTCTGCAGCAATTAATGCTCGCAGCGCTAACCGTTCAATTTTAAAATATGGTGGAATTGGTGCGGGTATAGCAGCGCTGGGTGCACTTTTAGTTAAGGCATTTACTCCTCAAGCAAAAAATCGCAATGCTGAATATTCTAAATATGGAGCAGTTTTAGATTCTTCTGTTGATAGCGCTTATGCTATGATTTGGTATGAAGATAGCGAAATTTAATTAAAATATAGATTTTAGTTTCATAGAAAAACCCCGAAAATTTCGGGGTTTTATCGTTTTAAATATTATTTAGTGCTTTTTGAATTGCTTGTTTATCTTCATATTTAAAATTAATACAAATTTATTTATATTAATCTAAATAAAATACTGTTACAACTTTATGTGATTCTTCTGCAAATTCAACAGCTTTATGTAAAGTATTTGAAGAATGTGATAAGAAACAGATTAATTGTTGACATTGAGAAATAATTTCTCTATTGCAAATTCGAGAAGCGTCAGCTAATGTCATCATTGCTCTATCCGGATGTTCTACGATATTGGGAACGCCAATTAATTGATCTTGAACATCAGATGGTTGTTGACCAATTGTTTGAGGAAGAATAATTTTTAATTTTTCAGGGTTCGCTTTTAGCGCACCTCTAATAGCTGCGGCATTTGTACCTGATGAACCGCCTGATGTGATTATTGTATTACCTTGCATTACAAGGCTTGTAGTTAAAGTTTCAATAATTTGTTGATGAGTAATTGTAAGATTTCTTGAACCAATGATAGCTATTTTTTTTGCACTTTGTCTGATTGTTGCTAATTCTTGTGCCAGAGCGTCAAAATCTTCGCCGTCTTTTTGCTCTACTTTATCCATGTCTTCTAAGGGAACCATAATCGATGGCTGATTTTGTTTCTCAAAATTTTCTTCCATGTTTTATTTTTTTCCTTTAAAATTTTTCTTGTATAATAATAACATATTTCCACCCTTTTGGGAATATCTAAATATTTTATGGGGAGTCTTAACAAAATTATGCAAACTATGCCTGAATTTTTAAAGGGTTTAAACAATGAACAAAATGAAGCGGTAATTGAAAAAAATGGTGCAATATTAGTTTTAGCGGGTGCAGGTTCAGGTAAAACAAAAGTCTTGACTTCAAGAATTGCATATTTGGTATCTCAAGGCGTTAGTCCTAATGATATTTTAGCAGTAACTTTTACTAATAAAGCAGCTAAAGAAATGCAGCAAAGATTATCTAACTATATTGGTGAAAATGTTGTAAAAAGAATGTGGGTAGGCACTTTTCATAATATTTGCGGAAGAATTTTAAGGAGAGATTTAGAAAATTATAAAACAAAAGACGGCAGGCACTGGGATAATAATTACGTTATTTATGATGATACTGATACTAAAACGATTATTAAAAACGCTCTGAAAAAATTAAATATTGATGAAAAATCATTTGAAATAAAATCAATTAAAGCAGCAATTTCAAATGCTAAAAATAAAATGCAAGATGCATATACTTATGCAACTTTGGCTCGTGATTATTATACTCAAAAAGTTTCAGAAATTTATTATGAATATGAAAAGTGCTTAGCGCTTAATAATGCGCTTGATTTTGATGATATGTTGATGTTGAGCGTTAATTTATTAAAAGAAAATGAAGAAATTAGAAAAAAATATGAAGATAGATTTAAGCATATTTTAGTAGATGAATTTCAAGATACAAATAAAGCTCAATATGATTTAATTAATATGCTCTATCCTTCCGATGGCTCAAAAGATAAAATAGGGTCATTGTGTGCAGTTGGTGATGTTGACCAATCAATTTATTCTTGGCGTGGTGCTGATTTTAAGATTATTTTAAATTTTCAAAAGGATTATAAAAATACAAAATTAATTAAATTAGAACAAAATTATCGCTCAACAGGAAATATCTTAGAAGCTGCTAATGAAGTAATTAAAAATAACGAAGAACGTCTTGAAAAAAACCTGTATTCAAATAAAGGTGATGGCGAAAAAATAACACTTTATGAAGCTCAAGATGACTATAATGAGAGCAGATATGTTGCAAGAAAAATTGAAAATTTAAACGCTAAAAAAGATGATATTGCAATTTTATATAGAACAAATGCCCAGTCTCGTTCAATTGAAGAAGCTTTAATGAGCTATTCAATCCCTTATAAAATCGTAGGCGGATTAAAATTCTATGATAGAAAAGAAATCAAAGATATTATTGCATATTTAAAATTAATTTATAATCATAATGATTCTCAAGCTCTAAGAAGAATTATTAATGAACCAAAAAGAAGAATAGGTGATACAACAATTAATAAATTAGCTGCTTTTTCTGATGAAAATGGGATAAGTATCTATGAAAGCTTAAAGCACTTAGATAAAATTGAAGATATTAATTCAGGCACAAAAGCTAAACTGCAGAATTTTTTAACAACCATTGAGCAAATTACATCTTGTCAGGAAAATTATCCGAAATTATCTGAATATGTAGCTTATATCTTAGAAGCAACAGGATATAGCCCCCAATTAAGGCAGGATGATAATGTTGAAAATCAATCAAGATTGGAAAACTTGCAAGAATTTATTAACGTTGTTCAAGAATTTGAAGAAGATGATTTTGCGCTTGATAGCGAGGATGACCTTGGAATATTAGGAAATTTCTTATCTCAAGTGGCGCTTGTATCTGATATTGATGAAATAGATAAAGAAGAAAAAAATGAACCTTCTGTTACTTTAATGACGCTCCATGCTGCTAAGGGGTTAGAGTTTCCAATAGTATTTTTAATAGGTTTGGAAGACGGAATTTTCCCCCATGGCAGAAGTATAGCTTTTGGGGTAACAAATAGCGAGCTTGAAGAAGAACGAAGATTAATGTATGTTGGTATTACAAGGGCAAAAGAAAAATTATTTTTAACCCATGCAAAGCAAAGAAAAGTTTGGGGAAATTTTCAATCAAATCCAAGAAGCAGATTTTTGGATGAAATCCCGTCAAATTTAATTGAAGAAGAAGGTCAAAAACAAATTGCCTATGGTGCTAATAAATCAAGCTTTTCTGCTACCGTTTCAAAAATTAAAGAAAAGAAAAGCACATCTTCAATATCTTCATCATCTTCAACAACAAATAATTTTGCTTCATCATTGGCTCGAATTAAGCAAAGTTCAGCTAAAGCTCAATCAACAAACAATAATTTAGCAAGTTCAATAGCTAAAATTAAAAGTTCAATAAGTTCAACAACCAACGAACAACCCAAAATTAACTATAAAACAGTTAATGCCCATGTTGTAAAAAAACAAAAAGAAGATGTTGAAAAACCAAAAGTAAATATTAAAGATATGATTGCAAAAGCAAAAGAAAAGGCTTCAAATGTAAACACATCGTTTGAAAATAGAATTGGCTTATTGCCCATAGGCACAAGGGTTTTTCATAGTAATTTCGGTGTCGGTAAAATCAAAGAAATCTTAAAAGAAAATAATTCGTCAAGTTATGTTGTTGATTTTTCTAAAGCAGGAGAAAAAACTCTTGATACTGCAACATCAGGCCTAAAAACATTTTAATTTACAAAACTACATAAAAAAATGCCTTTAAACCGCATAAATTGGCTACTAAAGCTTAAATAATTGTAAATAAATTTGCAAAAATACTTTGTGCCTTATATAATTGAGCATGTAAAGTTTAGTATTATTAATTTGAGGTAAAAATGAGTACAGAAATTTTAGAAAAAGTAAAAAAAGTAGTAATAGATCAATTAAGTGTTGATGAAAGCTTAGTTACACCTTCAGCTTCTTTCACAGCTGACCTTGGTGCTGATTCATTAGATACAGTTGAATTAGTTATGGCTTTTGAAGAAGCATTTGGTTGCGAAATTCCTGATGAAGATGCTGAAAAAATCGCAACAGTTCAAGATGCAGTTTCTTACATCGAAGCTCACCAATAATTAAGGTGTAATACTTTTTAAATAAGTTTTAAGACTGCAAGGAGTTAAGCTTTTTGCAGTCTTTTAAATAGCTATAACAATAATTGAGGAGAATTATGAACAAAAGACGTGTAGTCGTTACCGGCTTAGGTATAGTTAGCCCTTTCGGTTGTGGAGTTGATAAATTTTGGAACTCTTTAATTGAAGGTAAATCAGGTATTAAAACAATTACAAGAATGCCTCTTGAGGGTCATCTTGTTACTTTTGGCGGAGAAGCAACAACATTTGAAGATGAAGTTAAAGAAAAAGAACTTCTTGATTCTAAAGAAATGCGCCGCATGGACAGATTTACACAATTTGCCTGTGTAGCTTCTGATGAAGCAGTTAAAGACTCAGGGCTTGATATGACAAAAGAAGACCCATATAGAGTTGGGGTTATAATGGGTTCAGGCGCAGGCGGTTTTGATACTTTTGAAAAACAACACAAAGTAATTATTGATAGAGGACCGACAAAATGTTCACCTTTTACAATACCTATGCTTATTTTAAATATGGCTGCGGGTCGTGTTTCTATGCGCCATGGTGCAAAAGGTTTAAATAAGGCAGTTGTTTCAGCTTGTGCTACAAGTGCTCATTGTGTAGGGGATGCTTTTCGTTCTATTCAATTTGATGATGCTGATGTTGTTATTGCAGGCGGTTCTGAAGCTGTTATGACACATATTGGTATTGGTGCATTTACAACAGCAAGAACTTTATCAAGAAGAAATGATGACCCAGAACATGCTTCAAGACCTTATGATATTGATAGAGATGGTTTTGTTATGGGTGAAGGCGGAGCTTGTTTAATTTTAGAAGAATTAGAACATGCTAAAGCTCGCGGCGCTAAAATTTATGCTGAAATTGTTGGCTATGGTCAAACAGGGGATGCTTATGATATGGTTGCTCCTGACCCATCAGGCGCAGGGGCTGCTAAATCAATGGAATTAGCAGTTAAAAACGCAGGAATTGAACCAAGTGATGTTGGTTATATAAATGCCCATGGCACATCAACTCATCTTGGAGATATAGCTGAATCGCAAGCTATTGCAAAACTTTTTGGGGATTTAGATACAAATAAAAAATTAAAAGTATCTTCAACAAAATCAATGCATGGTCATATGATTGGCGCAACTGGTGCTGCTGAAGCAATGGTTTGTGTTAAGGTTTTAAAAGAAGGAATTATTCCCCCTACGATTAATCTTGTAAATCAAGACCCAGAGGTTGCTAATTTAAATTATGTACCTAATAAAGCAATAAAAGAAGATGTTCAATATGCCTTAACTAATTCGTTTGGTTTTGGCGGACAGAATGCTTCTATTGTATTTAAAAAATATGTTTAAGTTTAAAAAGGGCGAAAGCCCTTTTTTTATTGCTTAATTTTTGTAACGGCTGTAATTAATTATGATATTATTGCTTTTAGCAATTTTAATATTTTTTCTGTCTTCTTGGTTAAAAAAGCAGATTAATGATATTGTATTTTAAATTTTTAGCAATAAATTAAATTTATCTGTTTTATATAGGCACAGAAAGGATGTTTAAAAATGAATATTTCCCCGATAAATTGTGCTTTTAGGCCTAAAGTAAACAATAAAGATAATAATAAAACCAGATATGCTGCTTATGATAAAACTTTAAAATATGACAGTGTTTCTTTTTCGGGTAAAAAGAAACCATTACAAAATAATTTTTCTGAAAATGTTTTATCAGGATTAAGTTTAGGAAAAAAAATCTTAAAACAATTTAGAGACAGCGAATTTTCTTATGCGGATTTAGGTGAAATGATTAATAGGACTTCACCTGTTCCTGTTGAAATAAAAAGCCTAGATGAATGTCCGGTTAAAAACATGTGTGTAGGAGCAGCTATTGCACATATGATGCCTCTTTACGGGTATGATTATAAATTAAAAATGGCAAATATTTATCTTGGAAATATGCCTTTTGTTGCAAAAGAAAAAACAGATTTTGTTGCAAATTTGGCACATGAATATACACATGTATTGCAAAGGGCACAAGATGATGATTATTATGGAATTTTAAAATACACTCAAGATCCTAATGAAGTAACAATTATAGCCAGAATGGCAAAACAAGCCATGGATGAAATGACAAGAATATGTCAAGAAGAACTTTTCAGTAATCAAATGCAAGTTAATAGAGTATTGAGTTCTATTATGGACGGTAAATTTGATATTAAAAAATCTGTTGATAATTCAGATTTTGAAAATATAATTTCAACAATTGCTGAAATTATTTCAGTTAATTTAGGTAAAAATAAAGCTGATATGGAAAACGCAATTAAAGGTTGGATTAAAAAAGAAGCTCAAAATGAAGTTGAAGCATATACAGTAAGTACAGAGGTACTTAATTCTTCAAAATTTGACCCTATAACGAGAGCCAAAAGAATTTTAAATAAAGAAGTTTATTCATTTATAGATAGTTCTTTAAAATAAAATTTTAGCATTAAAAGCAAAAAAATATTCTTAAATTTTTAGAAAGTTTAATAAAGGGCTTTCGCCCTTTTTTATTGTTTGATTTTTTGTAATAATAATTAAACCATATTTAAATTAAATTTTGTTGCAATATATGCTATTGTTTTAGGAAAATTTTGAACAAGAAATTGAGCTCTATCTTTTATGATTTCATATTGACAGCCATAAGTATTTAAAAGCATGTTTGTTTCTGCTATTAATTCTGATAGACCAGTTGAACCGCTGCCTCCTGTTTGAGAAAAATAATCTATATAATTTTTTCCTGATGTATTTGTGTGTTTTAAATTAAATTTTTCGGAATTTTTTTTGAAGGATATATTTGTATCTAAAATTTTATTTTTGTTTTCATCTGTAATTTTAAAAGAATATTCATAATCAATATTATTAATTCCTTTTTTATAGTATCTTTTTATATTAAAGCCGTTTGAATTTATATTTTCTTGATATGTTATTGAGCTTTTGGTTCTTTTGTTTTTTCATCATAAATTATTTCAATTTGCGAATTTAATATTTGAAATCTTTCATTATCAACAAAGAAAAAATCACGATTATCTAAAAAAGAGCTGTTTCCTTTTGAATTCCAGCTTTTAGCTGTTTTAGCATCATAATTTTCAATTCTTTCTTTTGTTATTGAGCCATCAGGGTTTATAATATAAGTCAAATCAATTTCTGTGCCTTTGCTGAAATCATCAATATGTGATATTAGCTTAATTAATGTACCTGCATTATTTTGTAATTGTTTATATTTAATCTCATTTATTTTATGGTTAACATTGTTGTCTTTTATTGCTTTTAATAGTCTGGCATAAATGCTAGCGTCTTTTGCGTTTGCTATTGCTTCAAAACATTGGATAGAAAGCAAGCGATTATTATTTAAATCTTTTAAATTTATAAGCTCTATGGCTGTTTTTCTGGTTTCAGGATTTAAATCAGTAATAATTCTTATTAAGGGCGGACTAAAAATATTTTTTCCGTTCTTATCTTTTGTTTTAACAAGATTAAGCGCTAAATTATATATTTCATCATTTAATGTTGTAAAATATTTAATGAAAAAAACAGAGTTAAATAAAGGTTCATTATTTGCATTTTTTAAATTTGCCAATTCAAGAGCTCTTTTGCAGGCTTTTTTATCAATTCTAAGTAAATCCATAATATCGTAACCATTAAAGGTGTTGACATTATATTTATTTTTTATATTTGCAAGTTGTAATATTAAATCATAGGTTTCATCATCTGATTGGGATAAAAAATCTGCCACATCAAAATCGATTACATTTTGCCCGTATAAATTTTGATATTTGTGAGTTCTTTTTTTCTTATTTCAATTTCTTCTTTTGTTGGTTTAGAACTTTCATTTAAAGAAGAAATTGATTGCTTGTTTTGAATTGCAAGAATGTCTAAATCTGAAATAAGTTTTTCAGAATCATATCGTTTTATTTGTATTGAGGGCTTTGTTTGAGTGTTGGTTGAGCCTTTTTTTGGTTCAGATGGATTGTTTTTTAATGGATTGATGTTGTTAATAAGCATAGTGTAATTTTTAATTTATAGTTACTCATTTACTACAATGCTTCTCAAATAAAAATTTTTATATAATTTTACATAAATTAATAAATGCTTAATATTTGGGCAATTTTTTTTATTTTTTGTTTTGTTATTATGGTGAAGTGTGATATAAGAAAGGATTGTTATGCAACCATTGATGTCAACAGGATATGTTAAAGTTGGAAATGATTATATTAATCCATATAGTATTACTCATATTGGAAAAAATCCGGATGGAACAACTCATGTTGGGTATGATACAGTAGCACAAGGCCCCATGGGAATTGGACCAATTTCTGATAGAATTCCGGTAAATTCTGATAAATTTGCACAATGTGCAATTAAGGCAATGCAAACAGGTGGCATTATTGATGTAATGGCATAAAATGATATATAAATATTTTAAACAAAAAGAGGGCATAAGCCTCTTTTTGTTATTTTATTTATTTAAAAAATTATAGAAGTTTGCTTTTAGACAAATTGGTTGCTAAACCTTGGTGAAAGTTTCTATACCCATTGGGGTTAAAAGTTGAAAACTAATGTCGATAAGGTGCCAAAACAGGAACCTTTTAGCTACAGTACAAAAATATTATATAGCGAATTAATATCAATAATGAAACAGTCGACTCAGGAGTATTACAATATGAGAAATCTTTTAGGATTTAAGTGCTCATAAGAGTTGAGATTACGTTTGTAGTATAATAGTATTGTTGAAATTTTTTAGGGATATATGAATGGATATTCTGATTATAGGGAATGGTTTTGACCTTGCACATGGCTTAAAAACATCATATAAGGATTTTTTGGACTTTTGCGTAGAGCGAAATAACAAAAGAATTCCTATGGCGGTAAAATATGGAACAACTTTTATTGATAATATATGGCTGAAACATTTCTTACTTAGACAAGATGAACTTGGAAAAACTTGGATTGACCTAGAAGAAGAGATGCTGACAGTCATAGAAACCCTTTCAAATATTGCAAATATTGCAAGACTTCAACCAGTTGCAAATTCAAATTTTAGCTTTCCAGTGATGTTTGTAATAAGAAAAGATGCAATTAACTTTCAATTCTCCAATATTGCAGAATTTATTAAGCCTGTAAATTATAATTGTCAAACAGATGAATGTGGATATAAAGAACTTGAAACAAATGATTTTTCCAGTATATATTACTTTGTTAAAGATTTTGACAGTTTGGTACGACTTATCTATGATAAGCTCAGAGAGTTCACAAAAGAGTTTGAAAAATATCTGATTGAAAATGTAAATGTTTGCTTGCAATCTCAAGTTGCTTCTGGTTATAAATTAACATTAAAAACAAGCAGGCTTTATGTATTAAGTTTTAATTATACCAATACATGTGAAAGTTTATATCAATATAATTGTAATACTCTTGCTAAGGATTTAAAAATTGAAACAACTTATGTACATGGAAAAGCAAACTCTTCTGGTGATTCTAATTTAGTCTTAGGAACAAAAAGTTTCAGCAATAAAGATATCCCGCCATGTTTTAATATCTTTCAAAAACATAACCAAAGACACAAATATAATACAATAGAACCGTATCAGGAATTATTAAGGTTAATAAAGCTTCCTAACACAAATCCCGTCTTTCACATAATTGGACATTCCCTTGATGAATCAGACCATAAAATATTGAAACATATATTGGATGCGGATAAAAATGCCACTATAAAAGTCTATTATCATGATGAAGAATCGCAAGAGAGATTAATTAATAATATTACCGATATTATTACTGAAGAAGAAGTAATGACACGGGTTCAACTTATAGACCAAGAAGATACAAAAAGAGGAATTCTAAGACCTTCTGAGAGAACCGTTTTAACTTCATCTTAATATTTATTTCATACTAAATTGATTTGTAGCTACATTATTAAAGAGGCTGTTTTTATTAATGTTAGCTGTATTTGATGCATATATCTGAATATTGGAATTTTCACTGCAAATATCATAAACAGCATTTTTATAGTAAAATACAACAAAGGAGAATTCTACTATGGCAACTATTCTAGAGCAAAAATCACAGATTGATAA
>CALUWJ010000025.1 GCA_944324455.1 Candidatus Gastranaerophilales bacterium | reverse complement strand
CCTTGTGCCCTCCTTGTTTTCGCCAAGTGAAGTCTCACTAGGCTCAAACTACGTCAGGTTTGTTATTTTTTGTGTTTGATATCTTAGCCTTTTAAATTTTAAAAGGCTTTTTCTTTTGTTATTAATAACTATATTTAATCGACAATAATTAAAAAAAACGGCAAACTAACTAATTAGCGATTGTTAAAGGTATCCCTATTATATCAAACTCCACAAATGAAAATTTTAATATATTAACATTTGTAAAAAAACACTACAAATATAACAATAAAATAAATTTATAAATGTTGTATAATTATTAGGCGATACAAAAAGGAGAATTTTAAATGTCAATTTCAGCATTAAATTCAGTTTCTTTTAAAGGCAACAATACTCAACCGGTTAGAACAGAAAGAAAAACAGGCGGCTTAGCACCTGCAGCGGGTTCTTTTTTTATTGCGGGTTTAGGACAATTTATGAACGGCAACAATAAATCAGGCGCTAAATTTTTAGCAGGTACAGTAGGTTTGTCAGCACTACAAATTGGGCTAACAGCAGCAGCAATGAATATCAAAAAAAGCAGTGCTGCAGCAATTGGATTAACTGGCGCATTAATAGCTTCAAGTGTAGCACAACTTGCTCTTAAAATTGCTGATGTAGTTAAGGCATATAAAGGTGAGCAACCAAAAGCTATTGAAACAGAAGAACCAGAAACAACTAAAGCTGAATAATGGCGTAATTTTATAAAATCACATAGTGCTCAATTAGATAGTGTAATTGAGCGCTATTTATTGTGTAATTTATCAAAAAGTTAAACACGCTATAAAAAGAAAGCGGATAAAATCCGCTATTGACCTAAAAAATTCATCTAACCATTTCCACTACTTCACGGACAGTTTTAACAATTTCATCATAATTATTTTTATTATATAATTCGCGCCCAACGCCGACGGCTAAAGCGCCAACTTTCAAATATTCCATTATCTCATCGATTTTTACAAATCCGCAAGGTAAAAGATTTAAAAAAGGCATTGGTTTAACCATATCTTTTATATATTCAACTCCGCCCATTTCTGCCACAGGATATATTTTTATTAAAGGCATTCTATTTCGCCAAGCATTATATGCCTCATTTGGAGTTGTAACAGATGGAATTAAAAATGTCTCATAGCATGAAGCAAAACGAGCCAAATTTGTCTGAAAAATCGGACTTGCAATTATTCTTGCTCCATATTCCAATGCTTTATGAGCTTGTTGAGTAGTAATTATCCCCCCTTGGGCAACTATAACATCATCTATTTGAGAAATTTTTTTAGCAACATCTAATGGTGCATTTAATTCCAAAAATTTTATTCCGCCTTCAATATAAGCTCTTGCAAGCTCATAAGCCAATTCAGAATTATCTTCTCTTATAATTCCATAAATTTTTTCTTGTTTTATGCCGTCTAGAATTTTCACAATGCAACTGCCATTCTATTTGTATTTGCATTATAAACTACGCTTTCAATATTTTTTAGACGTAAAATGTTGATTGCTTTTTTAATTTCTTCATCAGCCACAAGCCAACATATTTTCTTTTTAAAATCATTAATAAAACAATATGTTGAACACAAAATTGCGATTTTAGTTGCGTTGATTAAATTCATATTGCTAATGTCAACAATATATTTTTCATCTTGTGCCACATATTTAAATTTTAATGAGGAATTATTGCATTTAACGATAAAATCGTTTTTAGACAATTTAATTTGTTCTACGGTATTCATATTTTTTCTTTTTTAACTACATTAAAATTTACGACATTTGAATATATTTTTTGATTAAAAATTTATAAAACTAGTCCTTTTGATGTATAATTTTTAAAAATACATTGGAGAATTTCATGAAAAACAACAATATTGAATTACGTTCCATAGCAAAAAATATAAAACTTATTGCATTTGATGTAGATGGCGTTATGACAGATGGGTCTTTAACATTTTTAGAAGATGGCAGAGAAATTAAAACTTATAATGCTAAAGACGGCCTTGGAGTTGTAATGTTATCAAAAGCAGGTTTAATTACATCAATTATTACTGCAAGAGAAAATAATGCCGTTAAATTAAGAGCGGAAATGATTGATATAAAAGAATTATATATGGGTCAAAAAAATAAAATCCTAGCCTTAAATGAGCTTATTAACAAATATAATTTAAAATTATCAGAAATTGCATATATGGGAGATGACCTACCAGATTTATGTGTTTTAAAGGAAGTCGGTTTAAAATGTTGTCCTTATGATGCAGTCAAAGAAGTAAAAAATATATGCAACTTTATTTCTGATTTTAACGGTGGAAAAGGTGCCGTTAGAGAACTTTGCGATTTTATTTTAGCTTCAAAAGGTTTGGATTTTGATATGATTTCAAAACCAAGTAAACAATAAATTTGTTTTTTCAATTAAAAAACCGGAGATTTTACTCTCCGGTTTTTGTTATTCATTAAAAAGGTTATTTAATATTTGAATATGTCCATGCGTCTTGGTTTGGAGCTTCAAAAGAAGCAGAATTGTTTCCGTTTGTTTCTTCTTGAACACCACCGTGAGCAATTGGTTTATATATTCTGTTGAAATATTCAATTACCATTCTATCAGAATTAAAGTATCCTTCAGCGGTTCTCATAGCTTGACGCATTAAACGAGCCCATTCTTGTTTATTTTCATAGTATGTAGGAATTATTTCGTTTTCAAGAGTATTCATCATACATCTATGATCTTTCCAGTGTCTTTCTTGCCATGGAATATCATCATCAAGACCCGGATACTCAATTGTATAACCGTTAATTCCTGGGAAAGTACCTTCAACTGTCCAGCCATCATAAATTGAGAAGTGAACAGCACCGTTCATATTAGCTGACATGCCTGAAGTACCTGATGCTTCAAGAGGTCTTGTAGGTGTATTCAACCAAATATCTGTACCTTTTTTAAGTTTAGCAGATAAACCAAGTTCATAACCAGGTAATACAACCATGTTTTTCATATTGTATGATTTTTTAAGAATGTTGTTGAATGTTTCTTTACCCATTGTATCGTCTGGGTGGAATTTACCAGCAAATATAAGTTGTACTTTGTTTTCATTTAATAATTTAGAAATTCTGTCTTCATCCATTAAAATTAACCAAGCACGTTTATAATCTGCAAATCTTCTTGCCCAAGTGATTGTTAATACGTTTGGATCAAAGCGTTTTCCTTGAGTATCAGAAATGTATTGGAATAATTCTTTTTTCATTTCATATTTAACATCAAGCAATTCTTGGTCTGATTTAGCTTTAGCTATTCTTTCGTCTTGCCAATAATGAAGATTAACAGCATTTGTAATTGCTTTAATAGGACATCTGTCTTTAACCCAATCCCACATTTTATTAGCAACTAAGCCATGAAGTTGTGAAACTGCGTTTGCAATTCTTGACATTCTAAGAGCTGCTACTGTTAATGAGAAGTTTTCGCCACCCAATTCGACAGCTGTTTCTCTTGAACATCCGCTAAAGAAACCTGCTTCAACCAATGTGTCAACCCAGTGAACTTCATTTCCTGCAGGAACAGGAGTGTGAGTTGTAAATACAGTCTTTCTTCTAACAGCTTGAAGATCGCCATTGTATTGTCTTAATAATTCAAATGCAGCAGGTAGCGCATGACCTTCATTTAAGTGGATGCAATCAAAGTTATAGCCGACTGCTTGAAGTATTCTAACGCCACCGATACCAAGAACTGTTTCTTGTGCAACACGGATTTTTTCATCTCCATCATATAATTTATGAGAAATTTTTCTTGCCCATTCAGAGTTTCCATCAACATCTGTTGTTAACAAATAAATCGGACAAGTTCCGAATAATTCAGGTTCAACCCTATATGCTTTAACTATAACATCTTCACCGAATACTTTAACTGTTGTTGAAATATTTAAATCAGTTAAGAAATCATAGTGTTTTCTAATGTATGCTACATCTACATTGCCATTTTCATTAATTCTTTGATCATAATAACCAAAAGACCATAACATAGTAACACCGACCATAGGCATTTGTAAGTAACCTGCTGATTGCATGTGTGAACCAGCAAGAAAGCCTAGGCCACCTGAATATGTTGCTAAGGATTGGTCAATTGCAATTTCCATTGAAAAATAAGCTACGTTTGGTAAAGCCATAATTTAATCCTTATAATACTAACTACGTTGTTTTAATTAAATATTAACACAAATATAATTATATCCAAGAAAATAATTCCAAGGAGCTAATCATTTTGCCTTATTAAATATATCAAAAAAATTTTTTGTGTAAAAACTTTTGCGCTTGCTTGATACAAAACTTAATAATTATAATAATCACTAGCCACGCTTATTATACTTTCTGCCCAATTGCGGCAAATTTCTTCATCGGTCGTATTTATTTTACCTCCCCCTCTGTCATTATGTCCGCCTATTGCAAAATCAATGTTTTTTATATTTTTTTGTGCATAATCGTAAAATTGTTTTAAGTTATTTTCTTTCGAATGAACACTCATTCTATAAGCATTATGCGCCTTATAAAAAACAAAAACTGCTTTTACTTTATCGTATTTTTTTAAAAAAGTCTGACGGAAACGATTTAAAATTGTGCTTGTTGTTGAATTATCACAGCCCAATTTATTCCAAGCTTCATCATTAGGAGAAATTTCAACATAAGCAATAGTGTTGTTATCATTATATTTTACTCTATCATATAATGAATCACTAAAAACTTTTTCATCTTTTGATAATGAGCTCATTATATCAATTTTTTTTGCTATATATTTAATTTCATCAGAGGTTAATTTTTTTGATAAATTTTCATATATTTCATAGGCATTTTTATCTTGGCTCATTTCTTTATTGACTTTAATTACGCCTTTATTGCCGTCACAAACTACAAGACCTTTTTTAGAACAATCACTCACCAGTCCGAAAAAAAGCTTATAAGCAACATCAGGTGTTATTTCTTTATTCATTGCCTCATAAAATCTATATACAATACTTGTTGCAGATTTTGCAGAAGTATCAATATAAAAAGAGGCAATTTTATTTATTGGTTTTTCATTTGATTTATTAATTTGTACTACATCACTATCCACAACATCACAACCAAAATGATGATCAAAGCCAACTATTTTATTTGCTTTTTGAATATAATCATATACGTTTTTTGAAACTCTATTTTTTTGACTAAAATCAACACAAAAAATCAAATCCGGTTTTTCATCTTTATTTAATTTAATCGCTTGTAATATGTTTTTATTTTGCGTTCTTAAAGTTAAGCTTTTTATATCTTGCGAGAGTATAATTCTAGCATTTTTACCTTGTTGCTCTATATAATCAGCCATTGCTAAAGCTGAATTAGCTGAATCTCTATCAGTTGCTTCATGACAAATTATATCTATCTTTGATGATTTTTGCACTATGTTATCAATATGTTGAGCTTGTTTTTTAGATATCTTATTTGCACCGAAATGAAAATTTGAATTAATGATTTTCATTATTCAAAACCTCATTTTTAATAAAAGATAAATCTTTTTTAAATAAATCTCTTGGTGAATTTTCTTCAACTGAATGGTGCCTTAAAAGATAGGATGGATGAAATATAGGCATAAATTTTCTATTATCTATTTCAAAAACATTTCCTCTTGCTTTTGTTATCGTTAATTTTTTATCAGATACAAAGCTTTCAAGCGCAGTTGAACCAACTAAAACTATAATTTTAGGATTAACAAACTCTATTTGTTTATCAAGAAAACACCTGCAAGCATTTTTTTCTATTTGCGTCGGTTTTCGATTTTTAGGCGGACGACATTTAATTGTATTTGCAATATAAAAATCATTTTGTCCTATCCCGACTTCAGATAAAAATTTTCTTAAAAGCTGGCCTGCTCGACCAATAAAAGGAATTCCTTTTTCATCTTCATTTTTCCCCGGAGCTTCACCAATAAACATAATTGGCGCTTTTTCAAATCCATCAGAAAAAACTACATTTTTTCTTGTTTTATACAGCCCGCAATTTTGGCACTTTAATGCCTGATTTTTTAAATTATTAAGCTGAATATTTATTTTATCCATATTTAATCTTTTTTATATTCAATTTCAAAGCCAAATAATGATGAAACGGATTTATCATCATGTATTCTTGAAATTGCTTCACCCAACAAAGGAGCAACACTAACTTGTTTAATCTTTTCAGGTATAACAGAATCTTTTAAAGGAATTGTGTTTGTAACAACAACTTCTTTAATTGGAGATTGTTCTAATCTTTCTAAAGCAGGACCTGAAAATACAGGATGAACAGCGCAAACATAAACATCTTTAGCGCCTTGTTCTTTCAACATTCTTGCTGCTTCACAAATTGTTCCTGCCGTATCAATAATATCATCAAACATTACGCACACTTTATCTTTAACATCACCAATGATATTGCAAGCAATTGCGCTATTATGTTTATCACGTCTTTTATCGATAATTGCAATAGGTGCGCCAACTTGTTTTGCTAAGGCTCTTGTTCTTTTTACTCCTCCCATATCAGGAGAAACGCAAACCAATTCAGAACCTTGAGTATCAATATTTTTAACGTAATTTACAATAACAGGAGTTGCATAAATATGATCAACCAAAATATTAAAGAAACCTTGAATTTGTCCTGTGTGTAAATCCATTGCAAGAACTCTTGTTGCCCCTGCTTGGGTTAATAAATCGGCAACCAATTTTGCTGTAATTGCTTCTCTGCCTGAAGCTTTTCTATCTTGCCTTGCATATCCATAGTATGGAATTACTGCTGTAATTGATTTTGCACTTGCCCTTTTAAAAGCATCCAATAATATTAATAATTCAACTAAATTTTCATTAACAGGGTCGCATATTGGCTGAACAATAAATACATCATCACCACGAACAGAGTCTTGAATTTGAACATAAATTTCACCATCAGAAAAGTTTTTAATAGTAATAGGCTCTAAACTTGTTCCTAAATATTGCGCAATTTCTGCTGCAAGAGGATTATTTGAACGTCCTGAAAAAAGTTTAATATCATGGGTGGGTAAAATTTTTTGAATTTCTTTTAATTCAGTTTCTAATTCAAGGCTCATTTTATTTTTTCTCCTTCATATTTTTGACCCAATTTTTCATTTCTTTTTGAGAAGTGCGCGCCATTGCTAAAGCTTGGCTTTCAACATCTTTTGTTATACAGCTTGAAGCTGCAATAAATGCCTCTTTTCCAACTTCAACAGGTGCAACAATAACAGAATTTGAACCAACGGAAACACCGTCATGAAGCGTTGATATTTTCTTTTCTTTTGTAATTGAATTATAGTTTGCAAAAATTGTACCTGCACCTATGTTGACTTTAGATCCGAGAATTGCATCTCCTACATAACTTAAATGACAAACATTGGTATTTTTTGCTATTTTTGCATTTTTTAATTCAACAAAGTTACCAATTTTACACCCTTCACCCACCTCACAATTGCCTCTAATATGGGCCATGGGACCAATTTTACAATTCTTAGCAATTGTGTTTTTTCCCTCAATATAAGTGTTAGGATAAATTGTTGTATCAATATCTATTGTTGTTTCAGGTGAAATATATGTAGACTCAGGATCAACAATGGTTACACCCTTCTCCATTAAATATTTATTATATCTATCTTTCATTAATTTAGCAGCGTGGGCTAAATTTTGCCTTGAATTTATTCCATATATTTCATCGCTGTCTTTATTAACATAACCTAAAACTTTATAAGTATTATCTCTTGCCCATTTTATAATATCTGTCAAATAATATTCACCTTGCGCATTATTGTTTTTTAATTCGGTGAATGCTTTTCTAATTTTTGCCCAATCAAGACAATAAACACCGGTATTAACTTCTTTTATTTCTTTTATTGAATCTGCTGCATCTTTTTCTTCAATTATTTTTATAATCTCGTCTTTTGTATTTCTAACAATTCTTCCATATCCGTATGGATCATCAAAAAGAGTTGTCATAACTGTTAAATCAGCTGCATTTTCATTATGATATCTTACAAAATTTCTAAGGGTTTTTGTTGAAATTAAAGGAGTATCGCCGCACATTATAATCACATTTCCTCTAAAATCATGTAATAAAGGTAATGCTTGAGCAACGGCATGGCCTGTTCCTAATTGCTCTTTTTGCAGAGTTGTTTTTACATATTTATAATTTTTATTTAAATATTCTTCAACAGTTGGAGCGCCATGACCAATTATAACAATGCTTTGAGTTTTAGCATGCAGCCTTGCAATTGCTTCAACTACCCACCCCAACAAAGGTTTATTAAAAATTTCATGGAGAACCTTAGGCTTAGTTGATTTCATTCTTGTTCCTTTACCTGCAGCAAGGACAATTGCTCTTACTTCTTTTTCCATAAAATTCCACCTTATTATAAATTTTTTACTCAAATTCTCTCACAAAAAACAATCTTTTAGAATATAGCAAAAGTGTTTTTTACACAATTTTTTACAATTTATTTTTAAATTGGCAGTATAATAATTTTATGGAAATACTAAATTTATTAAAAAACAAAATCATAGTTTCCTTGCAAGCTATGCCAGATGAACCTTTATATGATGAAAACTGCATTATTGCTTTTGCTAAATCTTTAATTGATTTAGGCAATGTTAATGCACTAAGATTAGCAGGACAAAGAGATATAAAAAATATAAAAGCACTTTATCCAAATTGTATTGTAATCGGGATTACAAAACCCGAAAAAATTCCTGCCAACTATAAAGAATTGGTTTATATTACTCCAACTATTTCTGATTGCAAAAAAATAATTGAAGCAGGAGCTGATATAATAGCACTTGATGGAACAATGAGAAAAAGACCAAACAATGAAACTTTAGAAGATTTATTAAAATATATTAAGCAAAATAATAAATTAGCGATGGCTGATGTTGCAACCTATAAAGAAGCAAAAAATGCTTATGAACTAGGATTTGATATTGTATCAACAACATTAAGCGGATATACTCTTGAAACTGAAAATATGCCCAACACTCCCGATTTTGAACTGGTTAAAAAAATAAAAGAAAATCTTAATATTTTTACTATTTTAGAAGGAAAAATCTGGGAAAAAGATGAAGCAAAAAAAGCTTTTGATTATGGTGCTGATGCTGTCGTTATAGGAAGTGCAATTACAAGACCACAATTAATTGCAAAAAGATTTAAGGAAGTTGAAAAGGATAATAAATGAAAAAAGCACTTGGAATTGATATAGGCGGAACAAAAATTTCTTATGCGATTATTGATGAAAACGGTAAATTTTTAAATGAAATTCATAAAATCGAAACACCGAAAACAAAAGATGAAATTTTTGATACTTTAGCTTGTATTGTATCTGAAGCTGAAAATGATGTTGATTTTATTGCAATTGCAACAGCAGGGGCGGTTAATAAGGAAAATACAAAAGTTATAGGTTCAACCGCAAATTTGCCTTTTGGCTATAAAGACATTGATTTTTCTTTATTGTCAAATAAAAAAGTATTTATTGAAAATGATGCAAATTCAGCAGCATACGCTGAGTTTAAGCTAGGCGCCGCAAAAAACTATGATAATTCAATAACATTAACTTTAGGAACAGGTGTTGGAAGCGGAATAATAATAAACGGCAAACTTTTAAAAGGAAAATCAGGTGCAGCAGGTGAAATGCATTTTATGATGGAAAGAAATGAAAAAAGATTATGCACCTGCGGTGCTTATGATTGCTTTGAAGCTTATGCAAGCGGAAATGGTTTAAGAAAAACAGCAATAGAAATTTTTAATGATAAATCTATAACCACCTATGATGTTATTGAAAAAGCTAAAAACAACGATAAAAAAGCTCTTGAAGCACTTGATATTTGGCAAAAAGATATTGCACTTGGAATTTTAGGCTTAAATAACATTTTTGATACCGATTGCTTTATTTTGTCCGGCTCAATGGAGCAATTTGTTGATACAAAAAAAATTGAAGATTTTGTTAATTCAAAAACTGTTACAACAAAAACAAAAGTATTCCATGCCAAAATGGGAAATTACTCGGGCATGATTGGTGTTGCATTGTTGGGTTTTGATTTATTAAATTAATTTTTTTATATAAAAAAAGACCTGAAATAAATTTCAGGTCTTTTTAATTGTTTTTAAACTAAATTATAGTTTAGAAGCAACCATATAAGTAGTTTCAGCCAATCTTGTTGAATAACCCATTTCGTTATCATACCAAGAAACAACTTTAACCATGTTGTCGCCCATTGTCATAGTCAAAGCAGCGTCAACAGTTGATGATTGAGATGTTCCGATGTAATCAGAAGATACAAGCGGTTCTTCTGAGTAGCAAAGGATTTTGCCATCAGCTGCTTCTTTTAGGGCTGCATTAACTGCTTCAACAGTAACAGGTTTTTGTGTTTCAACAACAACGTCAACAACAGAAACATCCGGAGTAGGAACTCTCATAGCAAAACCGTTTAATTTACCTTGTAATTGAGGTAATACAAGAGCAACAGCTTTTGCAGCACCTGTTGTTGTAGGAACAATGTTTAGAGCGCCAGCTCTAGCACGACGTGGGTCTTTATGACCTGCGTCTAAAATTCTTTGGTCACCTGTATAAGAGTGAACAGTTGTCATTAAACCTTTAACGATACCGAATTTTTCATCTAAAACTTTTGCAACAGGAGCTAAGCAGTTAGTTGTGCAAGAAGCCATAGAGATGATATTATGTTTAGCCGGATCATATTCTTTATCGTTAACGCCTAAAACGATAGTTTTATCTTCGTTTTTAGCAGGTGCAGAAATGATAACTTTTTTAGCACCAGCTGTGATATGAGCAGCAGCTTTAGTAGCATCTGTATAGAAACCTGTTGATTCAACGACAACTTCAACGCCTAATTTTGCCCAAGGTAGGTTAGCAGGATCTTTTTCAGCAAAGAATAAGATTTTTTTGCCGTTGATTACTAAACCATCTTCAGCAACTTCAACAGTACCATCGAATTTGCCCATAACTGAATCATGTTTGAATACATGAGCTGCATTTGCAGGAGTTAAACCTGGGTCATTGATTGCAACGTAATCAATTTTTTCATAAATGCCTTCTCTGATAGCTGCACGTAGAGTGTTTCTTCCGATTCTACCGAAACCGTTAATTGCAACTTTTGTCATATAGTTTCTCCTTCTAATATGTATTAGTTAATACTACATCTTTTATTATCGTACAAAAAAATTGACTTGCAAGAAATTCAATTTTTGTCAATTTTTTCTAAAAATTTGTTTTTAAATATATAGAGAATTTTGGAGTATATTTTAATGGATAAATTGTCATCATTAAGTAATGCAAATAAAACATATATTAATAATTTAAAAAATAATTCAAACAATAAACAATATTCTCAAAACCCAAATTTAGAATTAAAACCTGATAGTGTTGAATTAAGCACTAAAAAAGAAAGTCCCAAAAAATCTAAACTTGCTTTAGCTATTGGAGTAATAACTGCTTCTGTGGCAACTGTTTTAGGTTGTGTTTATGCTCTAAAGAAAACAGGGAAAACAGATAAATTAGATGATATTGCAAAAAATGCATTCAAATTGGCTGATGTTGATTTTAATGATGGCATTGCAAAATTAAAAGATGGTTCTAATTTTACAGGTGTTATTGATGATGTATTAAAAAATGGCGATAAAATTAAACTTGAATATACTGATGGAATAATTAAAAAATCAACAAGAGAAGGTCAAAAAAGCTTTAAAAAAGTTTATGAAACAATTAACGATGAAAAAATTGTAACTGAAATTAAAGACAATGTTGTTGATAAAATTAATATAACAACTATTCAAAATTCTGCTAAAACGCAACAAGAAAAATTAAAAAATCTTCTTTCAAATAATTCTGATTTATCAATTGAAGATTTTAAAAAACAAACAGATGAAATTCAATTTAAATCTAAAGAACAAAAAGATAAAATTGATGAAATAATAAAAAATAAAAAAGAAGCTGAAATTAAAGCACAAAAGGCAAAAGAGGAAGCAGAAGCTAAATTAAAAGCAGAAGCGGAAGCTAAAGCACAAGAAGAAGCTAAATATAAACCAATTGATATTTTAAAATCAGGTGAAAATATAGCTTTTAAATACGGAATATCCTTGGAAGAATTAGCGCAAGAGCCAGGACTTGACGAAGTGCAAAAAAAGACACTATCAGAAGCAAAGGATTTAACTCTTGATTCTAGCATAAATTTATTCACCGATTTTAGAAAAGCAGAAATATTTAATGTTCCGGAGAAAATGGCAATAGCCGCCGATAACTCTCTAAGGCAAAAAGGAAGTGCTTTTATTTGTGAATCAACCCCAAAACTTTTTGATGGAATAGAACAAGATAAAATTCAGCAATCAATTACAAATTTCTTAGATAATGTCGATTTTAAGAAATACTCAAGCTTTACTATTGATGATAAAAAATTTAAAGCAGAAAAAATAGGTGGCGGTGCAATAGGAACTGTATATAAAATTTTTGATGACACAGGCAATTCTGTTGTAGTCAAAAAATATGGAGATCCGCTTTTAATGGGTGCTAATTCTGGTTTTCAAGAAATAGCTACTGCAAGACAAGCCACAAAAGAAAACGTTGTCGATATTCCAAAATTCTTCATGGCAAATGCAGTGGGCTACACATCCAATTCTATTGATAAATACAAATATAAAAGTCAACCCATGTGGATGATGAGCGAATTTATTCCTGATAATGCTAAAATTCAATCGAAAGGCAAGAAATTAACTGATTGGATGAATCAGTACGGCTTATATCATTACGATTTAAATTCAGGAACAAAAAAAGGTGATTATATTGTAGATTTGGGTGGAATCATGCCTGATATAAACAGTGCTTCGGTTCAAAATAGAGAGAACTGGGGACACTATTTTGAAAACGCATTAGGTAAATCTTTGGCGTTTGATGGCATTCAGAGTGCTTTAAAGAAATTGGATTTGTAATTTTTAGAAAAATTAATATTACCATGTAAAATTATCATAATAAATTTTATATGGTAATATTTTATTATGGTGAGGAAGTTTGTATCAATTTTTTTGATTTATTTATCTCTAATTCCTTGTACAATAGCACAGGAAGTAATTGAGCTGGATAAAGTTAAAGATTTTGATATTGAATATAAAGAACAAGTTGAAACACTTAAAGGTTCATTATTTATAGATGACACCTTAAGCGCTCAAAATCAAATTAATGAACAGCAAAAAGCTGATTTACAAGACATTGAAAATCTTTGGAATGCCACTGTTTCAAACAACCCCATGATTAGTTTTTGTCTTAAAAAACTTGCAATTCCGGCAGATCAAAGAAGAATACACTCATCAATGTTAGCTAAATCAATGAGCGCAATTATTTCAGGAGCTGCCTTATTGCCATCATTTTTGGGAATGAATTATGGTATTCAATCAGGAGCTTATGCTGCAGGAAGATTGGCAACAAGTTTAATTAATAAAGAAAATAATGAAAAATTGAGAAATCCATCTATAACAGATACAGAAGCAATTGAGCTTGCTTCATTAATTGAAGATTTACAAGATGAGATTATTGTTGATTATTTTAAATACAAAGGTGCTCTAACTAAACTTAAAAAATGCAGAGAACAATTACTTTTGCATAACAAAAATTATTCTCAGGCTCTGGAGAAAAATAATTCTTTAGATATTGCAATTGCTTCATCTCAATGGGAAGAAGAATTAATTGAAGAATACAAACTAAAACAAGAAGTAAAAAAATATCAACTGGCACTCACCAGATTAGCAGGCAAAAAAACAGTTGAAAATTTAAACGTTGCTCAATTTGATTTAACTTTTCAAAATGTTGATAAAAATGAGCTAAATTATGAAAAGAAAACAGTAAATGTTTCAAATAACCCCACGGAGACTAAAAAATGATTAAAAAAACTTTACTGTTTATATTTTTAATTATTCAAACTTCATTCGCTCTAACCCTTGATGAAGTTAATAACCCCATGCCTCTTGAGGGTAGATTATCAAACACTGATAAAGTTGAATCAAATAAAAATACGAAAAAAAATCTAAAAATAGAAAAAGCTCAATTAACAAATGAAACGACAACTTCTAAAGATAATATTAATGAAAATAATACAGAAATTGAAGCAAAAGAAATTAATACAGCAGGGGCAAATTATGCGGATTTAAGTTTAAAAAGACTGGCAGATGATGTCGCACTTGAACTTGATATGGATTCAAATAAAATTAATTCTGATTTATCTATTTTATGGGCAGCAACAATGGAACGCTCTGAAACAATGAAATATACAATATATAAATTATCAAACCCTGATGAAGATAAGCCAAACGAATCAACAATTAAAAAAATAATTAAACCCTTGGCAAATATTTCATCTTTAGCAGGTGCAAGCCTATCCGCTGATCCTTTTGTTGCAACAGGCGCTTTAATTGGAGGCGGATTAATTAATGCTTTTACAAAAGATGATAAAGAAGTTAACTACAGATTTTCAAAAGTTTCAGATGCTGATATGGTTTTATTGGTTAGAAAAATTGATGATCTTCAAAAAAAATTACTTGATTTATATATTGATTATAAAACTAAACAACAACTTGCAAATATGACTGAAGAAAATTTAAAAAAAAGAGAAGATATATATAAATCATCTCAAAACAAATCAAAAGAAGAACTTGTTATATCTGATGTTTATTATAGAACAGCCAAAACGAACGCCCAAAGAGCACAAGATGAATATATAACTTCAAGAGCAATTTTAGAAAACTTAGTTGGATTAGATGCACTAAAACAAATTGAAGCTGATGAACAAAACTAAAAATCTAAAACTTCCATTATTTTCCACAAGGTTCTTTTTTTCTTTTCATCCATCAAATTAATTCTTTCATTGATTTTTTTATTTATATAATCAATATCTTTAAAATTAATTGAATCAACATTTAATATTTCATTTGGTACAATATTAAATTTTTTCTGAATTTGAATAATAGTTAAAGCAGACGGAAAACTTTTTCCATTTTCAATGTTACTCAAGCTTGATGGCTCTATTCCAATTTTTTCAGAAAACAAATCTTGAGTTAAGCCGATTTTTTTTCTTATTTTTCGTATATTCTCCCCTAATGCTTTTTTATATAAAATTTCATCCATAAAACACCAACACTAAATTATACCTCATTCAGAATAAAACAGAATTAGTCATCATGACATAATGTAAACAATAAAAAAATACTTGATTTTTAATGTAAACACTATATAATATAGCGTATAGATAAAAAATCATAGGAAAATTTTATGTTTAATAGATATTTAACAGCCCATAAAGGGTATTTTAAGTTGCGCGGTTTTTCTTTAATTGAATTATTAATCAGCTTAATTGTGATTAGTTGTATCACAGCAGCATTCACACCAATTATCACAAAGAAGTTTTCAAGTGGTGTTTTTGGTGGAAGTAGCGGTTCTAATGGTTGGAGTGATGATTGCAAAGATATATCACCTGATTGTATGCTTTGTTTTAAAGGTGGATGCGTTATGTGTTCTATTGAATCATGTCCATCTGGTCAATATAGAAATTTAGCTAAATGTAAATGTATAGATTGTTCTATTGATTATGGGACTGATTGTTTAACATGTAGTAGTGACGGATGTTTAAGTTGTAAAGATGGTAAATATCCTAATGGAAATACATGTACTAATTGTGATACAAAATATCCTAATTGTGCTACATGTGATGAAACAAAATGTAAGACATGTAAGACTAATTATAAGTTAGATAATGGAAAATGTGTTCCAGATTGTACTAAATTTTTTAATGAAAATTGTACAAGTTGTGATGAATTAAGTTGTAAAACTTGTAAACCTAATTATGATTTAGTTGGTAATAATTGTATTGCAAATTGCCCTATTAAATTTGGAGAGAATTGTATAACATGTAGCGATACAAGTTGTACAGCTTGTGCCACTAATTATAAATTAAGCGGAAGTACATGTGTACCTAATTGCACATCATTATTTGGGACTAATTGCACAAGCTGTACTATAAACGCTTGTACAGCTTGTAAAAGCGGGTATGGAGTAGTTAATGGCAGGTGTTATGCATGCAGTAATTTTAATTCACAGTGCAATAAATGCACAAGTTCAGGTTGTACAGGATGCAAGAGTGGATATGCATTAAAAAATGGCACATGTCAGAGTTGCTCCAGCTTATTTTCAAATTGTTCAACATGTACAAAAAACTCATGTACTGGCTGTGCAAACGGATATATATTAGAGAATGGAACATGCAAAAACTGCAGTAGCTCATTTTATATGTGTTCTGAATGCACAGCAACTAACTGCACAGAATGCTTACCTGGATACATAGTGCAATACGGAAGATGTACAGCTGATTGTAGAACATTTGGTGAAGCATGTTTAAGTTGCACAAATTTATTTTGTGAAAAATGTGACACTGGATATGAAAATATTGATGGTATTTGCATAAAAGACGGGGCAAGTATTTGTGCAGAAAAATTTGGAGAGGGGTGCAAGGTATGCTCAAGCACAGAATGTCTTCAATGTTACCCAAATTACCTAGACTTTGATTTTGGAGATGGACTTGAATGTTGGCCAGCATGGTAAAACACTTTTTAAGTCTAATGTTATTTTATGTTATTTTTTGTGTTTTGATATCTTAGCCTTTTAATTTCTTAAAAGGCTTTTTCTTTTATTAATTAAAATT
>CALUWJ010000024.1 GCA_944324455.1 Candidatus Gastranaerophilales bacterium | reverse complement strand
AACTGGAAAAGTTTCATATGGCTCTTGCTTACTTTGAAAATACTTGTTAACAATATTTTCAAAATTTTCTTTTAATAAGGCATATGTAGCAAGTATCTTAAAAGGGCTAATATTATCATGATAATCTTTATTTAGTACATAGTATTGAAAAGTCTTAATTTCAAAATCAGAATTAAAAGTGTTATCCTTTTTATTACTCCAAATTTTAGATATTAAAATTTTTCTCTTTAAACATATTGAAAAAAAGTTAGCTAATGTTATTATTATTTCAACAAAATCAGGCAAATCTCTGTATTCATCGGAAGATATTTTTATAGATTTTATTAAATTAAAATATCCACCAGTTGAGCCCCGTTTTCCACTACTACATTTATAGCCAGAGAGTATTTCAATAGTAAAACCATTTATAATAATTGGCGTAAAATCACAATTTTTATTGTATTGTAAAGAAGGCTTATTGTTGGCAGTATTTTCGGTATAAAGAGAATCAATATTATAGAAAAAAGTATTTATATATGGCATTGTGAAATATATTGTTTTAAACTTGATTTCTTTGTTGTCAGTAAGTATTTTTTCACCAATATAATGTTTATTTGTATCGATAATCAATGATTGAAAATAGTATCTTTTATCATAAAAAAAATTTCTAGGATTATCTTCATGTCGCAAATTGTTTAAAATATATCTATTATTTGCTCCATCATAACAAGTAAAGCATCCATTATTTAGTATAATTTCTTCTTTTGAATGTACTGTTAAGATAAATTCAATACCTTGTCTGTATGTTATATCGCAAAAAAACTTAATCTGATTTTTTGCATCTCTATAATGACAATTTATTTCAACATTTTCTTTATTCACATAAACCTCTAAGATATATTTTAAATAAAAATACTGCAAGCACAATAGATATATTCTTTATTTTTATTAAATTGAAAGTCAAGTCTTATGTTCCAATCTCATTGATAATTTTGGGCATCCCAATTTACAAGTAAAAATAAAATTGCACTTTTTTGCACTTTATTGCACTAGGATTAACTCCAAACACCAAGCTGATTTTAGCCTAATGTGGTTTTAAAATTTTGCAAATGGAGTGCAAAAGAGTGCAAGAAAAGAGTACTTAAGTGCAAGAAAAGACCGGTACATCTCAATACTAAAAAACAGCCTCAATCGTGCTGGCTGTTTGATTTTTTATTAAAATTTCCCCGTCTCAATGTCCCAGAAACCTATTAACGGTTTCGCTCTGTCCGCCGAAACTCATCGTTTCGCCGTCACGGACTCACATCCGTATGCTTTTTCGTTTTCGCCTACTCCGTCGGAGTAAGGCTCAAACTTCAAAAGTATGCTCCTGAGGGACTTCGTCCCACGTCGCTTGGGTACGGTTTCTCAAACGCCAAAGCTCAACGCTTCGGCGTTTTTGGAACACACCTATGCTTTTTTCATTCTCGTCTAAGTCCGGTCGGACTAAGACTCGAATAAAAAAAGTATGCTCCTGAGGAATTTACGCTATGCGTAAATTCTTACGCACCCCAAGGGTGTTTCCAATCCCTAAAGCTCACAAGTTCGCTAAGGGATTGTGGGCATCGCCTAGGTACGGTTTCTCAAACGCCAAAGCTCAACGCTTCGGCGTTTTTGGAACACACCTATGCTTTTTTCATTCTCGTCTAAGTCCGGTCGGACTAAGACTCGAATAAAAAAAGTATGCTCCTGTGGAGTTTTGCTAAAGCAAAACTCTTACGTCGCCCTAGTCCAGTGTCGCAACAGCCCACCAAGCTCCACGCTTGCTGTGCTATTGCTCACATCCTTGCGCTTTTTCATTCTCGCTAAGTCCGTCGGACTAAAGCTCGAATAAAAAAGTATGGAGTGTAGGGGATTCGAACCCCTGACCCCAACGCTGCCAGCGTTGTGCGCTACCAACTGCGCTAACACCCCAACTAGGATGATTGTATAATAAAAAAAATATTTATCAAAGGGTTTGATTATATTTTTTTGTGCTAAAATGATGTTTGATATAAGGAGAAAATTTATGGAAACATTCGGAATTGAAAAATTGGGTATAATCGGCCCAAAAGCAGTGTATCGTAATTTGACACCTGCTCAACTAACTGAAGCTGCACTACGTTTAGGTGAAGGTTCTTTATCTAATACCGGTGCTTTAGTTGTAACAACAGGTAAATATACCGGCCGTTCACCTAAAGACAAATTTATTGTTGATACTGATGGAGTTCATAACGAAATCGCATGGGGAAAAGTTAATAAACCCATTTCTAAAGAAAAGTTTGACGCTATTAAAGGTAAAATAGCAGCTTACTTGCAAAACAGAGAAGTATTTATTTTTGATGGTTTTGCAGGTGCAGATAAAAAATATACTCAAAAATTCAGAGTTATCAATGAAATGGCAAGCCAAAACTTGTTTATTCATCAATTATTAATCAGACCAACTGCCGAAGAATTAGCTCAATATGGCGAACCTGATTATACAATTTTATGTGCTCCTGGATTTAAATGCGATCCTGAAGTTGATGGTGTAAATTCTGAAGCATGTATTGCAATTGACTATGAAGCACACACAATTATCATTTGTGGTTCACAATACTCAGGTGAAATTAAAAAATCTGTATTTGCTACAATGAACTACATCATGACTAAGAAAAATGTTCTTCCAATGCACTGCAGCGCTAACATGGATCCTGAAACTAATGAAACTGCTGTATTCTTTGGTTTGTCAGGTACCGGTAAAACAACTTTATCAGCTGACCCATCTCGTAAATTAATCGGTGATGACGAACATGGCTGGTCACCTGATGGCATTTTTAACTTCGAAGGCGGTTGCTATGCTAAATGTATCAACTTAACCGAAGAAAATGAACCTGATATTTATAACGCTATTAAATTTGGTTCATTGGTTGAAAATGTTGTAATGGATCCTAATACACGTGAATTTGATTTCAATGACGGCAGCTTAACAGAAAACACTCGTGTTGGTTATCCAATCAACTACATCAATAATGCTCAAATTCCTTCTAAAGGTGGAATTCCAAAAGTTGTTATTTTCTTAACAGCTGACGCATTTGGTGTATTACCTCCAATTTCAAGATTGGATAAAAATGCTGCAATGTATCACTTTGTAACAGGTTTCACATCTAAATTAGCAGGTACAGAACGCGGTATTACTGAACCTCAACCAACATTCTCAACATTATTCGGTGAGCCATTTATGCCAATGGATGCTTCTGTTTATGCTAAAATGCTTGGTGATAAACTAGATCAATACGGTACAAAAGTATATCTAGTTAACACAGGATGGGCAGGCGGTTCTGCTTCATCAGGTGCAAAACGTATGAAATTAGCATACACTCGTGCTATGGTAACAGCAGCATTAAATGGTTCATTTGACAATGTTGAATTTAAACATCATGATGTATTCAATGTTGATTATCCAACATCTTGTCCTAATGTTCCTGATGAAAAACTTGACGCAAGAGGAATGTGGGAAGATAAAAAAGCATACGATGAACAAGCTAATAAACTTGCTCAAATGTTTGCTGATAACTTTGCTGCAAAATATCCAAACATGCCTGCTGAAATCGTTGCTGCAGGTCCAAAACCAAAAGTTGCAGTTTAGTTTTTAAGACTTAGTTAAAATGCGCTCCATATTTTATGGGGTGCATTTTTTATATAAAATGATATTATGGATATTTTTTATAAAACAAAATATAATTCGCCTTTGGGTAAGATAATCCTTGTTTCGGACGGCAAAAACTTAGTTTCGCTTTATTTTGAAAATAGAAAAACATATTTTAAAAATGAAAATATAGTTTTAAAAGAAAACAACAATCTTGCTGTTTTTGATTTAATTGAAAATTGGCTTGATGATTATTTTAATCGAAAAAATCCTAATGTATCAAAATTGCCGATAAATTTTATTAATGCAACAGAATTTCAAAAAGATGTTTGGAATATTTTATTAACTATTCCTTATTCAAAGATAGTATCTTATAAAGATATAACCAATAAATTGGTTAAAAAATCAGGTTTAAATAAAATGTCAAACCAAGCTGTTGCCGGAGCAATAGCAAGAAATCCGATTTTAATAATTATTCCATGTCATAGGGTTATTGCAACAAACGGAAGTTTAAAGGGCTATGTTGCAGGGCTTGATATTAAAGAGAAATTATTAAAAATAGAGGGTTATAATAGTTCATCTTCAATTAATGAATCACATCCTACATCTTGCATTAATTCAAGATATGAATAAAAGTATCTTGACATTGCACCAAGATATTGGCTGATTACTTCTTGGTGGCCGTTTTCATTTATTACTAAATCGGTGTATGAATTTTTGCCTTTAATATAGCCTTTTGTTGAAAGGTCAACTATTTTTCTTGAATTATCAAGGATTTTTTTAGAATGAACCATATTTTCTTTTGAATATTTAAGATTATTATAATCTTTTTTTAATTGGTATTTTAATTGGTGTATGTAAGCTTTTTTTGAAACTTTGTTTCTTTCTAAAAATATTTGAGCTTTTTGAATTTCAGGTTTAAATGTGTATAAAATAGGTATATCTATTGCAAGTCCTGCATAAGCACCACCATATTGATAAGGAACATTTGGATGAACTTGCCAAGCATAACCGCCCCCTATTGTAATATCAGGAATCCTGTTTCTTTTCATGGAAGATAGTTCCGCTTCTGATAATGAAATATTTTGGTCTGAAATTTTGACAACATAGCTGTTTTCAAGTGCTATTTTTTCTAAAAATTCATATTGAGGTAATTTCATATCTAAAAAAGCCCAATCAGCCAATAATGACGGCTCTTTTGTGTCATACATTGTATCATCATTACCTGTGTTTAGAATTTTATTCAGCTCAAATTGTTTAGCAAGTAGTCCTGATTTTGCCCTGTTTACTTCAATTAATTGTTGAGCATATTGAATGTCGGCTTTTAAGTTATCAATTTCATAACTTGGATATTTTGGTTTATCGGTTGTAATTTTTACAAGACTCTCAAATAATCTTAAGCGGTCTTGTTGAATTTTATATACCGATTTTGCATATAAAATATCAAAATATGCTTTCATAATTTGTAATTTAAAACTGTGTTCAAATTGTTTTAATTCTGTTTCTTTGACTTCATAGGCTTTTGTTGCAGCGCGTTTTCTTTCTGAGCGTTTTGCTATTTCAATCGGTATTGCAATACCTGCTTGAGAAGAATTACCTAAAGCAACATTACCCATTACGACATTGGATTGTATTTGCGGGTTTTTTAATTTGTTTGCAACTTTAATATCTTTATTGGCTGCTTCAAGTTCAAGACGTTTTATTCTTAAATCTTGATTTTTTTCAATGCCGATTTTAATTATATCTTCCAATTCTGCATTTATTACTTGAGAATATGCAGAATTGATTGAAAATATAATTATAGTTAATAAAATGATAATTTTTTTCATATTAAGCTATTAATGTAATGATATTTTTAGTTAAATTATCTTAATTTAACTAAATCGGCTTTTCTTATTCTTATGTTTTGAGGAGTAATTTCAACAAGCTCGTCATCTTGAATATATTCAAGAGCATCTTCTAAGCCCATAATTTTAGGTGCTTGCAGTGTTACCATAACATCAGCTGTTGCTGAGCGCATATTTGTCATTTTTTTGGTTTTACAAACATTAACCGCAATATCTTGAGGGCGATTGCATTCACCCACAATCATACCTCTATATACTTTTGTTTTGGGGGTTATAAAGAATACACCTCTATCTTCAAATTGATGAAGTGCATAAGCAACTGCTTCACCGTCTTCATGAGCGATTAAAGAGCCTGTTCTTTGGCGGGGAATGTCGCCTGCGTATTCATCATATCTGTCAAAAGTATGATACATTATGCCTTCGCCTTTTGTCATTCTGATAAATTCAGATCTAAAGCCAATTAGACCCCTAGCCGGAATTGTAAAATCAATATTTGTTCTTTTTAAACCTGCATCCATAGAAATCATTTGAGCTTTTCTTGAAGCAAGCTTTTCAATAACAGAACCAACAAATTCTTCAGGTACATCTACAATTAAATTTTCAAATGGCTCCATTTTAACGCCGTTTACTTCTTTATAAATTACTTCCGGTTTTGAAACTTGAAATTCATAACCTTCTCTTCTCATTGTCTCAATTAAAATACCAAGATGTAGTTCACCTCTGCCTGAAACTTTAAATACTTCTGTTGAATCTGTGTCTTCAACTCTAAGTGATACATTTTTTTCAAGTTCAAAATATAATCTTTTTCTTAATTGTCTTGATGTAACAAATTTTCCTTCTGTTCCTGCAAAAGGTGAGTTATTAATTGAAAAATTCATTTGAAGTGTAGGTTCATCAATTTTAATTAAAGGCAAAGCAACGGGGTTAGATAAACAAGAAATTGTTTCACCTATTTGAATATCTGAAAAACCTGCAATACCAACAATGTCACCAGCGAATGCTTCTTGAATTTCTACTCTGCCAAGATCTTTAAAACCAAAAAGTTTAACAATTTTACCTTTTTCCATTGTGCCATCTGCTTTTAATAAGGCAACTTGTTCTTGGGATTTTATTGAGCCGTTTTTAATTCTTCCAATTGCAATTCTTCCAACATAATCATTGTAATCAAGAGTTGTGATTTGCAATTGTAAAGGTAAATCTATATCTGCTTCTGGACCTTCTATGTTTTCTAAAATGCAATCTAATAAAGGAAGAATGTTTTTATTTTCATCTTCCAAGTTAACTTTTGCATAGCGATTTAGAGAGCTGGCATATATTACGGGAAAATCAATTAAGTCATCTCTATCTGTTAATTCTGTGAATAAGTCAAAAACTTTATCAAGCGTTCCATCAGGATCTGCCCCAGGTTTATCAATTTTATTAATTACAACGATTATTTTTATTCCAAGCTCAAGTGCTTTTGATAAAACAAATCTTGTTTGTGGCATTGGGCCTTCTTGAGCATCAACAATTAATAAAGCTCCATCTACCATGCCTAATACGCGTTCAACCTCGCCGCCAAAATCTGCGTGCCCTGGGGTATCTACAACGTTAATTTTAACCCCTTTATATTCAACAGCAACATTTTTAGATAATATTGTGATACCTCTTTCTCTTTCAATATCGTTATTATCCAAAACACAAGTCCCCATTTGCTCATGTTCGCTAAATACATTTGTAGCATCTAAAATGCAATCTACAAGAGTGGTTTTGCCATGGTCAACGTGGGCTATAATTGCTATATTTCTAAGTTTTTTATTTTTCATTGTTGTTAATCTTTCTATTTTTTGCTTCGTTTATATAAAACTCGTGATAATTATTATTTTACAATAAAAAAAATGGAAAAATTAAACATTTTTTCGTTAATATTTGGTTGGCAATTTTTTTTGTATATTTTACTTTATATATTTATAAAAAACAGCGGAGGGTATTTTGGAACTATCACCTGTAAATCAAGCTTATGTTAATAATATTAAAAAAACAAGCACACAGGTTTTGCCTGATTTAAAGCCTGCTGCGCAAAATTCAAATTTAGCTCAATTAAACCAAGATAGTATTGAATTGTCTTCAAAAAAACCAAAAACAGATGTTAAAAAGTTTTTGTTAATTGGCGCTAGTGTTGGTACAGTTGTTGCGGCAGCTTGCACTTTGGTTAAATATCATAATACAAATAAAATTAAAAAATTAATTACTGAGCAATATGATAAATTGGCTGATGATGTTGCTAAACGCATGGAAAAAAGTGATTTAGAGTTCATTAAACCGGAATTAAAATTTTCTAGTTTGGGAAAAAGTACATTAGGTGGTTTTTGTGCAACTGATAATACTATTAAGATAAACACAAAAAATCTGTCACTTAAAAATTTTTATAAAACTGCAAAAGAAAAAGGAGAGTCCACATATACAGAAAGTATGTTTACTTGGATGGATTCTAAAGCGGCAAAAAAAGCAGGCCTTGAAAAAGGAACTTTGCCTGAATTTTTAATGGAAGAAACAACAACTTTAGCCCATGAATTAGAGCATGCAAGACAATTACAAATTTCTCTTCAAAGTGAAGGTGCGAAAGAATATATTTTATCCGGCTTAAAAGAAAAATTTCCGAACCATTCTGATGAAACCATTAAAAAAGTATATTCTTTTATATTTGATTTTAATTCGAAAGGCAAATTTTCATTGGATACCAAGATTTGTACCGAAGGAGATGTTATTATTAAAACAAGTAAAGATAAGGTTTTAAATTCTGAATTTTTTCATTTGTTAGGGACTAAAGATGGTAAAAATGTATATACTCCTATGTTTACACCAAAAGCAATGATTGATTCATCTATTTTAGATTATAAAAACGGAAAAGATGACTATGTGAAGTATGTTACAAATTTGTGTGAAGTATATGCAAGACGCGCAGAATATGATGTCTTAAATAGAATGAAATTTGATGGAGTTGATGAAGCAACTCTTGAAGAACATAAAGCTATTAAAGATTTTGCTTATCAAACTTTAATAAGATTTTTAGCTAAATAAAATTTTATTAAATTCTCTTTATTGAATTATTTTTAATGTAAAATAGTTTTAGATAATTTTTGAGGAGAATTTAATGGAACTAGATATTATAAAACAAACTGACCCTGAAGTTGCAGGCTATATTGAACAGGAATTAAAAAGACAAAGAGAAACAATTGAATTAATTGCGTCTGAAAACTTTACATCTCCTGCTGTTATGGCGGCATGTGGAAGTGTATTAACAAATAAATACGCTGAAGGTAAACCCTATAAAAGATATTATAACGGTTGTGAAAATGTAGATAAAATTGAAGAATTGGCTGTTAAAAGATGTTGTGAATTATTCAAATGCGACCATGCTAATGTTCAACCGCACTCAGGTGCGCAAGCCAATATGGCTGTATTTTTATATGCACTTAAAACAGGTGATACAATTTTAGGCATGGATTTATCTAATGGCGGTCACCTAACCCATGGCTCCAGCGTAAATTTTTCAGGAATCAATTATAATGTAGTTTCTTATGGTGTTGATGAAAATGGTGTAATTGATTATGATGATGTTGAAAAAAAAGCGCTTGAGCATCAACCTAAATTAATTATTGCGGGCGCAAGTAATTATTCAAGAATAATTGATTTTGAAAGATTTTCAGATATTGCAAAAAAAGTTGGTGCTTATTTAATGGTTGATATAGCGCATATTGCAGCGTTAGTTGCAGCGGGAGTTCATCCAAGCCCTGTTCCTTATGCTGATTTTGTTACGACCACTACTCACAAAACTCTTAGAGGACCAAGAGGCGGAATTATTATGTGTAAAGCTGAACATGCTCAAGGAATTGATAAGGCAGTGTTCCCCGGAATTCAAGGAGGACCATTAGAGCATATTATTGCAGGAAAAGCAATAGCTTTAAAAGAAGCACAAAGCGAAGAATTTAAACTTTATGCTAAACAAGTTGTTGAAAATTCATCTTATCTTGCTTCAAAATTAATCGAAAACGGTATTGATATTGTGGGTGGAAAATCCGAAAACCATGTAATGACAATTGATTTAAGAAGATTAAATAAAACAGGAAAAGATGCAGCTAATTTATTAGAAGAAGTTGGAATAACCGCTAATAAAAACACTGTTCCAAATGACCCTACATCTCCTTTTGTAACATCTGGGGTTAGAATAGGGACAGCTGCAACAACCACAAGAGGCATGAAAAAACCTGAAATGGAAAAAATAGCAAAAATTATAGCAAATGCCATTTTGGAAAAAGATACAAAAGAAAATTTAAGAAAGCAATCATTGGAATTGTGCAAACAATTTCCATTGTATAAAAATATGTAAGGAAAAGTTATGATTAAATTATCTCAAGCACATGTTTTAGGAACAATAATAGCCTATTTGTTGGGTATTTTTATAGTGCCTTTGGTTATTTATTTTTCAAAGAAAAATCATCTGATTGACGTCCCGAATGAAAGAAAAATACACCATGGGCAAATATCTCGCCTTGGCGGGGTTGCAGTTTGGGCATCTGTAATGTTAACCTTTTTGTTTTTGGTTGTATTAAGTTATTATCCAAAAGGTCAAGGGCTTTCAGCCATTATTACGGGTGGTTCTTTGATGTTTTTAATGGGGTTAATTGATGATGTCTATGGTTTAAATGCAAAATTTAAATTATTTATCCAAATTGCGATTGCGACAATAGTTATTCTTTTAGGGGTTAGAATTGAAACATTTTATAATCCTTTTGGGGCCAATATTGAGCTTGGAGTTATGTCATACCCTATAACATTATTATGGATTGTTGGAATTACAAATGCTATTAATTTTATAGATGGAATTGACGGTTTGGCAGGTTCAATAGTTAGTATTTCAGCTCTTGCCATTGGAATTGTTTCTTTGGTTTTGGCACCAAGTGATTCAATAACAGCCTTAATTGCTTTTATTTTAATGGGTGCAATGTGCGCATTTTTAACATTTAATTATAATCCTGCTAAAATTTTTATGGGTGATTCCGGTGCTTTATATGCAGGTTTTTTATTGGCGACATTATCTATAACAGGAATTGTAAAACCAAGTACGGGAATTAGTATGTATTTACCTATTTTAATTCTTGCAATTCCATTAATGGATGTTGCTTTTTCTTCTACAAGAAGAATTTTAAAAGGCTCAAGTCCTTTTGTAGCTGATGCTGAACATATTCATCATAAATTATTGCATGCGGGTTATTCGCAAGATAAATTGGTTTTATTGTTAGCCAGTTTTTCAATGGTTTGTGCTTTATTATCTATTATTGTAGTTAGCACAAAAAGTAAATTTATTATTATTGCGCTGAGTTTAATCGGTGTATTGTTGATATTAAATGTGGTTTCAAAATTAATAAAGAAAAAAGACAATTAAAAAATATAAAATATTATTTTAGAGCTGATACACTAAGTGTCAGCTCTTTATTTTTAATATCTACAATTGCCCACCTTATGGGTTCTAAGCCTGCTTTTTTGATTTCATTTTCGATAAAATCTACACTTGGAGGCATTTTATCAGAAATTATTTTAATTGTTTTTGATATAATTTTTTTCATTATTTATAATAAAATTCCTGCCATTGCTGCTGAAATATAACTAACTAAGGTTCCGCAAATTAAAGCTTTTACGCCTAATCTTGCCAAGTTTTTTCTTTGATTTGGAGCAAGCTCGCCAATACCTCCGATTTGAATTGCAATAGTGGATAAATTAGCAAATCCACAGCAGGCAAATGTTGCAATAACTATGCTTTTTTGGCTTAAAACTCCTAAATCCATATATTTAATTAAATCAATGTATGCTATTGTTTCGTTTAAAATAAATTTTTCACCGATTAGCGTTCCAATTATTTCAATATTACCCCAAGTTGCACCTATTATGGCAGCAAAAATAGAGAACACCTTACCTACTAACATCTGAATAGATAAGTTTTGCATGTCAATTCCGATAAAAGATAAATCAAGATGAAGATATTTATATAAAAATAATCCAAAATGAGCTAAAATTTCATTACAAAATGCAATTATGGCAACAAGACCAATTAGCACAGCTACAACATTAATTGATACTCTCATACCTTCTGAAGCACCTTTTGAAATAGCTGCTAAAAGATTAACATCGTGTTTTTTATCGCTTATTTTAAAATCTTTTTTTGTTTGAGGTTCCATTGTTTCAGGATACACTATTTTAGATACAACAAAAGATCCCGGTATTGCCATAACAGAAGCTGCAAGCAGGTATTCTGTGCTTATTCCAAAGCCTGTGTACATTGCAATACAGCTGGCTGAAATACAGGCAGTTGAACCTGTCATAACTGCAAGCATTTCAGAACGGGTCATATTTGGAAGATAGTGTTTAATTAGTGATTGAGCTGCAACATTACCTACAAATGGGCTTGCGCAGTTTGATAGAGCCTCAGCGCCTGAAACACCCATAACTTTGTTCATAATTTTCCCTAGAACAAGGATTACTCTTTGCATAATTCCGTAATAATATAAAATGTTCACCATAACTAAAATTAAAATCATGGTTGACATCATAATAAGAGCAAATATATAGTCATTTTGTGGGAATAATTCAGTAATTTTATCAGGTGATGATGTTAGCCATCCAAAAACAAAATTGGAGCCTTCAATGGATGCTGCAAGAATTTTATTGATTATTTTTGCTAAGAATTCAAATATTTTTACTCCTAATGGAATTTTCATAATAAAAACAGCAAGCGCAAATTGTAAAATAAGTCCGACACCTACTGTTTTATAGTTAATTCTTTTTTTGTTGTTAGACATTAAATAGCAAATGCCAAGAATTAAAACTATTCCAATGAGCCCGTTTAATCTTGCTAAAATTTCCAAAAGTTTTTTCCTTATATTTATAGTTAACGATAATTAAACCTATAGATTTTCTGTGTAATCCGCACCGCCTGATGCTCTATATAAATTTATAGATGAAATTATATAATTTATTTTATCGCTAACCAGCTTTTCTTGCGCTAAAATTTCAGCAGTTTGATACAAAATGTAATCTAAATCATTTGCAAGCCCGTAGTTTCTGTTGTTTAGTTTTAATTTAGCTTTTGTTTCAGTAATTTGCGCAATATTTTCTGATAATTTATAGTTTTTATTTTCTTTTTTTAATATGGCCAGAGAATCATTAACTTCTTGAATTGAAGCAATAACAGCTTTTTCATATTCTTTTTGAGCCTGTTCATATTGGAGTTTTCTTAATTTTAATATATTATATTTTCGACCACCGTCAAAAATATCCCAACTGGGCATAAGCCATAAATCCGCCATACCTGTGTGCGCGCCAAAAATCTTAGATAAACTTGTATATCCGTTAAAACCAAATGTGCCCATTATTGTAAAGCTTGGCAGCAAATCTCTTTTAGCAACACGAGCTTCATAGTCCGCTTTTAAAATTCCTTCTTTTGCTGCTAATACGTCTGGTCTATTTAAAATAATGCTTGAATTAAGAGTTTCAGGAGTGTTATTTAAAATATTTATTTTATCAAACGGACTTCTTTTAATATCTTCAAAAAGCTTGTCAGATAATAAATATGCTATTTGATTTTGTAATACTTCTTTGTTTGTTTCAAGGTCAACCATCCCTGCTTCAATTTGTGCTTTATTTTCTTTTGCTGATAAAACATCATCAATTGAAGCAAGTCCGATTTTTTCTTTGTTTGTAATTAAATTAAGAGTTTTATCTGATAAATCAAATAGTTTTTTATGAAGTTCAAGTAATTTATCTGTTTTAACAAGATTATAATAGTCAACGGCTAAAGTTGAAGCTAAGATAATGTATGTTGCTCTTTCATCCTGTTGAACCATTTTAAGACTTTGTTTTTGTCCTTTTGTTCTTAGGCGGTTTTTGCCCCAAATGTCTATTTCATAGCTTGCTGTTAAAGGAAGTAAAAATCTTGATAATTTATAACTGTATATTTGAAAATTATTATCACCACGATATAAATCAGAAGAAGCAAAAGTTCTTCCTAATTGTCCATCAAAAGTGATTTGGGGGAGTTCTTGAGACAGCGACATTTTAACAATTTTGTCGCTTTCTTTTACTTTTAAATTTGCAATTTTTAAATCTATATTATTATCAAATGCTTTTTGTAAATTGTATATAAGATTATCGTCTTGAAATTTTTCCCAAAAATTTAAGTTTAAATATTGGAGCTTATCTTGAGTGCTGTCTTGATTTTTCTTAAGGCTAAAAGCAAAACAAGACAGCATCAATTGAGATATAAAAAACAGTAATAAAATTTTTTTTGTCATAGTTGTTAATGAATTTTTATTTTTTGTATTTACAAAATTTTTTTATGTTATCATAATAACATAAAAAAATAAAAGTAAAGCAAAATGTTAAATCAACTTGAAAAAAATTCATTATCAAATACCGTAGTATCAACAGCAATCTTAATTAAAGTGTTAACTTTGAGATGTTTTAAGAGCCATGGCTTTGAAATTACTCCTGAACAATTCATTATTTTAGACACTATTACAAATAATGAACAAATTTATCAGAGGCAAATTGGTGAGCTTATTGGAAAAGATAGGGCAAATGTTAATAGATTAATTAATATTTTAGAAAAACAAGGTTTAATTGAGCGCATCGTTGATTCTAACGGCAGACAAATAAATAGAATTAAAATAACTAAAAAAGGTATAGAATTAAGAGATAAAATTCATCCTGTAATCACAAAAATCAGAGCAAGTTATTTAAACAATATTGAATATGATGAACTGTTGAAATGTCATCAAATATTGAATAAAATTAAAGAAAATATTTCTAAAAGTACAAAATTAAAAACATAAAAAGGGTAATGAAATGAATAAAAATTCGAAATACTATAAAGAAGCAAGAAAGAAAGTTTTGGAAAAAAGAAAACCATACCAGAAAAAAAGAGTTATAATTCCTGTTATCACTGCAATTATATTTGTTTTAATGGGAATATTCGGCATAATTTATTCTTCATTTTACCAATCAACGGATGACGCTTTTGTTGAAGCGCATATGATCTATTTAGCTCCAAAAGTTTCAGGTCAAATTATTGAACTAAACGTTGATGATAATGATTTTGTCAAAGAAGGGGAAATTATTGCTCAAATTGATCCTGCCGATTATCAGGTTGCACTTGATAGTGCCAAGGCAAAATTAGAAAAAGCGCAAGCAGAATTAAAAGTATCTGTAAGCGATATTGATAAAATGGGCGCAATGACAAAACAAACCCAAAATAATATTGATAGTGCAAAATCAACCCTTGAATACGCTAACAGCGATTATGTAAGATATAAAAATGCGTATAAAGACGGCTCTGTTACAAAACAAGATTTAGATAATGCAATTAAAAATTTAGATGTTGCAAAAGCACAATATAAAGCTGCTCAAGAACAATTAAAAGCCACAAATAGTGTGCTAAATTCAACAATATCTAAAAAAAGTTCCCAAATAGCCGAAATTAAAAGATTGATAGCTGATGTTGAACAAGCCAAATTGGATTTATCATATACAACAATAATTGCTCCAAAAGATGGAACAATAACAAATAAAAACGTTGAAATTGGTACATACGCTCAAAAAGCGCATCCAATAGTTACAATTGTGCCTAAAGATTGTTATATTGTAGCAAACTTTAAAGAAACACAATTAACTCATATGAAAAAAGGTCAAAAGGTAAAAATTAAAATTGATACTTATGGCGGAAAAACTTTTGATGGCGTTGTAGATAGTATCCAAAGGGCGTCAGGCGCAAAAGCAAGTCTTTTCCCTCCTGAAAATGCTGTTGGGTCTTATGTAAAAGTTGTTCAAAGGGTGCCTGTTAAGATTGTATTTAGCGAAGATATTTCAGATTATAATATAGTCCCTGGAATGAGCGTTGTACCAAGGGTAAAAATAAAATAAGCATAAATAATCATGCAAACAAAAACACTATATGAAAAATTAGATATACCGCTTTGGTTAATTACCATAAGCGTTATGCTTCCGACTGTTTTTTCAATGTTGGCTACGTCATCTGTTAACGTTGCAATTCCATATATTGCAGGACAATTTGGTTCAACAAGAGATGAAGCAAATTGGGTTGTAACAAGCTATATGATTGCGCACGCTATGATGTTACCCATTACAGGCTGGCTGGAAGTTAAATTCACAAGAAGAAAATTATTAAAAATAATTTCTCTTATATTTGCAATAGGGTCTGTAATATGTTTTACGGCGCCAAATTTGAATGTTTTGATTATAGGAAGAATTGTTCAAGGTATAGGCGGCGGACCTTTTATGCCCTTGAGCCAAGCCATTTTAATGCAAGTTTTTCCAAAACACCTGCAAGCAGCGGCTATGGGTATATTTGGGCTTGGAATGATGGTTTCAGCAATAGTAGGACCCGCTATGGGTGGAATTTTAGTTGAACATTTATCTTGGCAATGGATTTTTATTATTAACATTCCTGTTGTAGTTGCTTCAATGGTTATGATTCATTGCAATGTTATGAATAATAATGTTTCAATGAAAATTAATAAATTTGATATTGTTGGTTTTTCGGCTTTAATTCTTTGGCTTTTACCTATGCAAACGGTGCTTGATAAAGGAAGCCAATATGGTTGGTTTGATTGCAGATGGATTTGCTGGTTAAGTGGTTTTTCTGTTTGTTCAATGATATTTTTTATTGTATGGGAATTAGAATATAAAGGTGCTATAACTGATTTTAGGATATTTAAAAATAAAAACTTTTTCATTGGAACCATTCTTGGTTCAGGTGTAAATATGCTGGCTTATATGACTCTAAGTACTTTACCTGGGTTTGTGCAAAGTTTAATGGGTTATAATGCAGAGTTGGCGGGCTTGAGCCTAACATCACGTGCTGTTGCTTGTATTGTTTTTATGGTTATTGTTTCAAAATTATGTGAAATTTTAGATAACAGAATTATTGCTGCCATTGGTTATTTTTTATTGGCAACGAGTACTTTTACCTTTACGCAGTTAAATTTACAAGTTTCTTTTTCATATTTTATAATTCCAAATATAATTCTTGGGGCAGGGATAATGTTTGCTTTTATTCCAATTACAAAACTTGCTCTTGCAACAGTTGAAAAAGAAAAATTAGCACTTGCGGCAGGATTGCACTCTTTATCAAAATGTGTTGTAACTGCTTTTACAATTTCAATTACAAATGCTTTAGTTATTGCATTGTCTCAAGTTCATCAAAATTATCTTGTTTCAAATTTGAGCAAAATGAATATGGAGTTTTTGTCAAGAGTCGGGGCGTTAAGTACAAAATTTGGCACTTTTTTACCCACAATGACAGCGGCTAAAAAAGCTAATGGAATAATCTATCATTCAATGTTAGCACAAGCCAAATTATTAAGTTACGTTGATATTTTTGCAATATTTAGTTTGTTGTGTTTTATGTTTATTCCTTTGTGCTTTGTTATGAGTGCTCCAAAAGATTAATTAAAGATTTAATTTTTCCTTTAGCTGCTCTCTTAAATCTTTTATTTCATATTTTAATCTGTTCATTTCACATAACACTGGGTCTGGAATTCTGTTGTGTTGAAGTTGCCCATGGATAAATTTCTTTTGTTTAACAATGCGCCCGGGGATTCCTACAACTGTGCAGTGCGCGGGAACATTATCAATTACAACTGAGCCTGCGCCGATATTTGTGTAATCGCCTATTTCAATATTTCCTAAGACTTTTGCACCTGCTCCGACTGTTACAAAGTTGCCTAAAGTCGGGTGGCGTTTACCTTGTTCTTTACCTGTGCCGCCCAATGTAACGCCTTGATAAATTAGAACATCGTCTCCGATTATTGTTGTTTCACCAATTACAACTCCCATCCCATGGTCTATGAAAAACCTTTTTCCAATTGAGGCCCCGGGGTGGATTTCAATTCCTGTAAAAAATCTTGCAATTTGTGAAATCATCCTTGGAATAAAAGGAATTTTCCAATATAGAAGCTTGTGTGCAATTCTGTGTGCCAAAAGAACGTGAAAACCCTGATACAAGAAAATAACTTCTATAATGCTTCTTGCTGCTGCATCTTTTTCTTTTATTGTATTTATATCTTCAATTATTGTTTTAATCCAACTTAAAATGCGCATATAACCTCACTTGTGAATATAATATCAATATTGAATAAAAGTTGCAATTTATTTTATAGTATAATATGAAAGTATTATAGGTATTAGTAAAATGAGGCATTATGGATAAAGTTTTATCAGATAAGATTAACATATTAAAGGCACTTGCTATTATACTTGTTGTATCTGGTCATTTAGAATTTCGCTTTTTTGATATGTTTCCTCCTTATTCTTTTCAGTTGGCCTTATTTTTCTTTATTTCAGGCATGTTATTCAAAGATAAATATTTAGATAATGTTGTTGAGTTTGTTAAAAGAAGAATTAAAAGTTTACTTGTTTTATATTTTATTTATTCGGGAGTTTATTGCTTAATTACTATTCTTATTGAAAAACTTACAGGTAAATTTTGGGGTATGGAATTAAGTTTAAAAAATTTCTTTATTACTCCTTTTCTTAACGGTCATCAGTTTGACCTTTCTTGTCCGATGTGGTTTGTTGCGCAATTATTTATAACAATGATTGCATTTTTGTTTTGTCAGAAATTATTTAGAAAAACTAATGAAAAAGTAAAATTTTCAATATATACCTTAATGGGAATTTGCGCTATTCCTTTATCTAAATTTTTTAATCCTATCATACTTTCATCTAATGATTTTAGTGAATATACGTCTTTAGATCCTATTTTTTTGATATTTATAAGAACATTGTTTTCTTTGTTTTTTGTTTATTTGGGACATTTTTATATTACCAAAATTGAGGGTAAATATAATATTTTTACTCCGAAGATTTTGGCATTTGTTATATGTTTGCAGGCAATATTGTGGCATTTTAACAGAGACTTTGATCCTGTGCATGGAATTGGATTAAGTTATGTGCTTGTTTGGGCAAGATTTGATTCGCAAATTATTGTTCCAATTATAACAAGTATTACAGGTATTTGGTTTTCTTTGTTTTTTATCCATGTGGCTTATGATTATTTAAAAAATATTAAATTTATTAAAACCATTGGTGAAAATACATATCACATAATGGCAAATCATTTATTTGTAATGTTTATAATTACTGCTTTGATATTTAAATTGAATAATATTCCTTTTGAGCAAAGAAATTTGCATAATATTTATTGGATTTATAATCCTGTACAAAATACTTATTTATATTTTGTTCTTACAATGGTTATTTCAACATATATCGGTGTTTGTTTAAAATGGATTAAGAGAAAATTTATAAATAAAAAAAGTTAGCTGTTAATTAATTTGCTATACAAGAGGTGTTTTCTGATAAGTTTTTATTAATGGCTACTATTCTTATTTAATGAATTTTGCATACTAATTTTATTAAAAAATAGTTTACAAAAAATATTGCATGTCAAAAAGCGTTCACAAAATATTTTGCATACTAATTTTATTAAAAAATAGTTTACAAAAAATATTGCATGTCAAAAAGCGTTCACAAAATATTTTGC
>CALUWJ010000023.1 GCA_944324455.1 Candidatus Gastranaerophilales bacterium | reverse complement strand
GCGTCTGGCGCGATTCGAACGCGCGACCTATCCCTTAAAAGGGGAGTGCTCTACCTGCTGAGCTACAGACGCAAATTTAATTCTTATTCAATTTTCATTGTCTCATCTCAGCAGGTAGAGCATAGTGCTATTTTTAACGTTTCAGCAAGCTTCACCGAGTGCTGAGCTACAGACGCAAATTTAATTCTTATTCAATTTTCATTGTCTCATCTCAGCAGGTAGAGCATAGTGCTATTTTTAACGTTTCAGCAAGCTTCACCGAGTGCTGAGCTACAGACGCAAATTATTTGATTTTCAAGCAACCATTTCTGACTGCTTTTCTAATATAACAAGAACAAAATTTTAGGTCAAATACTTTTTTACAATTCTTTAATAAAAATTTTAAAAATTTAACTTTATTAAATAGCCTTATAGGCTATGCCTTGTTAGGGCATTATGTTTCTTATCATTTTTGCTAATTTATTTTTGTAGATTTGAAAGGTTTAAAAATGAAGAAATTTTTATTTTATTGTTTAGCTTTTGCTCTTTTAGGTTCTGTCAGTTATGCAAATAGCTGTTCTGATTGCAAAAAAATGCCTGAAACAATCAATAAACAAGACTCTTGCGCAAAAGAAACAATGAAAAGTTGTGATAAATGCACTCTTGATGAGGATGATGAATATTGTGTATATAATCAATGCTTTTTTGATAAACAATTTAAAAAGATGAAAGCTGCGCTTTGTTTAACAAGCCAACAAGAATGCAGTTTAGATGAGCTATATAAAGAATTTAAGGCTGATATGGAAATTTACCATGCTAAATACACAGAAGCAAAAAATTGTTTGTTGGAAAAAATTGAATGCGCTAATGATTGCACAAGCTATAAAGACCAAATTGAAACCTTAAAAGGTATAAAACAAGATGCTAAAGAAAGATGCAAATGTTTTGATAAAGATATAAAAGCTCAACTTTGCAAAAATCAAATGAGCGATTATAGAAAATTCAAAAGAGCCGAAAAAAGAAAAATGAAAAAATTAGTTAAATATGCTAAAATTTATAAATTTCCTTGTGCAAGCTGTTCAAATTAACAAAAAAGCCCTGATAATTCAGGGCTTTTGGTTTATTTAGTTTTAGGTATTAAGACTGTTCCTTCCAGTTGAATTTTGGAATTTGCAATTTTAACATTTTCAACATCCATTTCTCCTTTGATATTTTTATCAAAATCCATTTCAAAAGATAGTGGGTTTAACATATTAATAATTGGGATTAAATTATTATATTTAGCTTTAACATTATTAAAATCAAAATCGCAAAGTTCAATATTTCCATCTTCAACTTTTAAATTTGCTCCAATTGCAATTTTAATGGGCTTAATTCTGTTTTTAAAAATACCGATAGTGTCTAATTTTGCCAAAGGTAAAATGTTGTATATGATTTCTAATTTATCATCTTTTATTTTAATATTTGAATTTTTAATTTGAATTAAAGATGAAATTGTGCTATCAGAGTTCATTTTGTCTATTATTTTTTGATATGAACTTTCTTTTAATAATTTATCTAAGTCATCTTGTGTAATTGATGCTGAATATTTTAGTGCTAAATTTTCATCAAAAGTCAGAGTTTTATTTCTATAATCCACTTTATTATACGGACAAATTGTTTCAATATTAACATCAGACATATAAATTCCGTTATAGAAAATATTATCTGAATTTGCTTTCAGAGATTTAAATTCTCCGTTTTTAACATTTGTTCCTAAAAAGCTGTCTATTTTTACATCAAACTTTGAATTTGTTTCTTTTTTTAATGCTTTAGCAATTTGATTTTCAATAATATTTCTTGAAATTGAATTATATCCTGAAATGCTTGCAATATTACCTAAAAATGTTTTATTGGCAGAATTTGTTGAGCAAAATTGACTGTAATCTTTAGCCAATGTTGAATTAATACTTAAAATTAAAGTTATTGATAAAAATAAAATTTTTTTCATATTTTTCCTCTTTTTTCTTTTAATTATATGACCAAGAAAGAATACAGATGCTAAAAATCAGAATTTGTAAACTTTTTTTAACAAAAAAGTAAAAATCATAAAGTTTTAATGTATTTCATCCGTCATTATAAATATAAGGTTGATATATTTTAAGCGAGGTTATATGATGTTGGAATTATTAAGTCTTGTATTTTTTGGAATGATTGTTTATACATTTTTAGTGATTATTCCTGCAACTGTTGAAATGCTTGCAACAGATGAATTTAAATGTGCATATTTTTCACATTTAGCCTCAAGAAGCATAAACTCCTATGGCAAATAGCCTATAGGAGTTCTTCAAAACCGTATGAACGTTCGGGCAAATTTTGATACCCTTTATTTGTTACGACAAACTTATAGATATATTTACTTGAATAATCCCCCCTAACAAACAACTTTTTAATAACATTCTCACGCTCAACCAAAGGGTGTGAGATTTTTTCTAATTCCGGATTGTCTTCAGCAAGCTGTGTCCATACTGCTGCTTCTAATGTCCAAGCATAGGTTTCTTCGTTTATTGAGTTGTGTTCATCCTGATGAATTGCTTCGTGCGCTAAAATTGCGCTCAATGCTTCAATAGGTGCATCTTTGTGTTTTTCATTAATGTAAATAAATAAATTTTTCTTCTTTTTCCAGCCCAAAGCGTCAAAATTCATATACATCGGATTAATTGTAGCTAAATTTAAAAATTCAATTTGAATAGGTCTTTCAGTAAGATTTTTCCCTAAAATTGCTTCTTTTGAATATTTTCCTGTAGTTCTGTCTAAAAGCTCAATTGCTTTAATAACATTTTCATCTTGGGTTACTTTTTTGTATTTTTTAAATGTTGCTTCATCAATGGGTTTATCTAAATCTACTGCAAAGCAATTGCTTAGGCTAAAAAATAATATTGCAAGTGTAGAAAGTATCTTCTTTTTCATATATCCTCAACCAATACTATAACTTATCAACATTATATACATATATTTTTTATAAGGACAAATTAAAATAATTCAAAAAGAATTTATCTTGATATTTTTTTTGTTATAAAATGAGGCTATGATTAAATATATAAGCCCGATTATTCTATTGATAATATCAAATGTTTTTATGACTTTTGCTTGGTATGGACATCTGAAATATAAAAGTACAGCTTTGTGGACTGTGATAATAGTTTCTTGGCTTATTGCTTTTTTAGAATATTGTTTTCAGGTTCCTGCAAATAGAATGGGAAATGAAGTTTATAATGTTGTGCAGCTTAAAACAATTCAAGAAGTAATAACATTGAGCGTTTTTAGCCTTTTTAGTGTCTTATATCTAAAAGAACACTTTAGATGGAATTATCTGGTTGGTTTTATATTTATCGTTCTTGCGGTATTTTTTATATTTAAAAAATAGGTAAAATTATGTCATTACATCAAAAACACGGTCTAAGATTTATTTTAATTGCAATTGCAACATTATTTTATTTTTTAGCCAACGTTCAGCGTGTTGCAATTCCGGGGGCAATTTTTGATTTATTGCAAAATGATTTTATGGCATCAGCTTCAAAAATCACTCTTTTAGGGGCGATATTTTGCTATGTTTATGCTTTGACTCAATTAATAGTTGGTTTAATGGTAGATAAATTAGGCGGTTTTAGGGTTGCCGCAATAGGAAGTGTTGTTTTTGCGCTTGGTGCTTTAATTTTTCCACATTCAGAAAGTCTTTTAGGATTATATTTTTCAAGAGCATTTGTGGGGTTTGGTGCTGCAACATTTTATTTGAGCACTATAAGAGAAGTTAAAAAATATGCAAAAGACTCAAATTTTTCTTTGGCTGTTTCATATATTCTTTTTATAGGTTATAGCGGCGGTATTATTGCAAATGCGCCCTTTGTTTTGTGTGTAAATGAAATTGGTTGGAAAAATACCCTATATTTTTTAGGGCTTTTTACCTTAATCTTAGCAATATTATATTTAATAATTTTATTTATATTTAAACCTGTTCATATTGAAAAAGAAACAAAATTTTCCATAGCGCCTTTTAGAGAAATTTTAAGCAAAAAAGAAAATATTAATCTTTTTATTTTTGGTTCTGTGAATTATGGGCTATATTATGTTTTACAAAGCGTTATAGGAAAGAAATTTTTAGAAGATTTTTGTTATTTTGATGTTAATACTGCTGCTTTAATTTTATCAATAATGGCTGTAATTTCTGCTTTTGCAGGCACAATAACCGCTTTTATTTCAAAAATTATAAACAATAAAAGGGCAATAATATTTAAAATTTATTCAATTTTATCAATGATTTCTGTTTTAAGCATTTGTTTATTTTTGATATTTGATGTTCATTCAAAAATAATTGCTTTTATTTTTTGTATTCCGTCTTTTATAGGAAGCATTTCTCCATTATTAATTCTAACGCTGCATTTAATGAACAGATATGAAGTTTCAGCGACTGCTGTTTCAATTCAAAACTTTGGCTTTTTTATGATGGTTGGTTTATTAGGGATGATAGCAGGTATGCTAATGAATGTATTTGAACCTGTTAAACATAATAATGTTTTAGTTTATTCTAATGAATCATATTTATTGGTGTTTGGATTGTTTTTTGTTTTGAGCTTAGTTGAAATTTTTTGTGCATTTAAAACAAAAGATAATTATCATTAAGGAGCTAAAATAACCATTTCGCAATTTTCGCAGTCAAATTTTAGCGGATATTTAACATTTTTTTCATCAACCAAAAATAATTCTTCAGAACTTTTACAGCCTAAAGCTGCTCTTTTTAGACAATGTTTTGTCCTCATTAATTCTTTATTTTTATGATTTTCAATGCTCTCAAAGCTATTTTCAATAATTTTGCAATCGCAAAGTTCATAAAATTCTTTAGCTTTTGAATTATGAACATTAAGATGGTAATCCCCTTTTGATTGAGGGAATTTTGCTATATCAATCGGTTTTTGTTTTTTTGTTTTATAGTTAGAAAGAATTTTTTGGCTTAATTTTTCTAAGATTTCTCTTCTTAATTCATTGATTGCAGAAACGGGTAAAAAACCTAATTTTTCTGTTTTAAAAGTAATTTTTTCAACAAGATAGGGGCTGTCTTGGGTTTTAGACAATGCTTTAATGAAATTTTCTTTCATTTTTTCTTGGTTGGTTGCAAATTCATCAAAAGAATAATCAAACTCGATTTTAGTGTTATTTTCATCTTTTAAAATAATTTTATTTTGTTCTATTGTAAAATTAACTTTTAATTTTCTTTTTGTTTTTGAATTTTCGAGAGTTTTATTGAATTTTGTGTCTATATTCCTATAAACATCATCACCTTTTTTTAGATTTATTTTTTTATTGGGGTAAATCTTAATGCCTTCTTTGATTTTTTCTATTTTATTTACTAAACATCCTTTTAATTCGTTTTGAATTATAAAACATAAGCCATCTTGAGGGTTTATTTCTTCTTTTGTTTTAATTGTGAAATTTTTATCATTTGATGAAATTACTTTTCCAATATATTCACCTGTTGATTTTGGAGTAATGAAATTATAAATATTATCTTTTTTGTTGAATAAATAATCGTCACAATATCCCCGATTAAATGTTTTATAAGGGTTTGGGGTGAAATCTTCAAAAATTTCACCAAAAGAAATTCGAGGATATTTTTTTAGAAGATTATGATAATAAAGAACTATATTTTTTACATAGTTTTCATCTTTTAATCTGCCTTCTATTTTAAAACTGATTATTCCTGCTTTTATTAATTTATCAAGGTGTTTAGAAAGATTGTTATCTTTTAGCGATAATAAATATTGGTTTTTTAGGATATAATTTCCTTTTTTGTCAATTAAAGAGTATTTTTTTCTGCAAGCTTGAGCACATTCTCCTCTGTTTGCACTTCTTTTGCCTATATAATAAGACATATAACACTGACCTGAATAGCAAACGCATAATGCCCCATGGATAAAATGTTCAAGTTCAATGTTGGTATTTTTTTTAATTTTTTCAATTTTTTCTATGGATAATTCTCTTGCTAAAATTGCTCTTTTAAAATTAACATTTTCAAGAAATTTTATTTTTTCTATTGTTCTATTGTCACATTGGGTGCTGGCATGTAATACTATTGGCGGAAGTTTATTATCAAGAGCAAGTCTTAAAATGCCAAAGTCTTGAATAATTAAAGCGTCTGCTTTAATTTCATAAAGCTTATTAATTAATTTTTCACATTCAATTAATTCATCATCATCTAAAATAGTGTTAAGAGTAACATAAACTTTAACATTGAATAAATGTGCATAGTTTATTATTTTTTCAATATCTTCTATTGAATTAGAAGCATTTTTTCTTGCGCCAAAATTTGGTGCTCCAATATAGATTGCATCAGCACCTGAATTAATGGCAGCAATTGCACAAGCGTAATTTTGAGCGGGAGCTAAAAGTTCCAATTTTTCCATATTTTTATTATATATTAAAAATTGATTTTAGAATTGATATATCCACTTGCAATATGATAGACAAAGATGATATCTGATAGTATTATTCATGTTAGGAAAGTGTGATTAAAGCTAAGATGGAAAATCAGGATTTTAATAAAGACGAGGAAAATATAGTCGAAGATACATCAGACTTAAATATTGATGAGAATTTTTCTAATGAGTTTAAAAGAGCTTGTAAACTCTATAACTTTAGGCGTCCTGATAAATTTTCAAAAGAGCATTTAAAAGCTCTGCAAGATATTCACAGGGATTTTGTGAGACATCTTGCTACAATTTTAACCGGATATTTGAGAATGGAAGTTGAAATTGATGTAATTTCGGTTGACCAATTAACTTATGAAGAATATATTTGCTCAATGCCTTCTCATATCCAAAATATGATATTTAAATTAAATCCACTATCCGGTGAAGCTTCTATGGGTATGAGTCCTGAGATTTTAGCTGTTGTATTAGATAGAATGCTTGGCGGTGCAGGTGTTGTATATGATACAGGAAAAGAATTAACTCAAATTGAAGAACTTTTGACAATTAAATTTGTCGAAAAAATAATTAAAATATTAGAAGAAGCTTGGGGCACGATATTGCCTGTTAAATCAGAGTTTGTTGCATTGGCAAACGGTTATCATTCTGTTCCGATTACGACATCAGGTGAAATTGTTACTTTGATTTCTTTTGAGGTGCGTCTTGGGCAAAAGAATTTCGGCTTAATGAATATATGCTTCCCATATCCTGTATTAGAAACGGTTTTGCCGAAATTAACCCCGCAATATATTTATCAACATACAACAGTTGTGGCAAATGAAATCGGAAAAAATGAAACTCTTGAAAAAATAAAATCAGTTGAGCTTGAAATGCAGGTTATTTTGGGTATGGCTCAGATTGAAATTAATGATGTTTTGGATTTAAAACCCGATGATGTTATAAAATTAGACCAAAGATTAGATAAAGAGTTAATCGCATGTGTTAATAAAAAAGAAAAGTTTTATGTTGCCCCCGGCATGAATAAAAATAAAATATGCGTAAAAATCGTAGGGCAGCGACTTGTTAAGGAGTAGATATTGGATAAAGAGGCTAAAAAACTTGATATAAGTAAATTAGAGAGCGTTGAGCGTCCTGTCGCACCTATAAAATCCAAAACATATAATTTGTTATTGGATGTTGAATTAGAATTATCTGCGATACTGGGCGAAACGGATATTAGCCTTAAAAAAGTGCTCGATTTAACAAAAGGCTCTATAATAGAGCTTGACAACAAGACGGTTGAGCCTATTAAACTATTGGCAAATGGAAGCGAAGTAGCAAGAGGTGAGGTTGTAATCATCGAAGATAATTTCGGATTACGCATAACAAGTACCACCGAAAAAAACGGAGATATTGAACACTAGGGGTGTATTATGTCAAAAACTGTTGAAATTAGTGTAGATTTACTAAAAGAGCTTTTTAAAGCATTAAATGCTGAAGTTCCTGAAAATATCGGTGAAGAAAGTTTACTAGAGCTTGTGTTTAAATTAAAAAATAAAGACGCAGCTTCTTTTGAGCCGCATGAAAATAATTTTGTTTCTAATACAAATAATATTTTAGTTATTGATGATATAGGCGTTGTTACTTATCAATTAAAAATTTTATTAAGAAATTTAGGGTATAACGTAAGTGTTGCAAAAGATATATTTAGCGGTTTAAATACTTTTGTAAAATCCAATTATTCGTTTATTGTTATGGATTTATTTGTTTCAACTGAGCAAGAGGGATATACTTTATTAAATGAAACAAAAAAAATAATTACAAAAAATAATTTAAACACAAAAATTATTGTAATTACAGCTTCATCAAAGTCTGAAAATAAGGTTAAGTGCTTGAATATGGGTGCTGATTATTTTATAAAAAAAGATGTGGGCTGGCAGGATAGATTAGTTGAATTAATCGAGAGTTTTCAGCCCAGTCCTTTGGGATAGTTTAGTATGTTAAGAAATTTATACAAAATTTAAAATTAATCATTTGTAATTGTATATAAAATTTTTTGATACTATAATTGAAATATGATAGAAAATAGTGCAATTAGTAAAAAAATAGCATTATATCCGGGTAGTTTTGACCCAATCACAAATGGTCATCTTGACGTATTAGAGCGTGCAAGCAGGATTTTTGATGAGGTTGTTATAGCCGTTTTAAATCATCCTGTTAAAAAAGCCTTTCTAAGCACAGATGAAAGAGTCTTGCTTATTAAGGAGGTCGTTAAAGATTTAAAAAATGTGTCAGTAGAAAGCTTTAAAGGTCTAACGGTTGAGTGCGCCAAGAAAGTCGGTGCAGATTTTTTAATTCGAGGATTGAGAACAATAACCGATTTTGAGTATGAAGTGCAGTTGTGCCAAACAAATCAGGTAATAGCACCCGAGATTGAAACAGTATTTTTATCTACAAGGCCGGAACATAACTATATTTCATCCAGTATAGTTCGTGAATTATCAAGTCATAAAACTGATATTTCTAAATTTGTTCCCAAAAATGTGGTAGAATATTTAAAAAGAAAGGTTTAAAAACAAAATGGCAGAATCAGTAAATAAAATGTTTGATTTAATTGATGATTTAAGCACTTTATGTGATGACGGTATTCCAATATTTCCCGGTCGTATGATAGTTAACACGAAAGAATTATATAAAATTGTCAACGCTTTTCCTAATGCGATTTCTGATGAAATCAATGATGCAAGAATAATTCTTAAAAAGAAAGATGAAATTTTGCAAGAGGCAAAATTGAGAGCTGAGCGCATTATTCAAGATGCTGAAAATGAAAGATATAAACTTCTTAATGAATCATCATTGAATAAAGCAATGGAAGAACACGCTGAAAAATTCAGACAAACTGTGTTTGAAGAATGTCAACAAATTAAAATGGCAGCATTTAATGAAGCTCAAGAGTTAAGATTAAATGCAAAAAATGAATCCATTAGAATGAAAGAAGATTTTCAGCAATATGCACAAAAGCTTCTTAACAATTTAGAGCAAGATTTGAATAAATTATATCAAGTTGTTATGGATGGGCAACAAAAATTGCAAGAAATGAAATCTGCTGACGCAGCTCAACAATAAACTATTTCATTATTTCAGGATGATTTGAATTAGAAAGAATAATTTCTTGATATTCATTTTTATCAAAATTAATACCCCAATTTTTTGTGTTGAGGGTTTTGTATTTTGGTTTTTTCTTTTTCTTTTTTGGAATTGTTTTTTGTTCTTCTTGCATACTACATAACAACTTCTAAATTCATTGATGTTTTTGTAACATTGATAAGCATTTTAGTGTTTTCTACTTTAACTATAAAAGTTGCACCTTTGTCAGTTCTTTCAGACAGACGGAATTTTATATCATAATTAGCTAATTTTGGCTGTTTAAAGTTATGAAGTGCAAAAACATCATCAAAAATATATCCTACAAGATTTATGTTGTTATTATATGATACACACATAAAGCCTCTTTCAGGGGCGATTTCAATGCTTGATAAAACAGTTGGCTCTGCTATTTCTTTTTTTATTGGATTTTTAACATTTTTAGTTGTTTCAATTGGTTTTTTTATAGGAACTTGAACTTGTTTTTCAAAAGTCAAAGTGTTAGATTTTGGATTTTGAAATTCGTTTGGTGTAAATTCAATTATATTATCTTCTTTTAGAATTTTTTGAATTATTTCATATTCGTTATTGGTGTCATTTTGAACCAAAGGTTTCTTTTGTTGATATTTTTCAATATTAACTTTTTGTTGATTTTGTACTAAATCAGGATCATAGCTTGAAAGCTCATAGTTTCTCTTGGGACTTGTGCTTGGTTTATAAAAACCAGTTTGTTTAACATTATTATCAAAAACAAAATATTGCCCGTTATTTTCTCTTTTTTGCGGGGTATTGTTTTCTTTTTTATAACAATCACTATCAATTAAATCGACTTTATTTTTTAATTTTGGGTTATCGGTTTTTCGATTTAGAATAAATAACATCGCAAAAAAGCTCAAAATTCCAGCTAGAATCATTAATAACAATTCTTTTAAATTGAGCCCGTATTGAGTTAATTTATTTTGAATTTTAATTTTGTATGAAGATAAAATTGATATTATATTTTCTTTGGAGAATTTATTGTCATCAACAACAGGATAGTTATTCAATTCTTCTGTTTCAATAATATCCTCTGTTGGTTCTTTTGTTATTTCTTCTGTTGGTTCTATGGTTGAATTGTATTCGTCAATTCTTTTTTGCTCTGCTTCAATTTCTTGCTGAATAATATCTTCAATTTTAGGCTGCTGTTGAGGTTTTTCAGCTATTTGAGGTTGTGTTTTTGTTTCTTCAATTTTTTTTGCAGTATTTTGTTTTGTTTTAGATAGCACCTTTGGAGTTTGCTTAACTATATTTTCTTTTTTTTCAATCAGCTTATTTGTAATTTGAGCTGCTTTAGATGGTTGTTGTATTTTTGGTGCTAAATTTGTTTTATTAGATGTGTTTGAAGAATTTAAATTTTTTTTTTGAACTTCAGAAGTTTCTTTTTGAGTGTTTGAAGCTATCGTTTGTTTTTGGACTGATGTTTTAGCTGTTTGATTGGTTTTTGTGTTAACGGTAAAATCAATCGGTTTTATGGTGTTTATATTAATTTTGGTGTATCCGTTATTTGAATCTGCTCCTGCGTAAGGGTAGAGGTTTGTTGAAATATTTCTTATGTCTTTATTATTTGAAGTGATTTGAACAGAGGAGTTTTTTGTTTCTGGTAAAAGAATATAATAATTTAAATCGCTTTTTTTAATTATTTTAACAGGTTCAGAGTAATTTTTTTGCGTGTATAAATTAACATTGTATGAATTTTCTCCTGTTTTAGTTAATTCAACTTTTGTAAGAGAATTTTTGTATTCATTTTCAATGGCTAATGCGCTACAACTTAATAAACAGATTGATAATGTGCTAATTAATGTTTTTTTAAAAACTCCGTTCACTTTTTATTATCCCCTGTAATTTAGTTTATATTTCACTTATAATTTAATATTATAATATAAATATATTCTTATATACAAATTGTGGTAAAAATTATGGAAAAAGTTAACAATAATAACGAAAATTCAACTTTTAAATCGGGTGTTGTGGCTCTTGTTGCTCGTCCTAACGTCGGTAAATCAACACTTTTGAATAAAATTTTGGGTCAAAAAATTGCAATCGCAACCCCTCTAAGGCAAACTACAAGAAAAAATCTTAAAGGAGTATATACTGATAATAACTCACAAATTATTTTAATTGATACCCCTGGGGTGCATAAACCAATTAACGAATTGGGTAAATATCTTTCTGCTCAATCAAAAGATGCGCTTTCTGACGTTGATTTAGTTTTATTTTTAGTAGATGCAACAGAACCATCAGGTTTAGGAGATAAGTGGATTTGGGAAAATTATTTAAAAGATTTAAAAACGCCTGTGTTGCTTGTTTTAAATAAGGTAGATTTAATAAAAGACCTCGAAAAGAGAGAATTAAATCTTTTTACATATAAAAAAATGATTGAAAAAAATATAGATTCAATTAAAATTAGCGCCAAAACAGGTAGAAATATAGATGACTTAATTAAAAAAATAAAAGATTATCTTCCTTATGGTGAAAAATTTTATGATGATGATATTGTAACCGATACAAATATGAGAGAAATAGCATCAGAAATAATAAGAGAAAAAATAATCTTAAATACAAAAGATGAGGTTCCTCATAGTGTTGCAGTTGTTATAGACAGCTATAGGGAAGATGAAAAAGTTGATAAAATCAGCGCCAAAATAATTGTGAATAATGAAAGCCAAAAAGGAATTTTGATAGGTAAAAAAGGCGCAATGCTTAAAAAAATCGGTACTGAAGCAAGGCTTGAGCTTGAAAAAATAGTTGAAAAGAAAGTTTTTTTAGAATTATTTGTTAAAGTTCAAAAAAATTGGCTTAAAGATAAAGATATGATTAAAAATCTTGGTTATGTTGATTAACCTTTAACTGCACCTTCGTTTGTGCCTGAGATAAAATATTTTTGCAGAGCTAAAAAGAAAATAATTATAGGAATAATTGAAACAATTGACCCTGCGGCAACTAGCCTGTAATCAGCAGAAAATGCGCTTGAGAGGTTGTTTATTCCAACAGGCAGGGTGTAGAGATTTTCGTTTGTTAAAATAATGCTCGGCCATAAAAATTCACCCCAAGAGCCAATGAAAGTAAAAATAGCTAAAAGCGCCAAAGATGGTTTAACCATGGGTAAAAGCAATTTATAAAATATTTGAAATGAATTACACCCGTCTATAACTGCGCTTTCTTCTATTTCTTTTGGAATGGTTAAAAATGCTTGTCTTAATAAAAATATTCCAAATGCATTAACTGCAAAAGGCATAATTAATCCTAAATAGCCCATTAAATCAGAATAATTATCACATAAATGCAGTTTTAGAGTGATTATATACACAGGAAGCATTATCGTTTGAAAAGGCACCATGATAGTTGCTAATATTGCAAAAAAGGCTATTTTTTTACCTTTAAAATTCATTCTTGCTAAAGGATAGGCTGCAAGTGCTGATAAAATAACATTTAAAAATACTGTTGAAATTGCTAATATAAAGCTATTTATAACATATTTTACAATAGGAACAAGTCTTAATACTTCCTTGAAATTATCCAAAGTAAAATCTCTTGGAATGAATACGGGAGGATATGCAAAAATATTTTCACTTCTGCCTTTTAGGGCGGTTGATAATAGCCACAATAAAGGAACTAAAGATAAAATACATACGCTTATTAAAATTATATGAATAAATATATTTTTTAATTTTATTTTTTTCATAGGGTATATTTATCCTTTTCAAAAACAAAAATATTTATAATTGAGAAAATCATAACAATAAAAAGCAAAATTACAGCACCAGCGGAAGCTATTCCTAAGTCAAGATTTTCAAAAGCTTTTTCATAAATATAATAAACTATTGTTTTTGTTGAATTTAGCGGTCCGCCTTTTGTCATAACATAAATTTCAACAAAAACTTTTAGAGCAGATATTGAACTTATTGTACTAACCAAAGCAATCATAGGCATAATATGCGGAATGGTTACAAGCATATGTTTTCTAAAACCCACAGCTCCGTCAACCTCTGCTGCTTCGTATAATTCATTAGGTACACTCATTAATGCACTTAAATAAATCATCATATAATAACCGACACCTTTAAAAATGGTTACTAAAGCAACTGAAATCATTGCAACTTTTGGGTCTGAAAGCCAGCCAATCGGTGTAAAGCCTAATTTTTCAACAAAAAAGTTTAATAAACCCTCAGGAGCATATAGCCATTTAAAAGCAATCGCAACAACTACAATTGAAATCACAACAGGAATATAAATCAAAATTTTATAGATATTTTTACACTTTATTTTTTGATTAATTAAAATTGCCAAAAATAAAGGAAAAATAACCAAAAAAGGCACACATAATATTAAAAAATAAAATGTATTTAGAATTGTTTTTAAAAACAAAGGTGATTTTATAAGTTCAAAATAATTGTTTAAAAATACAAAATCAGGATTATAGACATCATTTGAATAGCTAAAAAAGCTAAGGTAAATTGTTTGAAAAAAAGGAATAAAAAAGAAAACCAAAAGGATAATTCCTGCCGGTAATAAAAAAAGATATGCTCCAATACTTTTTTTCAAATCCATAAGTAAATACTATATTAATTTAGTCTAAAATTCAATAATTTGGTTTAGTTATTCTCTAAAAGTTTAATGCTAAAATTATAAAAAGAGGAAAACAATTGTTTTTATTAAGATTAACAGTAATTATATTTTTTATAATTATATCTTTTGCGCAAAACGCATTTTGCGCAAGCTCTTTTCGTGTCAAAGATTTAATTTTAGATAATTCTGATAGAATTGTTTTTATAGGGGGCGAGGGCAATTTTCAACGTCCCAAAGAAGCGGTATATGTTCCTATTCCTACGGGAGGGCAAGCTTCAAATTCTGTTAATTTGATTACTAATATAACCGCTTTTACTATAACAAGCCCTTTTAGATATGTTATTGATATTCCAAATGCTCGTTTAGATGGAGCCTCAAGAACTTATGATGTAAAAAATTCATCAATAATAAAAAGTGTTCAATTGGCGCAGTTTTCCTCAAACCCTGATATAGTAAGAATTGTTTTTACTCTAAATAAACAGTCTGATTTATCAAAATTTAAAACATATACAAATGGTAAAAATATTATCGTTAAATATAATTCATCAATTATTGATAATTCTATTAAATATAAATTTTATACTCCAAATGGAGATATGGATAAATCAATTAAACCTCAAAATACGGGGGCTGTATTAACCTATAATAATAACAACAATACTCTAAATTTAATTCCTAGAATGCAGACAAAATACTATTTAAGCAAAGTAAGCCAAAATTCCGATGGGTTGATTTTAAGGGGGATTGGTTCGATTTCATTACAAAAAACAACTTATTCATCTGATAATAAACAAGCGGTTTTGATTTTGGATAATGCAACATTGGCTTCAAAATTAAATGAAAAAACATATACTATTCCAAGCAGTCAAAAAAATGAAAAAGCGTATCTAACGATAAATGCTTATACCGATAAAAAAATAAAATTAACCTTAAATGGGGATACTCTAAGAGATTATCGTTTTGTTGTTTCTCCTGATGGGCAAAGTCTTTTTGTTTCGCATAGGAGTTATATAATTAACACAATATTTTCGTCTGATACTGCTTTGGTTAATTCATATAAAATAGAAAAAAATTCTGCCGGATATTCGATTTTTGATATTGTTTTTAATAAAGCGGTTACTTATGATGTATTTGAATTGAATGATAATTTTTATATCGATATTAATAACCTTGGTGATTATAATGAAGCTTTATTTAAACAAATGCTTAAAACTACCGATATTAAAATACAAGCGCTAAAAATATCAAGTGATAAAACTCGCTTTATAATTCCTATGAAAGATTTAAATTTTGCTTATGCGAATGTTGAATCAAACGCAAAATCAATTCAATTGTGTTTTAAAGATAAACCAAAAACTCCAACAAAACAAGAAAATGAGGTTTTAGTTTCATCGAATAATCCGAAAGACGGAAATATAAACGTTACTTATGTTCCTAAAGAAGATAATTCAAAAGTAATGTATGTTGAAAAACCTAAAAAAAGCAATCCAACCATAAGCGCTATGAAAAAAGTTGTCCTAGACCCCGGTCATGGCGGCTCAGACAGTGGAGCCATAGGCGGCGGTTATTATGAAAAAACCCTTAATCTTGAAGTTGCAAAATTGGTGGCTGAAAAATTAACAAAGAAGAATGTCTATGTTTATATGACAAGGTCTAAAGATACAACAGTCAGCCTTGAAGATAGGACAAATTATTCAAATGAAATTAACCCTGATATTTATGTAAGTATTCATACAAATTCAACGGTTCAGGGTGATTCTTATGGTCTTGAAACGCACTATTATAAAGACGACAGTTATTCTTTAGCTCAATTAATACATTCTAAATTTGCAAGTGAAAAAAATCTTAAAAAATGGGATACAAAAGATAGAGGCGTGATAAAATCTCGTTTTTATGTTATAAATCATACAGAAGCTCCAAGCGTTTTAATTGAAATGGGCTTTATTTCAAATACGCAAGAGAGAGAAAAACTGTTTACTAAAGACAGACAAGAACAAATTGCAAATTCAATTGCAGAGGGTATATTGGAGTATTTAAAAGTAAAATGATAAATGAATATATAGGTGTCTTAGATAGCGGTGTCGGGGGGTTGAGTATTTTATCGGAATTATATAAAGTAATGCCGGATAAAAATTATATTTATGTTGGTGATACAAAAAATATTCCTTATGGCACAAAAACACCTTTTGAAGTTTATTCATATACAAAAGATATTTTAAATTATTTTTTGAAAAACAATGTGAAAAATGTTGTTATTGCTTGCAATACAACTTCTGCGGTTGCTTATGATGAATTAAAAAAAGAATTTGAAAACAAATTAAAAATTTTTCCTTTAATTCAAAGTATAGCTTCTTATGCTGTTGAAGGATTAAAAGATAATGATACAATAGCACTTTTAGCGACAAGGGCAACAGTAAATTCAAAAAAATATGAACAGGAAATTAATAAAATAAATTCTAAAATAAATGTTGTATCTCTTGATTGTACTGGGTTTGTTGAAATTGTTGAAAATAGGCTATATTCAAATCCTAAATCTATTGAATTAATTAAATCAAAATTGGAGATAGTTAAAAAATCAGGCGCAAGAAGGGTTATTTTGGGTTGCACGCATTATCCTTATTTGATTGAAATTTTTAAAAAGATTTTAGATGTTGAATATTTTAACCCTGCTATTTCGTTAGCTCAAAAAGTTAAAAATGAAATTAATTTTAAAGGCAGCGGTGAAATTAAATTTTATTCAACTATAAACCCTGATGAATTTAAAAAAAGCGCAAAAATGTTTTTTGATATTCAAGATGAAGTTGGATTAATAAATTTATAATTTACAAATGTTTTTCGTCTTATTGAAACTTTTTTAGATTTTTTACGTCTAAAAAAGTATAAATGCCGTATTTGCTACTGGGCTCTTGTGGAGAGACAAGAGCCTTTTTTTAATCATATATAATTTTTACGCCTGTTTTAGCTCCGGTGTTTCTTGAATTATACCAATATTCACCAAGATTATTTGTATATGCACCTTTGCTGGGTGATGAAAATAAATCTGTGTTAGAAGTGTTGGGGGCTATTTTTTTGGGGTTATCAAGTCCCAATTTTTTAAACACATCTTCATTGACAGGAACTGAATATCCTGTCATTGTTCCGTTATTATTGGTATTTGCATTTGTTGCAGGGTATGAATTATATGGATAATTATTCATGTAAGTATTTTGATTTTTGCTTAATTGGCTAAGATAGCTGTTATATAATTTATTTCTAAGATTGTATCTTAGTCTGTTTAGAGCATTTGTTCTCTGCCAAATTCTATTATAGTTTGCTTGATTTTTTCTCTGCCACAAATAAGAGTTATTGTAGTTATATGTATTATAAGGATTATAAATAGGGCGATACGTATTATTGTAGTTATAATAAGAAGGATACGTATTAATTGCAGCTTGGGTTTTTATACAAGTACTAAATAGACATAATGAAATTGTAAAAACTGTTAAATATTTTTTCATATTAAAAGAATATTTTGTTTTTTTATAAGTAACATCAGCTAGGAGGGTACTGGCCTTTAGTTTAAATTTAATTATTAAGAAATGTTGCAAAAAATATTAAAAAATCTTTCTAAAATTAAAGTTTAGGGCTGATTTTGCCGAATATAACAATATAAGACAATAAAGCTAAGGAGAATAATATGGGGCTTTCTGCAAGTCAGGCAAGGTTTTTGCAATTAACAGCAAGAAGAAGCAATGTTGAATATCAAGCTCAACAGATTAATTTTGAGCGTCTTCAATGGTCTGACAAATTAGAGGCTGCTTCTCAAAAATATAATGACGCAACATCAAATAGAACACTGTCTTTTGCTTTTAACAATGGTTCTGAGGTGCAAAATGTTGATGTAACATATAATAATTATAAAAATTTCATGAATCAACAAATGGAGGGCTTGACTACTGCTCAACAAAAGATGTATTTGGTGTCTTCAACAGGTAATAAAATGGTTGTAGCTAATCAAGAAGATATGGAAACAATGATAACCCAATCAAATGGCGAGTTTACATCAGATGATTTTATGATTGTTCCTGATTTAGATGATGTTGATGCTTTTCAAGAGGCAATTAGAAACGGTATTTATTATTTTGCAACGCTTGAAGAAAGTCCTGAAACCGGCAAAAATGTATTTAATACCCAAGATTGGAGTACTATCGGAGGCGGCGCAATTTCTGATGAGCTAAATGTAAATGATGATGCGGAAGCTGAAGCTGAATACGAGCAAATGCAAACTAAAGTTCAAAATATAGATAAAAAATTGGAAATGCAATTAAATAAACTAGAAACAGAAAGAAGCGCAATTCAAACAGAAATTGATAGTATTTCTAAAGTTATTGAAGATAATATCGAAAAAAGTTTTAAAATATTCAGCTAATACCTATAATTGCATTTATAAACACGAAAAAAATGAGCCTCAATGCTGACGGCTCATTTTTTATTGTTGATATTAAATTTTATGCAAAATATGGTTGCCAATTACATCCTTCAATTGAATCTTCTCTGTTTGAAACATCAGCTATAAGTTCGCCTGTTCCATTGTTTTGAGGAACACTAAAACCATCAAATGCAGCACCTTTGTTCGTTTCCGGTGTCCTATGAAGTCCTGATGTTTGATTTATGTTTGCGTTATAGTTGCCATCTATAAATTGTTGAGCTTTTTCAAAATCTTCAATGCTTGGTTTATATCCTGTATTAACTTGTGAGTTTACAGGAGATGCCGGCTGATAATTGATTTGTCGGTTATTGCTTTGAATTTTAGAAGCATTATAGCTTGGTAGCGTTGCTTGTAAAAATTGTAAACCTTCGATTGCCATAATAAACTATACCTATACTAATTTCTTTCTATATATTTAAAAAGTATTTTTTTGATAAAAAATTGCGCATATTTTAAAAAACTTTACATTTGGTAATATCCCCAAACGAGTGAACTTAAAAGCGTAAGCCGTGTGTGAAAACAAAAGCAAGTGTTGAACTTGCTTTTGTTGTAACCGTACGAAACCGGCGTAGGATAATTGAGGCTGTTTGGCGACCTTAGCCAAACAGAGCCGAAATACCCACAGCCGGAAGAAAGCGTAAGCCAGTGCAAAAATAGATTAGGCATGTTGTACCTAACAAAATTGTTTCAATCAACTAATGCTTTTAAGCAATTGTTCACTTTTCTTCTTTTTTCTCTCAAACGGCGAAATGAAAAAGAAGAAAAGTGAACCGAAAAGAAGAAAACTTCCGCCTGCCTCACAATTATTGGGCTTTCGCCCAAGTTATATATGTTTTGCTAAAGCAAAACT
>CALUWJ010000022.1 GCA_944324455.1 Candidatus Gastranaerophilales bacterium | reverse complement strand
AGCGTGGAGCTTGGTGGGCAATTGCGACACTGGACTCAAGCGATGCCCACAATCCGTTAGCGAACTTGTGAGCTTTAGGGATTGGAAATGCCCTTGGGGTGCGTAGGATAATTGAGGCTGTTTGGCAACTTTAGCTAAACGGAGCTGAAATAATCTAATATTCAAACCCTTAAAATTTAAAATCATTTCCAATAAACTCTAAACTTTTCAATCTCATCAAGAGTTTTATTGTAATCTCCCTTAAAACAAATTGTTCTATCATCAATATATAAATAAGAAGATAATTTAATATTGGTTACATCTTTAAAAAAAATATCTAAATTATTTTTAATCAACCATTTAGTTGCAAGCATTAAATTTCTTGATGTAAAAAGATATAATTCAGCTTTTTTAGATAACTTTTTAATAAATTCATAAGCTCCATTTTTTATAGGCGGAATATAATTTTCATTATATTTTTCATAACCATATTCATTCAATACACCATCTAAATCTATTAATATTTTTTTAATATACATGAATAGCAAGCCTTATAAAATTTTATTATTTTGCATGCGTGCAAAATAATAATCCAATAATAGCATTAAAATTGCATGTATGCAAGATAAAGAGCTACAAAAATTAGGTAATCATATAAAGAAGCTAAGAAAAGAACGAAAACTCACCATTAGTGCTTTATGTTATAAAAACGGCCTTGAACCTTCAACTATAAGCAGAATTGAAAAAGGATTAGTTGAGCCTAAATATCTTACGTTATTAAGTATTGCAAAAGCTTTTAATTTGTCTTTAGCTGAATTTTTAAATTTTTAGCAAGCTGGTTGGATATAATTGCTCAATAATTTTGCTCCCAATGTGTTCTAAGGCTTTATATTTTATCAATTGTTTTATTATAAATCATTTAGTTGCAAGCATTAAATTCCTTGATGTATTTAATTGAATATCAAAAAAGCCTCTGATATATCAATCCCGAGGCTTTTTTAAAGTTGTTTTGTTCTCCTTGGCTATTGTTTTAAATAGTCCACTCTATCAATGCAAATTTTTAGATAGAACCTAATGTAGCATTTTATCCGCTTGCTTGACGCAATTATCTATAAACTTGTTGTCTTATAAATAATTGGTAGATATTAACTACATTATAATAAAGTATTTTAATTTTAAAAAATTGCTATTTTATTTTTTTCTTGTTAAGAAATATTAACAATCTGATATTGATTATTTCTTAAACACCCAAAATTTAAAAATAAGAAATGATATTATTGCAATTGGTAAAACCAAAATTGCTTGAGCTATATATTCGTTTAAAAATTTAATAAGAAAGTTTAGTGCAAAACTGTTGATTGTGAATGTAAAAATGTAGCTTAAAATAAATTTGAAAATTAAACGATTGTTATTATTTTTAAATACTATTGAACCTGTTGTTTTAAAATTCCATAAAATCCCTAAAATATATTGAAAAAATAAAGCCAAATTAGCTTTTAAGCCGATAGTCACAAAAAAAGCATATAAAATATAACCAAAAAGTGTGTTCAGTGCGCCCACAAAAAGGAATTTAAAGAACTTTTCATCAATACATTTAAATAGACCCCATAAAAATTTTTTATGAAGATAATGAAAACAAAAAGAAAGCACAGCCCTAAATTGCTTATAGGCGGTGCTTTCTTTAATTTTATTTTTGAAATTAGCCAACATATTCTTTAACTTCAGCAGGTGTATTTTTAGCATCTAATTTAATGCCGGGACCCATTGTAGTTGAAAGATATACTGATTTAAGGTAAGTTCCTTTTGCTGCTGATGGTTTTGCCTTGATAACAGCATCAGCTAATGTAGCAAAGTTTTTCATTAAATCTTCTGTTGAAAATTTCATTTTACCAAGAGGTACGTGAATCATGCCTTGTTTGTCTGCTCTGAATTCAACTTTACCTGCTTTAGCGTCTTTAACAGCTTTAGCAACGTCAACTGTAACAGTTCCTGTTTTAGGGTTTGGCATTAAACCTTTAGGACCTAAAACTCTACCTAATTTACCTAATTTAGGCATCATATCAGGTGTTGCAATTAATGTATCAAATTCAAACCAACCGTCTGAAATTTTATCGATAATTTCTTCGCTTCCTGCTTCATTAGCGCCTGCGTCTTTTGCAGCTTGAACTAAGTCAGCTTTAGCGATAACGCAAACTCTAACTTCTTTACCAAGACCTGCAGGTAGTACGGTTGTTGATCTGATTTGTTGATCAGCATGTTTTACATCGATACCTAAACGCATGTGGCATTCAAGTGTTTCATCAAATTTTGATGTTGCGCTTGCAACTTCTTGAAGTTTTTTGATTGCTTCAAGGGCAGTTGTTGGCTGAGTAAAATCTGCCAGCATTTCTTGTATTTTCTTTTGTTTTTTGGTTAATTTAGCCATTTTTTTCTCCTTTGTGTGGTAATTAGCGGCAGTTTTTTCTGCCTCCCATCTAAACTATTGAGCTACTGTAACGCCCATAGCTCTTGCAGTACCTTTAATCATTTCTACTGCAGCTTCAAGGCTTGTAGCATTTAAATCATTCATTTTGATTTTTGCAATTTTTTCAAGTTGTTCTTGAGTAATTTGTCCAACTTTTGTTTTATTTGGAACTGAAGAACCTTTTGGTAAGTTCAATTCTTTTTTAATTAAAACAGCAGCCGGAGGTGATTTGATAACGAAATCAAAGCTTCTATCTTCATATACGTCAATTACAACAGGAATGATATAACCTGCTTGAGAAGCAGTTCTTTCATTAAACTGTTTGCAAAAATCCATGATATTTACACCTTTTTGACCTAAAGCAGGACCAACCGGTGGAGATGGATTAGCTTTTCCGGCTTCAATTTGCAATTTAATTTTACCGGTAATTTTTTTGTTTGATTTTGGTGCCATTTTATTCTCCTTTCGTGGTAATTGCGGATTTGAAATCCTTCCACTAATGCACTATTATACTTTTTGGATTTGTTTATATTCCAATTCTACAGGTGTCTCACGACCAAATATAGACACCATAGCTCTTAATTTAGATTTATCAGGATAAACTTCTGTGATATCGCCGATAAATTCTGCAAAAGGTCCTGAGATAATACGAACTTTATCTCCAACCTTAACATCAAGTTCGATTTTAGTTGTTGTTTGTTGACCTCTGTGGATGATTTTTTTGATTTCGGAATCTTTAGCTGGAATTGGTTTTTTAGCAGTTCCAACAAATTTTGTAACTCCTGCAGTATGTCTTACAACATACCAAGAGTCATCATCCATAATCATTTCAACTAAAACATACCCAGGGAAAATCTTTTCTTCTTTTTTGGTCTTTTTTCCGGAACGTACTTGAGTGATTGTTTTTTGAGGAACTTCAATTCTGAAGATTTTTTCACCCATATTCATATATTCAATACGTTTTTCAAGGTTTACTTTTACTTTGTTTTCATAGCCTGAATAGGTATGCACCACATACCATCTTTTTTGTGGAGCTTTTTCAATATTGTGAGTAGGCTCTTTACTGATATAAATATTTTCTTCAGTATTTTCTTGAGCTATGTCTTGATCTTGATTGAATTTATCTTTTTCTGTCATTTTATAACCTTTACTTAATTAGACCCAAAAGAGCTTTGAAAATTATATCCATGAAATAAACAACTAAAGTAAAAAATATAACAACAGCAAGAACTATTCCTGTTTCAACGATTACTTGTTTCCTTGTTGGCCAAGAAACTTTTGACCATTCGGCTTTAACGCCTTTAAAATAGGTTATCATTGCTTGTTTGAAATCATTATTTTGATTGTTTTTATCTGCTGACATTTTCCACTTTCTTTGCTTTATTTTTCTAAATTCGCGCCCTGAAGGACTCGAACCCTCGACATCCGGTTTTGGAGACCGACGTTCTACCAACTGAACTAAGGACGCTTATTTAGGTAATTTTGACTATTTAAAACTATTTAGTTTCTTTGTGAACTGTGTGTTTTTTACAAGTTGGACAATATTTGTTTAGTTCCATTCTTTCTTTGTTTGTTTTTTTATTTTTTGTTGTTGTGTAATTTCTTTCCTTGCAATCTTCGCAAGCAAGAACTACCATTTTGTCATTTTTTCCTTTAATTCCCATTATAACTGCCTTTCTTGGGGTTAATTTTGCAATATCTTCTCTTATTAATAGAATGTCCCAAATAAGGACATTCTATTAATTTTAATTTATGTAACTATTGTAACAAGAATATATTTTTTTACAAATAGATATTTTAGTATATTTTACACTTTTTTAACAATTGTTACATTTGATGCATGTTGCCTGTTGCCATGCCTATTGAACGTTTGAATTCATCAGGTCTTTGTGATTTTGCAACTGCATCCAACGGGTCAACCATTTTCTTTGCTACAAGCTCTTTTAAGCACATATCAAGAGTTTGCATGCCCATTCCAACACCTGTTTGAATGGCAGAATATATTTGAGCTGTTTTTTGTTCGCGGATTAAGTTCGCAATAGCGCCATTTACAATCATTATTTCTTGAGCTAAAACACGCCCTTTTTTGGTGCCGTTTGGTTGTAATCTCGGCAATAAACACTGTGAAAATACTGCAACAAGGCTTATTGAAAGTTGCAATCTGATTTGTTGTTGTTGAGCTTCAGGGAAAATATCAACAATTCTATCTATTGTTTGAGAGGCTGATGAAGTATGCAAGGTTCCTAATACAAGGTGCCCTGTTTCGGCTGCAGTAAGAGCTAAACGCATTGTTTCAAGGTCTCTCATCTCACCAACTAATATAACGTCAGGGTCTTCACGAAGTGCGGATTTTAGTGCATTTGCGGTTGTTTTTGTATCTTGACCCAATTCACGTTGGTGAATAATGCATTTTTTACTTGTGTGAATAAATTCAATAGGGTCTTCTATTGTTAAAACATGGTCAACCCTTGTTGAATTAATATAATCAATCATAGCAGCAAGCGTAGTCGATTTACCTGAACCTGTCGGACCGGTAACAAGAATTAATCCTCTTGGTCTTTGGGCAATTTTTTTCATGACTTCAGGTAAACCTAATTCATCAAATGTAGGCGGTGTGGAATTAATTGCCCTAAAAGCTGCAGCGTATGAACCTTTATCTCTATATACATTCACACGAAATCTTCCGACACCATGTAATCCGTAACCAAAGTCAAGCTCCCAGTTTTGTTCTAATTCCCTTCTTTGTTCGTTTGATAATATTGGAAATATAATTGTTTCAACATCATCCGGTGATAAGATGGGAAGATTTGTCCTAAAAAGTTTTCCGTCTATTCTTAACACAGGTGGTAAATTAGCAGATATATGTATATCGCTTGCTTTTTTTGTGATGGCTAATTCCAATACTTCTTCTATTAACATTTCCTTGCTCCGTAGTTATTTACTTTTTAAGAATACTATATTTGAACCATTTGTTAATCGATAATTTAAACTATTTTTAATTAAAATACAAAAATAGCTTGTATATATTATAAAAATTGGGTTATAATCAGCTTATGGGTATTTTAGATTGGATATCGCAATCAGCAAAAAAATTAAAAGACGTTGAAAGTCAAATCGGAGAGGAGACAAAAGACGTCTATGAAGTGTATCAAAGAAACGTAGTTTTAGAAAGAGAAATTGCACAGCGTACTGAAGAATTGCGTCTTGCTAATCAAACTTTACTTACATTAGAGCAAGTTTGGGATATGATGAATTCATCAAGACCGCTATCAAGCGTTTTAGAAACTATTGTATCCAGTTTATATGGTGAGTTTGGTTATATTTACAGTTTTATTGCTCAAAAAGAATATGATGAACAAGGTCCTTGTTATTCCTTAAAGACATATCTTGAAAATGATTTTGCTCTTTCTATGGCAAATTTGACTGATAACAGTGTATTTGATTTTAAATTGCACCCATCTCAAGATGGTACAATTGAAAATTCCATAAAAGAAAAAGAAATATGCTATTATGTCAGTTTAAAAAGTTTTATTGAGGAAAATATCCCAAAAGCAGACGAACAAAAAGTTGAAAAGTTTGTTGAAAATAGTGAAGTTAAAACAATAATAATATTTCCGATAACTGTTCAAAATCAGTTTAGCGGGTTTTTATCCGTTTTTTCACCAAGAAAAGAATTAAAAGATGATGAGTTAAGCTTTTTAAATCTTTTTGCCCGACAAATTGAGCTTGCAATCACAATTGCAAATCTTTTTGAAACAGTTAAAAAACAAGCAGTTACCGACCATTTAACCAATCTTTTCAATAGAAGATTTTTTGAAGATGCGCTTCATAGAGAAGCAACCCGTTCTTTAAGAACAAAACAGCCGTTTTGTTTGATTGGGCTTGATTTAGACCATTTAAAAAGAATTAATGATACTTATGGGCATTCTATGGGAGATAAAGCTATTGCAACAATAGCAAATGTTATAAATAAAACTTCAAGAAGCGTTGATGTTCCCTCAAGATATGGCGGAGAGGAATTTTTCATTATACTTCCCAATATTAATGCCCAAGGCGGTGTTGCTGCGGCTGAGCGTTTAAGGGTTGCAATAGAACAATCAGAAGTTGAGGGACTTCCTGAAGGTATTACAGCCTCACTGGGTGTTGCAAGCTTTATTGAGCAGACGACAAATATTGATGAATTATTTGAAATGTGTGATAAAGCAATGTATTCATCTAAACAAAAAGGCAGAAACCAAGTAACCTTGGCTGATACCGATAATGTAACTTCTTGGCAGGATATTGCTATTGATGCGTTTGTTGATATTTTAACTCAACATCGTATTCCGTTTAATAAAAATCTTGCTTCAGAATTGATTGAAAAGCTTCAAATAAAGCAACAGGATTCATCAGGTACATCAACACAAGAAATGCTCTTTAGCATAGTGGATTCAATATCTAAATCTTATTTTCCTTTGTATCCTGATGGCAGTACAAAAAATAAAGTTGCTCTTGCAACCTTGATAGCAAAAAGATTGAATTTATCTAAATCTGAAGTTGATAAATTAAAAATAGCAATGCTTTTATATGATATCGGAAATACTATGATGCCAAAAGATATCATGAAAAAAGCGGCACCATTAAATAATGACGAAAAACAGGAAATTCAAAAGCATCCTATCGTAGCTGCACAAGAAATTTTAAAACCCATAGGCTCTGTTTCAAACATCATTCCTATTATTGAACAACACCATGAAAATTGGGATGGAACAGGATATCCTAATAATAAAAAAGGTGATGAAATACCAATTACATCTCAAATTATTTTAATCGTAGATAGCTATTTTGCAATGATTTCTTATCGTCCATATAGAAAAGCATACACAATTGATGAAGCAATAGAAGAAATCAAAACAAATGTCAACAAAAAATATTCCCCTGAACTTGTTGATGCATTCATCTATGCTATTGATGAATTTAAAAAGATATAATTACATGGAATACATTAACCCGTAAAGAGTTAAAACACCTATTGTACTAATGATAATCCAAAAGTGGGTCATAGGGTGTAAATTATTCCAAATTTCTGAAATCATTACTTTAAACATAGTTGAATTATATAATTTTCAACTGAATTTTAAATCGTTCATGCGAATTAATACAAATGATTGAATATTATAAATCCATTCCGCCCAAAAGCTCTTGTTTAATTCCTTGTTGAATTTCTAAAACATCTGTTCCTAAATTAGCTAAAACTTTCATAGCTAAGCAATTGGGCATTTTTGTAATACCATAGAGTAAATTTTCTGATTTAATTTTATTTCTTTTGTGTTCTTGCGCTGTTTCATAGGCAACTTCCAGCATTTTTTTCGCTCTTTGGCTGTATGTAATATTTTTTATTTCTTTTTGCGGGGTGATTAATTTTTCAACTTCTTCCCTTGCGTCTTTTAGGGTTATTCCAAGGCGTCTTAAAGTATCAGAGGCAATCCCTGCGCCATAAGATAAAATTCCCAATAAAATCATTTCTGTTCCTAGGGTTGAACAGTTTAAATTGATTGCTTCTTCTTTTGCTAATCTTAAAATAGCAAGCGTTTCAGGGATTTTATCGTTTAGCTTTTTCATAACAATATCTTCAAAATCAATTCCTTTAGGTAATAATTCAGATAAGATTTGATATGCTATACCTTTTTTTGATTTTAAAATTCCAAGAATAATATGCTCTGCTTTAATTTCCGTGCTTCCTGATTCTTTAGCATAATCAAGTGCCAACATTAATGATAAAAAAGCATTAGGAGTGAAAATAATTTGTTTTTCGGAGTTTTCAAATTCTGCTTTTCTTGAATGAATATGGCTCAATTCTTCCATAAAGGTTTTTGAAGTTATATTGTATTTTTCTAAAATATTAACTATTTCATAATTTTGATTATCTAATATGGATTGAAGAATTTGTTCCGTTCCTAATATTTCATACCCAGGAGCAATTAATTTTGATTGAGCTATTGATAAAATTTCTGATATTGTTTTTTCTTTGAAAAAATCATTGATATTGGTTAATTCTGTGTTTTCAATTTCTTCTTCAGGATGAAGTGCTTTAATATCAGAGCTTTTATCTAACATTCTTTTTAGATTTGAGATGATTTTTTCTTCATCAATATCAAATTTTTTTAATATTTTATATGCGCCGCAATTTTTGTTTGAAAATATAGCAAGAGCAATATGTTGAGGCATAACAAACTTTGAATTAAGCTTTTGAGATAATTCGGTTGATGTTTTTAGAATATCTCTTATTTCAAGAGAAAAAATGATTTTTTTAGGATTTTGATTTGGGTTATTAGTTTCGCTTGAAAAGATTTCTTTATTTAATTCTCCAAAGTTGATTTTATCGAAGCCTAAAATTTTAGCTTGAACTCCTTTGCTTTGAACAAATAACCCCAACAAAAGATGTTGAGATAAGATTTTAGCATGATTAAATTCAACTGCATAATTTTGTGCAGCTTGTACAACGTCTATTGCTTTTTGTGTAAATTTTTCAAACATTTCTTAAAGTATATCCTAAAACTACATTTATTTAAACATATCTAAAAATTTTTTCTTGCGGTAATTTGTAATTGTGTCATAAGTTAATTGAGTATTTTTATCAAATACCCTGTAGGCGGCTAAAAATGCACTTGCCGTATCAATAGAGGTAAAGCTCGGTATTCCATACATTTGGGCTATTGTTCTAATTTGAAAACCTGCATTTTGAGAGTTTTTACCTGTGGTCGGAGTATTGATAATAAAACTCAAACGTCCGTTTTTCATACGTTTTTGGAGTTTATCTATCATGAATTTTTCTATCATTTTAGATGGAATTCCGTTTCTTTCTAAGAATTTATGCGTTCCCCAAGTTGCCATTATGAAAAAGCCTTGTTTAAATAATCTTTTTAGCATAGGCAGGGCGGGTTTTTTACAGTGGTCATTTAGTGAAACCAAAACTCTTTGTTTTGATTTTGAAAATTTATATCCGCCAGCTAAAAATGCTTTATATAAAGCTTTTTTATATGTTGTATCTATTCCTAAAACTTCGCCTGTAGATTTCATTTCCGGAGCTAAGGCAGGGTCAATTCTATTTAATTTTTGCCAAGAGAAAATCGGCATTTTAACTGATACAAGATTTGATTTTTTATATAAGCCAACTCCAAAGCCCGCACGACGTATTGATTTACCCAATATTGCTCTAAGTGCAATATCAACCATAGGAATACCCGTTACTTTGCTCATAATAGGAACAGTTCTTGAGGCTCTTGGGTTAACTTCAATAACATAAACCCTATCATCTTTTATTATAAATTGGATGTTCATTAAACCTTTAATATTTAGTTTTTTGGCGATTTTTAAAGCATATTTAGTCATTATTTTTTCATTTTTTCTTGAAATATTTTGACTTGGATATATGCTCATAGAATCGCCTGAATGAACTCCGGCACGCTCAATATGTTCGCAAATCCCTGGGATTAAAATATCTCTGCCGTCTGAAATTGCATCCAGTTCAACCTCTTGACCTTCAAGATATTGGTCAATTAATACAGGGTGTTCATTTGAAAATTTAAGAGCTTCTGATATATAGGTTAAAAGTTCTTCGTCGTTATATACAACCTGCATTCCTCTGCCGCCTATAACATAGCTTGGACGGACTAAAACAGGATAGCCCAACTCTTTAACCGCATTTAGCGCTTGAGTTGTGGTGTTGATGGCTAAACCTTTGGGTTGAGGTATGTTTAATTCTTTTAACAGTTTTTCAAAAACTTTTCTATCTTCAACAGCATTTATGCTCTCAAGGCTTGTTCCAAGAATTTTAATTCCCTCTTGGTCAAGTTTTTCTGCTAAATTTATTGCTGTTTGCCCTCCGAATTGCACAAGAACGCCTTTGGGGTTTTCTTTTTTGATAACATTCATAACATATTCAATGTTCATTGGTTCAAAATATAGCCTTGTGGCTATATCAAAATCGGTTGAAAGTGTTTCAGGGTTAGAATTAATCATAACAGCTTCATAGCCGTTTTTTCTTAATTCCATCGCTGCATGAACAGAACAATAATCAAATTCAATCCCTTGACCTATTCTGATTGGACCTGAGCCCAGTACAACAATGTTTTCTTTTGGTTTTTTATAGTTTTCTTGAGCCAATTCTTTATATTTTGACGCTTCATCAGCTTCATTATAAGTAGAATAAAAATAAGGTGTTGATGCGCTAAATTCTGCAGCACAAGTGTCAACTACTCTAAAACTTGCTTCAATATTAAATTTATTCAAGGTTTCAATTGTTGTTTGAGTTAGATTAGTTATTTCTTCATCTAAAAAGCCAAATTCTTTAGCTTTTATGTATAGAGATTTTGTTAATTCTTTTTGTGTGAGTTCTTTTTCTAAATCAACAATTTCTTTTATTTTTGCAATAAACCATTTATCTATTTTTGTAATTGCGCAAAGTTTATTTATGTCATTGTTATTATATAGTGCTTGGGCTAGTCTGAATATTCTTCTGTCATCTTGGATAAATAATTGAGTTAATAATTCATCATTATTTAATTCTTCAAAACCACGGTGTAAAAGCCCTGTGTATCTTTCTTCTAAAGAAGTTACGGCTTTTTTAAATGAAGAAACAAAAGTTCTTCCGATTGCCATAATCTCTCCTGTGGCTTTCATTTTTGTTCCTAAAATTCTATCTCCTGATGAAAATTTATCAAAAGGCCATTTAGGAATTTTAGTTACAATATAATCAAGTGCAGGCTCAAATGCTGCTGTTTTATTGGTTATTGGGTTTTTGATTTCATGGAGATTGTAGCCGATTGCGATTTTTGTTGTGATTTTTGCAATAGGATATCCTGTTGCTTTGGAGGCTAAAGCTGATGAGCGTGAGACTCTTGGGTTAACTTCAATTACATAATATTGATTAGACATGGTATCAAGTGCAAATTGAACGTTGCAGCCGCCTTCAATTTTTAGTGCTCTTATGATTTTAATTGCACTTGAGCGTAGCATTTGATATTCATTATTGGTAAGAGTTTGACTTGGTGCTACAACAAAACTGTCTCCTGTATGAATACCAATGGGGTCAATATTTTCCATATTACAAATAATTATACAGGTGTCATTTGAATCTCTGATTACTTCGTATTCAATTTCTTTAAAACCTGCTATTGATTTTTCAACTAAAACTTGATTAATTGGAGATTGGCTTAAACCTGTGTGAACAATTTCTTCATATTCTTTTTCATTTCTTGCTATACCGCCTCCGGCACCGCCAAGAGTGAAAGCAGGGCGAATGATAATCGGAAAACCGATTTCTTGATAGAATTTATAAGCTTCTTCATAGCTCGATACAATAGCGCTTTTTGGAACTGGTTCGCCTATTTTTTCCATTAATTCTTTAAAAAGTTCTCTATCTTCCGCTTCTTTTATTGATGAGATTTTTGTTCCTAAAAGTTTTACGTTGTATTTTTCTAAAACTTTATTGTCATATAATTCACAAGCAAGATTTAGTGCGGTTTGTCCGCCTAGAGAAGCTATTAAACCTTGCGGGCGTTCTTTTTCGATTATATAAGTTAAACTCTCTAAAGTTAGAGGTTCAATATAAACCTTAGAAGCAATTTGCTCATCTGTCATAATAGTTGCAGGGTTAGAATTAACAAGGATTACTTCAATATTTTCTTCTTTTAAGGCTCTGCACGCTTGAACACCTGCGTAATCAAACTCTGCCGCTTGACCTATAACAATAGGTCCTGAGCCTATAACGAGAACTTTTTTAAGAGATTTATTTTTCATTTTTTACCTCATTAATTCTATTTATGTCTTTTTGAGCAATACTAATCCATTCATCAAAAATTATTGATGCGTCATCAGGCCCCGGTTTGGCTTCAGGGTGAAATTGAACGGCATATATCCCAAGGCTTGAAATTTCAAAGCCTTCAAGCGTGTTATCATTTAGATTTTTATATGTTGGGCGCATAATTTTTGGTATTGAGTCTAAATCAACGGCATAACCATGGTTTTGGCTTGTTATGATTACTTTATTATTTTCTAAGTTGATAACAGGGTGATTTGCGCCCCTATGGCCGTATTTTAGTTTATATGTTAAGGCTCCTGTTGCTAAAGCTAAAAGCTGATACCCCAGACATATTCCAAAAATAGGAATTTTTCCAATCATTTCTTTTAATTGTGTAATTTGAAATTTAAAGCTAGATGGATCTCCAGGGCCGTTTGATAAAAATAAGGCGTCAAAATTATTATCCAAAATTTCTCTAGCTGGAGTGTTAGATGGATATACCGTAATTCTGCAATTTCTTCTTGCTAGCGAATTTAAGATATTTTTTTTGGTACCATAGTCAAGAAATGCCATATTGATTTTGCCTTGAGGATTGTAAATATATCTGTTTTTAGTTGAAACTTCATTTATTACATCTTCTTTTATGGAGAATTTTTGCAGTTCTTCAAGTTTTTCTTTAATGAATTCATTGTCTACATCATTAGATGTTATAAAACCGTTCATGGTGCCGTATTCTCTGATTTTTTCCACTAGGCTTCTTGTATCTATTGAGTCAAGAGCTATGATGTTATTCATTCTTAAATAGTTGGTTAATGATTCTCTTGATTTATAATGGTTTTCTTTTAGGCAGTTATTTTTAACTATTAAACCGACAAGTGCAGGATTATCTGCTTCAAAATCAAAATCGTTAATGCCGTAATTTCCAATTTCAGGATATGTCATAATGACGATTTGTTTTGCATAAGATAAATCGGTTAAAATTTCTTGATAACCTGTCATAGAAGTATTAAAAACAACCTCGCCGCAGTATCCGCCGACTGCCCCAAAGGATTTTCCTTTTATTACGGTACCGTCTTGAAGAATCAGTGTTCCCATTTAATTTTCCTCTTTAATTTCTTGATATATTTTTTTAATTGCTTCAATTTTATCATGTGCTTTAGTTATTGCTCTACCTAAAACAATGTAATCTGCTCCATCTATTATTGCGCTTTTTGGTGTTGCTATTCTTTTTTGGTCATCAACAACACTCCAACTTGGTCTTATTCCGGGGGTTAGAACAATGAAATCATTTCCTAACTCTTTTTTAATTGCTTTTAATTCTCTAGCTGAAGCCACAACACCATCAAGCCCAGCTTTTTTAGCGTTTTTAGCTAATTCAATAACCAAAGTTTCAATGTTTGTATTATTTAAAAGTTCATTTTCTAAAATCTCTTGAGATATGCTTGTCAGCATTGTAACGGCAAGGATTATCGGAGGTTTTTTATTATATTTTTCACAAGCCTCTAATGCTCCTTTTTTGGCTACTCTCATCATTTCTATACCGCCTGTTGCGTGAACATTGAAGAAATTTGCCCCGTTTTTTATGATATTATAAGAAGCTTTTTCAACTGTGTTTGGGATGTCGTGTAATTTTACATCTAAAAAGAAGTTTGAATTTTTTTCTTTAATATAGTTAATAATTTCTAAACCATATCCGCAAAATAGTTGCAATCCGACTTTAAAAGTCCCGATATATGGATTTAGGCTATCCACAAGTTCTTTTGCTTCATTAATATCTTCAACATCAAGAGCTAAGACCAGTCTTTTTTTAATTTCTTTATCAATCATTTATTATTTTCCCTTTTAATTTCATGCCTTTATAAGGTGATATTTTGCATTTTGATTTAAATTGAGATGGAACAACAATCCAAGTTTCATCAGGTGCAAATTTAATCATTTTTTTATTGTTTATTTTTAAAATTTTTCTTGGGTTAAAAGCCATTTTTTCTAATGCTTTATCTAGCCCTAAAAGTTCATAAGCCAATGAAAAAGCTGTTTCAAGACCTGTTATACCGTTTGGAGAATCAAAATAGGGTTTTAGTTTTTCTTCTGAACTATGTGGGGCGTGGTCTGTTGCAATAACATCAATGGTATTATCAAATAATCCATCCATAATGGCTCTTTTATCTTCAATTGAGCCTAAGGGCGGATTCATTTTAAATCTTCCTGTTTTATCTATATCGTCTCTTGTAAATGTAAAATAATGAGGGGCAGTTTCGGCTGTTAAATTTTTTAAACCTTCTTTTTTTGCTTTTCTTATTAAATCAACACTTTCTTTTTTTGATACATGGCAAAAATGGAGCCTTGGATTAAAGCCAAGTTCAATTGCTTTTTTAAATTGTTCAATTTGCCAAGAAATTTCTTGAGTTTCATTTTCACAATGAGATAAAATAAGTTCCTCGCTTTTTAGAGCTTCTAAAAAAACATCTTTATCTAATAAAGGCAGTCCGTCATTAGAAAACCCAACAGCGCCTATGGCCTTTAATTCTTTAAAATCAACAAGTTCTAAGCTATCAAGGTTTTTTGTGATTGCAGCTATCGGATAAATTTCAAAACGATATTTTTTTGCTTTTTGAAGAATATATTTAAGAGTTTTTGGATTATCGCAAACAGGGTTTGTATTTGGCATTGTGCAAACTCCTGAAAAACCGCCTGCTTTTGCCGATTTAATACCTGTCTCAATTGTTTCTTTATATTCAAACCCCGGTTCTCTAAAATGCACATGCATATCTATTAAAGACGGGATTTCAATTATTTCATAGGTTTTTTCTTTTCTCATTTATAAACCCTGACTGATTAGTATCGTGTCCAGTATCGCCATTCTTATATATACGCCGTTTTTGGCTTGGTTTAGGATTGTCCTTGCGTTTTGAGTTTCAAGCACATCTTCTTTTAATTCTATATTTTTATTAATTGGCCCCGGGTGCATTAAAAATACATCATAAGGAAGATTATCTTTCGTTATTTGATAGTTTTTAATGTAATCATTAATATCAATGTGTTCTTGTATTCTTTCTTTTTGTATTCTTAGTGCCATAATTACATCTGTATCTGAAAAAGCTTCTTTTAAGTTTGTTGTATATTCGACTCCTTCTATTTTTTCATCTATAAAATACTCAGGAGCCAAACATCTTATTTTCATATTGAATTTTTTTAATAGTGCAATATTCGACCTTGCAACTCGAGAATGTGCAATATCACCCACTATTGTTATGGTTTTTTGGCTTAGGTCAAGAAAGTGTTTTTTGATTGTGTAATAATCAAGTAAAGCTTGGCTTGGATGTGCATTTGTTCCGCTTCCTGCGTTAATAAAAGAGATATCTTGATAGTATCTTTTTTTAGATAATTCTTTTATTAAATCATTGTCCTGATGGCGCATAACAATTGCGTTCATGCCGATAGCCGAAAGATTGTTAATTGTATCAAAAATATCCTCACCTTTATTTATTGATGATGTGTCGTATGAAAAATTAAATTTTTTGCAGTTTATTTTATTTTCTGCCATTTCAAAAGAAAGCCTTGTTCTTGTAGAATTTTCAAAGAACATGTTTATAACATTCGCGTTTTGATGATTTGTTTTTCTTATCCCTTTTTCAAAATCTATTGCCTTAGCGCAAATTTGATTAATTTCATCTGTTGTTAGAGATTCTATATCGATTAAATGTTTCATTTTATTTTCCAGTTCTGCTTCCGGGTTTAACTAATTCTATATTTTGTTTGCACAAAGGGCAATTATCAGGTTCATAAGTTACAGGGCTTGATTGTAAAAGTGAATAAATTTTAAATTCATTATTAAGTTTACCTTGAGTTCTATCTACAATGCAAGCTACTGCCACTACTTCGCAATCAAATTCTTTAATTGCTTCTTTTGTTTCAAAGATTGTTCTTGCTGTTGTAATAACATCTTCAACTATTACAACCTTTTCACCTTTTTTTAGACTATATCCTCTTCTAAGCTGCATTATACCATCTTTTCTCTCAACAAAAAGATTTCTTTTTTTTGCTTGTTTGGCAACTTCATAACCAAAAATCACAGCCCCGATTGCAGGAGCTACAATGGTATCAAATTCAACGTCTTTTAATTTTTTAGCTAATTCTTTAGCTAATTTTTCAACAACATCAGGATACTGATAGAGTTTTGCACATTGGAAATAAGTGTCTGAATGAAGCCCGCTTGTAAGGCAAAAATGCCCTTTTAAAAGCCCCTTTGCTTCAATTAAAATTTCTTTTACATCAATATCACTCATTAATTATTGCTCCTTTTAAGTCTTCAAAATCTTTAAAATTATTTTTTGTCATAAATTCATTTAATTCAAAAGCTAAATTTGAGCATACAGACGGATAAATGAAATTCGCCGTTCCAATTTGAAAAGCGTCCGCACCTGCTAAAATAAATTCGAAAAGGTCATTTAATTTTGAAATGCCGCCCATTGCAATTATTGGGATTTTGACCGCTTGTCTTATTTGATTAACCATATAAAGCGCAACAGGTTTAATGCAAGTTCCTGATAGTCCTCCTTGGACTGTTTTTTTGAGGAATTTATTTCCGATATAATCAATTTTAATGCCAAGACCTCTTAGGGTGTTAATTGCGCTAATGCAATCAGCACCACCTTGCTCAACTGCCGTTGCAAGAGCTTTTATATCAGAAGTATTGGGAGATAATTTAACAATCAAAAACCCGTCATAATTTTTTCTTATTTTTCTTGTTAATTCAAAAAGGCTATTGGGGTTTAAGCCAAACTCAAGACATCCTTGTTTAACATTAGGGCAAGAAACATTAACTTCAAGCGCTTTGATTTCATTTTCTTGAGCTATAATTGAAAGTTTTTCATAATCTTCAATGGTTGAGCCTGCTATGTTTAATAAAAAATCAATATTTTTTTGTTTTAAAATCGGCAATTTTTCTTTTATAAAAGCTTCAATTCCGACATTTTCCAACCCAATTCTATTGATTAAACCGTTTTGTACTTCAAAAAGCCTGTCGCCGTCATTACCCAGTCTTTTTTCTATTGTTATTCCTTTTGTTGAAATTGCGCCAAAGCAATTTAAATCTATAAAATCTTCAAATTCGCTATTGTAGCCGTAAGTTCCGCTTGCGCCGATAATAGGGGTTTTAAGCTCTAAGGTTTTGGAAGTTTTTTCATTTTTTAAGATTGTTTTTAATTTTTCTAATCCCATAATACTTCCTCTCCTTTAAAAATCGGCCCTTCTTTGCAAACAGAGAAATTGTTTATTTCGTTATTTCTGATTAGTTTAATAATGCAGCCTCTGCACACCCCGATTGAGCAAGCCATAACCCGCTCTAAGGCAACATAGCAGGGAATGTTTAATTTTTTGGCTGTTTGAGATAATTTTTTTAATACTATATTAGGTCCGCAAGAATAAATAACATCAATTTTTTTATTTTTTATTATATTTTCAATATTATCTAAAACACTTCCGCCAACAATGGTTTCATCGCTGCCTTTAATGATTTCTTCTTTTGTTTTAAAGCCTGAAATAAGGTAGTTATTAATATTTTTTTCATTCATTTCTTTTTTTAAAAATAGCATTGGGGCAATTCCAATTCCTGCACCAACTAAAAGCGCATTTTTATCTTTAAAAAGTTCAAAACTGTTACCTAGCGGTGCTAAAAAATTAATTTCATCATTTTCTTTTAGGGATGAAAGATATTTTGTGCCTTCGCCTTTTAGTTTAATTAAAATTGAAAGGATTTTATTTTCTTTATCAAAATCATAAATACTAAAAGGGCGTCTTAGGGTTTTATTTGGGCATAAAACAGAAATAAACTGTCCGCTTTTGCAATTTTCAAGAGATGACGAGATATTTATTTTAAATACATCATTGTTTATTTTTTCTATTGATTTTATTTTTCCGATATAGTTTTTGTTTTTCATTTTTTGTTCCATAAAAAAAGAAAGGCTAAAAAACCTTCCTTTTTATTTATTATATTTTATTAAATTCAAATTTTTGATATGCATAGTTAACACCAGTTTTTTAAGATTATAAAACATACAAACTTAAAATAATATTTTATGTAAACTATTGTAACAAAAAAACTTTAAAAACTAAAGTTTTAAATAAAAAATGTCGAATAAAAATAACATAAGGGAACAAACTAGACAATAAAGTGGAGCAATAAGGTAATGAGCTTAGGAATTAATAATGCTATATATTCTTTTCAAGGAATTGACACAAAAAATGTTAATAATATAGCAGCTCAAATTTTAAACAACGCTCAAAAATCAAGCGAAGTTAAGGTTGAAGGCTTTGATTATTCAAAATTTAACAGAGCTTCTTTAGGAGTTGACCTATATTCTTCAAGAACTAATTCAGAATTACAAAAACAAATTGCCTTAACTCAAGCAGGTTTGTATCTTCAATCAGTTAATGTTGCAAAATTAAATTCTCAAGCTGCACTTAATTTGTATTCAGCAAATACAGTTCAAAAACAAGTTGAATTAACTCAATCTGTTTTATCAAATGAACTTACTGCTCCAAAGGCTCTTGAAAAAACTGAATCAACTATTCAATTATTCAATACATCAGATAAAAATTCAAACTCATCAAATGGCTTTAATCCTTTTGAAGCTAATCAAGAAGAAAGCCTAAAAGAAAAACAAGGCAAACATGAAATTAGTCTTTTTGCCTAAGAAAGTTTTTTCTATACTTTTCCTTTCGATAACATCAAAGCTCTGAGCAATCAGAGCATTCTTTTTGCTTCGAGCCTTACTCCGACGGAGTTAGGCGAGAAGTAAAAAGCAGAAGGATGTGAGGGCGTGATGTCAAAACGTTGAGTTTTGACAGACAGCCCGACACTGGACTTGGGAATGCACTAAAATCGTAACGCGACTGCGCTAGATTTTAGAAATGACCCGATAGGATGTGAGCAATAGCACAGCAAGCGTGGAGCTTGGTGGGCAATTGCGACACTGGACTTAGGCGATGCCCACAATCCCTTAGCGAGCTTGTGAGCTTTAGGGATTGGAAACACCCTTGGGGTGCGTAGAAATTTGCACGTAGTGCAAATTTTACAGGAGCATACATGTGAAGCAAGCGTGGAGCTTGGCGCAAAGCACGTAGTCCGTACCCCGAGCAAGCGAGTTTAGCCAGACTTGGCTTAACGAGCGCAGCTCGGGGCAAAGGTGTGTTCCGAGAACGCCGAAGCGTTGAGCTTTGGCGTTTGAGAAACCGTACCCCAAGCAAACGAGTGAACTTAAAAGCGTAAGCCGTGTGTGAAAACAAAAGCAAGTGTTGAACTTGCTTTTGTTGTAACCGTACGAAACCGGCGTAGGATAATTGAGGCTGTTTGGCGACCTTAGCCAAACAGAGCCGAAATACCCACAGCCGGAAGAAAGCGTAAGCCAGTGCAAAAATAGATTAGGCATGTTGTACCTAACAAAATTGTTTCAATCAACTAATGCTTTTAAGCAATTGTTCACTTTTCTTCTTTTTTCTCTCAAACGGCGAAATGAAAAAGAGGGCGCTAGCCGATGTTCCCAAGTGGCTTGCGTTGAGCAAGACACTGGAACATTACAATAGCGACGTTTCAAATTCTTGCCGTAAGGCGAATTTGACAGGAGCAAAAGAAAAGTTGAACATAAAAAGAAGAAAACTTCCGCCTGCCTCACAATTATTGGGCTTTCGCCCAAGTTATATATGTTTTGCTAAAGCAAAACT
>CALUWJ010000021.1 GCA_944324455.1 Candidatus Gastranaerophilales bacterium | reverse complement strand
TTAAACTTATTTAATTGTCAATTTTGCTTTACTGAACTTTCACCCGTTAGTCTGGAATCCCACCCAGAGCCACCTTTGGCTAATAGCCCGTATACTTATTTAATTGTTCTTAATGCTTGCCAGCTCTTTAACTGTTCGCAAGAATTAATTTATCATGAACAAAAATTAAAATCAACTACATTTTTTCAGGAGCACTAACACCCATTAAATTAAGCATTTTTGCCATTACAATTCTAAAACAATTTACTAAAGATAACTTCATTAAGCTATCTTTTTTATCTTGTGATAAAACTCTTGTAAAATTATAAAAATGATGGAATGAGTTAGCCAATTCCATTAAATATTTGCAGACCATATAAGGAGCTCTATATTTAACAGCATTAGCCAAAAGTGCTTTTCCTTCTTCAAGTTTTAAAATAAGCGCTTTTGTAGCTTCTTTTGATTCATCTGAAAGGTTTTCAAATAAATCAATTATATTTGGGTTTTTATAAAATTCTTCAATTTCTTCTTGTTTAAATAATGGTTCAAGCTGTGTTTTATTATCAATATCTACCCTATTTTCAATAGCTTTTCTTAAAATTGAACAGGCTCTAGCATGTGCATATTGAACATAAAATACAGGATTTTTATCTGATTGAGATTTTGCTAAATCAATATCAAAATCAATAGTTGTGTCAGATGAGCGCATTAACATCCAAAATCTTGTAGCGTCAACTCCGACTTCATTAACTAAATCATCAAGAGTTACCATTTTTTTACGTTTGCCCATACGTTGTTGTTCGCCATCTTGAATTAAGTTGACAAGCTGCCCTAAGATAACTTCCAATTTATTGCTGTCATACCCTAGAGCTTCAATAGCAGCTTTCATTCTTGGAATGTATCCATGGTGGTCTGCACCCCAGATGTTAATAAGTCTTTCAAAGCCTCTATCCAGTTTGTTTTTATGATAGGCAATATCGGCGGTTAAATATGTATTTTTGCCATCTGTTTTAACTAATACTCTATCTTGGTCATCTCCGTATTCAGAGCTTTTAAACCAAACTGCACCGTCTTTTTCATATATTTTTCCTCTTGAGCGCAAAGTTTCCATGCATTTTTCAACTTCATTATCTTGATATAAGCTCAATTCTGAGAAAAATAAATCAAAATGAGTGCCGAATTTTTCTAATAATTCTTTTTGTAATCTTAGCATATCTTGTTTTGCAAAATCTGCATAAGATAATCCTTTGTTGTCTTCAATATATCTTTTAGCGCAATCAATTAAATAATCTCCGGGGTATAGACCTTCTTCCATTTCAATGTTTTCACCATTTAGCTGGCGAACCCTTATTTCAAGAGATTTGCCCAATTTATTTATTTGATTGCCTGCATCATTAATATAAAATTCTTGAAATACATTATAATTACAGTATTTCATAATGTTAGCCAATGCTGAACCCAATGCTGCCCATCTTCCATGTCCAATATGAAAAGGTCCTGTCGGATTTGCGCTAACATATTCTATATTAACTTTTTCACCTTTACCAATATCGGTTTTAAGGTAATTTTCTTTTTTGTTTAAAATATCTGTTACAATTTGATTTAAAAATTTTTTTTCAAGTTTGAAATTAATAAAACCCGCCACAGTGTTAATTGAAAAATTTTCTTGTTTAATATGTTTAACAATTGTTTGAGCAATAACAGGCGGAGCCATTTTAGCAGTTCTAGCTAGTGCTGATACATTAATTGCAAAATCGCCAAAATCTTTGTTTTTGGGAGTATCACAAACAAGTTCAAAAGTAATTTCTTTTGTTTCGCCTAATTCTTGAGCTTTAATTGCTTCATAAATAGCATTTTTCGTAATTTCAATAAAATAATTCTTTAACATAGTAAGTTTATTATAATATAAAAAATTTTAAAAAATGTAAAGAAATGTGTATTTAAATTATAAAAAAGTAAATCTTGACTTTTTAGCTGTTTTCGCTATAATGGATAATGCGCCGAAAATTAGAGAACAACATATGACTAGAATCAATGGAATAAATTACAGCGTAACAAACAATGGTATAAGTCTATATACAAAGCGCACTTGCTCTGATAATTCAGAGATGTATATAACATCAAAATTGAATATGTTATATCAACAAGCATTATCTAGCAAGAATTTGTATAACAGCAGAAGAAATTTAAGAAAAATGGTTGAAGGCAATCACCTTGATGAAACTGTTTAATTAATTTTTTTCTTGAGTCTTGTTTGTATTTCGTTAGCAAAATTTAAATATTTAATTAAATCCCCATAACGTGCTTCTCCTTCCCCGTAAGGAATGGTTTTATCGAGCAGAGTTTTAGTGTCAATGTTTAATTCAAGAAGTTTTGACATTGATTCTTTGATGAGCTTTGCTTTATATAATTTAGGAAAAAATTTATATAAAAAGATTTCTAAATTATTCCCTGAACCATTATTGAGCATAGTTTCTTTTATAGTTAAAAATCTTTTAACTATATCAAAAATAGTTATGTTTCGACTGGGATTATTATCTTGTTGTGTGTTTTGCAATAATTCTAAATCGTATTGATTAATTCTTTTTTTGGGCTTTTTTTCTTCTATGGTTTTATTATCTTGAAAAGTTGTATTAAATGGCGAATGGTTAAAATCTTCATCAACTTCAATTCCGTATAAATTATCTAAATTATCGGAATTTTTATCTTTTTGTGATGACAATATACCATTTTGGATTAATTTTTCAGTTAATGAATTATATTTTTGATTATCCATAATATAATTATGCACTTAAAATTAAAAAAAATTGCCATATAGCAGTATGATTTTTAGGTGATATAATTTTTAGTGTATTACTAAGGAAGATAAATATGTGGGAATATTCAGAGAAAGTTAAAGAGCATTTTAAAAATCCTAAAAATGTAGGTTCAATAGAAAATGCTGATGCAATTGGCGAAGCAGGGGCTTTGTCTTGCGGTGATAAATTAAAATTGTATTTAAAAATTAAAGATAACGTTATAATAGATGCCAAATTTCAAACTTTTGGCTGCGGGTCTGCAGTTGCAGCAAGCAGTGTTTTAACAGAAATGATTATAGGAAAAACCATAGATGAAGCTAAAAAAATTACAAATAAACAAATAGCTGACGAATTAGATGGTTTGCCTCCTGAAAAAATGCACTGTTCTGTTATGGGTAGAGAAGCTCTGGAAGATGCTCTAAAAAAATATTTAGACGATGAAGATTGGGAAGAATTAGTTGATGATGAGAGAATAGAAGGTTCTCAAATTATCTGTCATTGTTTTTCAGTAAGCGAAAAAGATATTATAGACGCAATTGAAAAAAACGGTGCAAAAACTTTTGATGATATTTCAAAAATAACTTCAGCCGGTTTAGCTTGTGGAAGATGTCGAGAAAATATTCAAAATATTTTAAACAAATATGCAAAAAAAGAAGAAAAAGTTACGCTAAATCCTGTACAAAAAATAATAAAAATCAATTCAATAATAGAAAATGAAATAGCGCCTGAATTAAGAAAAGACTTTGGCGATATTGAACTTGTAAACGTAGATAAAAATAATGTCTATGTTAAATTAAAGGGTCATTGTTCAACTTGTGCTAATGCAAAATTAACTTTGAAAAATTTTGTAGAGCGCAAACTAAAAGAATTGGTTGATGAAGAAATAGTTGTATATAATGAGTAAAATTATGAAAAATATATATTTAGATAATAATGCCACAACGAGAATTGATGATAAGGTAGTTGAAAAAATGCTGCCTTATCTAAGAGAAAATTATGCAAACCCTTCAAGCATGTATGATACAGCACATTTAACCGCAAAAGCAATTGAAGAAGCAAGAGAACAAGTTGCAAAGTTTTTGGGTTTAAGTTCTTCAAAAGGAATAATTTTTACATCATGTGCTACAGAAAGTGCTAATACCGCAATAAAAGGAGTTGTTAATCAATACGGTAGTGAAACAAAAAATCATATTATAACAACTCAAGTTGAACATCCTTGTGTTTTATCGGTTTATGAAAATCTTGAAAAAAGAGGATATAGAACAACTTATGTTGGAGTAAATGAAAATGGTGAATTAAACATTGACAATCTATTATCTAAAATTACTCCCGAAACAATTCTTTTATCTGTTATGCATGCTAATAATGAAACAGGTGCAATTTATCCTGTTTATGAAATAGCAGCTGAAGCTAAAAAAATTAATAAAGATATTAAAATATTTGTTGATGGTGTTCAAGCAGCAGGCAAATTTCCAATTGAATTAGAAAATACAGATATTGATTTTTATTCAATATCAGGTCATAAATTCCATGCACCAAAAGGAGTTGGGGCTTTGTATGTTAAAAAAGGTGTTTTATTTGAGCCTTTTATGCTTGGTGGTCATCAAGAAAATTCGCTTCGAGCAGGCACTCAAAATACTCCATACATTGTGGCTTTAGGAGAGGCTGCTAAGCTTGCAATGGAAAACATGAATTATGAACTAACAGAAGTTAAACGCTTAAGAGATAAATTTGAAACAAATATTCTAAAAGCTTTACCTAACGCAAAACTAAATTCAAAAAGCAAAGAAAGAGTTGTTAATACAACAAACATTGGTTTTGAATATATTGAAGGTGAATTAATTTTATTATATTTAAATGATTTAGGAATATATGCTTCATCAGGCAGTGCTTGTACATCTGGAAGTTTAGATCCATCACATGTTTTAAGAGCTCAAAAAGTTCCTTTTACGTCTTTGCATGGCTCAATCAGATTTTCTCTATCTCGTTTTACAACAGAAGATGAAATTGATTATGCTATTGAAAAAGTGCCTGAAGTTATAAGAAAGCTTGCTAAAATGTCACCTTTTCAAGCTGAATTAAATGCAATGGGATTATGATTATTGCGCTAATTCAGCACTGCTATCTTGGGCTTGTGCCGGAGCTTCTTGAGTTTTTGGCTGCATAGAATTTTTTAATTTATCTCTTAAGCTGTTTAATTTTTCATTTTGGCTTTGTGTTTTTTCTTTAATTGCATCTTGCAATTTTTGGGTAGTATTTTGTTTTATTTCTTGAACTTTATTTTGAATTTTCTCTTGCGTTTCAATAACTTTATTTGTTGCGGTTTCTTTAAGGCTATCTGTGGTTATGGATGAATTATTAAAAATTGTTTGCAGAGCCTTATCTTTTTTAGATTTAAGATAATTATCTTTTATTTTATTTACTTCATTCATTTCTTCATTTGAAACAAGCCATTTGAATGATTTTACGATATTAGCAGGTTTTTGAAGATTTCCTTGTAAAAGGATCTGGAATTTTGTTGTTGCATTTTTATCGTAATCAGTTGTAAAATTAGGAATTTTATTAAATGTGTTATTATCTATAACTTTAGAAAATATTGTGTACAGGCTAATATAGGCATAATTTATATTGGCTGAATTATTAATAATGTATTTTGGATTAGTTTGAGCTAAAATTCCCATTTTATCTGATAAATCATGGTTAAGGTGTGAATAAACATTTGCATTAATGTTGTTGTTTAATAAGTTCAAATTACCATTGATTAATAAGCACAATGTATCTCCTTGAGAAGTTATTGGGTTTAATTTGATAGTTCCATTATTAAAAGAAAGTTTTCCTGTTAATTTTTCAAATTTAGTTGTGTCAATTGCTTTCAAGGGTGTTATTAGTGATGATACAGTGTTTTTAAATAGTGCATTTTGTTTAATATTTTCAGCTAAAAAGAAGTTTTCTAATTTTGCAAAAGGACCATAACTTCCGTCTTTTATTTCAAAATCAAGATTTCCTTTTAGGGATTTCATCTGTTCAAGATAAGTTGCGCCGCAAAGAGAAATGTTGGTATTAAAATTCAATAATCCTGAAATTGTGTTTTTTAAATTTGCACTATCAGTGAGTAATTTGTTAGAATCTATGTTTTCACCTTCCAGTTTTGCTTTTATTAATTGAGTTATTAAATTCATATTAATTGAGCCTTTGATATCACCCCTAAAAGCATTACAAATTAAGTCATTAAGATATAGATTGTTGTTTTTTATTAATAAATCACTTTTAATATTTTCTATTGTGATTGTTCCTGAGATGAGTTTTGCTATATCAATTTTTCCTGTCAAATATAGCGGAATATTGGCTTGAGTATTGCTTTTTTTATTTGTAGTTGTTTGCGGTGGAGTGTATTTTAAAAGATTATTTAAAACAACCATCAATTTATCAACATCAATTAAATCTGATTTAAGGTTGAAATCACTTAAATTAATAATTGGCAAGGAAGCCAAATTTGTTTTAAAAGATAAATCCAATAAAGATGAATTTATATTTGCTTTTTTAATATCAATTAAAGCAATTTTATTTGATAAATTTAAATCAATAAATTCTGCACTGGATAAAAGCTCCGGAATTGATATGTTTTTGAGTTTCAGATTTCCTTTGTAATTAGGGTTATCAAAATATCCATCTAAAGACAATTTCCCTTTTAAATTTAGAGATGAATTTTTGAATATTGAAATTTTTGCATTTTGTTCTTTTGGAATTTCAAGAGAAAGTTGTTTAATATGATTGTTTTCTATGTCGGCATTGAAGTTTGCAATTTTATCAAGATTATTTGAAAAATCGGATGTGGTTTTAAATAATCCTGAATTTTTGATTTTGATTTTATTGTTTTCAATTGAAATATCAGCTTGAATTAAACTTGGATTATTTAATAATGAATTAAAGTCAATAAAAGTTATATAATTATTTTTATCAGAATAAATTTGAGCTAAAATATTTTGTTTTTTATCATCTCCTTTGATTGAGATTTTAAGAGGGATTAAACCTTTAGAATTTAGATAATATGAGCAATCTTTTCCAAGGGTTTGTTTGATATTTTGTGTTGAAATTTTGCCATCCAAGATAACATCAATATCGGGTTTTTTAAGATAATTATTGATTGAACCTTTAACGTTGATTCTAGATAAATCATTATAGAAAACATCAAAAGGAACTATAGCTATATTTTTATCATCAATATTAACTGTTGCAGAATTAATTGAAACTTTTGTTTTTAAATTTGGAATAGCAAAAACTAAACCATTATTTAATAATTCTCCTTTAATTTCTTTTGAATTTGCTAAAAGATTAAATTGCATTTCGTTGTTAACTAAAGACATTGTTTTTTTGGTGTCATTTAATTTTAGATTTTTTAATTTTGTTTTTAGTTCAGCAGCTAAGTTGTCGAGTTTGCCTTTAATATTAATATGAGCGCTTAAATTGGCAGAATTAATTTCATATTGTTTTTTTAATTCTTTTGGTGCAAACGTTTTGTATAATAAAGGCAAGTTTAATTCATCAAAATCGATTTTTATATCAGCATTTGAATTATTGTCTATTCCGCCTGATATAGTTATATTTGAATTATTTATGGTAGCTTTTGTATCTTTTATATTAAGAGAGTTGTTATCTAATAGTAAATTAACAATAATATTGTTGATTTTTAATTTTGAAATTGATTCTTCTAGTGAACCGTTTTTAATTGTAATTGAGCCATTTGATGTTAATTTTTTAAAATCAGTTTTAATTGAAGCGTTCGCATTTAAGATACCTTTTATTTTTATGGAATCAAGAGTTGTTATATTGAAGCTATCAAGCGTTCCTTTTAATAAATTCAAAATATTTTCAAGATGAATTTCGGTTGATTTAATGGTTGTTTCAAGATAAGTTTTTTTACTGTGGTCTAAAATGCCTTTTAAATTAATATTTTCATTTTGGCTAAAATTGATGTTTGTATCATATTCAATTTCTTTTTTATTAAAAATAGTGTGCAGATAGCTTTTAGGTAGATGTACATTTCCTAATTTAATTGTAAAATCATCAACATCAAAATTTCCTTGGATTAATAATCCGTCATTTTTTGTTTGTTTTATTTTTAGCTTTGAATTTATTGATGTTTTAAGGTCATAAGTTTGATAAATTTTAACCAGATTTACAAAAGGTAGTTCTAATTTTTCTTGTTGGGTTTGTGCTTTTGTTTTTTTGGATGGTAAAAAGGATGCGTTAATATCAAGATTTGCTAAAATGTTTTCTTTGTTATCTGATAAAAGTTTTGAATTAGTGATTATTTTAATATTATTATTTTTGCTGTTGTAGCCAAGGGTTAAATTTTCACCTGTTAATTTTAAATTATGGGAGTTTTTAATGTCGTTAACTAAAACTTGATAGTTAATTATTTTTATTGATGGAATTTTAATTTTTAAATTATCAATAACCCATTGATTAAATGGATTTAATGGTTCAGTTTGGGGTTTTTGATTATTAAGGTTTTGATTAATAATGTCTTCAATAAGTCTAACTATTTTATATTCTTTATCATCAACTATATCAAAGTTTAGCTTGGGGTTATTAATTTCTGTTTTAGCTGTTTTAATTGTTAGAGTTAATAAGGAAGGGAGGGCTATACCTGTTTTTATTTCAGGCGAATAAAAAAGTTCAGAGTTATCTATAAAGGATATTTTTGTATTTTCTATTTTTATACCTAAAGATAATAATGGAGTAGAATATAGTTTTAATTTAGTATAATCAAGGTTTAGTTTAGAATTATCTAAAACCGTTTTTTGAATTAAGGGTTTATATTTATCAAGATTAATAAAGTTGGGGATAATTAAAAAAGCTAAATAAGATAAACCTAAAATTGAAACTATTATAATAGCCAAGATTTTAAGAAACAACTTCATAATACCCTCCCTTTTTATAAATAAATTCAATTATAAAATAAAATATATATTAAAGGAGTTAAATTTACATTAGTTAACCCAATTAATTTCTGTATTAAATTTTGTTTTATTATAATAATTTAAATTTTTGGTTGGGAGTTTGAATTTTTGATTTTTATATTTTTTATCTAAAAATAAGCTAAATTTTTTATCTTCATAAGCCATAAACCAATTTTTATCTTTTTTTAGATTTTCAACAATAGGATACGATTTATCTAAAATTAAAATATCGCTATGGTATTTTTTAAAAAATTCATTTTGGTTTTTAGATAAAAAAACTCCTGCCATTTGATTAATTAATTCGTTATCATAAACTTCTTCATATCTTCCATCCATAAATACTTGATTATTAGGATAAAGCTTGTATGAAGCATAGCTTCCAAAATGGAAGTTTATAAAAAGATTTCCTTTGATTGAATTTTGTTTAATAAATTCAATACAATAAATTGGGTAATCAAGTGTGGTTATTAAAAAACTCCTATTTTGAAAATGTGAAAATGTTGAAATTAAGATTAATATACAAATTATTATTTCTTTTAAATTATCATAAATTTCAGGGAGTTTTTTATTAAAAATATCATAAAAATCGCTGTAGCAAAGAGCGATGACGCTATAAGTAAAAAATACGTGAAATCGTAATGATTTAAGCGAGATTAAAAGAGTGAAAAATAATATAAGATATTTTGTTTTATCTATTTTTTTATAAAAATCTTTTGATTTAATATTTTTAAATATTGAATAAATAAAGAATAAATTGGTGATAATGAAAAATATTTTAAATTTAATTAAAAAATATTTAAAATCTTCATTAAAAAACGCACTTTGCCATTCTGTAATATGAATTCTATTTAAGCTTAATGCATTGAAAATATAATAAATATATTCAATTCCATAAGGATTGATTAATGATGTAGCTAAACAACTTAAAAAGCAATAAAGATATGGTTTATATTTTTCTTTATTTAAAAATTCACCTAAAGTAAATAAAAAGATTAAAACTAAACCAATGCTAAAACCCCCATGGCAATTTGCCCAGATTATATTTAATATAGGTAAACACCATAAAACTCTATAATTATTTTTTGTTTTAGCATATTTTAAGGTGTAGAGATAAATTACAAAAAATAAAAAAGAAAATGTTTGACACCTTATGGTTGAAAAAATATTATATGAAATTGAATGCAGGCAAAAGAAGAAAAATAAAAAATGGAATTTTGAATTTTTGTTATCAAGCCTGATAATTTTGGTTATTACAAATAAGGTTAAAAATATAATCAGAGATTTAAAAATATATAAACCAATGTCATTAAAATTACTTTGAATTAAATAAAAAATTAAACTTGAACCCCATTCATGGTCGATAAATTGATGAGTTGAGCCGTAAGATTGAAAGTCAAAATTAAATAATTCTCCTGTTTGAAAAAAGTTTTTTCCGACAATTAACCTTGCCCAAAAATCATAATCAATATTGCAATCAATTAACCCGAATAAGAGTATAAACAAGAATAATGTTAAATAAAATACAAAATCCATGAGAAATATTATAGTATAAATTTTTTGTTTAAGCTATTATTATCAAAGGAGAATATATAAAATGGAAAATAAAATTCAACAAATTAAAGATGAAGCACTTAAAGAAATTAATAATGCAACAGATTTAAAAAGTCTTGAAATAGTTAAAAACACATATCTTTCAAGAAATTCCGAGTTTAATAATCTTAAAAAAGGAATGAAAGATTTATCACCTGAACAAAAACCGATAATAGGTGCTTTATTGAATAAAGTTTCAAATGAATTAACATCATTAATTGAAGAAAAAAAAGATATATTTTATAAAAAAGAATTAAATGAAAAATTATTAAAAGAAAAAATTGATGTTACTTTGGATGGTGATTATATTCCAACAGGTAAAGTTCATCCTTTAACTCAAACTGTTAATGAAATTGTTGAAATATTTAATCTTTTGGGCTTTTCAGTGGCTCAAGCTCAATATTCTCCAGAGGTTGAAGTTGAAAAATATAATTTTGATTTGTTAAATGTTCCAAAAGAACACCCTGCAAGAGATGTTCAAGATACATTTTATTGCGAAAGCGCAAGTAATGTTGTATTGAGAAGCCAAACTTCAAATTCTCAAGTGCGTCAAATGTTAAATTCAAGACCGCCAATTAAAATAATTTCTCCCGGCAGGGTTTATAGAAACGAAAATGTTTCAGCAAGAAAAAACAATTTATTTCATCAAATTGAAGGCTTGTATGTTGATAAAAATGTTAATATTGCACAATTAAAGGGTGTATTAAACGAATTTATCAGATTATATTTTGGTCAATCTCGCCCAACAAGATATAGAAGCAGTTTTTTCCCTTTCACAGAACCTTCTGTTGAAATTGATGTTCAATGTATAATGTGCCAAGGAAAAGGTTGTCCTGTTTGTTCTAATCTTGGATGGTTAGAAATATTAGGGGCAGGCATGGTTGATCCTAATGTATTAAAAGAAGTTGACATTGACCCAAATGTTTATTCGGGATTTGCATTTGGTATGGGAGTCGAAAGGCTTGCAATGCTTAAATATGCAATAGATGATATCAGATTATTTTTTAATAACGATGAAAGATTTTTAAAACAATTCTAAAATTAAAGCACCTAGTTAGGTGCTTTAATTTTATTTATCTTCAATTAAATTATATAATTTCTTTTTCTTTATATATTTAACAGATCTGGGGTCTGCCTTTGCGCCTTTTGCAATAAGCTGCGCTGAAATATCATACATGTTATTTTTTAAAGACATATATAAAATTGTGTTATTATTGATTGAATCTTGATAATTAACTCTTGCGCCTTTGTCGATTAAAAACTGCGCCATTTCAGTATTTTTATTTTTTACTGCTTCATATAATTCACTATAAAAGCCTTTATCCAATTTTGCACCATATTCATAAAGCAATTTTAATATTTCAAAATTATTTGCTTTTGCAGCAGTGTAGATTGGATATTCACTGTAATATGAATTATTTGGGTTAGTTTTAGCTTCCAATAATAATCTGACATTATCAAGATTGTTTTTCTTTATTTGCTGATTAAGGCATTCTGCGTTTGGAAAAAGCTTTTTAGAGATTAGTAGCTCTCTTTGTTCTTGAGTAATGTTTTCAGTGTTATTCATTTTATTCATGATAATAGAGCGAGATGAAAAATCGCTGTATTCATTTATATCAAATGCTAAAGCCGGCAGATTTATAAAAATTACCGGCAATAACATTAATAAAATTTTAGTTTTTTTGTTTTTCATAATTAAAATTATATAACCATTCCGCCATCAACTTCAAGAACTTGACCTGTCATATAGTCAGTATCAAGTGCTAAAAATTTAACAACATCAGCGATATCTTTAGGTTCTCCAAGGCGTCTTAAAGAAATTAATTTTAACATTTCATCTAAGTTTGGTAAATCTTTTGTCATATCTGTTGCAATAAACCCTGGGGCAACTGCATTAACTCTGATGTTTCTTGAACCAAGTTCTTTAGCTAATGATTTAGTAAAACCAATCAAACCTGCTTTTGCTGAAGCATAGTTTGCTTGACCAACATTGCCATAAACGCCTACAACGCTTGTTGTGTTGATAATTGAGCCGAAGCGTTGTTTCATCATTAATTTAACAACAGGTTTTGATACATAAAATGCTGAATTTAGGTTTGTGTTAATAACTGTATTCCATTTATCTTCTGTCATTCTTATAAATAAATCATCTCTTGTGATGCCTGCATTGTTAACAAGAATATCTATTCTTTTAAAGTCTTCAATAACTTTTGCAATATTCTCATCAACTTCAGCTTGATTTGAAACATCGAATTTATATGCTTTAGCATTTACTCCTAAAGCTTTTAGTTCTTCAATTGTTTTATTTGCAGCTTCATCGTTACCTGCGTATGTAATAGCTATGTCACATCCTTCTTTTGCTAATCTTAAAGCGCAAGCCTTGCCTATACCCCTTGATGCGCCTGTAATTAGAGCAACTTTTTTTTCCATATTAAACTCCTGCCATTAAATCTTCTACTACTGCTTTTAAGCTGTTTGAATCTGAAACATTATAAGTTTTGATTTCTGATGAAATTTTGCGATTTAGACCTGCTAAAACTTTGCCGTTACCAAATTCAATAAATGTATCTATACCATTTTCAATTGCGTTTTGAATAGATTGAACCCACATAACTGATGAGTTAATTTGAGCGGGCATTTTTTCGATAAAGTCATTTTTATCTGTTGTTAATTTAGCATCAACATTTGTTATAACGGGAATTTGTGCATTATTTAATTCAAGTGTTTTAACAAAATCAACAAATGAATCAGCAGCACTTGTCATTAATTTTGAATGAAATCCCCCTGAAACAGCAAGGGGAACAATTCTTTTTGCACCTTTTTCTTTAATTAAATTGCAAGCTTTTTCAACTGCTTCAACTTCACCTGTTATTACAACTTGTGTCGGGTCATTATAATTTGCAACTTGCACTAAGCCAATTTTAGAAGCTTCATTGATTGAAGAATTAATATCTTCTATCTTCGCTCCTAAGATAGCTGCCATTGTTCCTTTTGTTGTTTTTGTTGCTTCATCCATAAGTTCAGAGCGTTTTTGGATGGCTTTCATTGTTGTAGATAAATCCATAACTCCAGCACAATACATAGCACAATATTCACCTAATGAATGGCCTAAAGTCATGCTTGGTTTTATATAAGGACATATAGATTTAAATGCTTCAAGAGCTGCAATTGATGTAGCTACAATGGCGCTTTGAGCATTGATTGTTAATTTTAAATCTTCATCAGGTCCATTAAAGCAGATTTCAGATATTTTTTTATTTAAAACTTTATCTGCTGTATTATAAACTTCTTTTGCTTTTTCAAAATTGTTATATAAATCTAACCCCATGCCTGTGGTTTGAGAACCTTGTCCGGGGAATATAAATGCAAATTTTTTCATTTTCTCCTCTTTATTGTCTAAAGTCATTAATTAATTATTTCTGCAATTTTTTTATTTACGCCTGATTCAACTGCTTCTTTTGCAACGCGAACAGCGTTTTTAATTGCATAAGATGAGCTTCTGCCATGAGAAATTACTGTTATACCTTTAACCCCTAAAAGCAAAGCTCCGCCGAATTCTTCGTAATTAATTCTTTTATAAATTCTTTTCATAAACGGTTTAGCTAATAAACCGACAATCTTGGAAACCAAATCACTTCTAAATTCTTGTTGAATTAATTTAAACAACATCATAGAACAACCTTCAATGGTTTTTAGTGCAACGTTTCCGACAAAACCATCACACACAACAACATCAACATCTCCTTGGAACAATTCTTTTCCTTCGATGTTACCTATGAAATTTAAGCCTATTGTGTTTTCTTTTAAAAGTTTGTGTGTGTCTTTAACTAATTGGTTGCCTTTTTCTTCTTCTTCACCTATGTTCATAACGCCAATTCTGGGGTTTTCTCTGTTATATACGTTTTTAACAAAAGTTGCACCCATTGTGGCAAATTGGAATAACATTTCAGGTGTACAAGAGCTGTTTGCACCCGCATCGATTAAGATAACAGGTTCTTTTTTTGTTGGAAGTGTAGCTGCAATAGCAGGGCGCTCAATACCTCTTAAACGTCCTAAACCAAATAATGAACTCGCCATTGCAGCACCTGTCGAACCTGCCGCAACAACAGCGTCTGAACTTCCTTTTGCAACGGCGTCAACCGCCAATACAATAGAAGATTTTTTCTTTTTGCGAATAGCAACCCCTGGGGCTTCACCCATTTCAATGATTTCATCAGCTTGGGTAATTTTAATGTCAAGTTTAGATAAATCTACCTTGATGTTTTTAACAAAGTAACCGCCTCTGTTGGATCTTATGCCCTTTTTAGCTATTTCATCAAGTACTTCTTGAATTTTATCTGTTTGACCTACAAGCTCTATTGGCACATTGTAGTCTTGTGCTGCCCATACAGCACCTTTAACTATTTCAGATGGAGCATAATCTCCGCCCATTGCATCTATTGCAATTCTTGTCATACTAAATTCCCCAAAATGATGTTTTTGTTAACTATTCTTTTGTTTCTTCAACTGTTGTTTCTTCAGTTTTAGTTTCTTCAACTACTTCTGCTTCAACTGTTTTTTCTTCTGTTTGCGCTTTTTTAGCTCTTGTTTTTCTTGTTTTTTTAGGTTCTTCTTTTACTTCTTGAGCTTTAGCTTCTTCTTGTTTTTTAATAGAAGCGAAACCGTCTTTATAATATCCGCACTCAGGACAAACTGTGTGAGTTAATACTATTGCTTTGCAGTTAGGGCATGTTGTAGTAGCAGGAACTGAGCCTTTCCAGTTTGCTCTTCTGGTTGCCTGACTTGCTTTTCCTGTTCTTTTCTTTGGTGTAGCCATTTTTTTATTTCCTTTTCTACATAATCTACGTAATTATATCTTATTTATTTGACATACTTCTATTCTCTAAAAAAAAGAAATCCTTGTCAATGACTTGCAAGGATTTCTTTAAAATTAAGTAATTTTTTTTAACTATCTTAAGCTAACTTTTGTATAAGAACCTTTTTTAGCAAAGTTAACTTTGTCTTCACGAGCTAACCAACCTAAACCAAGGCTAGCAAAGTTTTCATTAAGACCTAGATCTTTGTTCATTTTTTTAGTTGTAACTTCGCCGTTTTCGTTAAGGTATTCCCAAATTTTTCCAGCTGTTTCGATAATTGTTTCTTGCATTGTTGTACTCCTTTTTTAAATGCTTTGTATACAAGTTACTGCGATGTGCGAATTTCTTAAATTCGTATTTGCATAATTATCTTAATTTATAATATAGTAGTTGTATATAGTTTAAATGGATGAAAAAAGTATGAATAAAAATTGGATATACGCTGATAACGTAGATACAGATGTTATAATACCTGCTCGTTATTTAAATACAAAGTCTGAAAAAGAACTTGCAACTCACTGTATGGAAGATATTGATAAATCCTTTTCTAAAAACGTACAAAAAGGCGATTTAATTATTGCAGGTCACAATTTTGGCTGTGGTTCATCAAGAGAGCATGCTCCTCTTGCAATTAAAGCAAGCGGAATAAAAGCTGTAATTGCGAAATCTTTTGCAAGAATATTTTATAGAAATGCAATCAATATCGGGCTTGTTATAATTGAAAATGATGAAATCCAAGATGATATTGCTAATGATGATATAATTGAAATTGATTTAACAAAAGGAAAAATTTATAATAAAACTAAAAATAAAGAATATTCTTTTAGCGCTTTTCCTGATGAAATTCAAAAGTTAATTAATATTGGCGGACTAGTTGAATATACAAAACAAAAAGTAGGTAAATAATGAAAAATATTGCAGTTTTATTGGGTGATGGAGTAGCAGGAGAAATAATTTCTTCAGCTTTAAAAGTTTTAGATAGAGTATCTGAAAAATATAATTTAGAATTTAAATATAATTATGCTCCTATTGGCGGGCGTGCTTATGATGAAGCAGGGGTTCCGCTTCCTGAAAAAACAATTGAAACATGCTTAAAATCAGACGCTGTTTTATTGGGCGCTGTTGGCGATTGGAAATATGATTCTTTAGCTCCTGAGCTAAGACCCGAAAAAGCCTTATTGGGTATTAGAAAAAAACTTAATTTATTTGCTAATTTAAGACCTGTTAAAGTTTTTGATGAATTATTATTTTCATCTCCCCTAAAAGAAGAAATTGCAAAAAATACCGATATAATGATAATAAGAGAATTAACGGGTGATGTATATTTTGGTGAACCAAAAGGAATTTTAACAAAAACAACTCTTGATAATAGAGAAATAAAATACGGTTTTAATAACATGATTTATGATGAAGATGAAATCAGAAGAATTGCTCATGTTGCCTTTAAAACTGCTCAAAAAAGAAAAAACAGAGTATGCTGTGTTGATAAAGCAAATGTCTTGGATGTTTCAAGATTATTCAGAGAAGTAACAAAAGAAGTTTCTATTGAATATCCTGATGTAGAATTATCGTTTATGTATGTTGACAATTGCGCTATGCAATTAGTTCAAAACCCCAGACAGTTTGATGTTATTTTAACAGGCAATATTTTTGGTGATATTTTATCTGATGAAGCTTCAACAATTTGCGGGTCATTAGGAATGTTGCCATCAGCATCTTTATCAGATGGAAAAACCCCATTTATGTATGAACCAATCCATGGTTCTGCTCCTGATTTAGCAGGGAAAAATGTTGTAAATCCGATTGCTACGATTTTATCTGCTGCTATGATGTTAAATTATTCTTTTAATGAAAAGCTTGCATCAGATTCAATTTATAGAGCTGTTAAAGATGTTTTAAAGGAAAATTTTAGAACACGTGATATAGCTCAAAAAGATTCAAAAATTTGTACAACAACAAAAATCACTGAATTGATTATAGAAAAAATATAAGTATCTATTATTATTTTGTGCTAATATTACATTAATTAGAGAAATTTGAGGAAGTATATTAAAATGGAAAAACAAGTTGATGAAAAATTGCAAACTTTAAGACATTCTTGTTCACACATAATGGCTCAAGCAGTACAACAATTATATCCACAAGCAAAACTTGCAATCGGGCCTGCTATTGAAAACGGATTTTATTATGATTTTGATATAGAGGGTGTTACTTTATCCGATGAAAACTTAAAAGAAATCGAAAAAGTAATGAAAAAATTAATCAGTCAAAATTTAACTTTTGAAAAATATACTATTCCTGATATTGAAGCTCAAATTGAAGAATTTAAAAAAGAGGGTGAAATATATAAAGCTGAACTTTTAGAAGAACATAAAAACGATAATCCGACATTATATCTAACAAAAGATAAAGATGGAAATGTATTATTTAATGATTTATGTTCAGGTCCACATATTGACTCTACAAAAGAAATTAAAGCTTTTAAACTAATGTCTGTTGCAGGTGCTTATTGGAGAGGCGATGAAAAAAATAAAATGCTTCAAAGAATCTACGCAACTGCTTTTTTAACAAAAGAAGAACTTGATGAGTATATTAAACAATTAGAAGAAGCAAAAAGACGTGACCATAGAAAATTAGGTACTCAATTAGACCTGTTCTCTGTTAGAGATGAAATAGGCGGAGGTCTTGTATTGTGGCATCCTAATTTATACACAGTTAGAGAACAAATTGAAAACTATTGGAGAGAAGAACACAGAAAAAGAGATTATGTTATTGTTCAAACTCCACAATTGGCTAAATCAAAGCTTTGGGAACTATCGGGTCATATTGACCACTATAAGGAAAATATGTTCTTTATTCAAAAAGAAGATGAATCTGATGAGCAATATATAGTTAAACCAATGAATTGTCCTTTTCATATTTTGATTTATCAATCTCAAAGACATTCTTATCGTGATTTGCCATTAAGAATGGCTGAATTGGGTACTGTATATAGACGTGAAAAATCAGGCGCACTGTCAGGTTTAACCCGTGTACAAGGTTTTACTCAAGATGATGCTCATATATTCTGTACTCCTGAACAATTAGTTGATGAAATTAATAATATTATTGATTTTGTTGCTGATACTATGAAGATTTTCAATATGACTTTCGAGGTTGAATTATCAACTCGTCCCGAAAGCTATGTCGGAGATATTAAAAATTGGGAATTAGCAGAAGCAGGCTTAAAAGAAGCAATGGATAAACGCGGCATGAAATATGAAATCAATGAGGGTGATGGAGCATTCTATGGTCCAAAAATTGATTTTAAAATTAAAGATGCGCTAAAAAGAACTTGGCAATGTGCAACAATTCAACTTGATTTTAATTTACCTGAAAGATTTGATATCAAATATCAAGATAAGGATGGTGTTTTAAAAACTCCTGTTATGTTGCATAGGGTAATTTTCGGTTCAATGGAAAGATTTCATGGTATCTTAATTGAACATTACGCCGGTGCTTTTCCTGCTTGGCTTGCGCCATATCAAGTTGCTCTTGTTCCTATTGCAGATAGACATAATGACTATATGGAAGAAATTTATAAAAAACTTAGACAAAAAGGTATAAGAGTGATTTTTGAAGAAAAATCAGAGTCTATGAATTATAAAATCAGAGATTATTTGCAAAACAGAAAGGTGCCTTATGTCCTTGTAGCAGGCGATAAAGAAATTGAATCTCAAAAAGTTGCAATAAGAAAACGCGGAGTCGGACAACTTGGTGAAATGTCGATTGATGAATTTATCGAAAAGCTACAAAATGAAATCCAGACCAAAGGCAGTTTTGAAATAAAATAAAAACTTAATTCCTTTTAGTTTACAAAACAAAGTACTAATTTGAGTATTTTATTGAGGTCTTTATCTGAGACCCCTTTTAAGGTGCTGTTTATTTTATTCATTATATAAGTTCTGTTTTGCAGATGTTGAGTTTTAAAAAATTCCGTATATTCAATATTGAGCGCATCTGCAAATCTTTCAATTAAATCTGCTTTTGGAAAGCTTCTTCCAGTTTCAATATGACTCATATGTTTTGGATCAATACCAACTTTTTCAGCGAGTTGGTATTGTGTAATTCCTTTTTTAGCTCTAAGTTCTTTTAGTCTTAGTCCAAAATCTTTTTTAATATTCATTTATCCCCCTTTGTTTAGAAAGATAATAAGATAGCTTTAACATATAAACCGTATTGAAAGCATAAATTTATATAAAATTTCTGTATTAAATATTGAAATTATTTATTTAATATGGTAAATTTTTAATTAACTATGTTTTCAATAAAGGATGTTATAGGTAGAGTATTATGAAAAAGAGATTTGCGTTTTCGCTAATTGAGCTATTAATAAGCCTAATTGTAATTTCTTGTATCACAGCAGCTTTTACTCCGATTATTACTAAAAAATTTTCAACAAACATAACTAATAGCGGCGGTTCTGTATTAGATATCACAGCTGAATGTGATCAATATGGTGAACATTGCAATTTATGCACAGATAAAATTTGCTTATCTTGTGTTGGTTTAAATTGTCAAAATGATGAATATAAACATGAAAGAGAATGTAAATGTAAAAGATGTGCTGAGGATTATGATACAAGTTGTTTAACTTGTGATAGTGATAAATGCACAACTTGTGAAACAGGTAAATATCCTAATGGAAAAACATGTGCTGATTGTGATACAAAGTATGATAATTGTGCTACATGTGATGAAACAAAATGTAACACATGTAAGACTAATTATAAGTTAGATAATGGGAAATGTGTTCCAGATTGTACTAAATTTTTTAATGAAAATTGTACAACTTGTGATGAATTAAGTTGTAAAACTTGTAAACCTAATTATGATTTAGTTGGTAATGATTGTATTGCAAATTGTACAAAAATTTTTGCTTTAGCTTGCACTAATTGTACAGCTAGCGCATGTACTACTTGCACCAGTGGGTATGCAGTTAAAAATGGAACTTGCCAGAGTTGCTCCAGCTTATTTTCAAATTGTTCAACATGTACAGCAACAGCATGTAGCGCATGCTCCGGTAGTTATATTTTAAGTAATGGTAGTTGCACAACTTGCAGTGCTAAATTTGGTTCAAGTTGTACGGCATGTAATTCTACAAAATGTACAACTTGCGCTAATGGTTATCATCTTTCTGGTTCAACTTGTGTTGCAGATTTTTCTTGTTCCGGTTCTGATTTTATGAAAATAGGGTCACTTTGTGTAACAAGAAAAAATATGGGTGATAGCACAGCTCTCAGAATTCCAAGCGGGGTTACTGTTGCAAACGTTAATCAAACATGTAACTCAAGCAGCTCAAATAAATGCTGTTGGCAAGGCAAAACGGCTGATTATTGCGATAATGAAAATGGTGGAGCATACGATGGATGTAGAAGAACAGTATGTGATTGGTATGCTGCTAATTATATTTGTAAAAATTTCACGGCTGGGGGTAGAACTTGGAGATTAGCTACAAGCTCTGAAATGTCTAATTGGGCTACAAATTCAAAAGGATTAGGGGTTAATGGCTTGCAGCTTTGCGACAACTGGTCGGGTTACTCGTCCGCATATTGTGGCAGTTCGAGCAGTTGCCCAGGGTCGGGCTATGACTATTGCGGCCCGTACATCGTGTGGAGTGGTACTGTTAATGGTTCATCCAACGCCTACAGTTACGACTTGGGTAGTGGTAGTTGGACTCAGTATAGCGATTA
>CALUWJ010000020.1 GCA_944324455.1 Candidatus Gastranaerophilales bacterium | reverse complement strand
ATAGCTGGCGCTGTTATTGCAGCAGGAGCTGGAATATATAAAGGTGTTATCAAACCTAAAAAAACAATAGAACAAATAACTGATGTTACTCAAGATGGTATTGGAAAGTTATTAAAAGAAAATGATAAATTAACAGGTAAATTCCAAAAGAATATGAAAGATGGCTCTAAGGTTATTATTGAATACACGGATGGCATTATTCAAAAGTCAACCAAGACAGCATCTGACGGAACTCAAATATTCGAAAAAGTATATTCTAAAGCATCTAATGGCGATTTATTAGTTAATAATAAAAATATTACTGAAATATCAAGACAAGCTCGCAAACATCAAGACGACTTTCTGGCTTTAATGAAAAAGAAAGATATTTCTTTGGATGAACTTCAAGGGTTTGATAGGAAAAATCTATCTAAAAATCAAATTCAAGAACTTGATTTAAAAATTAATGCCAAGCAAGAAGCTATTAAATTAGAAGTCAAAAAAGCTAAAGAATTGGCAGAACAGCAAGCAAAAAAAGCTGAAGAATTAGCAAAAAAACAAGCTCGTGAAGCTCAAGAGCTTACCGCCAAAGAAGCGCAAGGAAGAATTCAAGAAGAAGCTGTACAAGTTGCAGACATGAAAGACCCAAGTTTATGTTGCAGTGTAACAACACCAAAATATAACCATAAATTGAGTAGTGCTTGTTCAATAAGAACTGAAAACACTGAAGATTTCAATGGAGCAAGAGAATATTTAGAAGAGCTTCGTAATTATGAACTAGAATACTTTAAGAGAAAAAAGGATAGATATTTTGATGAGGCTGAGCTAAAATTTATTGATGAGTATAGTAGAAAAAATTTAGATGATATAGATGTTATTTTTGATGGAAAATATGGCAGCCCTACAGATAAACTCTTTTTATTAGCAAAAAATAACTCACAAACAAGGGGGACTTCACTTGTTGTTCATGAAATCCCAGAGATTTTTGATGGTTTAGAACCGCGTTTAATTGAAGAAGCGATAAACGAGTTGTCACACAATCTTTATTGCAATGCAATTAAAATTGGTGATAAAAAATTTGGAGTAGAGCGAATAGGTGGTGGCACATATAATGCGGTTTTAAGAATTTTCGATGATAGCGGTAAAAACGTTGCTTTGAGGGTTACACAAAGCTGTAATCGAGTAAGGGTTGCCTGCGAAGAAATGGTCAATGCCATAAATTTAACAAAAAATAACATTGTAGATGTTCCTAAGTTTTACATGGGGAATCCGCTTTTAAAAAGGACTTATAATAATGCCGCAAGCGTTTATGATGCTGGTTGTTGGCAACTTTGTGAATATGTAACAAAGGAAACACCGATGAGAAAAGGTAAAAAATTGTTTGATTATTTAAAAGAAATAAACGGCAGACATCTTGATTTAAATTCCGGTTCTTTTGTTGGGGATTATATTGTTGATTTTGGCGGTATTAGCGGGAAAAATATGGGTTATTGTTCAAAATTAAATATGGATGGAATATTGAACTATATTGCAGAACATCCTGAATTTGAACTAGATGAAATTTTGCAAATAATTAATAAAAAATAAAATTGTATTTTTAGATTATTTTTTGTGTTTTATATTTAACTTTAATAAGTTAGCGAAGTCCGAAAAAAGTCCATTTCAGCAGTTTGATTTTTTTGGGAAACTTAATTTTCCGACCTGAAAACGCCCTTACAGAGCGACCGAAGCCAAAATAATCAAAGTATTCGTACAAATCAAACCGGTCGTTAAATTACAGGAATCTTTTGAAATTCGAGTCTTAGTCAGACTTGACTTAGACGAGAATGAAAAAGCCATGGTGTGTGAGCTCGTGACGCCTGACCGTTGAGGTCAGACGGACAGAGCGAAACCGTACCATGGCGATGCCCACAATCCCTTAGCGAACTTGTGAGCCTTAGGGATTGGAAACACCCTTGGGGTGCGTGGAAATCTTTGATTTCCACAGGAACGCCTGTCCTATAATTAAACCTAGAATTAATGCAAAAAATTTGCCGCGTCTCGGAATCGAACCAAGGACACAGGGATTTTCAGTCCCTTGCTCTACCAACTGAGCTAACGCGGCAAATCTATTAAATTTTCAATTTCTTCTTTACTCCAGTTAGCTCAGTTGGTGATTTATATATCGGTTCCGTAAACTCACCTTGGCTAACGCGGCAAATCTATTAAATTTTCAATTTCTTCTTTACTCCAGTTAGCTCAGTTGGTGATTTATATATCGGTTCCGTAAACTCACCTTGGCTAACGAGCGCAAATCTATTAAATTTTCATTACCCTAAACAAGGTACTTTTATATAATACCAAATCAACAAAGACAGTCAAGCATTAATTTTCAAGTAAAATCTTTATCGCTTCACCATCTCTATGCATCTCAATAGCTTTTTTAGCATATTTCATATCCATGTGCTTTGTAATTAATTTTTCTACATCGATTTTGCCAGATGCAATTAAATCCAATGCTTCTCTAAAATACTTAGGTGTATGGTGGAATGAGCTAATTATTTTCACTTCATCATAATGCAAACGCTTTGTATCAATATTAACAGACGTTCCTGACGCACATCCGCCAAAGAAATGTACATAACCGCCTTTTCTAACTAATGAAAACATTTTTTCCCACATAGAAGGTAATCCAACACACTCAATAGCAACATCAAGCCCTCTATGTTCATTTGTATAATTCATTATAAATTCAGTTGGGTCAGGATATTTATTAACATCAATCACAACATCTGCATCTGCAAATTCTTGAGCCATTTTTAATTTTAAAGGATTTCTTCCCATTGCAATAACTTTTGCACCTTTTAATTTTGCTAACTTTGCAAACATTAGACCAATTGGACCTATACCCATAACACCAACAACATCTCCTTTATTTATAGGTGTTTTAGCAATCCCATGTACAACATTAGATAACGGTTCAGCAAATGCAGCCTGCGCAAATGAAAGATTTTTAGGAATAATTAAAGTATTTTTTTCAACTATTCTTTTTGGAACGGCAATATATTGAGCATAAGCTCCATTTAATAAATCAAGGTTTTCGCAAAGTTCAAATTCGCCTCGCCTGCAATAAAAACACTCGCCGCATGGTGCAGAATTGGCACATACCACTCTATCACCTACACTAAAACCTTGAACAGTTTCATCCATTTTTTCAATTACGCCTGAAAATTCATGCCCAAAACCTGAAGGCACTTTTTTAATTAAAACGGGGTGACCTCTCTTAAAAGTTTTAACATCAGTTCCGCAAGTAAGTGCCGCTTGAACTTTTACAAGAATCTCACCTTCTTTTAACTCGGGAATTTTAACTTCTTCATACCTGATATCATTTGGCGCATAATAGCGCACAGCTTTCATTTTCATATTTCGATATATGCCTTAAAAATCTTATTATTAAAACTATCATCAACCGCTTTTACTAAATTGTCAAGAGTATAATGACTGCTCAAATTTTGAACATTTATTTTGCCGTCATTCAAAAATTTAGCTGATAACTCAATATCATAAGGTGATGGTGAATAGCTTGAAATAATGCTCAATTCTCTATAATATATTTCATTATTTGAAAATCCCTTAAAATCATCTTCAACAGATGAAAAAACAATTATTTTTCCGCCATCTATAACATATTTCAGAGCTGTTTCAATTGCTTTTGAATTTCCTGCTGTTAAAAAAACAGTATCGTATTTTTTATTTTCATCAAATGAAAAGCTGTCATTAAAAGCTTTTTTCATTCTATCTAATGAAATATCAAACCCAAAAGCATTAACCTTAAAAGCTCTCAATGCTTTTAACATTAATAAACCAATTGAGCCCAATCCAATTGTTAATGCGCTAAATTTTGAATTATCGTTTTCTATATTAAAACCTGCTCTCCTAACCGCTCTAATGCAGCAAGATAAAGGTTCTAAAAATGCTTTTTCGTCATTTTTTAATTTATCGCTCATTTTATAAACAGTATATTTAAGATGATTTTCATCAACTTTAATGTATTCACTAAATCCTGACGGAATAATATTACTGTGTTTAAATGTCCGACACATTGAATAAGATTGATTTTTGCAATATTCACAATTAAAACAAGGATAATGGTGCCCTAAAGCCACTATATCACCTTTTTTAAAATCTGAAACAGAATTAATCTCATCAATAATTCCTACAACCTCATGTCCTAAAACAATGTTTTTTTCATTTTCTTTTGCAGCATGTTTAATTTTAACCAAATCAGACCCGCACAATCCGCAACCCAAAACTTTTATAATTGCGCCTTTATCTTCTAATTTTGGTTTATCAAGATTTATTATTTGAACTTTGCCATCAATTAATTTAGCACTTTTCATATTTTTCTCATTTTATATTTAAAAATAACAGCTTTTAAATTATACTATAAACTATGCTTGATGACGAAATTAAAAAAAATATTTCTAAGTGCTCTCGCTGCGCTTTATGTGTTCAAAATTGCCCTATATACGAAATAAAAAAAGATGAAAACAACACATCTCGAGGGCTTATTTGCAAATTATCAGGCTATGAACAAGGATTATTAAAAGAAAAAGACATAAAAAAAGATTTAAAAATATGTCTTGAATGTTCTAAATGTGCAACTAATTGCCCCTCTAAAATCAATACAACAAAAATTTTTGCTTATAAAAATGCGCACTTTAGCCCATCTAAAATTAGTCAAAGATTGTTTTTGTCAATAAAATTATTGCCAATTAAAATATTGTATTTTATAAACTTTTTTAAACCAACTAAAAAAACATCCCTAGAAACAGAGATTTTATATTTTAAAGGATGTGTTGCAAAAGCTCAACACAAAACGACTTTTTTAGATGAAATTTTAACACAAGGCGACTTTTTGTGCTGCGGATTACCCTATTTAGCAAGCGGTGATTTAAAAAACTATAATAAAGCCAAAAAAAATAACATTGAATTAATTAAAAAAGCTAAAAAAGTTGTTGTAGATTGCGCAAGCTGTAAAAGTGCAATTCTAAATTATGATGAATTATCAAACGAAGATAAAAAAAAGATTATATTTTTTAACGACCTTTTAAAAGATAAAAAAATCAAATTGAAAAATAATTCAAAATATAAAAATAAAACAATAACATTACACAAGCCGTGTCATATGAATAAAAAAGACTTTGATAACATTGAAAAGTTTTTATCAAATATTGAAAATATAACTTATAAACGCCTTGATAATTTTGATACTTGTTGTGGTTTCGGAGGAAGCTATTTTGCATATCACCCTATTATAGCAACAAAAATAGCGCTAAAAAAAGCCTCTACAATTAAAACCTCAAAAGCCGATTTAATTTTAACTGCATGTCCTTCTTGCACTATGGGAATAAGATATAACCAATTAATCTCATTTAATTTCAAAAAAACTCTTGAATTAAGAGATTTTATAAATGAAGAACTTGTTATAGATTAATATAATGCATTAAAATATCAATTATTTGTTTGTGATTATTCAAAATAAATACAACAATAATTGATACAACAAGCCCAATTATAGCCTTTGTTAAGTCTTTTATTAAATGTTTATAAACTTTTTTCTCTGTAATAAAACGCAATCTATTATATAGAGCTATTTCTCTACCTGCCAAAACCCCCAAAAATACCCAAGTTGTAGACATTGGAATATTGTTTACCGTCTGAAAATAGATCAATATAATTGCATAAACACAATCGATAATTGTTGCACTTCTTGGGTCTTGAGTATTTGTTTTTAATTTAACTATATTTTGAATTTCACCGCCTCTTTTATAGCACAACAAATACAATAACGCCAAAAATACAAATAAACTAAGCACTAATTGTAAAAAAGTTAATTTTCGAGGCAAATATATAAACAATACAGCTCCATCTTGTAAAAGCCAAGCACTCCACAAAAAAGCTGTTGAAAGCCACTTTGCAACTATCCAAGGAGTCGATATTGGTTTATTTTTCATATACAAGAATATTTTTTCAACTTTTCTTGCAATAAAGAAATATAATACTAAAGAACAAATTAAAGCTGTAACATAACCAATAAAGGACTTTGCAACCATTAAACCGACAACGGTTGATGATGAAAAAACGCTGACAATCAAAAAAGCAGTTGCAACCGGAATCCCTTTTTTTGTGAGATATAATAACACCAAAGGCGGTAGAACATGCCACCAATAAAACGTTTGAGCATGCGGAATTCTATCTAAACGCCCAAAAGCCATATCGCCATCATTTATATACCAGCCTATACTAAAGGTTAAAACCATAACAGTTCCAACATAAAGCCAAATTTGCCATGTGGGTCTGTTTTTTGTTGTGTTTAAAAATGTACCCAAGGTTTGAATGGCATCATTCGAAACGCAAGCATACAGGGAAAGCAAAAACCCTATAATCATAAATATAAAGCTTGTCGTAATCTCAATCATACTTTTTCCGTTTTACACTACATGTCAACAGATGCCATAACGTCATCACTTGCTTCAAAATTAGAATAAACATTTTGAACATCATCGTGTTCATCTAATTTTTCTAAAAGCAATAAAACTTTTTTTGCTATTGCAGGATCAGTTATTTCATTAGAATTTGATGGAATTCTTGTAGCTTCAGCACTTTTTATAGTGTATCCCAAGCCTTCTAACCCTTTTGCAGTTGCTTCAAGATTTTCTGTTGAAGTTTTAATTTTATAATCATCCTCATCAGCATCTTCATAAACATCAATCGGGTCGAATTCCATTGAATCTTCAAACAATTTATCAAAATCAAACATTTTAACTTCTTCTTTAGAGCGTTTTGATTTTTCTTGAGGTTTATCTATTGCAATAATTCCGTATGGTTCAAAAATCCAACCCACACAACCTGTTTCACCAAGATTTCCGCCAAATTTTGTAAAATAGCTTCTGATATCACCTGCGGTTCTATTTCTATTATCTGTTGCAGCTTCAATAAACACAGCAACTCCGCCAGCCCCATATCCTTCATAAGTTATTTCTTCATAATTATCGCCTGCTAAATTACCGCAGCCTTTATCAATGGCTCTTTTAATGGTGTCATTAGGCAAACCGCCTGCTTTTGCTTTTTCAACAGCAGTTCTTAAACGAAAATTACCGTTTAAATCTCCACCGCCGATTTTAGCTGCTATGATGATTTCTCTTGAAAATTTAGCAAAATTAGCGCCGCGAGCAGCGTCTGCTTTTGCTTTTTTATGTTTAATATTTGCCCACTTGGAGTGTCCTGACATATTTTAATTCCTTTTTTATTTTCTTTATGTAATAATTAAAACATATGAATAATGAATTATCAAGAATTGACTACATAAGAGAATTAATAGCAGATTGCAGGTATGATGATGCTCTAGAAATGCTTCATATTGCAACAGAAGAAGAACCTGACAATGTGGACTATAATTACGAATTAGCCCGAATTTTTATGGAGATGGGCAATTGGCCCAGCGCAATTTCTAATTTAGAATTAGTTGTTGAAAAAACAAGAAATCACCTATTATATTTCATGCTGGCTGAAGCTTATCAAGCTGATAACCAAATAGATAGAGCAATAGGCGCATATTTAAAAACAATTATGTTAAATGAAAAATTTGCGCTTCCCTATAAAAAACTCGGAATGTTATTTTTAAGCAGAGATGATAAAATATCATCCATAGAATATTTTGAAGACTATCTGAAATTAGATATACCTGAAGATGAAAAGATAAGTATAGCTAAACTTTTAGATAGGATTAAAAATGAAAAACATTGAAATTTACACTCTTGATTATTGCCCATTTTGTATGAAGGCAAAATTATTTTTAGAAAATCACAAAGTTGACTTTAAAGAAATCCCTTGCGATGATAACGAGGATGAAATGAGAGAAAAATTAACCAAAGAATATAATCTAAAATCTTTGGCAACTTTTCCTCAAATCATTATTGATGGTGAAGATATTGGCGGTTATAGCGATTTAATTGATAAATATAATAATAATCTAATATCTTTTGACTAAAGATATTTTTTAATATTTGAAATTATCGCGCTTTTTGGCATCATGCCAACCATAACTTCTTTTACTTCCTTGTCTTTAAAAATCAGAACACTTGGCAAAGAGGCAATCCCGTATTCTTTTGCTTTTTGCGGATTTTTATCAACATCAATTTTAACAACTTTAATTGTTTCGATAAATTCATTTTGAATTTGTTCTAATACAGGAGCAAGCTTTCGACATGGGCCGCACCATGGTGCCCAAAAATCAACAACAACAATTTGCGCGGAATTTAATACAGCATTTTCAAAACTGCTATCATTTATTTCTTCAATATTAGCCATATATTTACCTCCCTATTAATTTTTTGTATAATTATACCATGGATATTGATAAGATATTTTCTATTTTAAAACACGATTTTGACAATCATATTCTGCCTCACAGCGAATTTGTAGATTTTATGGAGAATGTTAAAGACCCTTATATTGTCTTAATTTGCTGCATTTTATCTTTAAGAACAAACGATAAAACCACAATCGGTGCAGCAAAAAGAATGCTTGAATTGGCCAAAACTCCCAATAAGATGATAGAAGTTGATATTAAAACATTACAAAATGCAATTTATCCTGTCGGTTTTTATAAAAACAAAGCTTCGCAAATTATTGAATTATCCAAAATTATTGTTGAAAAATATAATTCAAAAACCCCCTCAACAATAGAAGAATTAACCAAATTCAAAGGTGTTGGAAGAAAAACTGCAAACCTTGTCTTGACAAAAGGTTTTGGAATTTCAGGGATTTGCGTCGATATCCATGTTCATAGAATTTCCAACAGACTAGGTTATGTTAATACTAAAACCCCTGATGAAACAGAATTGGAATTAAGAAAAATTTTACCTAAAAAATATTGGATAGATTTTAATACATATCTTGTAACTCTAGGTCAAAATATCTGCAAACCCCAAAAACCAAATTGCTCAAATTGTTCTATTTCAAAGTACTGTAAGAAAGTGTTTAATTAAACACTTTCTTTTATACCCAATTCTAAAATCTCAATGTTTGGAGAAATAATATTAGAATTTTTAATCCTAAATACAAGTTTTCTCATTTTTCCAACATTAATAACTTGCTCAGAAATCAAACCCGAAACATATTCAATTGCTGCAACATCTTCAACTTCTTTTGACATTTTGTATAATTCATTTAATTTTGTCAAAGTCAATTCTTCACAAGAAAGTGCACTTGAAAATAAATCTGTTGCATTTATCCAATCAATTGACGGTTCATCAATTTTTAAAAGAGTAAGTTTTTCATCTCTTAAAATAATATAATCATAGATTTTTTGTGCATTATTTAATTTTTCAGAAGCTTTATGTTTCATATAATCACAAAAACCTTGCATAGCAATTTCATCAAAATATGTTGACATTGCAAAATACAAATATGCACTATAAAATTCATGATTAATTTGCTTATTAAAAGCATCAATTAATTTTGATTCCATTTTATGCTCCTATTTTGTTATCCAAACGCCATCGATATTGCAATAAATTCTTATATAAAAGCCCTCTGAGCAATTACATTTAAAAGACATTTCAGGTTTATCTGTTTCTTTTAAATATTTTCTTTTTATATAAACTCCATCATTTGAAATTGCTTCAATAAATTCAATATGATGTTCCATTATTGCACCATGGGTAAATGTAACTTTTTTTTCAATATCATTAATATGTTCAATATGAGCATAATGAGCATTATCTTCTTTTGCGTGGTGTTCAGGCATCAATTTCATATCTTCAGAACAACAAACCAAAGTACCAACACCCTGATGAACCACTTCAACCACATTTGTGCATTTATCACATTTGTAAATTTCCATTTTTTTAGTCATAATCTTTCCTTTCTTAATCTTTTAAAATTCTTGCACAGCATTTTTTTAAAAGAAATTAGCCACCTAAGCTAACTCTTTTGAAAAACCAAAAAAAATGATATAATCATAAAAAAGAGGTGAATTATGGCTAAAATTTTAATCTCAATGAAAGATAATTTTCTAAAAACAATCGATGAAATGGCACAAAAAGAACAAAGAACCCGCTCTGAATTAATCAGAGAAGCTCTTAGAAATTATATTAAAAAATCAAATACCATAGCTCCTAAAAAAGCGCAAAAAGAAGCTACATTGCTCGAGTCTTTGCTAGACTAACCATATAAACCTGTATTTCTAAAGGTTCAAGAGTGGTTTTGATTAAATTATTTTCAATTTTGGGCTGTTTTTTTGTATTAATCAATGAAAATAAATAATCCTTTTTAAGATATTTTGCTTTTATATTCACATTTTGATTTTGATTTTCATCTAATGAACCAATTACAACAAGCTCTCTATCTTTATCTGTTATAGAATATGCAAAAACTTTTTCATTGTTTGTTTCTAATATTTTAAATTTTCCTTTGGTTATTAAATCAAGATTTCTTTCTTTAAAATTAATAGCTTTTAAATATTTCTTTTTTAATTCAGGATGTTTATTTTGAATTGGTCCTGTCATATTAAAAATATCAAACATACCGCTGTGCACAAAATAATATTCATCATCTGTTTGACTATTTTTAGCTTTTTTATTTTCGTAAGGATAAGTAAAATCATCCCCTTGAGAAAAACCATCCAAGAAATATGAATTAACAGGCAATGTTGTTGTTAGCCACAAAATCATATCCCAGTAATTTTTACCTCTTAAAATAGGTGCTTGCTGATCATGGGTTGCAAATGATGCCATGATTGATTTACCCTTATTTTTCTTTAAATTATTCAAATTATTTTGAATTTTTCTATCAAACTCTTTTTTAGTTTTAATATTTTTAAAATCACTCCAAGAACCGTAATAACAATCAAAACCAGCTTCTAAAAGTTCATCAATAGAAGTATATTTGTTAATTGCATTTGGTGCAGGATTATCCCATTCAAGACTTGCTTCTGCTAAAAATAAAAAGTTTTCATTTTTGCTTCTGGCATAAGATATTACTTCTTTCCAAAATTCCTTTGGTTTAATTGCTGCAACGTCGGCTCTAATTCCATCAAAACCTATGTTTTGAGCCATATCAACAAAACTTTTAAAATTATTTATTGTTTCTTTATAGAGTGTTTTATCTTTATTATAAACCCTAAATAATCGAACATCAGTCCAATCAGCGGGTATCAATGCTTCTTGTTTTTTATCCAACATAAACCAATTTGGTTTTTTTAAACTTAAATCATAAGAACCGCAGCTCGGTAAATCCAATATCACATTCAAACCCAAATCATGAGCCGTTTTAACAAATTGCTTGGCTTCATCCAATACGCTCATCTCATTACTTGTATCATCGAGCTGAGGATTAATTGTGTTAAATGAATCCATTGCATATAACGAACCGGCTGTACCTAGTGCTTTTAATTTACCGCTTGGAGTTATAGGTAATACATAAATTGTATTTATTCCATCATTTTTCAATGCTTGTAATTTTTCTTTCGCATTTAAAAATGTACCTTTAATATCTCCATCTGTTTCATCAATTAAACCATCAAGATTTTTATCAATTGCGCCAAAATTTCTGATATTCAGTGTATAAATAACAGCTTCGTTGTTCTTAAAAACTTCTCTTATATTTTCTCTTGCATAAGTTTGAGAAATTAATAGCGATAATGCTAATGCCGTAATAACTAATTTTCTTTTCATAATATAAAAGTATATAGGAAAAATAAATTTAGTGTATAATAATTAAGATGTAATTTTAGTATTTAGGGTTTTTTAATGAATAAATTTTTTAATATATTTAAAAATGAGGATTTCTTTCAAACATCAAAAACAGCAGGCTTTTTTGCTTTTATTTTTGTTGCTTTAATTATAACCTCGCTATTATCTGCCAGATATTATCTTTATCAAAATTTAATTGTTAACGGAATAGCACAAAAAACAATTTTAGCTAAAAACAATTTTGAAGTTGTAGATAAACAAAGAACAGAACTAATTAAAAGAGAGGTTGCAAACAAAATCCGCCCCATCGTTGTTCCCGTTGAGGGTGATTATATAAAAGTTGATCTTCAAAAAGCAATAGACGAAATTGAAAAAATTAAAAAAGAAAAAAAATCCTATCAAGTAAAACAAAAAGAACTTTTTGATTTATTAGAAATAAACGATTCAGAAAGAAAAAAAACAGCCATTACCTATATTTTAACAACATCAGACGCTAATTTAAATTCAACATACACAAATACAAAATATATTTTAAACGAATTATTAAATGTCGGCGTGTTTGATACAGACGTTAAAAACTTTTTAAGTGAAGACTTCATAGATAAAACCCTTGGACTCCATGTTAAAAAAAGCCAATACCCATTAATTTCTGGTTTGATTGAACATTCTGTTATTCCAAATTTAATTATTGATGAATATGCAACGGAAATTGCAAGAAAAAATGCCAAAAACGCAGTTAAACCTTATGTTGTTTCTTTTAAAAAAGGAGATAAAATCCTGCAATTGGGTGAAAAAGTTACCCAACTAAAAAAAGATGCACTAAAACAATCTGGCTATAACGTATTAGAGCTCAACAAAGGCGGAGTTTTTGGAATTTTTGCGATTGTATGTTTAACAATGTATTGCCTGATTTTATACATACAAAAATATGAAAAAAAATTCTATACACCAAGATATATGGCATATATTGCCGCATCATCAATTGTGTTAACTTATGTTTGTATTTTAATATCAAATTCAAGTTTAATTTCTAATTATATTATGCCCTTTGTAGCTTTTACAATGATATTGGCTATTTTTACAAACCCGATTTTATCATTTTTAGTTTCTATATTAATGCTTGCAATTTTAGCGGTTACACTGTTTTTTGACCCGCAGCATGTATATGTATTTATAATGGCCATATTAACTTCAAGCTATTTAGTATCAAGGATTTCTTATTCAAAAAGATTTGATATTATCTGGTGTGGTATGCAAATCGGCTTTATTATGTTTCTTGCAATGTTTTTTGTGTTGTGTTTTGAAGTTCAAACACAAGCTGTTTTTAAATTTATGCAATACCATGCACAAAACCCGTTCTTAGGATTATTAAACGGCTTAATTTCATCAATGATAGCAATGTTTTTAATCCCTATTATTGAAAAAATATTTAAAATTATATCCCCCTATGGACTTATTGAACTTGCCGATCAAAATCAAGAGCTTTTAACAAAAATGAGAAGTTCAGCCCCAGGGACTTTTCATCATTCTTTAATGGTTGCAAATTTGTGTGAAGCAGCAGCTGCTGCAATCGGTGCCGATTCAATTTTAGCAAGAGTTGGCGCTTTTTATCATGACATAGGTAAACTTCAAAGACCATTATTCTTTATTGAAAATCAATCATATTTTGGGGTTGAAAACCCTCATACTACGCTAACTCCAAGACAAAGTAAAATGGTTATTACTCTACATACTAAAGACGGTATTGAAATAGCTAAAAAATATGGCCTTCCACAAGTTATTATTGATTTTATTCAGCAACACCACGGAGAAAGTCTGGCAGGACATTTTTATAATAAAGCAATAGAACAAGAAGGAATTGAAAATGTTTCGGAAAATCAATTCCGCTACCCCGGGCCAAAACCCCAAACAAAAGAAACAGCAATTTTAATGTTGGCTGACGCTCTAGAAAGCGCTGTCCGTTCTCTTAAAAAACCAACTCAAGAAGAAATTGAAGCTATTGTTAATAAAATTTTCACAGAAAGACTTAATGACGGACAATTATCCGACAGCCCGCTAACTTTAAAAGACATTAAAATAATTGCTATGACATTCAATAAAGTACTAAGAGGTATGCAGCATGATAGGATTAAATATCAAGAAAAAGTTATGAATGAAATAGCAAACAAAAACAAAATAACAATACAAAATACAACTGATGATGAATTTGAAAGAAAAATTCAAGAACTCCAAAACAAAAACAAGGAAAAAGATGAATAGCACTTTTACAATATCAAAAATTGATGATATTAATCTAAAAAAATATAATATAACATTTAAAAATCTAAAACCAAAAATTAAAAAAATGCTCGATATTATGCTTAATTTAAAAGAATTAAAAAAAAGCAAAATATTTAGCGAAAATATATCTAAAATAAGATTTGACTTATCTTTTTGTAAAGATAAAACAATACATCAAATAAATAGAGAATATAGGTTTAAAGATAGTCCGACTGATGTTATTACTTTTTCTTTATTTGTTGATGATGATAATTCAATAATTTATAGAAAAACGGCCGACTTAGGGCAAATTATAATATCAATAGAAACAGCAGATAAACAAAAAAAAGAATCACTGGAAAAAGAAATTTTAACTTTAATTTGTCATGGGATTTTACATTTATTAGGATTTGACCATTTAGAAAAAAAGGATTACGATTTTATTGTAGGTGTTCAAAATAAAATCCTAGAGGAATTATGAATAAGTTTCAATCAAGAAGTTTTCAAAAAAGTTTAATGTTTGCCCTAAATGGTTTAAGGCTTGCTTTTCGCTCACAAAGAAATTTTAGAAAACATCTTGTTATAGCTTTTTTTACTCTATCAATAGCGTTTTTATTAAGAGTTGATATTGTAGAATTTTGTATTATTTTATTTGCAAATACTTTTGTTCTTGTAATGGAGATGATGAATTCCGTAATTGAATTTGTTATTGACGCATATTACAAAAACAAATGGGCAAAATTAGCAAAATTATCAAAAGATATCGCAGCAGGTGCGGTTTTATTATCAGCTACAACAAGCGCTATAATATCATTATTAATATATGGAAGTAAAATTTATCAACTTTATTATAATTAGTATAGAAAGGCAAATATGGATAAAAATTTTCAATCATTAGCACCAAAATATTTTCTTAATGAAGGGTTTTCTTGTTCTGAATCAATTGTAAAATCGGCTTATGAATTAGGGCTTGTTCCAAATGAACTAATCAGCACTGCTACATCATTCTCCGGCGGCATGGGTTCAGGCTGTTTATGCGGTGCTGTTGCAGGCTCTCAAATGGTTCTAGGTTATTTACATGGTAAATATCAAGATAACTCTGCAAGAGCTTTAGCTAAAGAATTTTATCAAAGATTTACTAAAATTCACAAGGTAACTTGTTGTAAAGTTTTAACCAAAGACTATAAAGACTTTCATTCAACAGAAAGAAAACAACACTGTTCAAACATGGTTTATGATTGCGCTAAAATTTTAGATGAAATGTTGGCTGAAATTAAAATTAATGCTTAAAATTCAAACATTTTTTATAAACTAAATTTTTATTTACTTCAAAAAGCTCTGATAAAATTAAGGAAATTTCTTTATCTTTCAAATTCAGAGCTTTTAATTTTCTTATTTTTTCATCAACATCTATTTCATCATCAGCTATTGTTTTATGCAATAAAACAGCAATTTCGCCTTTTAGAGTATTATTTTTATAATATTCAATAATTTCTTTAATGCTGCCTGTAACTATTTCTTCGAATTTTTTTGTTAGTTCTCTGCCTATGGTTATTTTTTTATCAGGATATGTTTCATAAATCACTTCAAGAGTATCTTTTAACCTTAGAGGACTTTCATAAAAAATTAAATTTTCATGGTTATTTTTATCTATCGTTTCTTTGATTTTATTTTTTGTTCTTTCAATAAAACCGATAAATTTAAAATCCTCATCTTGTCTTGATACAGCCGATAGTAAAGTAGTAACTGCACTAACTCCTGATATTGGAATTACTCTAAAACCCTCTTTTATTACAGCCTCAACTAAAATATTCCCAGGGTCAGATATTAAAGGAGTTCCCGCGTCTGATACGAGTGCTATTGATTTACCATCTTTTAAATAATTCAAAAAAAGTTCAACTCTTGATGACTCACTGAATTTATGATAACTTACAAGCTTGGTTGTAATTGAATATTTGTTTAATAATACTTGAGTTGTTCTAGTATCTTCAGCTGCTATAATATCAACATTTTTTAATACATCAAGCGCTCTAAGAGTTATATCATCAAGATTACCAATAGGTGTAGCCACGCAATACAATGCTGATATTATAGAATTTGCCAAGTTGTACCTTCTTTTGAATCTTTTAATTGAATTTTATGAGCTAAAAGTTTATCTCTGATTTCATCAGATTTTTGCCAATCTTTATTGTCTCTTGCCTGTTTTCTTATTTCAATTATTTTTTCAATTGCTTCTTTGGCTGTCAAAGTTTTATCTAAATTAAATTCATCATATAAAGGTTTAGTGATTTCATTTAATTCCTCAATTGAAACTTCTTTTTCAGATAATGAAAAATCAAACCCTAAGACAGAACCTAAATAAACTAATGTATTTGCGTTTATATTTTTATCTATTCCTTTTTTAATTTTATCAACCAAAGAAAATAAAACTGCTAAAGCTTTAGATGTATTTAAATCATCATTCATGGCATTTTTAAATTCTTCAATAACTTCATTATTATATTCATCTTTAATTTCTATGCCTGCAATTGAATTAATAAGACGTTTTGCGCCGTTCTTCGCTGAAGTTAAGCTTAAGTCATTAAATTCAACAGGCATTCTATAATGATTAGTTAAAATGAATAATCTTATAGCATTTGTATCATAATTTTTTAATACATCATCAATAGTTAAAAAGTTATTCAATGATTTTGACATTTTTTCTTTGTTAATTGTAACAAAGCCATTATGCATCCAGTATTTACTAAACATGCACCCATTTGCACATTCTGATTGCGCTCTTTCATTTTCGTGGTGAGGAAAAGCTAAATCAGCGCCGCCTGCATGAATATCAATTGTTTCACCTAAATATTTTTTATTCATGGCAGAACATTCAATATGCCACCCCGGGCGGCCTTTGCCCCAAGGGGAATTATAGCCATGGAGTTCATCTTTTTTCCATAGTGCAAAATCAAGAGGGCTTTCTTTTTTATCGTTTGCTTCAACTCTTGCACCATTTAGAAGATCTTTTATCGGTTGAGAAGATAATTCACCGTATTTAGCGTATTTTTCAACCCTAAAATATACATCTCCATCAACAGCATAAGCATAACCGTCAGCCTCCAATTTTTTAACCATTGCAATCATTTCGCCGATTGTTTTAGTTGCTCTCGGTTCAAGGTCTGGTTTTAAAACGTTTAAATTCTTCATTGAATTAATGAAAGATTTATAATATTTATCAGTTATAACAGACGGTTCAACATTTTGTTCATCTGCTTTTTTAAGAATTTTATCATCAACATCTGTTACATTTCTGCAATATGTAACATCGTAACCTAAAAATTTAAGATATCGATATAAAACATCCCAAGTTATATAACATCTTGCATGTCCTAAATGTGCGTTATCATACACAGTTGGACCACAAACATACATTTTGACTTTGTTTTGTTCAACAGGAATAAATTCTTCAATTTTATTTGATAAAGTATTATATATTTTTAGCATAGCTTTATTTTACTATAAAATTTTTCATAGTAAAATAATATAGTCAATTAATTAAACTTTCGGGGGAAATATGAAAAATACCGTTGTCGTTGGAGCTCAATTCGGAGATGAAGGAAAAGCTAAAATTACAGACCTTTTAGCACAAGATGCTGATTTTATAACAAGATTTCAAGGAGGCTCAAACGCAGGGCATACCGTTGTTGCCAACGGTAAAAAATATGCTTTTCATTTAGTTCCATCAGGTATTTTATATGAAAATAAAATTTGTATGATAGGTGCAGGTTGTGTTATCAAACCCGATGACTTAAAAAATGAAATTGATGGCATAATTAATCAAGGTGTTTCAAAAGAGCATTTTGAAAAATGTCTTAAAATTTCTCCTTTGGCTCATATTACAATGAAATATCATACAGATATAGATGGTTATAGCGAAAATTCTCTTGGAAAAGATAAAATAGGAACAACCAAAAAAGGTATTGGCCCGACATACACTGATAAATATAATAGATGCGGGATTAGAGTTGAAGATTTATTTAATAAAGAAACTCTATCAAAAAAACTTGATACAATTTTACCTAAAAAAAATAAAGAGCTTGAATTTGTATATAATTTAAAACCCTATACAAAAGATGAAATTTTAGTTGAATGTGAAGAATATAGAAAAATATTAGCTCCTTATGTTGATTTTAATTGGCAAGAAAATTTATTAAATTATAAAAACAATAAATCAATTCTTTTTGAGGGCGCTCAAGGAGTCATGCTAGATGTTGACTATGGAACATATCCTTTTGTAACTTCATCAAGCCCAACAGCAGGCGGGGCAGGAATTGGCGCTTCAATGGGACCAATTACAATTCAAAAAGCAATCGGAGTATTTAAAGCTTATATGACTCGTGTAGGCGAAGGTGCTTTTATTACTGAATTAAACGATGAAACAGGCGAAAAACTAAGACAAATCGGCGGAGAATTTGGAGTAACCACAGGAAGACCTCGCCGCTGCGGATGGTTTGACGCAATCAGTGCAAAATATGCCGTTTTAGTGGGTGGATTAACAGAAATCGCTCTAACAAAATTAGATGTATTAGATGAATTTGATGAAATCAAAGTTGCAGTGGCATATAAAAATAAATTAACAGGCGAAATAACAACTCAATACCCGACAAATGTTTATACGCATTATGATTGGGAGCCAATATATGAAATTCATCAAGGATGGAATAAATCAATTTCAAATTGCAAAAGCTATGATGAATTACCTCAAAACGCTAAAAAATATTTAAAACGTCTTGAAGAATTATTAGGCATAAAAATATCAATAATAAGCGTTGGCCCTGATAGAGAACAAACAATATTTATATAGATTTTATTTTATAGTATTGATATAAAGAAAAAATAATATTTGCATTATCGCTATTTAGAGCTTCATTAAGTTCTTGTTTCATTTTGGAAATATCATTTTCTTCTTCTGTAAAATATAATTGCCAAGGCGCAACATCAAGAGCATTTGCAATAGCAACAAGATTTTCGCATTGCGGATAATTATGCCCTGATTCAATTCGAGATAAACTTTTCATCTCCATATTTACAATTTCCGCTAATTTATCTTGAGATAATCCTCTTTTTTTTCTGTATAATTTTATTTTTTCACCAATATTTTTTTTTAATTTTTGTGTATCCATATTGCAAGTTAATTGCATATTCCTTCCCCCGTCATTGATAAAATTCTAATTTCAAAAACGGTACATAATAACTTATTTTAAATGAGAATTTTTATTAATTTCTAATTTATAGTTGTAATTTATAGAATTATAATGTAAAATTTTTATTAAAAATATCATTTAAAAGGGTAAACACAATGAATAACATAAAGAGGGGCTTCTCGCTAGTCGAGTTGCTAATTTCGCTTATAGTAATAAGCTGTATTACGGCTGCTTTTACGCCTATAATAACTAAAAAATTCTCATCAGGTGTCTTTGGCTCAGGCGGCACCGGCGATTTAACAACAGATTGTTCTGATAAATTCGGTGATTATTGCACTTTGTGCACTTCAGCCGGTTGTATTGATTGCGGTATTTCTTGTCCTGATGGGCAATATAAAGATACAAAAAGTTGCACTTGTAAAGATTGCAAGGAAACTTACGGCGAAGATTGCGAAAAATGTAATGAAAAAAAATGTTTAACATGCCCTGATGGAGAGTATCTTGATAGTGATGAAAATTGTCAATCATGCTCTGATAAATTTAACCATTGCGCAACATGTACTGAATCAGAATGTACATCATGCGCTGATGGATATGTTTTGACAGATCCGACATCAAGCAATCCTTGTTCAAGTTTTAGTTGTTCAAGCCCAGACTTTATACAAATTGGAAATCTTTGTATCACAAAGAAAAATATGGGTGATAGTTCAACTCTACCCATTCCAAGTGGAGTTACTGTTGCAAACACAGGCCAAACATGTAACTCTGGCAGTTCAAATAAATGCTGTTGGAAAGGCGCTACATCAGGAACTAATTGTGATAACAATGGTGGCGGAGCATATAGTGGCTGCAATAGAACAGTTTGTGATTGGTATGCTGCAGACTACATTTGTAAAAATTTTACAGCAGGCGGTAGAACTTGGAGATTAGCAACAAATTCCGAGATGTCTAATTGGGGTACAAATTCAGTTGGATTAGGGGTTAATGGTTTACAACTTTGCGACGGCTGGTCGGGTTACTCGTCCGCATATTGTCGCAATTCGGGCAGTTGCCCAGGGTCGTACATTGACCTTTGCCGCCCGTTCGTCGTGTGGAGTGGTACTGTTGGTGGTTCATCCTACGCCTACTATTACGGCTTGAGTAGTGGTAGTTGGACTCAGAGTAACAAGCACCGTACGTACGCTTTTTCGGTGCGCTGTGTAGCTGAAGTTACATCATGTGCTGATAAAATTAGTGCAGGTTGTGAGATGTGTGATGGTAATACATGTCTAAAATGCGCTAGCGGATATGTATTAAAAAATGGTAAATGCGAAATTGATTGCGCTTCTAAATTTGGTTCAAATTGTACAAGTTGTACAACTTCAAAATGCACAGCTTGCGCTAGTGGGTATCACATTTCAAATGCTTCATCAAATCCTGCTTGTGTTGCTGATTTTTCTTGTTCCGGTTCTGATTTTATGCAAATAGGATCATTATGTGTAACAAGAAAAAACATGGGTGATAGTTCAACTCTACCCATTCCAAGCGGGGTTACTGTTGTAAATGTTAATCAAACATGTAACTCTAGCAGTTCAAATAAATGTTGTTGGAAAGGTGGAACTGCAAGCTCATGTAATAACACTAGTGGTGCTTACTCCGGTTGTAATAGAACAGTATGTAATTGGTATGCTGCTGATTATATTTGTAAAAATTTTACTGCAGGAGGTAGAACTTGGAGATTAGCTACAAATTCCGAGATGTCTAATTGGGGCAATAATTCAATTGGAAAAGGAGTTAATGGACTGCAACTTTGCGACAACTGGGCGGGTTACTCGTCCACATATTGTTACGGTTCGGACAGTTGCCCAGGGTCGGGCAGTTGGTGCAATCCGTACAGCGTGTGGAGTGGTACTGTTAATGGTTCATCCCACGCCTACAATTGCTACTTGAATCTAGGTAGTTGGTATCACAATAGCTATTACCGTACGTACGCTGTTTCGGTGCGCTGTGTCACGGAGTTGTAAAATATATAACTTGGGCGCAAGCCCAATAATTATGAGGCAGGCGGAAGTTTTCTTCTTTTCGGTTCACTTTTCTTCTTTTTCATTTCGCCGTCTGAGAGAAAAAAGAAGAAAAGTGAACAAATACCAACAAGCATTGGGTGATTGAAATAATTTCTCAAACCAAAAAAATTATAGAATCTTTCAGGAGTAACAATGAAAAAAGGATTTTCAGTCTTAGAACTTGTAATATCATTAATGGTAATAGCTTCCATCATGGCTGCTTTTACCCCTCTGATTACTAAAAAATTCTCATCAAGCATTTTTGGTAAAGGAGGAAAAGTTAATCTTACAACAGATTGTACTGATAA
>CALUWJ010000019.1 GCA_944324455.1 Candidatus Gastranaerophilales bacterium | reverse complement strand
GTCTACAAATAAAAATTCATATAGCTTTCATCAATTGTATCTTGTTCGATTCCTATGTAGCGGAGTGTTACTGATGGAGAGGAGTGGTTAAAGATTTTTTGCAGGAGTACTATATCATTATATTTTTTATAGTGATGATATCCGAATGTCTTTCTTAGCGTATGCGTTCCAATTCTTTCCTTTACCCCAACAGCTTGTGCTGCCTTATTCAAAATTCTATACGCCTGTGCTCTATCGAGCCTGCAATGTTTTTGAGTATAAAAAAGGGGTTGTCCCTCGGGCAAACCTTCTACAAATAAATCAATCTCCTCCTTTAAAAACCTATTGAGCGGAAATTTCTTATACTTATTCGTCTTTTTCTCTCTAATTTCAATGTAATCTCTGCCTTTTACGTCTCCTACATCAAGCGATAAGATATCAGATATTCTAAGTCCTGTATTTATCCCAAAACTAAAAAGCAGTGCATCTCTTGGCTTTTTAGTCAAATATTTTTTAATCTTTTGGATATCTTCTATCTTTTTTATAGGTTGTACTATGTTCATTTGAAATTCGCTTAATCTCAGACGATGATTGCTTCTTTTCTATAAAAAGTAAAGTCTAATGACACAAAATTTAAACGCTCTTCAAGCTGTACCTAGCGGTGTTCAGGCGGATTGGGTAGAAATACAACACAACTTCATTTTGTTGTATTTTCAGCTTTATTAAAATATTGGATAATATATTATCTAAATATTGACTTTTTACTAAAAATAGTATAATATATTATCTATGAACGATTTTTTATTTAATCCTAAAACTCCCAATGAAATCGCAAAAGAACTGGTTGAAAAAATTAAGCAGCATAGAAAAAAGCTTAAGGTTTCTCAAACTCAACTTGCAACTAAATCAGGTGTTAGTCTTGGTTCTATCAAAAGGTTTGAATCTAAGTATGAAATATCATTGAATTCTTTTATAAAAATTCTAATAGCCCTTAATTTAGAACAGGATTTAGAAAATTTGTTCACGCAAAAAAACTACAACTCAATTGATGAGGTTATAAATGGATAACTATAAATATTTAAAAGTTTTTTATAATGATATTTTAGTTGGCACTTTGGCTAAAACACCCGATAGAGTTGTCGCTTTTGAATATGATTTAGATTGGTTAAATAACGGGTTTAGCATTTCACCTTTTAGCTTACCGCTCATCAAGAAAGTCTTTATTCCAAAATACGATCCATTTGGTGGTTTATTTGGAGTTTTTAATGATAGCTTGCCTGATGGTTGGGGGCGGTTACTTGTTGATAGATTGTTTTTGAAAAATAAAATTAACCCTAATGAAATAGATAACCTCAATAGACTTGCTGTTGTGCAAGAAAGTGGTATGGGGGCCTTGACTTACAAGCCTGAGCATAAGTTTGAATCAGAAAATAATATTTCGGATTATGATATTCTTGCTCAAGAATGTTCAAAGATACTAGAATCACAAAATTCAGAAAATTTGGATGAACTTTTTTTCTTAGGTGGCTCATCCGGTGGTGCAAGACCAAAGATTTTGACATCTATCGATAACAAGGACTGGATTATTAAATTCCCATCATCCTCTGATCCTAAAAATATTGGCGAAAAAGAATATCAATATTCCCTATGCGCAAAAGATTGCGGAATAAATATGACCGAGACAAGGCTTTTCTCTTCTAAAATTTGTTCTGGATATTTTGGGATAAAAAGGTTTGACCGTAAAAACGGCAAAAAAGTTCATATGGTATCAGCAAGCGGACTGTTAGAAACAAGCCACAGGCTTCCTAATCTTGATTACAATACGTTGATGAAATTAACACTTAAATTGACTAGAAATTATCAGGATATTGAACAAATGTTTAGATTAATGTGCTTTAATGTGTTTGCACACAACAGAGATGACCATTCAAAGAATTTTTCTTTTCTTTTTAATGATACAAAAAAAGAATGGCACATATCTCCTGCGTACGATTTAACTTACAGTTTTTCATTTAATGGGGAACATGCGACAACAATTAATGGCGAGGGCAAAAATCCGACTTTAGACGATATTCTAGCCGTGGCAAAAAATATAGGACTCAAGGAAAAATTTGCAAAAGATATTGCATCAGATATTCAAGAAAAGTGCTCGAAATTATTTTAATTAATCTCATCTTTTTGCCTATTTAATCTTTAAATAGAAGCTTCTTTAAAACCGTACCTAGGCGATGCCCACAATCCCTTAGCGAACTTGTGAGCTTTAGGGATTGGAAACACCCTTGGGGTGCGTAGAAATCTTTGATTTCACAGGAGCATACTTTTGAAGTTTGAGCCTTACTCCGACGGAGTAGGCGAAAACGAAAAAGCATACGGATGTGAGTCCGTGACGGCGAAACGATGAGTTTCGGCGGACAGAGCGAAACCGTACCCAAGCGATGCCCACAATCCCTTAGCGAACTTGTGAGCTTTAGGGATTGGAAACACCCTTGGGGTGCGTAAGAATTTACGCATAGCGTAAATTCCACAGGAGCATACTTTTGAAGTTCGAGCCGTACTCCGGCGGAGTAGGCGAAAACGAAAAAGCCATGGTGTGTGAGCTCGTGACGGCAGAGCGTTGAGTTTTGACATCACACCCGACACAATTTGAATTATTTTAGCAAACTACTGCTTTTATGCAGTTATTCATCTTTTTTTTAACAAAATTTCTATTTATACTTTTGTATATTTTTTACCGAATCAGCATTAAATACAACAACGCAACTATGATGATGTGGTGCTGAAGCATAAGCAGCATCAATTCCTAAATCATCAACAAGAACACGTCTGCAATATTCGCCAAGGATTAACAATGGCAAACTATATCTTGCATTTAAGCGATAATACGGTTCATTAGGTAATGGTCGTCCATTAATACCTGTAACATCATCGATAATTTGAGTAGTATCTAAAATTGCAGCATCTTTAATTCTATCGTAATAATCACCATATACGCGAACAAATTTGCCTTTTTCACCATTTTTTCTTGTTACTCTTGTAATATCTGCAATTAACTTAGCAGGAGAATAATCCTGTGCATCACCCTCACTCATTGCAAAATACATGCCGGGGCCAAAATATGTATTTGTGCTTCTCGGAATTCTTACACCTTTTTCCAATATTGCTTTAATACTTTCTTGAGAAGTACCATGGAACAACCTTTCCATAACCTCAGATTGATTGTCTAAATTTATAATAAACTTCTTAAAAGCCTCTTTAATTGAACCTTTAAATTCCTCGTTGTTAAAATCTTTAAATTTAAATACAGAATTATCTAAACGGTCTTTAATTTCAGGCAGTAAAACCATTTCCGCTCTGCCCTTTTTATCTGTTATCAACTTTCCTTTATCATCATATACAGGCGTAAAACATGACTGATATATTTCGTCACTGTACTTTCTTTGTTCAATATTTGCTTTCATCAACTCCTCACTTAGAGAATCACCATAAGAAGATCCAAATGAAATAGTTTTTTTGGGTTGACTAACATTTTGAATATCTCTAAAATTTTTGTTAATTAAATTTGGTACTCTAAACGAAACACGACTAACTTGTATATTTACCTCACAACACAATTTATACACCACTGTAATGCAACAAAACAAATAAACATAATTTATTGCTATTTGTGACAAATAGTTTAACAAAAAAAATATACTTTTGCAAGAAATTTGATTATTACAAACCAAAAAACAATTCAAATAAAAATCATACTATCTTGCAAATTAACATTATTCTTTCTAAAATAATAATTACATTTTACATCTAATCAGGAGTTGAGTAATGAAAATAAGTGTGATTGTGCCTATATATAATACAAGCTTATACTTATCAGAATGTCTTAATAGTCTTATCAATCAGACTTATAAAAATTTAGAAATAATCTGCATAAACGATGGCTCAACAGATAATTCTTTAGAAATTTTAAATGAATACCAAAAAAAAGATAACAGAATCAAAATAATAACCCAAGAAAATCATGGGCTTTCATCTGCAAGAAATAAAGGTATAGAAGAAGCAAATGGAGAATTAATAAGCTTTATAGACAGTGACGATTGGGTTGATTTAAATTTTTATGAAAAATTAGTTAATGCGCTAAAAAAAGAAAACGCAGATATTGCAGCAGCAAGCATAATAAGAACAAGAAAAACATATTCAAAACCAAGAGTTAAATATGAAAAACAAATTACAGCAAATACCCTTGAAGAAAAAATCAAAGCTTGCAATATCCCTAAATGTTGTTATGTTTGGAATAAAATATATAAAACATCAATAGTTAAAAATCGCAATTTTAAAATAAACACATACTTTGAAGATGTTTTATGGACACCTTTAATTTTAAAAAATTCAAACAAAATGGTATGTGTTCCTGATACTAACTATTATTATAGGGCAAACTCCTCATCAATAGTTAAAAAGAAACAAACACCCAAAAAACAACAAGATGCTTATTTTGCCAAAAAATTTATTGTTAATTTCTTAAAAGAAAACAATATACCTCTTTCAAAAAAAGAAAAAACCATAATAAAATCAATAAAATATTTTCTAAACTTCCCAATTTTAAAAATAAAGGAATACGAAAATACTCAAAAATATTATCTATTCGGATTTTTACCAGTTTTTTCAAAAACACTAAAAGCCCCCATTATAAAAGATAACACCTTTATTGTTTGGGAACCATGTTCTAAATCACATTCTGAAGTTGTTCCGGGGTATTGCAAATATCTTCTTGATTTAGGATATCATGTGAGCGTTTTAGTAACTCCTGAAAGATATAAGGAAGGGCTTTTTTCAAGATTTCAAGATAAAAACTTAACTCTAAACAAATTAACTCAAAAAGAAATAAAAGAATTTTTTAAAAACACTCCGATAAATAATATAAAAGGGGTCATGGTTACAACGGTGGGTAAAATTTGTGATTGCATACACTATAATCAAGCATACAGCGCATTTTACCCTGACACAGACAGAAAGAAACTTTTGTTTGTTGAACATGAAGCAAGTTTTGCTCTTGATAAAAATTCTTGGGATGAAAATTTAATTACCCTAAGAAAACTGAACTATAAAAACGGAAAATCAATAGTGATTAATCCGCATTATTTTGGAGATATAAAAATAACAGACAAAAACAAAGATATAACCAATTTTATTACAATAGGCGCAATTAAACCCAACAAAAAAAATTCAAAAATGATTATAGATTCTTTTTATGAAGTATACAAAAGAGGCTATCAAAATTTTAAAGTTACAGTAGTGGGAAAAGGGAGTCTTAAACATTTACCCAAAGAATTGCATAAATTCTTTGATATAAAAGGCAGACTTCCGTTTGATAAAATGTATGATGAAATTGAAAAAGCTGATTTTATGTTAACTTCATACAATGAAGATGACCCTGAACACATTAGATATAATACTTCAGGCACAAGCGGCAATTTCCAATTAATGTACGGGTTTTTAAAACCTGCCATTATAACACAAGGCTTTGCGCCAATCAATGGCTTAAATAAAGAAAATGCAATTTTATATGATAAAGAAGAAAATTACCCAGATGCCATTGAAAAAGCAATTAACATGGATAATCAATCATACAAAACAATGCAAAATAAATTAAAAGATTATGAAATAGAATTATATAAAACTTCACTGGAAAATCTTAAAAAAATTGTTAACTAATATTACATTTTTGTTAATAAATACGTTTATTGTGGCACTTAACAATTGTAGGTAATGTGTAGTATTAATATGCAAGAAATGTCATATTAAGGAGCGGAAATGAATAATCTGGCCATAATAACAGGATTTAAAGAATTTTTAAAAGAATTAAATGAAACATCAGACAAAAAGTATGATGTAAGCACTTCATCCAGTATTTTTCAATACGACAGTGAATTCAAGCAATATTTACACAATAATTTAAATATAGATACAACTTCTATATTTTCAAAAAGTGTCGATGAAATTATGGACATGGAACTTGTTGATGGGCAATTTGTCGAAGAAGAAGAATACGAAAATTCTTCACTTGAAGAAATGACAAATTCTAATCAAGACGAAATAACCATTGATGACACGGCTAATTTAGAAGAAAACAACTCAACAGATGAGACAATAAATCAAGCAGAAGAAACTTCATCTACAAATACATCATCTGAAACCGAAGTTAAAACAGAAAATAATCCTACTACAACAACCGAAACAGAATCAACAAATGATATAACAAAAACTACTGAAACAGAATCAGCTAATAATACGGAAGTTACAAATAAAACAGAGCCTAAAACCGAAGAAGATTCAATTGATGAAGCTTTAAAACAACTGGAAGAATCATTTGGCGAAACTGCCGATGAAAACTTTGAAAATGTAATGTACGACATTTTAGATTCATTTTTACAGGATGAAAACATCAAAAGCTACTTCAATGATAAAGATGGAGAACTTGACGAAACAAAGATAGAAACGTTTTTTAATAGAATTAAAGGCAACGATAACGATAGAAGCAGTGTCTCTCTTAAAGATTTCATAACAGGCATTAAACAAGTCATGGAAGAAATGGAAACCAAGCAACAAAGTGAATTGCTCTATGGCTCAAGCAAAATGACAAGAGAAGAAAGATTGGCTCTAAGAAAAAATAAATACGATAAAAAAGACTCATCCGATGACTCTCGTGCTCAAGAATCATCAAGCAACAAATATTCAAATAAAAAATATTCTTCATCACCAGCAGGTGGGGCGTCCGGCGCATCCGGTGCAGCAGGCGGAGCTTCAGGCGCATCAGGAAGCAAAAGCTCTGATGAGAAAAAATCTTCTTTTGAATCATTGAATAATTCAATGACTAATAACACGGCAAACTCAGAAAGCTATTCAGCCGAAATGCTTGAAAATATGAGCAAAGATGAGCTATATCAAAAACTTGCAACCTCTCAAGGAGAATTATCGCAAGACAAAGAAAAATATGCAAATGTTGCAAACGAAACAGATAGTGCACTACAAGCAGAAAAACAAAATGTAGATGATTTATATAGTACCTACGAAGATAAACTTGAAGAAGTTGATACAGAACTAAAAGAAGAACTAGATAAAGCAAACGAAGAAGTTGAAGCTCAAAAAGACATAGTTGCGCAAAAAGACACAGAAATAACAGAACAACAAGCAACTATTTCAAGCTTAAATTCAAGCTATGAATCAGCTTGTGCAAATACTGCAAATCTTGAAGCACAACTAAGTCAACTTCAAAGCGCTCAATCAGGTGCAAGCGAAGAAGAAAGCGCAAGCATTGCAAATCAAATTGCAGCACTGCAATCTCAAATAAACTCAGCAAAACAAGCTGAAGAAACTGCAAAAACACAACTTGAAGAAGCTAAAACACAGCTTGATACTATGGAGCAAGAAAAAACCGAACAAGAAACAATTTTAGCAGAAAAAGAAGAAGCAAAAGAAGGTATTGAAGAAAAATCAGAAGAAATGTATCCTGAACTTGAACAATATTTAGATAAATATAATGAAGCGAAATCAAATTATGAAACCCAAAAACAAACTGCACTAAGCGACGCAAAAGCCAGTGTGCAAAATGACCAGAACAATGTAAATGCAATTCAAAAAGCAATTGATAAAATTGAAAACGAAGAAAAAACACAAGCTACACTAAAAACAGCGGCAGCAAGTGCAACAAGCGCAGCTACAGCAGCAAATAACGACAAGAGTGTTAACTCAAATACATCAGATGCTATGTCTAAATATGACGCACAAAAAGGTGAAGCCCTCGTAGATGCAGCACTATCAAGATATGGTAACAAAACCCAATCAGGCGGCATGTGCGGAAAAGGTGTTGGATTATCAATTCAAGATGCCCTTGGTTACAGGTTATACGGTAACGGCTGCGAGTGGGGCAAAAATCTTGCCGGCAGATCAGATTGGACAGAAATAACATCAGAAGTATCATCACAAGACCTTAAATCACTTCCTGCAGGTGCTGTTGTAAGCTGGAGCACTTATAGCGGCAGTGATGGTCAATGGGGTCACGTTTGTATAGCAGATGGAAAAGGCAATGAAATTTCAGACTATAAAACATCTATGGTAACAGATTACTACCTAAAAAGAGGTGCAACATATAGGGTATTTATTCCGACTTAATCGGAAATATACCCTTTAATAGCCGATTTTGCAGCAGTATATGGGCTTGATAGATAAATGTAACCTTTTGTGTTACCCATTCTTCCTTGGAAATTTCTATTTTGAGTAGCAAGACAAACTTCATTATCCCCCAAAATACCACCATGGACACCAACACAAGGGCCGCAACCTGAAGGTAAGAAATTAGCTCCCGCTTCAACAAAAATATCCAACAAGCCTTCTTTTGAAGCTTGTAAATATATATCTCGACTCGCAGGAACAACAATTAATCTAGTATCAGGATTAACTTTATGACCCTTCAATATATTTGCTGCAACTCTCAAATCTTCAATTCTGCCATTTGTGCAAGTGCCTATGAAAACTTGATTAACTTTTACGTTATTTAATTCTGACGCTTTTTTTACATTGTCAACCGTATGAGGACAAGAAACCATAGGGTCAATTTTAGATGCATCTATTTCGATTACTTTTTCATACTGCGCATCAAAATCCATCTTTATTTCTCTATATTTATCTTCTCTGCCTCTAGATTTTAAAAACTCTAAAGTCTTTTCATCCGTTTCAAACAATCCAGCTTTAGCTCCTGCTTCAACCGCCATATTAGCAAGAGTAAAACGCTCTGACATAGACATATTTTCAATTGTATCTCCACAGAACTCTAATGCCTTGTACGTTGCACCATCAGCGCCAATTAAACCTATAAGATAAAGCATTAAATCCTTAGAGCAAACATTATACTTAAATTCACCCCTTACAACAATTTTATATGAAGCAGGAACTTTAAACCAGGTTTTACCAAATGCCATTGAAACAGCAATATCAGTTGAACCCATACCTGTTGCAAAAGCACCTAATGCACCAGATGTACAAGTATGAGAATCAGCACCAACAAGGATTTCGCCGGGGTTCACATAATCTTCAACTAATCTTTGATGACAAACTCCGCAGCCTATATCCTGTAAGATTGCACCATATTCGCGTGCAAATTCACGAATTTTATTATGTGCATTAGAAAGCTCTTTTCTTGGTGACGGTGCCGCATGGTCAATAAAAAGAATTGTTCTTTTAGGATTAAATAAGGGTTTGTTTAATTTTTTAAATTCATCAATTGCAAGGGGACCTGTGCCATCTTGAGTTGCGCAAACATCAATGTTTGCTATAATTAGCTCACCTTGTTTCACTTCTTTATTGCAATGTTCAGACAGAATTTTTTGTGCTAATGTTAAACCCATATTCTATTCCTCTTAATTCTATAAATTTATTATAAATCAAAAAAATAATATTAATATATTTATATGATAACAAATGTGTTGTTTTTTATGATAATAAAGCAATAAATTAGGAGTTTTATACATTTATGGATATAGCAGCGCTAATAGGAACCTTACTTGGTATCACCTTTATTCTTCTGGGACAAGCCCTTGAAGGTGGAAATATAGGACAATTACTGCAAATTACAGCAGCATTTATTGTAGTTGGAGGTACAGCAGGTGCAGTATTTTTAAGCTTCCCCATAGAAGACTTTAAAACAGCTGCTCATTGTATTTACATTGTATATTTTGGCAAATCTCCAAATCTTGAAACACTAATAGCCGAAATTGTTGCTTATGCGCAAAAAGCAAGAAAAGAGGGGGTTATTGTTCTTGAAAAAGAAGCAAAAAATGCATCACATCCTCTATTAACCTTAGGGCTTGAAGCGGTTGCAGACGGCGCCGATCCCACACTTGTAAAAGATATGATGGAAACTCAATTGTCGCAATTACAAGAAAAAATTGCAGCAGGTGCAAAAGTTCTGGAATCAGCGGGCGGGTATTCTCCAACTCTTGGTATTATTGGTGCGGTACTCGGCTTAATTCAAGTTATGCAAAACCTGTCTGATCCATCTAAACTAGGGGCAGGTATTGCTGTTGCATTCGTTGCAACAATTTACGGCTTAGTTGTTGCAAACTTGGTAACAATTCCATACTCTACAAGAACAAAAAGAAAATATGCAAGAATTTTTACTTCAATGGAGTTAATGATTGAGGGAATTTTATCTATTCAAGCCGGTGAATCACCTGCATTAATCGAGCGCAAACTTGAATGTTATTTAGTAGATAAAAAAACAAAAAAAGAGGCTAAAGCCTAATGGGAAGAAAAAAACCGGCTGAAGAACACGAAAATCTGGAACGTTGGCTTGTTTCTTATGCCGACTTTATGACGTTGCTATTTGCAACATTTGTTGTTTTATATGCCTTGGCTCAATCCGATGTCAATTCTTTTAAAGGAATAGAAGAAGCACTAAGAAAAGCTTTCAGCCAAAATATCTTTGATAATCAAGAAAGCATAATGGATGGTCAAAATTCTATTCTAGAAGGGCAACAAGGTGCAACAAATCCTTTAATGCTTGAATATATGAGCCAAAAATATGAACAATCTTCTTATGAAGAAATAAAAGAAGATATAGATAAATTAAAAGAAGATGGAATAAGTGCTGAAATAGATGAAAAAGGTCTTGTTATAAGATTTAGTGAACATGCTCTGCAATTTGAATCAGGAACAGCAGAACTTACTCAAAAATCAAAAGAAAAACTTGCAATTGTTGCAAATATAATTAAACAAAAATTCTCTATTCACTATATTCAAGTTGAAGGCCACACAGATTCAAACCCAATAAGCAACAAAGCAAAATACCCGTCAAATTGGGAATTATCTGCCGCAAGAGCATGCTCGGTTGTAAGATTTCTTATCTATAATAATAATTTTAACCCAAAATTATTTAATGCAGTAGGTTATGCAGACACAGTTCCAATTGCATCTAATTCAACTCCTGAAAATCGCGCAAAAAACAGAAGGGTTGAGATTGTTATATTGAAAAATAAATTTAAAAATTTATCCGATAAGAACATGCAAGAAATCCTAAAAGATGCAAAGATTTTACAAAAAAAAGAACAATTAAATAAAAACAACCCTCCATCAGAAGCAATCGAAAATCTTATTGGAAATGATAAAGAACTGCTAAATAATGTAATTGATATTTCAGGACGTTACGAAAACGAAAACAAACGACTTGAAAACTTGCAAAAAGATACATACACTCAAGATAGCAAAAAACCGGAGTTTATGGAGTAATTTATGAAAGATAACGAATATTTTGCAATATTTGGCGGCGGCGGCATAAGAGGAATAAGCTACTGCGGAGCATATAAAGCATTATTAGAAAACAACATTAAACTGACAGGTTGCGCAGGCAGCTCAATTGGGGCTGTTTTTGCATCATTAATCGCATTTGGTTACAGCTATGAAGAAGTCTATGAAATAATGTCTAAAACCGGTTTTGAAATGTTTATTGATATAAATATAGATTTCAAAAAAGATTTAGCCATCTCAAAAGGAAAAATTTTTTACGAATGGATAAAAGAACAGCTTGAGCGAAAATATTATGGCGAAATATATGAAAAAGACAAAATGCCTCCTGTTAAATTTTGCGACATCAAAAACAATCTTGTTATTTATTCTGTTGATTTAACAAATTTAAAATTTCAAGAATTTTCTTGTAAAAAGACTCCCGACTTTGAAATAGCTCAAGCCATAAGAGCAAGTGTTTCAATGCCCGGATTATTTACGCCATTAGAATATGAAGATAGTTTAATTGTAGATGGTGATTTATTAAAATCTACACCATTATGGAGAGTAAGCAATACAATAAAAAATTTAGATGAAAGAATATTGGAATTTCGACTTGAAGATAACGAAACACCAAAAAAAATCGATAACTCAATCGGGTATTTAAATCGTGTTTATAATGCTATTTCTGGATTTGCAACTGATTATATAATAGATTTATATAAAGAAAAAGATAAATTTGACTATATTAAAATAAATACTCCAGATGTTTCTGTTGTGGATTTTTTAATGCCAAAAGAAAAAAAACAAGAATTATTTGAAATTGGTTATAATTCAACAAAAAAATACTTAATTGAATTTTTACCCGAAAAAAGAAAAAAAATAACACAAAAATACAAAGACCTTTTAAAATTACTGGTTAAGTTCCAAAGGGAATTTTCAAAAACAAATATAATAAATTCATATTTATATTTATGCGAAATTTTTGTATTTTTATGTGAAGAAAAACAATATATGGATACCAAAATCTATTGTCAAATACTTGATTTTAAAGAAAACTACACCAAAAACTACACAAAAATAAACTTTTTAGGAATAAAAACCGCAGTCACATCTAATAAAGAAATATTATCAAAACAACTAATTGAAATAAATAAAGCAATAACCGAAAAAATCAATGGTTAGTTCTTAGTATTTTCTATATAGTAATGCTATCAATATATCTTCAAAGTTTTTTAAAATTGCTTTTCTTTTTGGTGAATTTTGAACAATAATAGAAAATACAAGATTTTTATTTTTTCTTGTTGTAACAACACCTGCAACAGAAGACATATTTGAAAGAGTGCCTGTTTTTACTTTTAAATTATCTTTCAATAAAATCAACCTATCTTTCATTGTACCCTCGCCAGCAGTCACCATTAAACTTTTGATATTAGTGTCATTTAAAAGCATAGTAAGAGATTTTACTATAAATTCAGAATTTAACAAATTATACCTTGAAACCCCGCTGCCATCAGTTATAACTATACCTTCTGATAAATAATCTTTATAGATATCATTAAACATTTTTATTGCATCATCAAAAGTTGCACTATGGCTATAATTTATGTATTTTGCGGCACCAATTTTAAAAACAACTTCAGCACAAAAATTATCTGAATTATATAAGATATCTTTTGAAATTTCTTCTATACTATGGCTAACAGATGCAATTTTAATAGAATTTAGAGGTATTTTTTTAGAAACAATTTTATTAAAGAATTGGATATTGTTTTTTTCTAAAGCTTTTTGAACTTTAATATTAAAATTAATTTCAGGATTTAAAACAGGCAGATTAATAATTTCATCTTTTACAACAGTACCTTGAAAATTAACAATAGGAGAATTATCACCATATAATCTTTTGATTTGGATTTCTTGTTTATCTGATAATGTTAATTCATTAATAATTGGAATTTTATAATCATCATTTTGTATTATATCAACTTTTGTTGCAAGACTGGAACGTTTGATTGCAATTTGAGTCAAATTTTTATCAATTATATATGGAGTTATTGCTCTTTGATTTGGCCAAACATCATCCTCCATCCATCCTTTTGGATAAGGAGTTTTATCTATAATAGAATCATCAATATAAATGTTATTAATTTTTGCTATATTAAAATTTGTTTTAAGTTTAAAAAATAATTCATTTAAATCAGCTTGAGATAAAAGTGTATCCCCGCCCAATTTTAAATAAATATTATTTTTATCATCTTTATATAAAGCAGTTTCAAAATTATAATTTTCACCTAAAATTTTATACACCGCACCGAAAGATAAGAGTTTAAGAGTACTTGCAGGATTTAATAATTTTTGTTCATTTTTTTTATAAACTACTGATTTTTTATCCAGATTTTCTACATATACACCAACTGTTGATTTTAATTCAAAATTTGCATTATCTATACATTTATCAATATCATTTGCAAATACTGAAGCAGCAAAAATGAAAAAAAGATATAATATAATAAATATTTTTTTCACTATTAAATTTCCTCAACCCCCGCAATTCTGCCTTTTATAGCGCTTGCTGCCGCTATATAAGGACTTGCAAGATATATTTTTGATGTGGTATCACCCATTCTACCAACAAAATTACGATTTGTTGTTGATATGCATACTTCATCAGGAGCTAAAATTCCGCAATGCCCGCCTAAGCAAGGTCCGCAGGTTGGAGTTGAAATTGCAGCGCCTGCTTCAATTAAAGTTTGATAATATCCAAGCTCAATTGATTTTAAAATAATATCTTGTGTAGCCGGGAAAATAATCAAACGCACATCGGGATGTACTTTTTTACCTTTTAATATTTCAGCCGCCATTTTAATATCCTCAAGACGTCCATTTGTGCAGCTTCCAATAATAACTTGATTAATTTTTATATTATCTTTTATCGCTTCAGAAATAGAATGTGTGTTTTCGGGTAAATGCGGATAAGCAATAGTAGGTTCGATTTTTGAAACATCGTATTCAATAATTCTTTCATAGTTTGCATCTTCATCGCTTTTTAAAAATAACGGTTCTCTAATTGAGCGATTTTTTAAGTATTCGCGAGTAATTTCATCAGGCTCAATTATACCATTTTTAGCGCCCGCCTCAATTGCCATGTTGCAGATAGTAAATCTGCCGTCCATATCCATTGTTCTTATAGCATCACCGCTAAATTCAAGGGTTTTATATAAAGCTCCATCAACTCCAATATCGCCTATTAAATGCAAAATTAAATCTTTAGCTGTTACATATTTATTTAGTTTACCATTAAAAACAACCTTAATGGCAGATGGCACTTTAAACCAAGTTGAGCCTGAAGCCATAGCACAACCCAAATCCGTTGAACCAACACCAGTTGAAAAAGCGCCCAATGCACCATAAGTGCAAGTATGAGAATCAGCACCAATAATCAAATCACCAGACGTTACAATGCCTTTTTCGGGCAAAAGTGCATGTTCAATACCCATTGAACCAACATCAAACTTATGAAATAAATCTTGTTCTTTAGAAAAGTCCCTTAATATTTTTGCTTGTATAGCTGATTTAATGTCTTTATTTGGTGTAAAATGGTCGGGAACAAGTACAACTCTTGATTTATCAAATACGCTATCTAGATTGAATTTTTTAAAAACTTCAATTGCAATAGGGCCCGTTATATCATTTGCCAAAGCAATATCTATATTTGCTTCCAGTAAATCTCCTGCTTGAACATATTCTTTATTAGCATGAAGCGCAAATATTTTTTCTGTTATTGTCATTGGCTTTATTTGAGTCATTTTATTTTCCTTGTTTTGTTTTTATATCTAAAAGATTATTATGCGCTATAACATAAACAGCGCAAGTCTTTGTATTATGAAGATACCATGCACAACTTTCTTGCAAGCACACTTTTGGATCCAGTGCACCTGCAGACATCAACGGGCAAAATGGAATTTTTTTTCTATTTACTTCCTGTGTCATAAATTATCCTTTATGCTTTTGTTTTTTCTAATTCTATACCTTGTTTAATTAAATTACACTTTGTTTCATCGCATTTTTTTTCTTCTTGCTTATAAATTTTTGTTCTGTTTATAACTTCATCAAAATCAATTAAATGCGCGTCAAAATCAGGTCCATCCACGCACGCAAACTTAACTTCATTTCCGACAGTTAATCTGCATGCTCCACACATACCTGTTCCATCAACCATAATAGGATTCATTGAAGCTTCGGTTTTAATTTTATATGGTCTTGTCAACTCTGCAACCGCTCTCATCATAGGCATAGGACCAACCGCAATAACATAATCAACCTTTTCTTTATCGATTATTTCTTTTGCTACATTTGTTGTAAAACCTTTAATTCCATAAGAACCGTCATCAGTAGTTATATGAAGTTCACTACAAGCATGCTTCATTTTATCTTCCCAAAAGATTAAATCTTTTGTTCTTGCACCCATAACCATATGCACTTTATTTCCTGCTTCTTTAAAAGCTTTTGCAATTAAATAACAAGGTGCTGCGCCATAACCACCCGCAACACAAATAACTGTTCCATATTTTTCTATATGAGTAGGACAACCCAAAGGTCCTACAATATCTTCAATATAATCACCTACATCTAAAGAAGCAAGTTTTTTTGTTGTATAGCCAACAGCCATATAAACTATTGTCAAAATTTCGTTTTGTCTATCGTAATCTGCAATAGTCAACGGGATACGCTCAGAATTTTTATCTGTTCTTAAAATAATGAATTGTCCTGCTTTAGCATTTTTAGTAATAAAAGGAGCTTTTACCTTTATTTCAAACTGATTAGTACACAATTCTTTTTTATATAGAATTTCATATCCCATTTTATACTTTCCTCCAAATGTAATGCTATTAAAAATATAATATATTAAAAACAACACTTTGTCATAATGTATTTAGTATTGTTAAATTTAAATTATATATTTTTGCAAAATTAGTTTTTTTAATGCCCTTGCATGAACTGCCTCAGGCTCAATATTTAAAAGCTTTTCAAGATATTCCAGTGCTTTATGGTAATTTTTTAATTTTTTTTGAGCAGCAGCCATAGCAAAAAGCGCATCAACAAAATTTTTATCAATCTCCAGCGCTTTTTTTAAATCTTCAACAGCTTTAATAATTTGCTTTTCATCACTTTTATTATTTTCCAATATGATTTTTGCTCTATTATAATAAGCATCTGTCATTTTTGGATTTAATTTTATTGATTTTGTATAATCAAGCATGGCTTCATTAGTTTTATTTAATGAATGATAAGCAACTGCTCGATAAAAATATGAAACATCAAAATCATTTTTTAATTCAATAGATTTAGTTATTAAATCGATTGCTTTAGTGTAATTTCCATCTTGAATACTATATATTCCCTCATCAAGATATTTTTTATAATCTTCGCTTTGCATAAAATCTCCATATTGTCTCATAATCTTAACACAATAACCTGCCTATTGAAATTTATTTCAAAATAATATATCATGTAAAAAATTGTTAAACACTTTTTATATTTTAGCATTTTTTTATATTCAGTGTTGTTATATAAATTGCTGGTGTGATAATTATATAGTTAAATAAAGGAAATATACTATGAACATTCATCCTATTCAAGGCTACAACAATCTATCCAAACCCAAGAAAGCTGCTGCTGTAGCTGGTGTTGCTGTTGGCGTTGCTGCTGCTGCAACTACTGCTGTTGCATTTTCACAAGGTAAAAAAGCAGATGTTAAAGGTATGGAAGCTATTAAAAAAGGCTATGGCATTATTTTTGAGGCACTAAAAAAAGGTGCAGCTACTTTTGCAAATACTGTCGCTTCTCATCTACCTAAAAAAGGCGGAGAAGCAGCTGAAAAAATTGCTCATCAAGGTTAACATAAGATTTAATATTAATATTATTAAAAGCGTACGGGAAATGCCTGTGCGCTTTTAATTTAATTTTTCTATAACTTTTTCAGCTAACAGTGTGGCACTGTTTTGATTTTGACCCGTAATTATATTATTATCAACTTCCACATGTTCACTCCAAGGCTTCATTTCAATATAATTTGCACCGAGTTCTTTTAATTTTGTTTCTAATAAAAACGGCATAAATTCATCAAATTTTATAATGTGTTCTTCTTTATTTGTAAAAGAAGTTATTTTTTTATTTTTAACTATTGGATTATTATTTTTATCTTTAGCACTAATAAGAGCTACAACCCCATGGCAAATTGCAGCAATAATTTTATTTTTTTGATAAAAATATTCAACAACTTTTTTAACTTCATCATCATAAGCAATATCAAACATTGGACCATGACCGCCAGAAAAAAACAAAACATCATATTTATCTAAATTTAAATCTGATATTTTTTTTGTTTGCCTTAAAATTTTTATACAATCATCCCATTCAACAGGATTAGAACAAGACATTGAACGAATATCAACAGGAGATAACCCCCCTTTTGGTGAAGCAACATCAATATTATAATTTGTTGCTTTAAAAATCAAATAAGGAACAGCAAATTCTTCAAGATACACCCCTGTATTTTCGATATTTTTATCTCCGCTTGAATTTGATGTTACAATTAAAATATGATTTTTCATAAGCACCTCTTTTTTATAATTATAAAACAGTTTTAAAAAATAAAATCACTCATACAGATAGAACCTTTTAATAAAAATTTAATTAGATAAGGAGTATTAAATGGAGATGTTAGATAAAATTAACTCACCCGAAGATGTCAAAAAATTATCATTAGATGAAATGAAATTATTAGCTCAAGACATTAGAAAAGGTATAATAAAAAGAGTAAATGATATTGGAGGGCATCTTGGCCCAGATTTGGGAATAGTTGAAGCAACAATAGCGCTTCACTATGTTTTTAATTCACCAAAAGACAAATTTATTTTTGATGTCTCTCATCAATGTTACCCGCACAAAATGATAACAGGAAGAAAAGACGGTTTTATAAATAAAAATTATGAAATCAACGGATATTTTAACCCGATTGAAAGTGAACACGATAATTTCGTTATAGGACACACGTCAACATCAATTTCATTAGCTTGCGGACTCGCAAAGGCAAGAGACTTATTGAAACAAAATCATAATGTCATTGCTTTAATAGGTGATGGTTCGCTATCAGGCGGAGAAGCCTATGAAGGTTTAAATAATGCAGCCGAATTAAAAAGTAATTTTATAGTGATAGTTAATGATAATGAAATGTCCATAGCCGAAAACCATGGAGGATTATATAGAAATCTTGAAGAACTAAGGAAAACAAAAGGAAATACAAAAAATAATTTCTTTAAAACCCTTGGATTTGATTATATTTATCTTGAAGAAGGGAACGATATTGAAGCACTAATTGAAACCTTTAAAAAGATAAAAGATATTCAAAAACCAATTGTAGTCCATATTCATACCATAAAAGGAAAAGGCTATCAACCTGCAGAAGAAAATAAAGAACTTTATCACTGGAGTCTTGCAGGCTTTTTAGACAAAAAAGAACAAACAAATGAAAAAAACGAGACATATTTATCTATTACAACAGATTTTCTTTTAGATAAAAAATCTAAAAATGAACCTGTTGTAGTTATTACTGCAGGAACTCCGGGGGCTTTGGGATTTTACCCCGAATTTAGAGAAAAAATGGGAGAAAATTATACAGATGTTGGGATTTGTGAAGAACATGCAGTAGCGTACGCTTCTGCACTAGCTAAAGGCGGAGCAAAACCGGTCTTAGCTCTAAGCAGCTCTTTTATTCAAAGAACGTATGACCAATTATCCCAAGATTTAGCCCTAAATAAATCACCTGCTACAATTCTTGTTTATTGGGGTGCAATAAGCTCAATGGATTCAACACATTTAGGAATTTTTGACATACCTTTGATTTCAAACATTCCAAACATTGTCTATCTAGCCCCAACAAACAAAGAAGAATATCTTGCAATGCTTAATTGGTCATATAATCAAAATGAACACCCAGTTGTAATAAGGGTTCCTTTCCTTCCTCTAAAATCATATGATATCGAAGATAAAACAGATTATTCAAAATTAAATAAATATAAAATGATAAACCAAGGGGAAAAAGTTGCCATTCTGGGGCTTGGAAACTTCATTGAACTAGGACGAAACGTACAAAACAAATTAAAAGAACAACTGAATATTAATGCAACTTTAATTAAACCTTACTATATTACAGGAATTGATGAAGATATGTTAAACGGATTAAAACAAAATCACAGCCTAATAATAACCCTTGAAGACGGAGTTTTAGACGGCGGTTTTGGAGAAAAAATCTCAAGATTTTATTCAGCAAGCAATATGAAAGTTAAAAATTACGGCGCTAAAAAAGAATTTACAGATAGGGTGCCTTTAGATAAGCTGTATGAAATGTTTAATCTTACCGAAAATCAAATATTGCAGGATACAAAAGAGATATTAGAACTTGAATTAGTATAAAACCTATGCGCCCGTTATTTCGGGCGCATTTAATATAAAAATTGAACACTAAAAAAGAGGGCTTGTGCCCTCTGTTTTTATAAATGGTACCCCCAAGCGAATTCGAATCGCTGTCTACACCGTGAAAGGGTGTTGTCCTAGGCCTCTAGACGATGGGGGCAAAAATAAATCTATTATTTCTTCTCACCGTAAACAAATAAACCAATTATATCATTCAATTTGTTTAATTGTTTTTGATAGCTTGCAGCCTGTTTTTCAAGAGTTCTGATGTTGCTTTTGTATTCTTGAATTGTATAATTACAATCTTTAATTGAACTATTCAAGCAATCTCTTACTCTTTGAGCGTCCTGAAGAACTGTTTTCATCGGAATGCCGAGCGCTTCAATTGTTTGACGGATAATTTGAGCTCCTGTTTGTCTTGGAACACCTGTCGGCAACTGAGCAATCAATCTTTTTAAAACATTGATATTGTTTGGCATTTCAAACTCTTCAACGTCTTCATCATTTTCAATGGACAATTTTAAGTCAGGATTTGAAGAACTATTATCTTCATTTACAGAAAACACAGGCTGATAGTCTTTTGCATTTGAGCCAAAATCAAATGAAGCTTCATTTGATGGTTCATCTAAGCTCTCTAATGATAAATCATCATTATCGTCAAACCCGCTCATTATGTCTTCTGTTGCAGACTCTGAAGTATCATTGAAATCTTGTTGCTTAAGTGCATCTACTATTTTTTTACCCATATTTTTTGGTAATTCTTTTTCTTGCATTTAGCAACTCCTTCTACAATTCACTTCAGATTGACTCTGTATTTATATAAAACCAAAAAAATAATTGTTTGTCAAATTCATTTTTTTATTTCACTTAAAAAAAATTAATAAAGTGTAAAAACTACGCTTTTGTTGACTTTTCATAAAATTCTAATATATTGTCAAATTGATTTAAATTATTTTCCTTTTCGAGCTGCAAAATCTGGGTATTTACATTCAATATTGAAATATTTTCCCTATTTGAATATAAGTCTTTTTTCCATTTGCTGATTAATTTTGCCCTATATTTTTCATCGCTTATATCTAATTTTTCAAAATCTATTTCTAAAGAATTAAAAGCTTCGTCGATACTTTTATTTAAGCTAATTTCATATAAAATTCGCTCTTTTTGCTCTTTTGTGTATTTATATCTGTTTTTTTTCATTTTAAATTCTCAACTGAATACATTCTACCTTATAATTCTCAAACAATTCAATACAGCAAGAAAAGTAACCCCAACATCAGCAAATACAGCAAACCACATAGTCATCATGCCAAGCATGCTTAAAACAAGAAATAAAATTTTCACAAAAATCGCAAATATAATATTTTGTTTTACAATAGATAAGGTTTTTTTAGAAATATCTATTGCTTTTGATATTTTAGCTAAATTATCATCCATTATTACAACATCGCTGGCTTCAATGGCAATATCAGACCCTAATACTCCCATAGAAATCCCAACATCAGCTCTTTTTAATACAGGTGCATCATTTATTCCATCACCAACAAAGGCTGTTTTTTGATTTTTATTTTCAGTTTTTATAATTTCTTCAATTTTTTCAACCTTATCTTGTGGTAATAATTTTGAAAAATAATTATTAACTCCCAATTCATCGGCAATTTTTTCAACCGCTTTTTTATTGTCTCCGCTTAAAATAAAAGTATTTATATTCATTTTTTTAAGCCTATCAATACCTATTTTAGAATAATCTTTTAAACTGTCAGAAAGAACAATGTAACCCTTATACTTACCGTTTATTGCAAGAAAAACAGTAGTTTTTTCTTCAGGCGAAATTGAAATATTTATATTATTCATTTTTAATAATTCAACATTACCGACCAGAACCTCTTGATTATCAATTGTCGCTTTTAATCCTTTTCCTGAAATTTCAACAAGATTTTTTACTTCTTTTTTTTCTAAAACGCCATCATAAGATTTTAAAATAGATAATGCCAAAGGATGATTTGAATAGCTTTCTATTTGACTAATAGTATCTAAAATTTCTTTTTTAGATATTGAATTGTCCTTAGTGACAATTTTTTCTATCTCAAAGCAGCCTTTTGTCAAAGTTCCTGTTTTATCAAAAATAACATTTTTAATTTTAGCTAATATTTCAATATATTTGCTGCCTTTAATTAAAATTCCTTGTTTTGCTGCAGCACCAATTCCAGCAAAAAAACTCAAAGGAACAGAAAGTACCAAAGCACAAGGACAAGAAATTACAAGAAAAATCAAAGCTCTATTTAGCCAAACATTGATATCGCTTCCAAAAATTAAAGGTGGCAAAATTGCTAAAATCAAAGCTAGAACCACAACAATAGGGGTATATATTTTTGCAAATTTAGTTATAAATTTTTCACTATTTGCTTTTTTCTTATTTGCATATTCAACTAATTCAAGAATTTTTGCAACAGTTGAATCAGAATATAATTTTGTAACTCTTATTTTTAAATAACCGCTATTAACAATACATCCATTTAAAGCCTGTTTATTTTTTTCTAAAAACAAAGGTAAGGATTCGCCTGTTAAAGCTGATGTATCAACATTGGCTTCACCTTCTTCAATGACCCCATCAAGAGGTATTTTTTCACCTGTTTTAACTATTACAATATCACCAATTTTAACTTCATTAGGGTCCTTTTTTTGTATTTCATCACCAATACAAACATTCGCATATTTCGGTTTTATATCAATTAATTTTGATATAGAATTTTTGGATTTATCAACAGCTCTATCTTGCAAAGTTTCACCAATCCCATATAAAACCATTACCATAACAGCTTCAGGGTATTCTTTTATTAAGATAGCACCCAAGGTTGCAACAGACATTAAAAAATTTTCATCAAAAAAATCGCCTTTTAAAATATTTTTAAATGCAGTTAATAAAACACTATAACCAGCCAATAAATAAGCACATATATATAATGCTGTTGCAATATGATGAGGAATATTAAAAAACATTACAGAAAACAAAATTAAAACAGGTAAAACTATTTTTAAAAAAATTCTTTCGATTGGTCTTTTTTCTTCGTGATTTTCATGACAATGTTGGCACATATATGACTCCTTAATTGAATAATTGTTCAATTGTTATTTATATTATAATTGAACAATTATTCAATTGTCAATCTAAGCAATGTCAATTTTTACATTTTTTAATATTAGTTGAATAGTTATTCAATTATTGTTAAAATAAGAACAAAGGAGTATATATGGAAACAAAAAAAACAGATTGCACACCAACAAATCAAGACCTTATATCTAAAGCACTTAAAAAAATGCCTGATATAAGAATATTATACGAGCTTTCAGACTTCTTTAAAGTTATGGGGGACAACACAAGAATTCAGCTATTGTGGGCACTAGACTTAAATCAAATGTGCGTTGGAGATTTAGCCGTTCTTTTAAATATGACAAAATCAGCTGTTTCCCATCAACTTAAAATCCTTAGGACCGCTAAACTTGTTAAAGCAACAAAACAAGGTAAAAATGTATATTATTCCCTCAATGATGACCATATTAAAACAATATTTGAAAAAGCCTTAGAACACATTAACGAATAGCTGCAAGGGTTATTTTGCGGTCATTTTGTGGCATTAAAATGTTATGAAAAAATGTACTAAAATCATATTTTGTATATTTATGATAGCTGCAATGCAAACTGCGCACGCTATCTTTTATGAATGCACATATAAAAACGATAACGGCGTTAAGGTAGTTTCATCATTTAACCCCTACCAATTTGCAAGAAATGATTATAATAAATTAGCCGCTGCCCTTAAAAACGGGGATTGCAAAGAATTATTTATCAAAAAATACATAATTAATGCCACAAGCTGCAACATACAATTTTATAAATATAATGGGCAAATCGCAAATCTTTCTTGCAGAAATAATAACCCAGAAGCTATGAAAAAATTAAAAGAAATAGCAAGACAAGAATTTGGATACTGGGAATAATAAAAACTCATAAATCAGTTTTGCAAACACAACAAAAATAATTCCAATAAAAAAACACCCGTTGGGTGTTTTAATAAATTTAATAATATGGCGGGAACGACGGGGCTCGAACCCGCGACCTCTTGCGTGACAGGCAAGCGCTCTAACCAAACTGAGCTACG
>CALUWJ010000018.1 GCA_944324455.1 Candidatus Gastranaerophilales bacterium | reverse complement strand
AAACTTGATTAAGGAAATAAATCCGGAATTTAAAGATTTATCTCTGGATTGGAAATAAATATTGTCATTCTGAATTTTTCTACCAAGCGGAGAGGTTTAGAATTAAACCTACAAACTATATTTACTCCTTTCAGAATCTTACCAGTTTATAGTCATAACATCTATTTGGTAAGACCCTGAAACAAGTTCAGGGTGACAACAATATAAATGTCATCCCGAATTTATTTCTGGATCTTACCAGTTGGAAACAGAAGCTTCAAGTTGGTAAGAATCTGCACTTCGTAAGGACAGGCTCACACAAAATTTTTAAGATCCTGAAACAAGTTCAGGATGACAAAAATTTTGGTTCGCTTTGTCAGACAGTGTCTGATTTTTTGAGTTCTTCTATCAGCTCTTTTATACAGGATAAAAAGTTCGAACTTTGCCGCTTTACCCCCACCATTTAAAAGACTTCCTTGATGGAAGTCTTTTAAATGGTGGGCCCGGAGAGACTGCATCTTGGCCGGCTTTTTTAAAATTAGGATTAACTATCCGATTTTCTATGTAGCTTGAGTATTGTGTTTGTATTTATCAAGCGATGTTTTTTGTGTTCAAACATATTTATTATAATATTCAATCTTTATCTAAATTTTTAAGTGCATATTCACAACATTGTTGAACTAAATTATTTAAAGATACTTCTTTGTTTTGTGCGACAAATTGCAGTTCTTGAACTAATTTTAATGGCAATCTAAAAGTTTTATTTATCATTTCAGGTTTTTCAACTTTAAACATAAATACACCCCATAGTTCATGTTATGTATAAATTCTGTATATTTATATACCTTAAATTTGCACTTATAAAAAAAGTGCAAAATATAATAATTTATGCTATACTTATTTTGAATAAAATAAAAACCGGTTGAGTTAAGGTTTTAAGGAGAGTGTAATGGGTAAAAAGATTTCGGTTGTTATTCCTGTTTATAATACCGAACCTAACTATATAGATAAAGCAATTAATTCAGTCTTAAATCAAACTTATAAGAATATAGAAATTATTGTTGTAAATGATGGTTCAACCGATAAAGCTACGCTTGAATATTTAAAAACTATAAACAATCCTGATATAAAAATAATAAACCAAGAAAATAAAGGCTTAGGCGGTGCCAGAAATACAGGAATAGAAAATTCAACAGGTGAATATATTGGATTTTTAGATTCTGATGATTGGCTTGATAATAATTTTTATGAAGTTTTATATAATTTATGCGAGAAAAATGTTGCTGATATTGCATGCGGAACTTTAACACGAGTAGGCTTGAATTTTCAAAAAACAATTGATTATTTTGAAAATAATATTGTTACAAAATTTATAGATAAAATTGCGTATATAACAAACGGTTCTGTTTGTTCAAAGTTTTTTAAAAGCAAGTTGTTTTCAAATATAAGATTTAGGGAGCATACGTATTTTGAAGACAACTCTGTTTTGGTTGAAACATTAATGAAGAGTAATAAGGTTGCATTCACAAATAAAGTTAAATATTGCTATAGAGAAAACCCTAAATCTATTTGTTTAAATCCAAAAAATAGCGAAAAACTCAAAAAAGATGGATTTTATATTTTACAAGATATTTGCAATGTAATCAGCAACAAAACGCAAAAAGAAAAAGATGTGGTGTTACATGCTTTTGTGCCTATTTTGATTGACAAAGAAGCAAATAATGCAGAAATGGAGTATCAACAAAAACTTATAAATTTATTGGGAGCTGATTACAAAAAATATTTATCGCCAATAAAAAATGCTTTTCTTGAGAATATTTTTTCTATAAAAATTTCTTCCGGCAAAACTCACAAAATTTTAACCATACTATGGATTAAATTTAAAATTAAAAGGAAGATAAAAAACCATGCCTAAAAAAGTGTTAATAACCGGTGGAGCTGGTTTTATCGGTTCTCATATTGTTGATAAATTATTTGAAAATATTTATTCGATTGTTATTTTGGATAATTTTTCTTCCGGTTCAAGGGGAAATTTAAAATATATTGATAATATCAAACTTTACAATATTGATATTGAAAAAGCGGATTTAGATGAAATATTTAAAATTGAAAAACCTGATTATGTTATTCATTTGGCTGCTCAAACAAGTGTTAATTATTCAATAACCAATAGTTATTTTGATGCAGATGTGAATATCATGGCAACAATAAAGTTGTTGGATATTTGTGAGAAATATAAAATAAAAAAATTTATAACTGCGTCTTCTGCTGCGGTTTATGGAAATCCAAAATATTTACCGATTGATGAAAAACATCCGACAAAACCAATGAGTCCTTATGGATTATCAAAGCTGACTATGGAAAAATATATTCAATTATCGAGTATTCCTTATATAATTTTTAGATTTTCAAATGCATACGGGCCAAGGCAAAAATCATCAAAAGAAAGCGGTGTTGTTGCTATTTTTGACAAGGTAATGAGAGAAAATGCTCCTATAAGTATATATGGAGATGGTGCTCAGATAAGAGATTTTATTTATGTTAAAGATATAGCAAATATTTGCTTAAAAGCGCTCAAATCTGATGTTAAAAATGAAATAATTAATTTTTCAACAAATAAAGGTATAACTATAAATGAATTATTTATAGAAATGTCAAAAATATATAATTATAAACAAAGTCCAAATTATCTGCCAGAAAGAAAAGGGGATATAAAAGATAGTGTTTTATTAAATAAAAAAGCTGTTGAATTTTTCGGGGATATAGAGTTTACAGATATCAAAAGTGGTTTAAAACAATTAAGGGGGTGTGTTTGTATATGAATAAAATTTATGTAACGCGACCTTTGTTACCGAATTTTGAAGCTTATATTTCTGAAATTAATGATATATTTGTTTCTCAATGGCTTACAAATATGGGATTAAAGCATAATGAACTAGAAGAAAAACTGAAAAATGAATTAAAAGCCAAAAATTGTTCTTTATTTAACAACGGGACAATAGCTTTGTTAACTGCGCTAAAGGCTCTTGATTTACCTTTTGGTAGCGAAGTTATAACAACCCCTTTTACTTTTGCGGCAACGCCTCATTGTATTGTTTGGAATAATTGCAAACCCGTATTTTGTGATATAGAGCCTGATACAATGACAATTGACGTTAAAAAAATAGAACAATTAATTACTCCTAAAACTTCTGCAATACTTGGAGTTCATGTGTATGGGTTTCCTTGTGATGTTGAAAATATCGATAAAATTGCAAAAAAATATAAATTAAAGGTCATTTATGATGCTGCGCATGCTTTTTCAACAGAAATTAATGGCAGAGGAATTGGCACTTTTGGTGATATAACAATGTTTTCATTCCACGCAACTAAATTATTTAACACAATTGAAGGTGGTTGTTTAACATATAATGACGAGAGTTTAAAAAGAAAAATTTATAACCTGCGTAATTTCGGTATTCAATCTGAAGAAGTTGTTGAAGATGTAGGAATTAATGGAAAAATGAATGAATTTCAAGCTGCAATGGGGCTTGAAAACTTAAAAATTTATAAAGAAGAACAACAAAAACGTGCTAAAGTAAAAGCTTTTTATGATGAAAATTTATCCAAAATAAAAGGCATAAAAATTCCACAAATGCCCAAGGGCGTAACAAATTCATACCAATATTACCCAATAATTATTGAAGATGATTATCCTATTTCAAGAGATGAATTATATGTTAGGTTTAAAAAACAAAATATCTTAACAAGGAAGTATTTTTACCCTGCTTGTCATGATTATGATTGTTATAAGAATGATTTAGCGGTAAAACTTGCAGATTTGTCGATTGTGAATGATTTAAAACACAAGGTTCTTTGCTTGCCTTATTATGGAAATTTAGAGGATAAAACTATTGATTTTATTTGTAATTTTATTACCAAAGGAGGGAAAAATTATTGAAATTAGGTATAATGCAACCATATTTTCTCCCATATATAGGGTATTGGCAGTTAATCAATGCAGTAGATAGTTTTGTTATATATGACAATATTCAATATACAAAAAAAGGATGGTTTAACAGAAATCGTTTTTTGTTAAATGGTAAGGATTCCCTATTTACTATTCCTTTAAAAAAAGACAGTAATTTTTTGGATGTTAACGAAAGAATTATTTCACCTGATTTTAACAAAAGAAAATTGTTGTCGCAATTGCAAAATGCATATGCTAAAGCTCCTTATAAAAAAGAAATAATGCCTTTTATTGAAGATATTATTAATTATCAAAATGATAATTTATTTCAGTATATCTATAATTCGGTTGCAAAAATTGTAGATTTTTTAGATATAAATACAAATATTACTGTATCATCAACTATTAATATAAACCACGAATATAAATCAAAGGATAAAGTTATAGCATTGTGCAAAGCTTTAAATGCCAAAACTTATATTAATCCAATTGGTGGAACAAAATTATATAACAAGGCGGAATTTGAAGAAAACGGAATCAATTTAAAATTTATAAAAACAAATCAAATTGAATATAAACAATTTAATAATGTGTTTGTACCTAATTTATCAATCATTGATGTATTGATGTTTAATTCCAAAGAAGAAGTAAAAGAAATGTTAAATCAATATAAATTAACAGATGGAGAGTAAATGAATATTTTAATTATCGGTGGGACGTCATCCATAGCTAAATATTTAATCCCTATTTTGTCAAAAAAACACAAGGTTATTACTGCGGGAAGAAATCATTGTGATATATATTTAGATATTAATGAAAAATTTTATATCCCTAATAATATTGATATCATTATTAATACAACTGCGTATTTTAAATCCGAGTCAGATGAAGATTATTATAATTCAATAAAGACAAATGTTGATGGAGTATTAAAATTATGCATTGAAGCAAATAAAAAAAATATTAAACATCTTATTCATTTATCATCTATTTTTTCAGATTTGCAACAATGTTCACCATTTTACAATATGTATGCTATTACAAAAAAATTTGCAGATGAAATTATGATTAATTATTGCGACAAAAATAATTTAGATTACACTATTCTAAAGCCATCTCAACTATATGCACCAAATATACAAACAAAACACCAACCATTTTTTTACTTAATGATTAATAAAGCAGAAAATGGCGAAGATATTTATATATATGGCAAAAACGATCCGTTGCGCAATTTTTTACATTTTGAAGATCTTGCAAATATTATTGACAAGGTTGTTGATAATCATATTTTGGGCGTTTATGATTGTCAATTTCCAGCAAATGTTAAATATTCAGAAATAGCAAAAACTGCTCAAAAAATATTTAAAAATGGCGGAAATGTTAAATTCTTAACAGAGAAAAAGGATATACCCGATAATATTTTTGAATTTAATGACGATTTATATAAAAAAATAAATTATTATCCTAAATTTGATATAAACGCCGGTATTATGACCTTTTTAAAAAACAGAGAAAGAAATAAGTTATGAGAAAAGTATTGGTTACAGGTGCATCAGGTATTGTAGGATATGGAATACTCCGTTCGTTAAAGAATTGTAATTGCCAATTAATTGGTAGTACAATATATGAAGTATCTCCGGCAAATTGTTTTGCTGATATTGTTCTTACGCCACCATTAACAAGTGATGACAATTACATACCTTGGTTAATTAATACAATAAAAAAGTACAATATAAATATGGTTATTCCTGGCATTGAAGCTGATATGAAACGCATGAATCAAAGCAGGAAAATTCTTGAAAACACTGGTGTATTTTTATTGTTAAATAATGAAAAGCTAGTAACGCTTTGTCTTGATAAATGGGAATTTTATCAAAAATTAAAAAGCCATAATTTTCAATGTGTAATAAAATCTTCTTTAAAACCTAAATTTGATGATTTTAAAACTCCATTTTTACTGAAACCACGTTGTGGATTCGGTTCTAAAGGTATTGTGAAAATTGAAAATGAACAAACCTTTAATAAATACAAAGCTGATATAGGAGTTAATCTTATGGTTCAAGAATATATCGGCTCAGATGATGAAGAATATACTGTAAGCGGTTTTTTTGATGCTAAAAGTGAGCTAAAGGCTTTTATTTCAATGAAAAGAAAGTTATCCAAGCAAGGTTTTACAGAAATTGCAGAAGTTGTAAAAGTGCCTGAATTAAAAAATATCGTTATAGAATTGGCAAAAGTCTTAAAACCAATAGGTGCAACAAATTTTCAATTCAGGAAACACGAAGAAAAGTGGAAACTTTTAGAAATTAATCCCAGGATTTCATCATCTACATCATTAAAAACTGCTTTTGGGTATAACGAGTGTCAAATGTCTATTGATTATTTTCTTGATAAAAAAGATGTTACGCAACCCGAAATTCTAAGCGGAAAAGCAATCAGATATACGGAGGATTATATTTTTTATGATAGCGATAATATCTGATGTTCATGGAAATTTCGAAGCATTAAAAGAAGTTCTTAGAAAAATTGATAATCTTAATATCAGTGAAATTTTTTGTTTGGGCGATGTTGTTGGGTACTATTCTCAAGTCAATGAATGTTGTAACGAATTAAGAAAAAGAAATGTTAAATGCGTTATGGGAAATCATGATTGGTATATGGTTGCCAATAGTTTTTGTCAACGATCTCAAAGTGTAAATGATTGTTTAAAGTATCAAAGACAAATTATAACAAAAGAGAATAAAAATTGGTTAGCTTCTTTTCCTGTCATAAGAAATGAGTATGGTATTTCAATGGTTCATGGAAGTTGGACAAATCCAATTGATGATTATTTTGAGCCCAATGAAAAATATTTTGAAAAAATTAATGGTAACTATTTTATTTCAGGTCATTGTCATTTTCAAAGACTTGAAATATATAAAAATAAAATATATTGTAATCCTGGTTCGGTAGGACAGCCAAGAGATAATAATAACAAAGCTGCGTTTGCAACATTTGATGGAAAAAACTTTAAATTACACAGAGTTGAATACAATATCGAAAAAGTCGGAAAATTAATGGAAAAAGCCGGATTTAACGGATATTATTACGGCTGTTTATATACAGGAAATAACAAATTATGCTGGAGGAATAATGTTTAAATGGAAAAAATTAGGAAGAATATTTAATCCTTCCGAAATCAACGGCAGAGAATGGTTGAATGAATATGCTCAAGCCCCTGCAACTCTTATTCTTGATGATTTTGTAAGAGTTTATTTTTCTTGCAGACCACAACGGGATAAAAATGGTCAATGCGTTAGCTATTCTGCATATATTGATTTAGATAGAAATAATTTGTTCAAAATTATAAATATAGCAAAACAACCGGTTTTAGAGCTTGGAAAAAGAGGATGTTTTGATGAATTTGGCACATATCCGATGTCTGTTATAAAAAAAGAGGATGGTATATATGCTTATTATGCAGGATGGACAAGATGCAAGTCTGTGCCATTCACTGTTGCTATTGGTTGTGCAAAGAGTAATGACAATGGAAAAACATTTAATAAATTAGCCCAAGGACCAATCCTTTCAGCATCTCTATGCAATCCTTGCGGATGTGGTGGCCCTAAAATCAGATTCTTCAATGGTAAATATTATTTGTTTTATATTTCAGTTCAAAAGTGGATGCTAATAGAAGGGCGTACTGAAATCATGCATAGAATTAGAGTTGCTATTTCTGATGATGGGATTAATTGGAATTTAATTAATAAAAATCTTATTCAACCTTATTGGCACGATGACGAATCACAGGCAAGTCCCGATGTGTTTTATAAAAATGGAAAATATCATATGTTTTTTTGTGGTTGGAATCCTCATAATTTCAGAAAAACAAAATTTAGAACTATTGGTTATGCATATTCGTATGATTTACTTAATTGGACAAGAGAAGATAGTAAAGCCGGTATTAATATTTCACAAGAAGAAGATGCATTCGACAATGAAATGATTGCATATCCGCATGTTTTTGAATTGGATGAAAAAATTTATATGCTTTATTTAGGGAATCAAGTCGGAAGATATGGTTTTGGTCTTGCTGAATTAGAAGGAGATTTAACGTAATGAAATGGAAAAAGCTCGGTTTGATTTTTGATTTTGAAACATCTCCATTTAAGGAAAGATTTGTTAGTCATGCTCAATCACCACAAGCTGTTGTTTTTGAAGATTTTGTAAGAATATATTTTACAACAAGAATTAAAGATACACCAACATCTTTTATTAGTATTCCTCAATATATTGATTTTGATAAAAACTTTAAAAATATTTTAAATTATTCAAAAGGCGAAATAGTTAAAAGAGGAAGTTTAGGCTGTTTTGATGAACATGGAATATTTCCAATTAGCCCATTTAAATTTGATAATAAATTTTATGCCTATACAAATGGATGGTCACGCAGAATTTCAGTAGATGTAGAATCAGCCATAGGTTTTTTAATAAGTTATGACAATGGAAAAACTTTTAGTAGACTTAGCGATGGTCCAATACTTTCTGCAAGTTTACATGAACCTTTTTTGGTAGGCGATGCCTTTGTAAGAAAGTTTAATGACAAATTTTATATGTTTTATATATTTGGTCAGAAGTGGTGCAATCCAACTAAAGAACATGCTTCGGAAAGAGTCTATAAAATCACTTATGCAACATCCAGTGATGGTATCAACTGGATAAAAACCAATAAAAGAATTATTCCCGATATAATTGATAAAAATGAGTGCCAAGCATTACCTACAGTTATAAAAATTGGCTCAAGATATCACATGTATTTTTGTTATAGGGATATGATTGGTTTTAGGGCTGAAAAGGGTAAGGGATACAAACTGGGGTATGCATATTCAGATGATTTAATTAATTGGATTAGAGACGATCAACTTGGCGGGTTGACTCTATCAGAAGCCGGTTGGGATTCTGAGATGATGTGTTATCCTAATATTTTTGAAATGAACGGAAAAATTTATTTGTTATATAATGGAAATAATTTTGGAAAAAACGGATTTGGGCTTGCAGTATTGGAGGCTGATTAGTGAAATTTAAAAATTTTTTTAAGAAAAATAAAAAAATAGAAAATCAAGAACAAAGTGATGATGTAGTCTATAAAAATTATGCCGAGAATTATGGCTCTGACTTGGGGGATAGGATAGGATTTTGCTCTTATTTAAATACAAATTGCAGTGTTTATCATCCCGAAACAACTGTTGGAAAATATACATCAATAGGTTCAAATGTACTTATTGGTGCAGGACAACATCCGTTAAAATGGCTAACAACAAGCCCTTTGGTTTGGAATATAATCGGTGATAATAATAAAATACAACCACACCCCGCATTTAAAAATATTGATATTAATAGATATTTATGGGAACCATATAAACCTGTAAAAATAGGTAATGATGTTTGGATTGGTCAAAATGTAGTAATAATGGATGGTGTTGAAATAGGTGATGGAGCAATTATTGCTTCTAATGCGGTTGTAACCCATTCTATACCTGCATTTGAATTATGGGGTGGGGTACCTGCCAGGTTTATAAAACGTAGATTTGATGATGTAACTATAGAAAAATTAAAAAAATTAAAATGGTGGGATTTACCATTTGATAAAATTAAGGATTTACCATTTGAAAATGTTGATGAATGTATTAAAATACTTGAATTGAGGTGTAAATGAACACAAGAAACTATAATGAAGAATTAAAAGATACAAAAGAAAGAAATTATTCATATAATTTCGATTTTGATGTAATGCACCATTATTTTATGAAAACATTTATACCATTTATAAATGGTAATGATGTTCTTGAATTAGGAAGTTTTAAAGGTGCTTTTACCAAAAGGCTTGAAAAGAAATTTAAGGATATTACTTGCGTAGAAGCATCGGATGAAGCAATTAAAGAGGCAAAAAAAATTATACGAGATGATGTACAAGTCATCAATTCATTATTTGAACAAGTAAATTTGCCTAAAAAATACAATAATATTGTCATGACACATGTGTTAGAACATCTAAATGACCCAATTTATGTTTTAAAACGTGTTAATAATGAATGGTTATCTAATGATGGAAAATTTTTTTTGGTATGTCCGAATGCTGATGCCCCATCAAGACAAATTGCTGTTAAAATGGGCTTGATATCACATAATACTGCTGTAACAGAAGCTGAAAGAAAACATGGACATAGAATTACATACACATTAGATACATTGGAGCGTGATGTAAAATCTGCAGGGCTTAAAGTAGTCCACAGAGGTGGAATCTTTTTTAAAGCACTAGCAAATTTCCAGTGGGATAAGTTACTACAAACCGATATTGTTTCTAAAGAATATTTAGAAGGGTGCTATCAGCTTGGGCAATTATATCCCAGCTTATGTTCCAGCATATATTTGATTTGTGAAAAAGGAGAGTAAATTTGTTATGCAAAATAAGTGTTATGTTACAATTTTTTGCATTGTTTACAATTCCAGACAATATATTCAACAATGTCTTGATGCTTTTTTAAAACAAAAAACAAATTATAAGTTTGAAATTGTTATACATGACGATGCTTCTACAGATGGAACAAAAGAAATAATTGAAAATTATTCTAAAAAATATCCTGATATTATTAGACCTTTTTATGAAGAAGAAAATCAATATTCAAAAGGTAATATTACAAAAATCATAAAAGAGCTTTATAAAAAAAGTAAGGGAAAATATTTGGCTCAATGTGATGGTGATGATTACTGGTGTGATGAATATAAGTTGCAAAAACAAGTTGATTTTATGGAAGCTCATCCTGATTATGTCCTTTGTTATCATCCGGCTAAAATGATTTATGTTGATGAAGAACGAGAACCTGTTATTATTGGAAAATCAACATATAAAAATCCACAATCATATTATAAATTAATCAAAGCAAATAATATTCCCTCAAGCTCCGTAATGTACAGAACGGAGTATCTAAAAAAAGAATTACTGGATTACCCAGAATGTATTTATCCTGGCGATTGGTTCACTCATATTTCGGTTGCAAAACACGGAAAAATAGGCTATTTGCCTGATGTGATGTATGTTTATAGATGGAATAAACAAGGTATTTCTTATACAGAGTCTGAAAATCCGGAAACTGATATTCATTTAAAATATGGAGTTAAAGAGGCTAATTTTTATTATTATGTTTGGCAAAAAGTTAAGGATATTTTTCCTCAATATTACAAGGAAATGTTTCTTCCTAAAACATATAATATTTGCCTTGATTTATTAAAAAATGGGCAAATTGATAATTTGTTGACTATATTAAACAAATATTCAAGTTATTTAAAAGATTTTAAATTAAAAGAAAAACGGGATAAAAATTTAAAAAAATACAAAAAATATAAAAGATTATTTAACATTTTTTTAATTATATCCTGTATTTTATTTTTAATTTGCACTATTTTTATTATTTTGTATTATAAATAAACTATGAAAAAAATTCTATGTTTTGGAGATAGCAACACTTTTGGTTTTAATCCTCTTGATGGTTCAAGGTATCTTGAAAATGAAAGATGGAGCGGGATTTTAAAAGAAAAACTTAAAGAAAAATATCTTGTTATAGAACAAGGCTGTAATAATAGGAGCGCTGTTTTTGATAACAATTCTATTGAAACAACAGGTTATAAGGCAATTAAAAAATATTTAACCAAAGATATTGATATAATTATTCTTCAAATTGGAATTAATGATATGCAGTTTTTGTATGATTATGATTTAGAAGAATTTAAAAAAAGGTTCAAAGATTTTATTGGTTTAATAAGAAAATTAAATGAAAAGCTAAGAATAATTTTACTTTGTCCTAATGAAATTGATGAATGTATTTTAAAAAGCGGTTTTAATTTGATGTTTAATCAAACATCAATTGAAAAATCAAAATGTTTGATTGAAATATATAATTTTATTTCACAAGAATTTAATTGTGATTTATTAGATTTAAATTCATTAGTTGTAACAAGTAAAATTGATGGTTTGCATTATGATATTGAAAATCATCAAAAAATAGCAAATGCACTTTTAGATTACTTATTATAATAAATATTTATCTAATTCATTTTTATCAAAAACTTCAATTGAGTCTTTGTTATGAATGAAAATTAAGCAGCTTATTACTGATTTAAACATTGTAAATTCGCTAAATTCAAATTTTCTTCTTAAATCATCCATATTTTCTGCTAAAAATTCAGTTATAAGTGTTTTATTTTTCAATGTTAAAGATGTAAAGAAATCAAGTCCTTCTTTTGTTGTTATTCCTTCAAAATAAATTATATCGGGTGATTGAAATTCGATAAATCTCATTGCTTTATCAAGATTAAAACCGATATTCTCGTTTAATTCGCATTGTGCAACATTTTTAAGCTTGTATTTTGCAATGCTTTCCAGTGTCATTACATTTCTTGCTTTTGGAATTAAATTAGATAAAATTGAATAAATAAGGTGTGTTTTTCCTGATAGGGATGAACCGCAAATTAAAATAATTCCTGATTTTGTCATTGCTTGTTTTATTATTTCAATTTTATTTTGAGCAATATTTAGTTTATCTATGCTAATGGGAGGATGATAAATTTTAATTAATATTCTTTCTCCGCTTATGGTTGGAAAAGCGCTAACGCTTGCTGTTAATTCATTATTATCTACGCTAAAATTAAGCTTTCCTAATTGAGGGATTTCAAAAACATTAGGATCTAAATTAGACATTGTTTTGAGCGATTGAATAAAAGAGCTGGTTAATAGACTTGGTATTGTGCCTGTTTTTTGAATTTCAGTCGGCCGTTTAAAATATACATTTAAACCTTCTTGTGAGTTTTCAAAATATAGCTCATGGATATCTTCATTTATTGCTTGTTTTAAGATTGCTCTAAACAAAGTTTGAATATGCTCTTGTGATAAATCATCATTATGGAGTTCTTCTTGCCAGTTGAATGTTTTTGATTTATCAAGATTTATGTCTTCGACTTTTGATTTTATGTCATAATATTCACTAATTTTTTTTAAAATACTTTTTTCTGAAGCTATGACAGGGTCAATGCTTTTTTTTGTAATTTGCATGATTTTATCTATGGAAAATAAATCCATAGGGTCTGCCATTGCGATTGTAAGAGTATCTTCTATAACAAATAAAGGTAGAATTTTAAATCTTATTGCATCTTGATAGGTTATAAAATTAAGGCATTTTTTATCTATTGTGTAATTTTCTAAATCAACACAGGGAGTATGAAGTTTTTCTTCTAAAAATTTCATTAAAACATTCTCGCCAATCATTCCTGTATTGATTAAAATTTGCCCTATGTTTGTATTTTGTGCGATAGCAAGTTCTTGCGCATGTTCAATATCATCATACGTTACTAGGTTATCTCTTACTAAATCATATTTTAATTTATCAAGAGTTTTATTATCTAGGGAAGTGCTATCATTCAATAAATCCATTTTTACACCGTCTCACTTTGTTTTAGATATTTGTTTATTTTTTCCAATACATCTGAAAATTCAAATGGTTTTGTAATGTATTCATCAGCGCCTGTTTCTTCGCCAATTAATTTATCTTCATCTTGACTTCTTGCTGTAATCATAATAATTGGAATATTTTTATATTTATTGTCGAATTTTAAAAGTCTACAAATTTTATATCCGTTTATTTTTGGCATCATAACATCTAAAATAACTAAATCAGGGTTTGCATTTTTAGCTAAGCTGAGTCCTTCTTCCCCATCATAAGCACAAATGCATTCAAACCCTTTTGCTTTTAACATAAAAGAGAGCGTTTCTACTATATCTTTTTCATCATCAACTATTAATATCTTTTTCATTATTGCATCCTCAATTATTTAAAATATTAATTATTTTGTTAACTTCAATACCATCTTTCTCGCTGTGTGCTTTTGATAATATTATATCACTATTTGTGCTTGAAATCTTTGTGCAAAAATCTTCAATTGTTCTATATATTGCATCAAAAGAACCAAGCGAAATTTTAGGTATGTATATCCAGTATTCTTTTCTTTCATCTTTATCTAATAAAATTTCTTTTGAAGATTTTGTTGGATTTAAAAGCTTTTGATCTTTTAATAGTTCAATCAAATCTATTCTTTTGTTAAAATTAATTTTTAATATTCCAACGTTTTCGCAAGCTACAAGTGTGTGCGATAAATCCATTTCAAAAGTTTTAAATTCATCATTTAAAGGCAGAATAACATTAAAAATCGAACCTTTTTTTTCTTCGCTTTCTACCCAAATTGCACCAAGGTGAGAATCGATAAGTTGTTTTGTGATTGTTAAACCAAGCCCAACGCCGCCTTTATTTCTGTTTAGCGATGTTTCGATTTGAGAAAATTTATCAAATATTTTTGGAATATCTTCTTGTTTTATCCCTATACCGTTATCTTTGACGGATATTTTAATATATGCGCCTTTCAAATCTATGCAAGGAGCTATTAATTTATCTTTATTTATTTCGTTGCTTAAAATAATTTCAGCGCTCACATCGATAATCCCGTCTTGAGGAGTAAATTTAAGAGAGTTCGAAACTAAATTTGAAAGAATTTGTTCAATTCTTCTTATATCGGCATAAATTTCAGGCAGTTTTTGTTTTATTTCAAGATTTATTTTAATATTTTTTTCTTGTGCAACTTGTTGAAAAGTTTTTTGTAATAATTCTAATGACGGTGTTATATCTACAAGTTTATATTTTAAATCAAGTTTACCTGTTTGCATTCTTGATAAGTCCAATAAATCCTCGATTATTCCTGATAATCTTTGAATGTTTCTTTTTGCCATTGATATAAAGTTTTTTGCTTCAGGAGTAATTTCACCTGCTTGCCCTGATAAAACAATTTCAAGTGAATTATTGATGGGTGTTAGAGGAGTTCTTAATTCATGAGATACTATTGAAACAAATTCAGATTTAATTTTTTCAAGCTTTTCAAGCTTTTTATTGGTAGATGAAATTTCTTCATATAATTTTGCACTTCTTAGAGGAAGCGCCACTTGGTGAGTTATAGCTTGAAAACAAGTAACATCTTCTGTTGAATATGGGGTTTGTCTAAAGAGTTCTACTACTCCAAAAAAATCATCTCCAACCTTTATTGGTGCAAAAAGCGAATCATAGCTTAATGTATCAATTGAATATATTTTATTTGAGCGGCTTTGTTTTGTTTTTTGTATTGTTTCAATTTCTTCAAAATCTTTATCATGAGGTAAAATTGAGTCTTCAAATATTGTTTTGTAGTTTAGAATAGAGCGAATTTTAAGTGCATCAATTAAATTTTCGCTTGGTGTGTGGATTGTGTTTAAATATAAAATTGGTTTTGAAAATTGATTAAAAATTAATACGCTTGAAATATCGAAGCTTAGAGTTTTTTCCATTGCTTCAATCATGATTTCATAGAGTTTTGAAGTATTTAGTGTTCCTGCAAATTGTGAACTTGTATTATATAAAACATTTAATTGATATAAACTTTTTGAGAGTTCTTTGTTGTTTTCGTATAATCTATCTAATGATTTTTTAATTTTAGAGTGTGAATTTATAACTGACAAAAGAACATCATCTTTTAATGGCAGCTCAACTAAGCCATCTGCTAAATTTAGAAAATCTGTTTTAATATTGTTGTTTAGTATAAATATAATTTGTGTGTTTTGATTTTTGGCTATTGATTTAATCTGACGAACTATAAATTCACAATTTTCAATGCTATTTTCAATTAAAATTATATCAGGTGAAAAGTGATGAATTTGCGTTAGAATATCGTCAAATTCTCCTTGAGCTTCCATTAATTCATAATTTTTTTCTGATAATATATTTTCTATTTGGTTATTGGCTTCGTTGTTAATTAATAAAAATATTTTTGTCATAATTAAATTTTAGCAGAGCATTTAGCTTTTGCAATTTGTGACGGAATTGTAATATTTAAGACAAAAATTCAACTAAATCTTTTGCTGATTTAATATTATAATCAATCAATATATCACTTTGTGTTTTTCTTGTTTTGATTATTTCAAAAATTGGAGCTAAATAGCTTCTGTCTTTTGAATTTAGTGCCTGTTTTGCTTGATTTAATATTGCAATAATAACATCCCAAGCGCTTATGTTTGAATTAATATTAAAATCAAGGGCTTTATTTGCTGCTATTTCATTATATTTTTCAATATCATTAATTTTTAGATATTTAAAATCTTTTAATAATTTTTTGGGATTTATGGATGATAAACCTTTATATAGCGCACAAAGTGCCAGTGCCATTTTAGTTGATGAACTGTCATGGTTTCTGATTTCTATATATTTTTTTAATCGAATATCAGGAAAAACAAGGCTTTGATGCAGGATATAATCATATATATCAGCACTAAAACCCATATAACCATATTTCATATATTCTCTAAAGGTAATATCTCCCTCAATTGGAATTGAATTGCCGTTTTTTTCGATAAATATCATAGGTACATCAAGAATTTCATCAATGTAATTATCAAACAAGTTAAATGACGGTAATAATTTGGAAAATATGTTTTTATAAAACAGGTTACATCTTTCTTTTCCTGTATAGCGCCATATATGCGCTCTTATAGATTTTTTATCGGATAATTTATTTTTTTCTAATGGTGAATTTGCGCATAATCCTGTTACAAAAGGCATAATTAAATTAAAAAATTTAAGTTTATAGTATGCATCAAAATTATCTTTATAATCTATGTTAACTTGAATACCTGCACTTTGGCGCATCATTTTGGGGGCCAACTCTCCAAAAGGGCAATTTGGCAGATAATCGTTCATTATTTTGTAACGAGTTTTGTTTAATATTTCAATTTCATCAACCGAATCTTGGGGATTTATTCCATAACCTAAAAAGATTACATCATAAATTTTTGCGATATTATCAAGTAAATTGACAATTTTTGTTAATTGAATATCAATATCTAAAATGCTTTTTTTAGGTGCAAGACTGATTTCTAATTGACATCCCGGTTCAAGAGAAATCGATGTGTTGTCTTTTGAGATTGCACCTATTATTGTATCGTTATCGTAAATCAAAGCCCAAGAAGTAATAGAAGCAAAATGTTCGATAATTTTTGAAATTTTATCATAACTTGCTGTTTTGAGTGTGTTTTTATCTAAGCTAATTCGCTCATATTCAAGACCGATTAAAAAATCTTTATTTTTCTTTTTGGAATAAAAATATTTTATTTCATTTTTTGAAAGGTTTTTATAGCTTTTGTAATCGGTTTTTAAGTTTGTTAGAGTTTCTTTTTTTTCTAATAATTTTTGCATATTCAAATCTTAGCATAAATAATAATTATTCAAGTTAACTATAAGACTTAATTCTGTTTTTTTGATAATATTATCCTATGGATTTAAATTATATTTTAAGAACGAAAAAATTTAGAGCAAAAAAGTCTTTAGGGCAAAATTTTCTTGTTGATTCATCTGTTATTAATTTTATTTCTGAATTTGCAACTTCAGATGATGAAGTTTTAGAAATTGGTCCGGGGCTTGGTTTTGTAACTGAACAGTTGGTTGAAAGAGCAAAAAAAGTTGTTGCTCTTGAAATCGATAAAGACGCAATAGCTGTTTTAGAAAAGAATTTATCTTCAAAAGATAATTTTTATCTTTTTGAAAAAGATATTTTAAAAACAGATATTGATGAATTGCCTTTTGAAAATAAAAAAATAAAAGTAATTGCAAATATTCCTTATTATATTACAAGCCCTATTTTAGTTCATTTATTGGGTGAAATTGACGAAATGCAGCATAAAAATCGCTCAAGAATTTCTGAAATTGTTTTAATGGTGCAATTAGAAGTTGCAAAAAGAATTGTTGCCGATGAAACAAGCGAAAACAAAGAATATGGTCAGTTATCAATTCTATCTCAAATGTTTAGCGAACCAAAAATAATTAAAATTGTTCCAAAAGATTGTTTTATGCCTTCTCCTAAGGTTGATAGCGCATTGGTTCATTTTAAAATTAATGATAATCCAAAAGTCGAAATAACACGCCTTTTAAAAAGAACTGTTAAAGCAATTTTTATGGCAAGAAGAAAAAATATCAAAAATTCTCTATTAAATGCAGGTTTTGTTGAAATTGAGCGTGCGATTGATAGTGTAAATATTGAAAAAACTCAAAGAGGCGAAAAATTATCAATATTTGATATACAAAAATTAGCCCTTGCGCTGGAGGAAAATAATTAAAATGAAACAAATAAAAATTAAATGTCCTGCTAAAATTAATTTAGACTTAAGAGTTTTTCCTCTTGATAAAAAAACAGGTTTTCATTCTATTAAAAGCATAATGCAGACAATTGGGCTTTTTGATTTTATTACTATAAAATTGAACGATGGCAATAATATTAGTCTTTTTGGAACAAGTGATGAAATTCCTTATGATGAAAAAAATATATGCTATAAAGCGGCAAACTTGTTTTTTGAAAAAATTAATAAAACTTTTGATGTTTCTATTTTTATTGAGAAAAACATCCCTGTATGCGCCGGTCTTGCAGGCGGCTCAACAGATGGAGCCGGAGTTTTATATGGATTAAATAAAATTTTAGATTATCCGCTTACAATAAATGAGCTTCACGAATTAGCGCAAAAATTGGGTTCTGATTTAAATTTTTGTCTTGAGGGTGGAACAGTGCTTTGTACTGGCAGGGGTGAAATTTTAACTAAAATGCCTTTTTATAATTTTAAATTATCTTTGGTTAAACCGAAACATTTAAAAATTTCTGCCAAAGAAGCCTATCAAGCTTTTGATTTAATTAAAAAAGAGTCAAATATGAGAAATGATTTAGAGTTTGCGCTTTTAGAATCAAAAAAATATCCAGAACTTGAATTTTTATCTTCCTTAGGGCTTCAAATGTCAGGTTCGGGGCCGACATATTTTTTAAGAGATAAAAATTTTGATGTAAAAATTGATATGAAAGATTATTTAATAATTAATGATTTGAATTCAGTTAGTCATGGGGTTGTTGAAGCTTAAATTATAATAATTCTTCTTCAATTAAATATCTTGGGCGCCTTTTTACTTCTCTAAAAATTTGACCTAAGTATTCAGCTACAATACCTACGCAAAATAGCTGAATGCCCCCAAAAAATGAGCTTACAATAATCGCTGTTGCCCAGCCGTTTGGTGAATCATTCCAAACAAACTTTGCGATAATTGTCCAAATACCCATTAAAAAGCCAAATATGGTTGATACTATACCCAACACACAAATTAATTTTAGAGGGACTATGCTATATGATGTTATGCCGTTAACCGCAAGTCCTGTAAGTGAAATTAAGTTGTATTTTGATTTTCCTACTTTTCTTGGTTTAACATCAAACATTACTTTTGTTTTTCTAAAACCAATAGCGTGGAAAAAGCCTCTTAAAAATAAATCCGTCTCTTTATATTCATCTAATATGTTTAAAACTTCTCGAGATACAAGTCTGTAATCAGAGTGGTTTTTAGGTATATTTACTCCTAAGATAGCCATTACTTTATAAAAAGCCAAGGCTGTTATTTTTTTAGTGAAAGAGTCTGTTTTTCTATCGTTTCGAACACCAAAAACAATTTTATATCCTTCATCATATTTATCTATAAATTCTTCAATTTTATTTTCATCTTGTTGTAAGTCAGCATCAATTGTGACAACTGCATCGCAGCCGATTTTTTTAACTTGCAGCATGCCTGCTAATAATGCTTTTTGGTTTCCAAAATTGGAACTGAATTTTAAACCTTTAACTCTATTAGGATGACGTGCAACAGATTTTGCAATTTCATACCATGTATCATCAATAGAGCCGTCATCAACAAAATAAAGATAACTTTTATCTGATATTTTTTCTTTTTTTTCTAAATCATCTAAAACTTCAAGCAATCTTTTTGTTGTTGAATTAATTAAATCTTTTTCGTTATAACAGGGGATTACTATTGCTAATATCGTATTTTTTGCCATCTTTATTTTCTCCAATTTAATACTACCATGCTAAATAAACCCCATGCAATATTTTATGGTAAAATCAGTTTTGAGGTTGATATGAAAAAGTTTATTTTAAATGCAGATGATTTAGGAAAAAGTGAATTTCATAATAATGCTGTTTTAGAGGGGTTTAAAAAAGGATTATTAAAAAGCACCAGTGTTATGACGAATATGCCTTTTTATAAGGATGCTTTATTTAGAGTAATTATGCCAAATCCTAATCTTGGGGTTGGGGTGCATTTAAATTTAATTGAAGGCAAGGCGATTAATTCAAATTTAAATATGTTGTGCGATAAATATGGAGCATTTAATAACGGATATTTGTCTTTATTATTAAAATCAAAAAATAAAAAATTTTTAGCACAAGTTGAAAAAGAATTTCGTTCCCAAATTGAAATTGCACTCGAAACTTTTAAACCAAGCCATCTTGATTCACATGTTCATGTTCATTCAATTCCATCGATATTTGAATTGTGTGCTAAGTTGGCTGTTGAATATGATATTAAGCAAATTAGAACTCAAAATGAAATTCCTTATTTTATTTTTGGTTATAAATATAATCCAATTAATTTTATAAAAGTGCTTTTATTGAATCATTTTTCTTTAAAAAATAAATTGACTTTAAAAAAATATAATCTTCAAACAAATGATTATATTATTGGGGTCAGCTATACTGCTATGATGAATTCTGATACTATATTAGAAGGGTTGAAAAAAGTTAAAAACGGAAATATCGTTGAAGCATTAATTCATCCTTGTATTTATTATGATGATACAATTGATTCTCACACAAAAGAATTTGAAATAACAAAAGATGAAATGCTTAAAGATTTAATTGAAATGATGGATTATCAAATAACTAATTATATAGAATAATAGAATTGTAAAAATATATTTTATTAAAGGAAGCTTTTATTTATGTTGCAATCTGTGCCATCAGCTATTAAAAACGCATTTCGAGGAAGTTTTATAAAAAAAATATGTAATTATCTCCATGATTGCGTAAGAGAAGAAGTAAAGTCATCTACATTTAGAAATTTAAAAGGTGATAAAGAAAACAAATGGGCTTTTTTGGATGGTGAAGAAAAAGTTTTTTCAAATTTTGATACACCATTAAGCCTTGATGGCACAAACAGCTATTTAACTGAATTAATGATTCAATCTGAAATGAATCAAAAAGATAAATATCTAATCTATGGTTTTTTGTTTTTGGTAGGTAAAAATGGTAAAACAAAGAAAAATAATGAATTTTTAACCCCTCTTTTATATGCGCCCGCTAAATTAGAACGTGTTGGGGTTAATCTTCAATTATCAATTCAAGAAGATGTGTTATCTCTAAATACAGGTGCCATCGCTCAATTAATTCAAAAAGAAGATGAACAAGAAACAGATGCAATGTTATCAGGGCTTTTGGATGTTGTGCCGAGTTTACCTTTAAAAGAAGATGAGCTAAATATCTTTTTAACAACCTTGAAATCGCTTGTACCTGATATTGAAATTTCTCTAAATATTGGTGCTACATCTGATATTAAACAAGACGAGAATGATTTTTATAATAGAGAAACAACTATTGAAGATATTGAAAACGGCAATTTTGATTTTGATTCAATAGAAAATATTCAAACTGCGCCTAAGGTAAAAGTGGATACCTTGAGCCTTGAAAGAACTCAAGCGGTAATTTTAACCACTCGCCCGACTGTTACAGCGGGGGTATTACATGAACTTATGCAAATAGCCGAAAAACCTTCAGGGGTTCATAGAGAAACTGTTTTAAATGTAATAAATCAAGAATTTTTAGAATCAAGCGGTCAATCTGAAATTAAAATAGATGAAACAGAATTAAAGAATTTCTTTCCTGTTACTCCTTTGAGTTTATCTGATTCACAAGAAGAAGTTATTAAAAAAATTGAAGAAAATGATTTTTTAGCTGTATATGGCCCCCCGGGGACAGGTAAAAGCCAGACAATAGTGAATGTTGCAGCACATTTAATCGCCACAGGAAAAACTGTTTTAGTTGCAAGCAGAATGGATAAAGCGGTTGATGTTGTAGTGCAAAGATTGAATGAATTAAATGCTCCTTATTTAGCTTTAAGAGCCGGTAGAGCAAATTACCAAAAACAGTTAAACATTGAGCTTCAAGAATTATTATCAAATAAAGTTGAACTAAACGGTTCTTATGATGATAATATGGTTGCTGATGTCGATGATATGAAAGAGCTTTTAAAAGATATTAAAAGGCTGGAAGATTCTGCATTGTCAATTTTATCTTTAGAAAAAAAATACACTGAAATTTATGATGAATTTGAACAGGCAAAAGACTCAATATCAGGACTCACATTAATTGTAGAAAAATTAAAATATTCTCAATTAGAAGAAGTTAAAAAGATTTTTTCTGTTATTGAAGAAATTGAGCAGAAATATAAGAAAAATATCTTTGATAAGATTAAATTATTTTTTGATTATCGAAAAATTAAAAAGCTTTTAAAATTGAATAAAATTTTAAACGAAGAAATTTTAAAAAGATTACCTTATGAATTGAATATTGCTCTTGAAGAAGCAAAGTTAAGACAAGTTGAAGATGAAATCAATTCAAAAGGAAATCTTCATCAAATTTTAAGAAGAATTAAAACTCTTAAATCAAAACAAAAAAAATTAGCTATTGATATTTTAAGAAACAAAAGAAGAACGGCAATAAAAAATATTTTATCTGACGCTCAAAAAAGAAGAAGATTGATGATTCATGCTAAATCTTTGGTTTCAAGAAAAGCAAATCTTCAAAATAGAGTTTTAGAGCGTGAAGATTTTAAACCTTTGTTATCAGCTTTTCCTTGCTGGTGTACAACAACTTATGCTATATCAAATAGTTTACCTTTAAAACCTGCTATGTTTGATGTGGTTATTATTGATGAAGCTTCTCAATGCGATATTGCTTCTTGTATTCCTGTATTGTTTAGGGCTAAAAAAGCAATAATTGTTGGTGATGATAAGCAATTACCGCATTTATCTTTCTTAGAAAAAGCAAAAGAACAAAGCTTTTTATCTCAATATAATATTGATGACAGGTATCAATTAATGTGGCGTTTTAGAGAAAACTCCATGTTTGATTTAGCTAATTATTATTCAACAACCCCTGTTCTTTTGGATGAGCATTTTCGCTCAAGTGCTCCTATTATTGAATTTTCAAGCAGAGAATTTTATGGCGGCAAAATTAAAATAATGAGCCCTAATGTTAATGAAGGCGATATTGTTGAATTAAGAATAGTAAAAGATGGAAAAGTTGACCATGACGCTACAAGGAATGTTCCAGAGTGTGAAGAAGTTATTAAAACAATTCAAGAGTTGATTTTAAAGGATAAAGAAAACAATCAAAACCCTGTTTCAATTGGAGTAATTTCTCCTTTTAGGGCGCAGGTTGATTTAATTAAAAAAGCAATTTTAAAAGTGTTTGATGGTGATACCATATTAAAACATAAAATTGATGTAGGTACAGCGCATACATTCCAAGGTGATGAAAGAGATATAATGCTTTTATCTTGGACTTTTGCGCCTAATTCACATTCTCAAAGTTTAATATTTGCGCAAAAACCAAACCTTTTTAATGTTGCAATAACAAGAGCGAAATATAAACTGATTAATTTTATTTCAAGAGATATAAATGAACTTCCTGAGGGACTTTTAAGGGATTATCTTGAATATGTGAGAAAAATTAATTCTAATATTACAAAAGATATTTTTAAAAATGATTTTGAAAAAGTAGTTTTTGAAGCTCTAAAAGAGGAATTTCCGTCTTTCGATAAAGAAAATAAAATTAAAGCGGGAGTTGAAATGGGTTCTGTTAGCGCTGATATTGTTATTGATAAAACTGTTATAGAAATAGATGGAGTTCAAGATAGCATTCCATCTAAATTTAATGATATGAAAAAGCAAGCTATAATGGAGCGTTGCGGATTCAATGTAATAAGAATTACAAAAAGAGAGTGGGATATATCATCAAACGCATGTCTTGAAAGAGTGCGTCAAGCAATTAGCTAATATTTTAATTTAAATTATTTAATGTTAAAATTTAGCTATGGAAAAATCCGTGCTAAATGACCACTATATTGCCCTTGAATTTGATAAAGTTTTATCAAGTTTATCTAGATATGCAATTTCAACTCTTGGTAAAAAAGCTTGTTTTAGGCTTGAAATAAACAATTTAAAAGAAAAAATTGAATATGAATTGAGCCTTGTTGATAGTGCTAAAAAAATAATTGATGATACACAATCAGTTATACCAATAGGTGAGTTAGCTGATATTGAAAATTTATTTAAACAAAATTATTTAAATATTGATGAGATTATTGAAACAGCTAAAAATCTACAATATGCAAGATTGACTAAAAATTTTATATCCAAGAATACTCAAGACAATAATTTGTTGGAAATAATCAAAAATCTTTATATTAATAAAGATTTTGAAGATGAAATATTTTCAACTTTTGATAGCGAGTTAAATGTTAAAGATTCTGCATCTGATACTCTAAAATCACTAAGAAATTCTTATAAAGATAATAAAGATAACCTAAAAATTGCTATAAATTCGCTATTACAAAACCCATCTTTTGTTGATAATCTTCAAGATGCTGTTGTTTCAACAAGAGATAATAGACCGGTTTTTCAAGTTAAAGCCAGCTGTAAAAACAAAGTATCAGGAATTGTACATGATGTTTCATCAACAAACATGACTTATTTTATTGAACCATCAAGTTTAGTCCCTTTATCAAATAAATTAAGGCAAATTGAGATAGAAATTGAAGCTGAAATTGATAGAATACTTGCTTTTTTGAGCAATAAACTTAAAGAAATTAAAGCTGAACTTACTTTAAATCAAAAAATCTTAACTCGTCTTGATGTTATTTTTGCAAAAGCAAAATATTCAATTTTTCTAAAAGCTCAAGCGGCAGATATAACAGATGAAAAAATAATTGATATTCAAAAAATGCGTCATCCTTTATTGGTCGAAGTTAAAGAAAATGTTGTTGAAAATGATTTTGTGCTTGGAAAAAATTATAATTGCCTTTTGATTACAGGATCTAATACAGGCGGTAAAACAGTTGCTCTAAAAACTGCAGGTTTATTAGTTTTAATGACAAAAGCAGGGCTTCATATACCATCAATTGGAGCAAAAATTTATCCTTATCAATCAATATTTTGCGATATATCAAAGGAACAAAGCTTAGAACAAGGTTTTTCAACTTTTTCAGCGCACATTAAAAATATAGCAGAAATTTTAAATTCTATTGATGATAATTCATTGGTTTTATTGGATGAATTAGGTTCAGGAACTGACCCAAACGAAGGTGCTGCATTGGCTTATGGAATATTGGAGTTTATTAAAAAGAAAAATAGTGCCGCAATAATTACAACTCATCTTGGCGAATTAAAAACCCTAAAATATAAAGACCCTTATTTTGAAAATGCAACAGTTCTTTTTGATATAGCAACGCTAAAACCCAAATATAATTTAATTATCGGAATTTCAGGAACATCAAATGCTATTGATATATCTCAAGAGCTTGGTTTAAACGCTGAAATAATTAAAATTGCAAGAGAAAATTTAATTTCAAATGGTTCTGAATCATCAAAAATGTTTCTTGAAATTGAAAAGACAAATCAAAGTTTGATTGAAAAAGAAGAACTGGCTCAAAAAAACCTTGATGAAGCGCAAAAACAAAACACTGAATACGAAGAAAAATTAAAAGAATTAAAGAAAAATAAGAAAAAGTCCTTAGATAATTTTAAAAAGAAATTTCAAAACCAGCTTGAAAATGCAAGAGATGAAATCAAACAGGTTGTTGATGAAATAAGAAAAGAAAAATCTCTTAAAGTTGCAATGCGCTCATATAATCGCCTAAATTCAATAGAGAAAAAAATAAGAGAAGAATTTTCTGCAACTGATGATGATTTAGCTCAAAAATTTATTCCGCTTGATTTAAATAATTTAAAAATAGGGCAAAATGTTTTAATAAAAAAATTAGAGCAAGTTGTAATATTAGATAGTTTGCCTGATAAAAAAGGTAATGTCATTGTCAGAATTGGAAATATTAAATCTAAAATCCATGTTTCAAAATTAGCAAAAACTGATAAAAAGGTTGCACCTCACCTTAAAAAAGTTCAAGTAACTTTTGATAATACTGATAATTTATTATCTCGTCTTGATTTAAGGGGAATGAGGGCATTGGAAGCTATTGAATATTTGGATGAAAAATTGGATAAAGCAAGCTTGAGGGGATTAAATCAAATCACTGTTATCCATGGTTACGGTACAGGAGCGCTCAAGCAGGCTGTTCAAGATTATCTTAAAAATTCTCCTTATGTTGCAAAATTTCGCTATGGCGATGAAACAGAGGGTAGAGACGGCGTTGTAATAGTTGATTTATTATGATAGAAGAAATTAAAAAAGAGCTTTTTAAAAACAGAGATGAAAAATATCAGAAATTTTCATCATCTTTATTACCCAATATTGAAAATGTTTTAGGGGTTAGATTTCCGATTTTAAAAAAAATCGCCAAAAAAATTTCTAAAAATGATTATGAGTTATTTTTTAGGGAAAATGATGATGAATTTTTAGAATTAACTTTGTTGGAAGCAATGGTTTTGGGGTTTATTGATAAAGATTTTAATTATATAAAAAATCATCTTAAAAAGTTTATTAAAAAAATAAATTGTTGGTCTGTTTGCGATACTTTATGTTCGAATTTGAAAATAGTAAAAGAAAATAAAAAAGAAACTAAAGATTTTATTGAAAATTATTTTAAATCTGAAAACGAATATGAAATTAGGTTTTGTTATGTAATTTTATTAAATTATTTTATTGAAAGTGATTTTGATTATGTGATTGAAAAATTGCTGTTATTTGATAATGAAGCATATTATGCTAAAATGGCGGCTGCTTGGTGTTTATCTTATTGTTTTATGTTTGACTTTGATAGAACTCTTAAAATAATTAAAAATAAAAAAATTCATCCTTGGGTTTTAAAAAAAGGAATTTTAAAAGCAAGAGAGTCATTTAAACTTTCAAAAGAACAAAAAGAAATTTTAAAAACAATAAGCTTTTAGTTGATTGCAAAAAGCTTAAAAATTTGCTAGACTAATTCATTATGTGGGAATTATTTTTAAGTATCGCAATAATATTTGTGTTGTTGGAAATATTTGTTCCAAGCTTATTTTTTATTAATTTTGCACTAAGCGGAATTGCATGCGCTGTTATTTCATTATTTAGCAAAAGCATCCCTGTTTTAGTGATTTCATTTGTTATATTTGGGTTTATATTTTTATTTACTATTAGACCGATATTTTTAAAATTAAAAGCTCAAAATACTCAAAAAACAGGCATGGAAGAAAAATATGTCGGTCAGATTGCAACAGTAATTGAAGATATTAATGCTGATAATGGCGCAATTACTATCTATGATGAAAGATGGCAGGCAAGAAGCAATGAACCCATTTCAAAAGGCGAAAAAGTTAGAATTTTGAGTCATCAAGGTTTAATATTTCAAGTTGAAAAAATTTAATAGTTTATAAGGAGAAAATATGTCTATTTTTTTGGTTTTGTTGTTGGTTTTAGCAATACTTATCATTGTTAAAGGTGTTGTTATAGTGCAACAAGCAGAAGTTGTTATTATTGAAAATTTAGGAAAATATTCAAGAACGCTTGAATCGGGTTTAAATTTTATTGTGCCAATTATTGAGGCCCCAAGGGGAATTGCTTGGAAAGTTACTCAAAAAGGGATTGATGGACAAACCTATTCATATATTAAAGAAAGAACAAAAATCGATTTAAGAGAATCTGTTTATGATTTTCCAAGACAAACAGTTATCACAAAAGATAACGTATCAATAAGCATTAATGCGCTTTTATATTTTCAAATCGTTGACGCTAAAAGTGCAGTGTATGAAATTCAAAATCTTCCTGAAGCTATTGAAAAATTAACTCAAACTACTCTAAGAAATCTTGTTGGTCAGCTTGATTTAGATGAAACACTTGTTTCTAGAGATAAGATTAACAATGAATTAAGAGCAATTTTAGATGA
>CALUWJ010000017.1 GCA_944324455.1 Candidatus Gastranaerophilales bacterium | reverse complement strand
TACCGTACCTGAGCAAAGCGAGCTCTAGTTCGCAGGGCGAACTTAGCGAGCAAAGCGAAGGCATTGGTGTGTGGAGCACGCAGGCAGGAGCGTTGAGCTCGTGCCAAGTGCGGATACCGTACCTGAGTTAAGCGAGCTTTAGTTATTATAAGTTCTAGTACTGAAAAACCTTTTTTCATGTTTTCTCCTGAAAAGTTCTATATTTTTTTTGGTTTGAGAAATTATTTCAATCACCCAATACTTGTTGGTATTTGTTCACTTTTCTTCTTTTTTCTCTCAGACGGCGAAATGAAAAAGAAGAAAAGTGAACCGAAAAGAAGAAAACTTCCGCCTGCCTCATAATTATTGGGCTTGCGCCCAAGTTATATATTTTACAACTCCGTGACACAGCGCACCGAAAAAGCGGCCGGACGGTAACCGTTATTAAGCTGACCCCAACTATCACTACCCAAGGCGTAATAGTAGGCGTAGGACAAACCAGGAACAGTACCACTCCACACGCGGTACGGGTAGCAAACGTCACCGCCCGACCCTGGGCAACTGCTCGGAGTGTCACAATACGCGGACGAGTAACCCGACGAGTAGTCGCAAAGTTGTAGCCCGTTAACTCCTTTTCCAATTGAATTAGTTCCCCATTTAGACATTTCAAAGCTTGTAGCTAATCTCCAAGTTCTACCCCCAGCCGTGAAATTTTTACAAATATAATCAGCAGCATACCAATCACAAACTGTTCTATTGCAGCCGGAGTAGGCGCCACCATTAGCATTATCACAATTAGTTCCTGATGTATTACCTTTCCAACAGCATTTATTTGAACTGCTAGAGTTACATGTTTGATTAACACTTGCAACAGTAACCCCGCTTGGAATGGGTAGAGTTGAACTATCCCCCATATTTTTTCTTGTTACACAAAGTGACCCTATTTTCATAAAATCAGAACCGGAACAAGTAAAATCAGCAACGCATGCTGGATTTGATGAAGCATTTGAAATGTGATACCCGCTAGCGCAAGCTGTACATGCGCTTGTTGTGCAAGCTGTACAGTTTGCGCCAAATTTTGATGTGCAATCTTCTTCACATTTGCCATTTTTTAATATATATCCGCTAGCGCATTTTAGACATTTATTTCCATCACACATTTCACAACCTGCACCAATTTTATCAGCACATGATGTAACTTCAGCTACACAGCGCACCGAAAAAGCGTTCGTACGGTAATTGCTAAGCTGACCCCAACTACCACTAACCAAGTTGTAATAGTAGGTGTAGGATGAAACACCAACAGTACCACTCCACACGCCGTGCGGGCCGCACCAATCACCGTACGACCCTGGGCAACTGATCGAACCGTTACAATATGCGGACGAGTAACCCGACGCGCGGTCGCAAAGTTGTAAACCATTAACCCCTAATCCTTTTGAATTTGTAGCCCAATTAGACATTTCATCTTTTGTTGCTAATCTCCAAGTTCTACCACCGGCTGTGAAATTTGAGCAAATATAATCAGCAGCATACCAAGTGCATACTGTTCTATTACAACCACTATATGCTCCGCCACCATTATTATCGCAATTAGTTCCTGATGTAGCACCTTTCCAACAGCATTTATTTGAACTGCTAGAGTTACATGTTTGATTAACATTTGCAACAGTAACCCCGCTTGGAATGGGTAGAGTTGAACTATCACCCATATTCTTCTTTGTGATACAAAGATTTCCAATTTGAATAAAATCAGGGCTTGAACAACTAAAAGATGAACAAGGAGTGCTTGAAGTCGGATTAGTTAAAACATATCCATCAGAACATGATGTACATTCACTTTCAGTACATGTTGCACAATGGTTAAATTTATCAGAACATGATTTACAATTATCATCACTATCAAGATATTCATCACTAGCGCAAGTTAAGCATTTTTTCTCATTACATTCAGTGCAATCATCCCCATAGGTTTCAGTGCAAGGAATGCATTTGCATTTTTTTACATCCCTATATTCACCATCTATACATGTTTCAATGTTGCATAAAACACATCCAGTTTTATCGCATAACTTACAATCAGATGAAATATCTTTACATTCACCGCTTAATCCAGCTGAACCCCCGCCAAAGACACCGGATGAGAATTTTTTAGTTATTATAGGCGTAAAAGCAGCCGTAATACAGCTTATTACGATTAAACTTATTAATAGTTCAACTAATGAAAACGCAAATTTCTTTTTTAATAGCATTTAACACACTCCCTAAAATCATCCAAAGAAAGGTTTAAAAATATACAAATAGCTAAAAACTCTGCTGCATTTAGCTTTCTTTTTCCTTTCATGCAGTCAACAAAATCTCCAAGAGTAATTCCCAAATTTTTGCAAACAAATTCATAATCCATGCCTTTTTTAAACAGGACCTGTTTAATAACATTTTCAGCAGTTCCGGCCATTTTCATTTTATGTTTTTCCTTTTGTTTTGATATAAATTAAATTTAGTTTTATAAATTGTAATTATATAATCGTTTAATTTGTGAAATTTGTCAAATAGTTTATAAATTAAATTAAGAAAATCTTGATTAAACTAAGAAATTAGGTTATTATTAAATTCGGAGTTATTGCCCATGAAAAACGAAAAAAAGGCATATTCGGTTCAAGCCATTGAAAAAATATTGCCTGAAAAATTAAAAGCCTTTAGAAAACTTGCAGGATACACAACAGCACAAGTTGGTGAAATTTTAAATAAAACACCGAGTGCAATAACACTTTGGGAAACAGGCAAAGCACTGCCTGATGTAAATACATTGTTAAAACTATGCAATATATATAAAATTGCAGATTTAAACGAATTTTTAGAAACAAATACTGCTCCTGATATTAAATCACTAGCAAAATCAGAACAAGAATTAATAAAACTTTGGCGATGTGCAACACCCTCATTAAAAAATGCAATTAAAGTAATTTTAAAACAATGTAATAAATCATAAGTTTGTTTTTAGATTATTTTTGCTCTAAAATCAAAAAGCACGGGTAATTTATAAAGGTATAAAAATGAATATATTTGAAGAATTACAGCAAAGACAACTAATTGCTCAAATTACAAACGAAGAAGAAGTAAAAAAACTCATAAATGCAGGTAAAGCAAAATTTTATATCGGCTTTGACCCGACAGCTGATTCATTACATGTTGGGCATTTTATGGCTTTATGCTTAATGAAAAGACTGCAGATGGCAGGAAATACTCCAATTGTTTTAATTGGAGGAGGAACAGCACATGTCGGCGACCCATCGGGCAGATCAGATATGCGTTCTATGATGAATAAAGAAACAATCGAACATAATTGCGAATGTTTTAAAAAACAGATGGAACGCTTTATTGAATTTGGTGAAAACAAAGCAATAATGCTAAATAATGCCGATTGGCTTTTAAAATTAAACTATATAGAGCTTTTAAGAGACGTCGGAGCTTGTTTTTCAGTTAACAATATGCTAAGAGCAGAATGTTATAAACAAAGAATGGAAAAAGGATTAAGTTTTCTTGAATTTAACTACATGATTATGCAGGCTTATGATTTTTATTACTTAAACACAAACTATAATTGCAATCTTCAATTTGGTGGAGATGACCAATGGTCTAATATGCTTGCAGGGTCTGATTTAATCAGAAAAAAAACAGGCAACGACGCTCATTCAATGACGATAACACTTTTATTAACTTCTCAAGGTAAAAAAATGGGTAAAACTGCCTCTGGTGCTGTTTGGCTAGATAAAAACAAAACCTCTGTATATGATTTTTATCAATACTGGAGAAATGTTGATGACAGCGATGTTCTAAAATGTATTAGAATGTTGACATTCTTGCCATTAGATGAAATTGAAAAAATGGATAAATGGCAAGGAGCCGAATTAAATAAAGCAAAAGAAATTTTGGCTTTTGAATTAACAAGTCTTGTACATGGAATTGATGAAGCAAAAAAAGCCCAAGAAAGCGCTAAAGCATTGTTTATTCAAGGCGCAGATGATTCTAATATGCCTACAACAAAAATTCAAACAAATGAAAACGAGATTTCATTAATTGATATTTTGGTTCAATGCAAATTATCTCAAAGTAAAGGGGAAGCAAGAAGACTAATCCAGCAAGGAGGAGTTAGCATTGATGAAGAAAAAATTAATTCCATAGATTATAAAATTTCAATTGAAAAATTAAAAAATGGAATTAAAATTAAAAAAGGTAAAAAAATCTTTCATAAAGCAATTATATAATTTAAAAGCCTCTCATTCTGAGAGGCTTTTAAATTCATTTCAAAAAACTAAATCATATCAGATACAATATTTTTCGTATATTCATCTGCTTTAAAAGTATGGTATTCTCTTTTAATATTTTTAATAAAATTCTTTGTTGCACTGAATGGAGGAACTCCATTATATTTAGCAACATTTCCGGGACCTGCATTATACGCAGCCAAAGCTAAATCCATGGAGCCATATTTATTATATAGCATTTGATAATATTTTAGTCCGCCTTCTACGTTTTCGCGAGCAACATAAGGATTAACCCCAAGTTTTTTTGCTGTTGAGGGGGTTAATTGAAATAATCCGATTGCGCCAGCGGGACTTTTAACGCCTGCATTAAAATTAGATTCGATTTTTGCAATACTTAGTGCAATATAGGGGTCAACACCAAGTTTTTGAGCAGTTTGAACGATTAGTTTTTTGGTACTTTCATGGGGCGATTGGGCCGCTTGCGCATTGTTAGAAGCCATAAATAGGAAACATAAGGCGACTAACAAAGTTTTGACTAGCTTTTTCGTCATAAAAAATATCCTCATTTTTCTATTAACCGGGTAAAAAACTCATTAAAATTAAAATAAAAAATTTAAATAAGCCACACACCCTAAGTTCAAAATTACTATATCATAAAATATTAATTTTTGCAACCTTTATGGAGTTACAGGAGGTTGAAATCCAATAACAACAAGTGTTTTTAATTATTACAAATATAGTATTTATCATAATTGAACAGAATTATACTTGCCTTATTTTATATGGTTGTGTTATTATAAACAAAGTAATGGAGAAATGGCCGAGTGGCTGAAGGCGGCACCCTGCTAAGGTGTTAGGTGGAGTAATCTGCCTCGAGGGTTCGAATCCCTCTTTCTCCGTTTTTACTTACCAAGGCTTTAAGCTGTGCACGTGTACAAGGCTTGCCATTGAAAACCGTATAACCAAAGGAAACTATATGGCTGTTAATAATTTTAGTACACTTCACTATATAATCGCAACATTAAAAAATTATGACATAAAACATATTGTTGCAAGTCCGGGGACTCAAAATTCATCATTTAATATACAAGTGCAAGATGATACTGATTTTAAATGCTATTCTGTGGTGGATGAAAGGAGTGCAGCTTATGTTGCACTGGGGATTTCTCAAGAAATTAACAATCCTGTTGTTATAACATGTACAGGAGCAACCGCAGCAAGAAATTATATATCCGCCATGACAGAAGCATACTACGCAGAAATTCCAATTATAGCTCTAACTTTTTACGACCCGAACACACACAAATATAATCTATCTCCGCAATACACAGATAGAAACATTTCACAAAATGATATAAAATCAATGTCTATTCATTTACCTGAGATTAAAGATGAGATAGATAAAAAATTTGTTTTAACAGCGCTAAATGCAGCTATTTCAAGAGCAGTATATAACCATGAACCAATTCATATAAATTGCCCTGCGTCATATAATTTTGAAGTTAAAACACTTCCTGATGACATCTGGAAAACAGAATACATATTTGAAGATTTTCATAAATTAAAAGAAGATTTAAATAATAAAAAAGTTGGAATTTTAATCGGCAAACACAGACCCTTTAAAAAAGAGGATGAAATTGCAATTTCCGCTTTTGCAAAAAACTATGACGCAGCAGTGTTTTGTGAACATGCATCAAATTATAACGGAGAAAATAAAATCCTTATTCCGCAATTCAGATTATTAAATACTCCCGAATTAAAACCTGATATAGTAATTGACTTAGGCGGAATAAGCAGTACGTATATTAATTATGAAATATTAAACAATGCCGAATATTGGAGTTTGTCTGAAAATTATAAATATTCAAGTCGTGAAGATAAAAAAATGAAAAAACTAATAGTTGGACGATATAAAAATATTTTCACAGAACTTTCAAATAAAAAAACACAAGAAGAAAATTATTTCAAATTATTAAAAGAAAAAATAAATCAAATATCAATAAATCCTATGCCTTTATCAACACCATTTGCAGTTCAGAAATTGGCAAAAAATTTACCTGAAAATTGTTCATTACATTTGGCAATATTAATGGTTGTGCAAAATATGAATTATTTTAAAATTCCAAAAAATATAAATATTGTATCAAACACAGGAGGTTTTGGAATTGATGGAGCTATATCAACAGCAGTTGGTCAATCTTTAGTAAATTCTCAAAAAAAATGTTTTTGCGTAACAGGAGATTTGGCCTTTTTCTACGATATGAATATTTTGGGTAACAGGCACATTAAAAATAATTTTAGAATTTTATTAATTAACAACAACAAAGGCTATACAATGAGAACAAACCCATATTTCGAAAAAAGTTGGGGTGAAAAATCAGATCCATTAATAACAGCCGCAGGGCATTATAAAAACGGGGCAAAAGATTGGGCAAAATCATGTGGTTTTGAATATTTTAGCGCAAATTCTAAAGAAAAATTTGAGTTACAAATAAATGATTTTTGCAACAAAGAATATGATAAACCAATATTATTTGAAGTATTTACCAATACAAAAGAAGAAAAGCAAGGACTTAATATTTTGCGAAATTCATTTATTAAATAATTTAAAATCCATATTTCTTTCTGATTTCATTTAAAAACCAATCAAAATCACGCCTATCTAGATGAAAATCACAGTTGTTTAAATGTTTGCAGGCTCTGCCATCATTTTCAAATCCCATTTTTTCATAGAAAGCATTATTAGAACTAAATAAACTTACTTTTCTAAAATTATTTCTTTTTGCATAATCAACAACAGCATAAAGAGCAAGTGCACCAGCACCTTTAATTGGGCTTCTTTTGTTATCTGCAATTTCAGGGGCTGATTGTAAAAAATTTATATAACAATAGCCCTCATCATCGTCTTTATCATATATCACGTCAAATTCAACTATACTTTTAATGTCATCAGGTTTCACATTTACACTATCGCCTAAAGCAACAGCAAAATATTTTGATTTATAACCTGAATAAAAATCATCAACAATATCCGATGTATATGCTGTATCACGCCAATAACTGTTTAAATTTAAGAGTAAATTACTATCACATTGAGAATGATTTAATTCACAAATTTGTGCTGGTATTGGTTTTTTTCCTTTTCTTGATATTAAATTAACATCACATATTTTTCTTGCACAAAAAGTCAAATTGTTATTTCTTTGAAAAACATCTGAAGTTAAAGTTTTTTGACTTGATGAATTAATTTTTCGGCTCTTATTAAATGTATAAGAATTATTTAAATTTAAAAAAGAAACTTTCATATAGAATTTAAATATAAACATAAAAATAATTGCCAAAAAAAGACAATTATTAAGATATATTAAAATCTAAACTTTTTAAATAAATCAACATGATTTTTTTAAAATATCAATTAAACATCTACCATATTTTTTAGATTTAATTATTTGAAGTTTTAATCTTTGTTCATAGATTATTTTATTTAAATCCATAGCTTTTTGTTTATCATATTCAATAATAATAACTCCAACAGATGAAAGCAAAGAATAGGCTTTATGTATAATCGGCGCATAATCCATATCCCAAGGAGGATCAATATAAATTATGTCAAATTTTTTATCTGTAATAAATTTTAAACTATCTGTTATTATTATTTGGGGTTTTTGTTTAATTTTTTGATAATTTTTTTTGATTATTTGAGCAGTTTTTGGATTAATCTCAAGCTCACATACATTATAGCCGCGAGAAACAGCTTCCAAACCCATTATTGCACTTCCTGCAAACATATCAAGAAAAGTATAACTTTCAAAATCAAATTGCTGAAGTATATTAAATACACTTTCTCTAACTTTTGAAAGTGTTGGTTTTGTATTTTTAGGCACTTCTATTTTATGACCCTTAAATTGCCCACCTGTCAGATACAAAATTTTTCTCCTTTTCGTATGATAAATTTACCATGAAAAAAATTATAGTAATAGGGGGCGGAGCAGCGGGCGCAAAAGCTGCTTCAAAAGCAAAAAGATTAGAGCCGAATAATCATGTTGAGCTATACACAAACGAAGACAAAATAGCTTATTCATTGTGTGGTTTACCATATTTTATTGAAGGCAGTGTTGATGATATAAATAAATTAATAATCAGAACACCGCAAAATTTTATAGATAATGGTATTCCTGTATTTTTAAACCATGAATTACAAGAAATATATCCAGATAAAAACTGTGTTTTAATAAACGGAAATCATATATTTTATGATGAATTAATTTTGGCACTAGGCGCTAAAGTTAATATTCCAAATATTGAAAATATAAATGCAAATAATATTTTTACTCTAAGAAGCCTAGAAAGCGGAGTTAAAATTAAAAACAAAATGCTCCAATCAAAAAATGTGTTATTAGTTGGCGGCGGATACATAGGAATTGAACTAACTGAAGCATTTATTAAAAACGGCATAGATGTTAAACTTGTTGAATCAAAAGAAAAACTGGCATCTGATTTTGATGATGACTTTTCTAAAATCATTCAAGATATTATTGTTTCAAAATGTGATACACACATAGAACCATATTTTTCAAGAAAGATAGTTAAATTTACGGTTGATGAAAATAACAACTTTAAAAGCGCGATTACAGATAAAGGTGATGAAATCTTTGCAGATTTTTGCGTTTTAGCAACAGGAGCATCCCCAAATATTGAAGTAGCCAAAAAGGCAGGTATTAAAATCGGAATAACGGGAGCTATATATGTTGATAGAAAAATGAGGACAAATTATCCAAATATATATGCTTGCGGAGATTGCACAGAAGCATATTGCATCATCACAAGAATTCCGACATATATTGGCCTTGGAACAATTGCAAATAAAGAAGGCAGAGTTGCAGCAATAAATGCCACATCAGATAAATATTTTGAAAATTTTGACGGTGTACTAAAATCAACAATAACAAGGTTTTTTGAATACACTATTTCTAAAACCGGATTAACATATAAAGATGCAATCAGCTATCAAGACAGAATAAATCTGGTTCCAGTTTTTGCAACCGTAACAAAAAAAGATAAAGCAGGCTATATGCCAAATGTTAACGATATAACAATTAAACTGGTTGCAGACAAAAGAAGCGGAGAGATATTGGGCGCTCAAGGAATAGGCTGCAAAGATAATATCGCACAAAGAATAAATACAATAGCTTCAGCCCTTAAATCAAGAACAAAAGTTGATGATTTATTGCACTTGGATTTACCTTATGCACCGCCATTTTCAGGCTCAATTGACCCAATATTAACAGCAGCTTATAAATTAAAAGAAAAACTTGATAAATAACGCTTGATATTTTCAAGTGTTATTTATTACATCAATCGCACAATTTGGCGATTGTTCTCAATTAAAATATTATTCAAATTTTTAAGTTTTAGCTCATCATTATAAAAATCATGAAATTTATCAGGATAATTATCATTATTTTTATCAACAAATTCAAGATTTTTTAAAATCATCCTGTATTTTTTAGAACTTTGATATTCTAAAAATCTAAAACTAAAATCGTTTTTAATACCATCCTTTTTAGGATTTTGAATAGTAAAACCTGTCATAATTCCCCCGTTTTGTGTGTAATACATTAAATAAATTCCCTTACAATTAAGTAAAGTTTTTTTTGAATAATTAATTGATAAAATTTATTTTTTAAATTAACAAAAGTTAACAATTATTTTTTTTATTTGGAATATAATTTTATTATGAAAAATATAATCGTTATTTCAGGCAAACAATATAGCGGCAAAGATACGCTTGCAAAAATTTTATTAGAAAAACTTCCCAACTTCAAAAGAATAGGAATTGGGGATGCAATTAAAATTGAATACGGCAAAAGAAACAATTTAACATTTGAAGAAATAGAAAAAAACAAACATTTATACAGAAAAGATTTAATTGAACTTGGTAATTGGGGAAGAAGTCAAAGCAATGATTTTTGGCTAAAAAACCTTATTCAATATGATAAAATAATTGTTCCTGATTTAAGAGTTCTATCTGAACTGAATTTCTTTAAAAAACAGGGGGCGTTTTTAATAAGGGTTGAATCAAATGAGATAAATAGAGCCAAAAGAGGCATTTTAGTTAGTTCAAATGATGACACGGAAACAGCTTTAGATAATTATCAAAACTGGAATATTAAAATAGAAAACAATTCAGATTTTGAAACCTTTAAACAAGAAGCCGATAAAGTTCTTTTATTATTTAAGAAATTTATCGGCTAAATCTGATTTATTTAATTTATTTTATTAGCTTAAGCTAATTTTTGAACTATCTATATCAGAGCTTATTTGTTCTTTAACTGTTTCTAGTTCAGCTCTCATTGCTTCTAATTGTGCTTCTAGAGATGCTTGTTCGTCTTGGATTCTTGTTTCTTCATCTGTTGCTTCGGTTTCAAGCTCTTCCATTATACCATCATAATAATCATTGATATCTAATTTTTGAGCTTCATAATCTTCTTTTGCATCCGCGTAATCTTGTTTCCATTCTTCGTATTCTTCAGATTGTACAGATGGTCTTTGTTCACGAATAGCCATATATTCTTCTTTTGCTATTCTAAGTTCTTCAGTCTTATCAGCATTGTAAATAGATTGGTCATAACTTAATTGTCTATGTACTCTTCTTGTTTGACGAGACAATTCAATATCACGCAATTCATGTTCTTGGATAGCTGATTGTAAGCTTTGTCTTCTTAATGTTAATGAAATCCAACCCATTTTATTTGCCTTTATCTTTTGTAACTCTCGTGAACTTTCGACCTTTTTATTTTGTTCACATATATATAAAGTATATATTAAGTATAAAATTGCAATATACTCTTTATATTGTTACAAAACTTTACAAACAAATTAAAATGGTTAATTTTACTAGTCTTCGTAAAAATTGTTTGTAATTAAATTAATATATTCAACCATATGAGAAAAGTAATCAAGATTACATTCACCGTTGATTATAATATCGCAGTTTGATTTATGGGCTGCAACATATTTTTTCCCGGCATTCTTCACATAATCCCAGTGCTTTATGGCATTTTGATGATCCTGATTACGAGATTTAGCACGATTCATAAATCGATTTCTACGTTCATCTTCATCTAAATCAACATATACTTTTATATCAAATATATCTTGAACTTTATCATAAATAGAGCACATACCCTCTACTATGATTATTTTTCTTGATTTAACAGGTAAGGATTTGGGTCTTGATTTTCCCGTACCATTTACAAGATATTCAGGAGATAATATATCTTCACCTTTTTGAAGCTTTAAAACATCTTCTCTTAAAAGATCTAAATTAAAATTATCAGGAGAATCGACGTCATAACCATTATCACGCAACAAATCAAAATTGCCGTATTTGGCAATTAAAGATGAAATATCTTTAAAATAATTATCAGCACTTAAAATAGTAATAGGTAAATTTAATTCCTCTATACATTTTTCAATTTGACCACAAATAGTCGACTTGCCGCTTGCGGATTCACCGCTTAGAGCAATTAAAATTCTATCTTGAGGGCGATTAATTAATCTGCTTGTAAAATTATCTAGAAAATCGCTTTTATAATCCAAAATTAATTGCTTATCAGATTTTTTATCATGATTGATTATTTGTTTAAATTTTGTTTGCAAATAAAACGCCAATAAAGACCTGCCTGTACGCGTTTGACAGTTGGGCTTTTGAATTTTTTCTTTCATTTGAGATTCAAGTAGATTTTTTAATAAAATGTCCATTGTACTATCTATAATAGCCCTAAATAATTTTATTTGCTAATTTTTCTAACAATATTAAGATTGTTTTAGAAATTTCTTCATAATTTTTGTCAACAATACCATCTTTTGCAACAAAAATAAAACTTTGATAATTATACATGATACTAGAAGTATCTTTTAAAAGCAATCTAACACTTTCTCGCATAAGCCTTTTAATTCGATTTCTTATTATTGCACGCTTATGAACTTTTTTTGAAACAACAAAACCTACCCTGGTGGGGCAGTTTTTGTCGAATTTTATTCTACCTATATACAAGACAATTAAATCAGACTTAACAACATTATTAATTTTATATGTTGCACTAAACGCCCTATTGGACTTTAGTCTGTTTTCCTTTTTAAGCACGGTTCTTAGCTGTAATTGCTACTTTGTGACGACCTTTAGCGCGTCTTGCATTAATAACACGTCTGCCATTTTTTGTAGCCATTCTTGCTCTAAAACCGCTAACGTTTTGTCTTTTTCTTTTGGTACCTTCTAAAGTACGACGCATTTTATCTTCTCCTTGTTATTGTTAATTTATATTAAGGGTTGACATTATATTTATGTCGGTATTTACTATACTATATTAGATATACTGAGGTGTCAAGTTATGCAAAAATTGGACAAAAATTCTATAAAATTAGGTGTGATTGGTTGCGGCAAAATGGCAAGTGCTATTTTAGGCGGCATAATGAACAATAAATTCTTAAATAGCGAAAATATATTTGTATATGATATTAATAATGATTCTAAAAATAAATTAATTCAAAAATACAACTTTAATAACAGCAATTCAATTGAAGATTTAGTTTCAAAAGTTGATATCATTTTTTTAGCGACGAAACCTTTTGTAGTTTTGGATATATTAAACAAAATCAAAACAAATTATAAAAACCAAATTATATTATCAATTTTAGCGGGAGTTAAAATAGAAAAATACTCTTCTGTTTTAAATAATGCAAAAATAATTAGAATAATGCCAAACACACCTGCTCTAGTTAATGAAGGTATGAGCGCAATTTGCTCAAATGATTTAGTTTCTTATGATGAATTTAATTTTGCATTTGAATTAATGCAAAATTGCGGGAAAGTAATTAAAACAAATGAAAACAAAATGGATATTATAACAGCCCTATCAGGTTCAGGACCCGCATTTTATTTTAGAATAATAGATTTAATGGCAAAATCAGCACAAAAATTGGGCCTTAGTTATGATGAAGCAATTTTATTATCCTCTCAAACTGCACTTGGAAGTGCTAAAATGATAATGGAAAATAATTTCAATATAGAACAATTAATAACAAATGTTACGACCCCAAAAGGATGCACTGAAGTCGGAAACAATGTTTTAAATGAGTCAAATATTAATAATATATTGGATGAAACTATTAAAAAGACTATGCAAAGAGCAATTGAGTTGGGTTAAAATTTTATTATGAAATATAATAAATTTGTTCTAAATTCAGACTTTAAACCGTCAGGCGACCAGCCAAAAGCAATAAAAGCACTTACTGACGGCATAAATGATGGCATGGATTCTCAAATTTTATTGGGTGTTACAGGCTCAGGTAAAACATTCACAATAGCAAATGTCATTGAAAAAGTTCAAAAGCCAACCCTTGTTATTGCTCATAATAAAACTCTTGCCGCTCAATTATATAATGAATTTAAAGAATTATTCCCAAATAATGCAGTAGAATATTTCATTTCATATTATGATTACTATCAACCCGAAGCATATATACCAAGGACAGATACATATATTGAAAAATCAGCAACAATAAATGACGAGATAGATAGATTACGCCATAACACAACAAGAAGCCTATATGAAAGAAATGATGTAATCGTTGTAGCTTCCGTTAGCTGCATATATGGTTTAGGGCTGCCTGAAAATTATTTTAGAGGTACAATTAACCTTTCAATAGGGCAAGAGGTCTCAAGAAAAGACTTGTTAACTTATCTGGTCGGTGTTAGATACGAAAGAAATGATGTTGAATTAAAACGCTCAACCTTTAGAGCACGCGGCGATGTAGTTGAAATTATGCCAAGTTATGAAAAAATTATTAACAGAATTTCATTTTTTGGAGATGAAATTGAATCAATTACAAGAATTGATTCAATAACAGGTGAAATAATAGAAAAACCAACAGAAATTGTTATATATCCTGCTGTTCATTACTTATCTTATGATGATGATATTGATGAAACTCTATCTTTAATTAGAGAAGAATTAAATAACCGCCTAATCGAACTAAAAGCTCAAAATAAAATAGTAGAAGCTCAAAGATTATCACAAAGAGTTAATTATGATATCGAGATGATTAAAGAAATGGGCTATTGTTCGGGAATTGAAAATTACTCAAGAATAATTGAAAGGCGTGCTCCAGGGACACCACCTGCTACATTATTAGATTATTTTAATGAAGATTTTTTAGTTGTGGTTGATGAATCTCATGTTACCCTGCCACAGTTAAAAGGAATGTCTTTTGGAGATAGGGCAAGAAAAGATGTATTAGTTGATTTTGGATTTAGATTACCATGCGCTGTTGACAATAGACCACTGACTTTTGAAGAATTTTATTCAAAAATCAAAGAAAAAAATGGTCAAAAAATATATATTTCAGCAACTCCTGCCGATTTTGAGAAAAAAGAAGCTTCACAAATTGTAGAACAAATCATTCGCCCGACAGGTCTTTTGGACCCTGAAATTGATGTTAGACCAACAATAGGACAAGTTCAAGATTTAATCAAAGAAATTGAAAAAACAACAAAAAAAGGTGATAGAACCCTTGTTACAACCCTAACCAAAAAAATGGCGGAAGAATTATCAAGCTATTTGCAAAACCAAGGACTAAAAGTAAGATATCTTCATAGCGAAGTAAAGTCTCTTGAAAGAGTTGAAATTTTAAGAGATTTAAGGTTAGGCGAGTTTGATATTTTGGTCGGAGTTAATCTTTTAAGAGAAGGTCTGGATTTACCAGAAGTTTCACTAGTTGCAATAATGGATGCAGATAAAGAAGGTTTTTTAAGATGCGAAACATCATTAATTCAAACAATAGGAAGAAGTGCCAGAAATGCAGATGGCAGAGTTATAATGTATGCGGACAAAATAACCGATTCAATGCATATAGCAATTGAAGAAACAATGCGCAGAAGAAAAATTCAAATGGAATATAATAAAAAGAATAATATCGTTCCTAAAACCATCAAAAAATCAGTTCAAAATAATCTATTATCGCTTGTTCAAAGCTATAGAAGCATTGAAGATGTAGTAGCCGAACAAATGGCGCAATACAATACAGACATTAAAGATTTACCTAAATTATTAGATAAGTTAGAAACCGATATGCATAAAGCCGCTAAATTGCTTGATTTTGAGCGCGCAATTCAATTAAGAGATGAAATTAAAAAACTCAAAAACATGCTAAACTAGCCTGCACCATTTTTCAATAGGTCATGAATATGAATTGCACCAATCGGCTTTTTATCTTCAACAACAAACATATTTGTAATTTTTTTATCATTCATTATTTTAACAGCTTCAGATGTAAACATATCTTTTGACGCAATTGTAGGATTTTTAGTCATTATATCAATCGCTAAAGCTGTTTGAGCATTTTTTTCAATACATCTTCTTAAATCACCATCAGTGAAAATTCCTGTTAATTCACCTTGTTTATTAATCAAGCCGACACATCCCAATCTTTTTGATGTCATTTCTAAAATCAATTCTTTAAGCGTAGAATGTTCTTCTAAAATCGGCATTTCATCTCCTGTGTGCATTAAATCTTTTACCCTTTGCAAAATAGAGCCAAGTTTTCCCCCTGGGTGTCTTTGATTAAATTGAGCTTTTGAAAAACCTTTTCTCTTAATCATTCCAACAGTAATAACATCGCCTAAAACCAATGTTGCTGTTGTTGATGAAGTTGGAGCCAATCCTAATGGACATGCTTCTTTTGCTTGAGGCAATTTAAGAACTATATCACCTGCTTTTCCTAATGAACTATCAGGGTTTTTTGTTATTGCAATTAATTTTATACCAAATCTTTTTGAATAATTTAAAACGTCAACCAATTCTCTTGACTCGCCGCTGTTTGAAATAGCAATTATAATATCATCTTCAGTAACCATACCTAAGTCACCATGGCTTGCTTCCGCAGGGTGCATAAAAAATGATGGGGTACCTGTTGAAGCTAATGATGCAGCAATTTTTTTTGCTATATGACCTGATTTCCCCATACCGGTCAATATTATTCTGCCTTTAGCTTGCTCAATCAAATCAAGTGCAGCGGTTAAGCTATCATCCAAATTATTTTTCAATTCTTCGATTGCCTCAATTTCGCAATCTATGGTATTAACTGCATTTAAAATATCACTGTTTTGCAATTTATTAATCATTTATGCCTCAAATTTTATTACTTTATATTATAATTGTATATTAAAATTCATAAAGTGTTAATATATTCTTAATAAATATCAATTTTTTTTATTTTAGCGTTTTTATTTTAATATAAAACGAATAGGTTAGTATAATACTATGATTAATAGTATAAAATTTAAAGAAAACATAAATACAAATGCTTACAGTTTAAAGAAACAAACAAAAAAAGACAATGTTTCTTCAAATTCTATTGATGCAAATTTTAAAACAACGCCTACAACGCAAAATGTTTTAGCTTATAACCAAATAAACACAACATTATCACCATCTGACACAAAAAAATACACTTATCTTTTAAATTACATTAAAGATATTCCAATAAGCCCGAATGCAGAAAATTTAACTTGCGCAATGCAATTAGATTTACTTTTAAAAAATGGTAAACTCTTATCTAAAACAAAAAACGATAACTCAACAACTCTTGATAATTTATATGATATGGCAACAACAAAAAGAGCTTGTGATTTTGATGCCAAAAATTTAATATCTTGTACTCTTGATATTCTATGCAACCCAAGAGTTGTAACACAAACATTCGGAGATATCCCAGAACATGAAAAAAAAGCAATTTTAGATTATTTACCTGATGATGAGCCAGTCAAAAAAGACCCATCATTAATGGATGTAGAGGCATCAGCAACATGTGCAGCTGCGTCTAATGAAGTTAATTTTGCAGACAAATATCCCGCTGAATTTACTCGCTGGGTTTCAAAACTCTCAAGTGAAGAAAAAGCAGTAAGCATAAATCTGGATTTAAAATCATTATCAAAAAATCCGCTTGAAGCAATAGATATATTAAAAATATTTAAAGCCCAACAAGAAGAATTTTCCTTTAAAAAAGTAAAACTAAAAATTTCGGCAGATAAAAATGCATATATAAGAGCGAAAATTCAAGAAAAATATTACGATAAAGGCGAAAGAAATATTGTTGATGTTTTAATACAAAGTGCCATTATGCACACAGGTACCCAAAACAACTATGACTCATTATCCGATTCACCTGCAGGGCTTATAGAAGTTGAAAAAACCTATGTAGAATCTCTAATCAAAAATAAAGAAATAACATCTCTGGTATATCAAAAAATAGATGATGACCAAAATTTAATAGGATATAATTGTTCATTTGAAAAAATGCAAAAACACATTTTAGATACTCTAAATTCAGGTGAAGATATAATTGCAGGCTATGTTCTAACAAATCAAACATCAGGAAGAACAAGCACCCCTCTTTACAATCCTAAAACTGAAGGTGCACCAAACAAAGTTATAAACGGCCATGAAATAGCTATTGTTGATTATAAGCAAGATTTAAACGGCAATGTTACATTTATCTGTGTCGATACAGATGATGACAACCCGAAATTTGTTGAATACAGCGCAGATTGGTTACTGCCAAAATTACACCATGCCGGATATCCTGCTAAAATTGTAGAAAAAGATGAAAAAGAAATAATGAAAAATGTCATCTAAATAAAAAAGGCGACACCCAGATTCGAACTGGGGATAAGAGCTTTGCAGGCTCCTGCCTTACCACTTGGCCATGTCGCCGTAAACTAATAATAATTATTTTATTAAATAAAGAAATATTGTCAAGAATTAAACTTGTCATCCAATAAGGTTAATTTGTATTAAAATAAAAAATGGAACAAAAAAAACATTGGCAATTTTTTTTATTTTCGCGTTTTATCTTTATGCTAAAGCAACAAGGAGAGAATATGACAACAATAAAACCTATAAAGCAAACTGCTATAAAAATCGCAAAAAATAATAAAAAATTAATTTCTAAACCAATTCAAACACTAACGACTAAAATTAAATCAGGCAACATTAATCTAAATAAACAAATTGCAAATAACGGCCTGCTTAATAAAATAAACACAAATAAAACAAATATAATCAAAGGCGCAATAGGATTTTTATCACTAACAGCAGGAATAACAACAACATTTAAAAAAGGGGTTTTTCCATTTAAAATCAGTAAAAAGACAAATGAAATCATAAGCCATGGCAATGAAATTATAAACAAAAGCAAAGAAATTATAAAAGAAAGCCAAAAAGAATATAATGAAGTTGCTAAACTGCTGCAAGAAGGTTTAAAAACCGGCTTTAAAGATATGAAAGATGCATCAGGAAATATTGTCAGAAGATTTATTAATATAGATGATTATAATAAAATAATGGAAGAAATGTCTGAAAACAAGGTTTCAAGAAGAACATTTTTTGACAGCGACGATTTAAGTATTAAATGCATTCAAAAAAACTGCAAGCAATTAAAAGGCGGTAGCGAAACAACAAAAGAGCATTATGAATACAGCAATTTCAGTGATTTATTGTTTTATATGAAAAATTACAAAAAATTAGCAAATGGAACAGAAAAAGTGGGTGAATATTTTGAATTTAACATTAGTAACGATATTTCAACCTATATAAGTAATTTTGAAAGATACAATAATGACAGCACAAAATATTCACAAAATTTTGAATTTTATTCCGGTAAAATCCTAACATATTCAAAAGACGGCAGGGCTTGGGCAAACGGAAACAGCAGAACAGCAAAATTTTACAGCTTTCAAAACAATGAATTAGAAAAATACAATAAAGATTATAGACAACTGTCAGACGGAAGTGAAGAAATAAAACACGAATACAGTTTCAAAAACGGTAAGTTACTAAGCCATGAAAGAATGACACAAATCCCGCCAATAGAAGACAATGAAGAATTTGATGAATTTTTAAATTAAAAGCTAAGATAGCATATTTTTGCTTCTTAACTGCCTATGAAAAGTTATAGCAAACCTGTGAGCTTCATCTCTAATTCTTTGAAATAAATGAAGTGCTGCGGAATTTTGCGCTAAAATAACAGGCTCTTTTTTATTGGGTAAAAACACTTCTTCTTCTCTTTTGGCTAATGAAACAATATCTAAATTAAGTTTAAACTCGTTCATTATCTCAATTACAGAAGACAACTGACCTTTACCCCCATCTATTATAATTAAATCCGGAGGTTCTATATTGCCATCTTTAATTCTTTTAAATCTTCGAGATAAAATTTCTCTCATAGATTTAAAATCATCAACTTCACCTTTTTTAATTGTTTTAAGCTTATATTTTCTATATTTAGATTTTTTAGGCTGACCGTTTTCAAAATAAACACCTGATGCAACGGTATTTGTACCTTGTATATGAGAAATATCATAGCATTCGATAGTATGTGGGAATTTAGATAATTTTAATTTTTCTTGAATATATGAACCAACTTCATTATAATCATTTTGTATATTCGATAACTCCTTTAGTTTTAATTGTTCTATATTATATTTAGCATTTTTAAGGGCTAAATTTAGCATTTCTTTATCTGTTTTAGATGTTGCCTTAATAATTTTAACTTCTTTATTTAATCTCAAAGTAAGCCATTTTTGATATAATTCAAAATCATTAAATGTATCAGATAGAATAATTTTAGAAGGTAATTCCTCATCATTTAGCATAATATAATATTCTCTTATAGCGCTTTGAGTAATTTCATCTAAATCAGCATTATCAGATAAAAATTGAGAAAATGAAAAGTCTTTTTTATTTATTAATCTTCCTTGTCTAACCTGCAAAATACTTACACAAATTAAATTTGAAGAATTAACTATTCCAATATAATCATAATTTGATTGAGAAGATTTAAAAACAATATTTTGCTTTTCAAGAGTTTTTTCAATATCTTGAATACTATTTCTGTATAAAAGCGCTTTTTCATATTCAAAATTTTTACTTGCTTTATTCATCTCTTTTTTTAGAGTTTTAATAAGTTCTTTTCTTCTGCCGGATAGAAAAAGCTCTGCATTTTTTATAATACTTTTATATTCCTCTTTAGATATTTTATTTTGACATGGACCGCAACATTGACCAATGTCATAATAAAGGCAAGTTCTTGTTTTATATTTCGGATGATTGCATTTTTTAATGGGGAAAATTTTGTTAATTATTTCAAGCGTCGCATGCATTGCTCTTGAGTCAGTATAAGGACCGTAATATTTACCTTTGAGCGGATTTTTATTGGCTTTTCTTACAACCAATATTCTTGGGTAATCTTCTGTTGTTATTAAAAAATAAGGAAATTTTTTGTCATCTTTTAATAAAATATTATATTTTGGCTTGTGTTTTTTAATCAGTTCATTTTCTAAAATCAAAGCTTCAATTTCAGAATTAACAACAATGCACTCAATTCGTTCAATTTGAGGCACCATGACTTGCAATTTTGGAGAGTCTTTTTTATTTCCCATAAAGTAGCTATTGACTCTGTTATAAAGATTTTTTGCTTTTCCAATGTATATAATTTCGCCGGTTTTATCAAAATATTGATAACACCCCGGCAATTTTGGCATATTTTTAACTTGTTGTTTAATATTATCATTTTTAAAAGCCATAATTTTATAATATCACATGCGCAAAGTTTTTTATTTAGGAAATTTATATACAATAAAGAAAGGTAACTTATTATGAATATAATCCCCGTAATATATAAAAACCAGCCTGTTTTAAATTTTAAAGGCAAAAAAGAAACCTCAAATCCTAATAATACTCAATCACAAAGCATACAAAACAACAGTCCTGATTATTTTATAGATCCAAAAGTTTATGTTGGCTACTTATACAATAAAAAAGCAAAAGAAGTAAATGATTATTTAAATCAAACAAATATTCATACCAATAAACAAACAGCAGGGATGGATAATATCGTGATAGACACAATGATCGCAAACTTAATCAATATGGCAAAATTAATAGGCCTTCCTCCCGAAGATGAAAAAAATACAATTCCAAGTTTAATAACATACAATGCAGAAAATTACATTCAAGAATGCGAATTATTAAATAATGAAAAAATTAAAACAGCCAATTTGGTTTTTGAAGAAGATATAAAAGCACTTGAAAAAATGGGAGTTGATGAAGAAGATATTGAAGATATAAAAAAAGATGGATATGAAATGCTGAAAGAACTAAAAAACAAAATTGACGGCACTAACAAATCGCTAAGAACAAATCAATCAAAAATACAAAATGCACTTAATATAAACGCTGATGCATATAATTATAGAATATTTAGCGCAATTAAAGCAGGATTTAATGGCGATGCCAGAAAAGCAATACTTGAATTAACAAGCAACACCATACTTATAATACCACCCGAGATAAAAAACAATAATGACGGGACGTATACATATACATATAAAAATTCAAAAACAACTACAACAATAAAAAGAAATGCGCAAAATTTAGATTACATAAGCGCAGTTGAAAAAGAAAATGATACAGGAGATATGATATTCAACCTTCAATTTAATAAAGATGGAAGTATAAAAAAATTAAAAATAAAAAATGAAATTAATGATACAGAAATAACTATATACCAAGACAAAGACACAGACAGTTTAAAAGTACAAGAACGAGAAAAAAATACAATAGCAGACAGAAACTTTGCCTTTGTTAATGGAAAACTGCTTGAAACATCATTTAACTACTATCATTTGCAATAAAATTAAAATCATTATAAGAAAACACTACATTAAATGTAGTGTTTTCTGTTACAAAAGTAATTTTCGTGGAATTGTACTAGCAAGTTAGATTTCAAAGTAATTGCAGTTACAAAGGCAGGTGGGAATATGATTTTAGAATTCAAAGTTGACGAATTATCAGTCCAGAGCGCATGGTTGAGAACATTATATGATTTAATTGAAGAATTAAATTGCAAATGTCAAACATTTATGGAAGAAAAATACAACACGAACAGAAACTGTTTCGCTCCTGTTCGTGTAGTTAAAATTTCTGGTTCAGACTTAATGTTAGGCTGGCTAAAATTGAGAATGGAAAGATATAATCATTTTGTTGATTCTCTAAATTCTCAAGAAGTTTTTTCAAGTTCATTCTATGAAGAAAATGAATAACTAAGCTAGCGCAAACTCAACATTTAAAAATTCATTAGTTGCATAATTTACTTGCAACTCTTGAATTTTTGCATTTATTTTTTCACTTCCTAAAGTAAGTTCCCAAGTGGCATCTTGGTTATTTTTATATGCCATTTCAAACTCATGGGTATTAACTTGGATATTTTTTGCTTCCATGCCTTTACCATATATTGAACCTGGTAAAAAACCTGCTGCTCTAATTTGACGAGGATTTTTACCTTCTTCACGAGCTGTAATTGTTAATTTAGCGTTTGCCATTTTATTCTCCTTGACTTAATGTTATGCTTAATCTATTAATATTAATGTATTGTTATAATTAATTATATTTGTTAAACAAAAAAATGCAATTTTTATCAAAAACAGTTTTAAGAAAATTTATAAATAAAGAAATCTCATCGGTTGGTTTCGATGAAGGTTATGTCAACCATGCGATTAAAAAACACAAGTTTATATCAATTAAAATATTTGATGTAACACCATCTCAAGCAACCATAATAAAGCAAACAGCTCTTTCTGTCGGTTGCGATTGTGCCGTTAATCGCGGTGTTATAGATTGTTCTATTAGTTTTTCAGATTGCATTTTATCAGGTACGTTATCGCAAATTGAACATGTTGCTAAAAAATTAAATAATCAACCATTCTCACTATCAAAACTATCTGATATTTTAATGGAACAAATTGAACTGGAAACCAAAGATTATAAAAGAAGTAAAATAGTTGGAATTTTAAATTTAACCCCAAATTCATTTTCTGATGGCGGAGAGTTTATTGAAATAGAAAAAGCAATGAATCATGCTATCGACATGATTGAACAAGGTGCGCAAGTTATTGATATTGGCGCTCAATCAACTAAACCCTATGCCGATTTAGTTTCCGTTGTATATGAAATTGAAAAAGTTACTCCTATTGTTACAGCCCTAAAAACCGCATATCCGCACATTGAAATAAGTGTTGATACAATGTCATTGGGCTGTGCTAAGGCTGCAATTGATGCAGGAGCGGATATTATTAATGATGTAAGCTTTTTAAATAACCCTGAATTTATTAATATATGTAAAGAAGCCGATAAAAAACTGGTTATAATGCATTCTAGGGGTAATTCAAAAACAATGGATTCATTAGCACAATATGAAAACATTGTTGATGAAATTTATCAAGAACTCTATAACAAAACTCAATATGCACTTTCAAACGGATTAAAAAAAGAAAATATCATAATTGATGTTGGCTTTGGGTTTGCAAAAACAGCTGAACAAAACTTTACTTTATTAAAAAGAATTTCTGAGTTTAAATCATTAGGATATCCAATTTTAGCAGGTGTTTCAAGGAAAAGATTTTTACAAGATGTCGTTAACACTAAAGAACCGAAAAACGCTGATATTCAAACAGCACTAGCTACAAGCTGGTTTATTCAAAACGATATTGAATATATAAGAGTACATGATGTTGAATTATCTATGCAAGCATTGAAATTTAACGATAGAATGTTTACTTTTAATTAAGTTTTTCAAAATTTTTAACGGGTTTTTTGGAAATTTTTTTAAATACTTCTTCAAAAGATTGAATTGGAGTAAAACTAAACCCGCAATTATCTTGCAATTGCGCACCAAAAGAAAAGATTTCTTCGCTTGGATAATTTCTGCATATCGAGGGTCTATTTTTGTGGTCTTTGCATAATCTTTTTTCTTTATCAAATTTAGTGCATTCGAAAACCAAACCAAAATCATCCTTTTTAACCACATTAATAAACTGATAAAAAGGATAATTATCTTCTTTTTTAATTTTATAAAATTCTTCTTCGGTTTTTATAACAGAACCATTATGCCTAACATAAATATTTTCACAACATGCACCACAACAATTACAGCTTCCTAATCTGTAATATCGCTTTTTCAAGATTTTTAAATGATAAAACTTTTTTATTTTATTAAATACATTTTTATAAAGCAATTTCATTTATAAAATCTTCATTATTTAAAAGTTCAGACAAAAAATCATCATTATCGATAGATAAAGTACCATCAAATGCTTGTTTTATAACAAGCTCATTTGCTGCTTTTTCATCAGTTTCCATTAAAATATCACTGAATTTTTTTACATCTAATTCTCTTTGATATTTTTCAAGAGCCAATGAAGAAATGTTTGACTCATCGACAAAAAACCCTTTATCATCTTCTTCAAAAGGATTTGATACGCCTAAGCCTCTAATTCTATCCAAATTTTGACTTTGTGTAATAGATTCTGAACCGGTATTTTGAATTTTATCCAGCATATATCCCTAAGTCTTATCCTTACAATTATAGTATGTAATAAATTTCTTATTTTGTAATTATACTAAAGGTTGATTTTATTTTAGCATTATTTTTTTGTTTAGATAATCAATTTCTTTGAAATTGTAATTTTTAATATATTCTACTGCCTCAAAAGGTGTATTTGCAATATAATAGAGATTATATGTTTCTTTTGGTGCAAAGTTTTTTTGAATTATATCATCAAAAAATTTAATTAAATTGTCATAAAAACCGTTTGTATTTAAAATTACAATTGGTTTGTTGTTGTATCCAAGCTGTTTTTGAACAAGCATTTCAGAGAGTTCTTCTAATGTACCAAAGCCGCCTGAAATTGCAATTAGGGCTTGAGATAACTCATCCATTTTTGCTTTTCTTTCTCTCATGCCTTTTGTTAGGATGAATTTTGTACAATCTCCCGGATGAATTCCAAAATTATAAAGCTTTTCAGGCATTACTCCAATGATATCGCTTCCATGGGCTTTTGCAGCTTGTGTTACTTCGCCCATTAAACCTAAATTAGAGCCGCCATAAACAACATTATAACTATTTTTGGCCAGCTGAACTCCTAAATTATATGCATCATTATAATAAATTTTATCAATTTTTTTTGATGAACTTGCAAAAACACAAACAGTATTAATTTGATTGGACATATTTATTAATCGCTTTCCTTATTGTACATACTATTTTAAATAAAAATTTTGATTTTAAAAATAAAAACAAATAGAACTTAGTTTTTTTATCCAAATTTTTGTTATTAATTACTTCTTTATAATTCCTGTTTTTTATATAATCGTTAAATTTATCTAAAAAAGAATTATTGTATTTATTTTTAATACGATTAAAATTCCACAAAGCAATTTTAAATTCAAATATTTTTTTTATCTCAGTTAATTCTTTATTGATTTTTTTATTTTCTAAAAACTCATTGATTTTATCAAATTCATCAAATATTAAAAATGGTTTATCACATGAATTTATTGATGATTGGAGATTATTTGTTCTGTAATAATATAATGGCATATCAACTAAAAATACTTTTTCTGCCAAAAACATAGTTTGAAAATGAAAAGAAATATCTTGAAAACTTGCCCCTTTTGTTTCATTGAATTTAATATTATTTTTAGATAAAAAATCTTTTTTATAAATAGAAGACCAAATACTTGGCTGAATTAAAAGCATTTGAGGGAAATTATCAATATTTTTTATTGAGTTTATAAAATATTTTGAATTATATTTTTTTATTTTTTTACCTTTTATATAAAAATTTGCTTTAACAATATCACACTGATTATTTTTGATTATATTTAATAGTGTTTCAAACATGTTTTCTTTAATACAATCATCAGATTCAATGATTGAAATATATTTACCAACAGCCATGTTTAACGCTAAATTTAGACTATGCCCATAACCTGTATTTTCCTTATTTATTACCTTTATTCTTTTATCAGTTTTTTGAAAATTTTCTAGAATATTTTTTGTATTGTCCGTTGAGCCGTCGTTAACACACAAAATTTCAATATCTTTAAAAGATTGTTTTACAATGCTTTTTAAACATTGTTCAATATATTTTTCGCTATTAAATACAGGTATAATAACACTCAATTCAACCATAATAATATTGTAATATAAAAAATATATAATTCCTTGTTATAAAAAGGGTTGATTTTTAAAATTTACGGTGCATAATATAAATGTTAAATGAGTTTACTCAAATACGCGTTAATATCGCGGGATGGAGCAGTCTGGTAGCTCGTCGGGCTCATAACCCGAAGGTCGTTGGTTCAAATCCAGCTCCCGCAACCAATTAAAATAAAGGGTTTTAGGTTTTTACTTAAAACCCTTTTAATATGTTTTGTGTGTATTATTTGATTGTTTGATAAACATGTCTTGTTACACTTAAAAAGTTTTTGGAATGCAGCTGTTTAAAAGTAAATCTTTTATTAAATTTCATAACTATTAAAGATAAATTTTGATAAAATAATAAAATGAATAAAATAGATAAAATTTTTAAATATATTTCAATTGCACTTTTGTTTTTGCTATTAACTCCTATTTTAAGTTTTTTAATTGTGCTAATTAACATAGATTTTTTTGAAAAACTTCTTTTTATCGTCATTTTTCTTGGTTTTGCTGATACTATTTTGATACCTATTTTAGATTTATTTTTAATCTTTATATTTTTTATAAAAATATTTTCAAAAAACAAAACCAAAAAAGATTGGAAAATGATTTTATTAAATTTAATTAGCATAATTATTTATACATTTATTTCATTTTTATTGGTATTTATTATGTTTGTTTCTGATAGGGTTAGATTTTAGCATATATATTTCTATTACAATTTCTTTGAGCTATTGTATTAATTTGCAAGGAATTATGTAAGAGATTTTAGAAATTTTTTCTTTTGAATAAGTTTTTATAAAATTCAATCGAGCAATAATAACCAATTTTTTTTAATGGAGTTGGATATTTTTTAGTTAAATACTTAAAAAATTTATACAACAAGAAAGCTGGAATCAAGCCAAAAACGGTTAATGACAAGCATAATGATATTTTAAAACTAGAATTATTATAGCTATTTTTCAAAAACAATATTAAAAACGATAAAAAAGAAACCAAGATAAGAACTAAAAATTTGGTTATTATATTCTTTAATTTATCAATATATTTAAAAATACCGAATAATTTAGCTATAACATAGCAAATAATTGGCGAAAATACGATTGGTGCATATAATAATGAAGTGATGCAAATATTTTCAAATTCTTCACTTACTGTTAATTTTTCAGGTAAAATACTATAAAAAAGAGCCAGTATAACATCGGGCATTATAAGAAAAACATCGTATATAAACCACAAGAAGGCAATATATAATATTGCCTTTAAAATATACTTCATAATATGCTTGTTATCTATTTTTTGTTCCATATTTTATCAAGCTCATCTTTTGTTAATACTATATCATGAATAGAAAAGTTACCTTTTAAATTTCCTTTTAGCATTTGTCTTCTGCCTGCTTCAATCAGTGGTCCTTCGTTAGCATTAAAATCATAGGTGTCAAACATATATAAATGTAAATTTCCATTATTATCCATTCCTGAATTTAGAAAATCAACACTTCCAAAGGCGTTATGAAGATTTGATGTTTTTAATGGGCTTTTCTTTTTAAATCTTGTAGTAAAATTTTCTCCATTTAAAATTTTATCTTTATTTTTAATCAATGCTTTCTTAAAGCTATCATCATTTTTTATTCTTTTAATTGGTGCTGAATTATCGTGATATATTCTGCCTTCAATTTCATTTAAATTATATCCAAAATCTTTAAATTGTTCTTGTACTTTATTTTCTATATGTTCTTTAAATTTTTTAATTTCACCATTTTTATAATCATATAAATTGTTGTCATTTATGTTTAGCAGTTTTGTTGAATTTTTTGTGTAATTAGAATCTTCATTCCCTTGAGCAATATTTAACATTCCTGTGGCATCAGGTCCTGCAAATATATTTAAAAAATTTTTTGCGATTTGATTATCGTTTGAAATTTCTAATGCAGTTTCACGTTTTTTTACTTCATTTTCAAATTTTTTATCTTTAGGTTCTATTTGGTTGATTTTAGTATGACTTATTCCGCCTCTTAAAACATCATTATCTTCATTTGAAACACTATTATCAGTTAAACTTGTTGGAATATCTTTATTCTTTCTATTTTTTTCATCTTTCATTTTCATTAATTCTTCATTTGATGAATACAGTATATGTTTTGGTTCTATTTCGTCACCTAATTCATTGATAAGTGAATTTCTTAATTCTTTTTCTTTTTTCTTTTTCTTTTCATCTTTGTATAAAATTTCTGCTGCATTTTTAAAAATGTTTTGATTTGACAAAATATTCTATCCTTTCATTTAATTAACACTCCTGTATTCTATTGTATGGAATTATATAATGTAGCGAAAAACGGGCAAAATTTGTAAGACCTTCCAAATTTAGGCGGATTTTATGGAATAAAATCCTAGGTCGTGGTAAAATAAAAAATTTATAAAATGACAAAAGTTAAATAAGATTTTTATATTTCTATTACTAAAATAATCAAACCAACCGTACATAATAATCAAACCATGTGTTCTTTTACACCATTGTTACCCTCCATAACTTCTGATTGTTGTCGTCTTGACTATTATGTATCTTTTCTTTCCAAAATGGTATAGG
>CALUWJ010000016.1 GCA_944324455.1 Candidatus Gastranaerophilales bacterium | reverse complement strand
AGTGAGCGAATGCGAACGATAAGTATCCGGAGCAAGCTCCGCTATTGAGCGAAGTATATGACAATTAAATAAGATTTGAAATAATCCTCAGTAGCTCAATGGCGGAGCAACCGGCTGTTAACCGGTAGGTTGTTGGTTCGAGTCCAACCTGGGGAGAAGTTTAGAAAAGAGGCTTAAAATAAGCCTCTTTTTTGGTTTTAAATTATTTTTAGTTAATTAACAATTTATTTAATATATTAATACTTGACAATAATTGTATTTATGAATACAATTAATATTATTTAATTAATTTTTTCATATTTTTATTTATTTCACCATTTTTTATTTATTTTTATTGTTTTAATTTTCTGGACATACTTTAAACTTGAGGAGTAACTATGCAAAATCAAAATGTATTTGAAAATGCTGCAAAAATAATATACGAAGATAGTATCAAACAGCAAAAGATTAATAAGTTAAGAAATAAACTAATCAAAGAGTTAGGCAATAATTTATCACCTGCCCAAATTCTCTATTCAAGCATTAGCGAACTTCTAACTTTAAGAAGAAAAATCGAAAAAGAAAAAACACCTTCTTGTACCCAAAAAGAGGTTGTTGAATTCTTTCAAAAACATTGCAATAATATTGGTTTTTCGCAAGCAATTAAAGATTTACAAAGAGGCTTAAGCATCCTCAATAAAAATCGAAAAAACTCACCCATCGAAGCGAAAAACATACTCATTGAAGATGGAATCTATGGAACTAAAACCAAAGCGGCCTTTAAAAATGCTTGTAATAATTATTCTTCAAGAATAATCAAAAAATATATTCTAAAAGGAATAATTAACAATATTATTTTTGACACTAAAAATAACTACAACATTAATAGCGAAGATTTACTATACAAAACCACTAAAGACTTAAAGGAGGAACTATGAATAAACAAAAAACTCTCAAAGGAGGGATTAACTACAACACATATATCTGGAGAACAAGTCCCAATGCCTGCAAAAAATGCCAAGATTTAGACGGATTAACATTCAATTCAATTGATGAAATACCTGATTTTCCACATCCCAATTGCAAGTGTTATATAGATATTATAGAAGAAAATGATGTTCAGGCAATTATTGATACAGACACAAATGGAGAAAAACAAGAAAAGCCAACAGACCCTTGTTATTGTATAAACTTACTTAATGAATTAGATGAAATTATATCACATATCAATAGTTTAAGAGAAGAGGTTAGACAATCAATAAAAAATATTTTTTCTAAAATAAATTCAAAAATATCCAACGAATATGAAAATTTATGTCAAAAATATTTAGACAAAGCTTCAAATTGGGATAATGCCTTAGGAGATTTTGCAAGAAATTATAATGATATGATAGAAGCAAATACAATTGGAGCAGATAAATATTTTCACGCCAAGGCAAATTGCCAAGCTGCTCAAAGAGGTTTAACAGGAGAATATGTATCTCAAGCACAAAGCATATTAAGGGAGCTGGAAGAAGGAACAAGAAAGGTAATCTTTGAAGGGGAGGATATTGTAAAACAATATAAAGATGCTATGGAAGACATTAAAGCAAATAATGAGGGTAGAGCTTTGGGAAAAGATTATTCAATTAGATGTGAAGTCTTGCTTAAACATAGAAGACCCAATGGTCTTGATGACAAATATTAAATAAAATGATAAAATTAATTGCATTATGCTCATTCTCAAAAAAACAATATTTATACTTTTTAAAGTCATAGTTTCTTTTATATTTATCATATTAATTGCCTATTATAATGGTATTTTATTGGTTTTAAAAGAAGACTTTGGATTCCAGCTTACACTGTATCGATTCTTATCTTTTTTGTTAGTTATACTTTTTATAATCTACCCATTTATTAACAAAAAAATATTCAACAAAACTCTTTGGATGCTATTTTTCCTTTGGTTTTTTTCTATGAGACTTCCTGGCATACAATTTTATTTCGCAAGTGATAATTGTCTTGATACAGGAATGTGTAAAGAAGGGTTGGAGGTGAACACAGAGTATGGCTTAGTTAGAATCAACAAAGAAAACTGCACAAAATACAACTGGGAATGGCTTGATAAAATAAAAACTTGTGAAATTAAAAATAATTCTTAAAAAGTGTTTAATTTGCAAAATGTATTTTAAGCAACATATTCTAACAAAAAAGTTCTGAAATCGTCCAATAAAGTGAGTTTTTTATTGGAAAGATTGTAATTAAAAAGGGCTTTTAGCCCCTTTTCTTAATTTCAGACAATATCTTTTCAAATAAACCCTTGTAAAACTCAATCGAGCAATAATAGCCAATTTTACCTAAAGTATTAGGAAATTTTTTACCAAGCCAATTTAATATGCGATAATAAACAAAGAGAAGTGGGTAAAAATACCAAAAGCCTCCATCAGGATTATAAGTGATTTTTAAAGGAGCAATTTGAATTGAAAAGTTTAAAGATATATTTAAAATACAATTCAATAAACATATAATTATTAGCCCAAGAATAAAATTTAATTTATCAAGTTTCTTAAATATGCCTGATATTTTTGCAATTAAATAAGAACATATAATCGTTAGAAATACAAATATTAATCCAAAAAATGTCCAATCGTTTGGTAATGTGTCGTTTTGAGGTAATAATTTTGCTATAAACGTGAATAAAAACATGTATATACATCGTCTATTCAATACCAAAAATAGCCCAATTCTTAAAATATATTCAATTATTGCTTTTGATTTGGCTTGCATTTTTATTCCTTATTTTTATATTTATTAAATAAATCCTTGTAAAACTCGATTGAGCAATAATAGCCAATTTTACCTAAAGTATTAGGAAATTTTTTACCAAGCCAATTTAATATGCGATAATAAACAAAGAGAAGTGGGTAAAAATACCAAAAATCATCTATTTTATGAAATGAAATTTTAAATGGGATAAATTGAACCGTAAACATATATGTAAAATTTAAAATTAAATTTATTAAACAAATTATCAAAAATGCTTTTATAAAATATAAATTATTTAATTTTTTAAATATTCCGCACAATTTTGCAACTAAATACATATAAATAATTAATCCAATAATTACAATTGTGAGCCAATCTTCAGAAGATGTGTAGTATTTCTGAAAACATTCAGATAAAGTCATCAAAATCATTAGAGGCAATTCGAATGCAAATTGCCTATTCAATACCAAAAATAGCCCAATTCTTAAAATATATTCAATTATTGCTTTATATTTGGTTTGCATTTTATTCCTCATTCCATATTCTATCAAGTTCAGATTTTGGTATCAATATATCATGAATTGTGAAGAATGGTTTTAGATTACCTTTGTGCATTTGTTTGTATCCAGCTTGATTTGCAACTGTTTTATTTTCTTTATTAAAATCGTAAGTATCATATACTTTTATATGCAGGTTGCCTTTTTTATCAATTTCAGTATTTCTAATATCAAAATGACCAAGCGCAAAATGCCAATTGTTTTCATTTGATTTTTGATGACGAGGAAAATTGCCACTAATTTCTTCGCCTTTTAAAATTTTTTCTTTATTATTTTTGATTATATTTTGAAAATCCTTATCTTGTGCTATCCTTTGACTGGGCTCTGAGTTTTCTTTAAAGTTGTATCCTTCTATATTTTCAATATTTGTAACATCTATATACTCGCTAAATTGTTCATTTAATTTCTTAACAAGATATTTTCTATCTTGTTTATTTTGAATATCGTCAAAATTTTTAATTTTGATTGTATCTTTTGTATATTCAGGCTCCATTCTTTTTTTATGTGCCATATCTAACATGCCTGCTGTATCTGGACCGTAGCTAAAATAATTTTTTGCTAACCAGTATCCCCCTTTATCATAACCTTTTCCAATTCCTATTTCGATAGTTTTTTGTTTAACCTTATCCCACAATCCATTTTCTTTAACTATTTTTTCAAGTTGTTTTGAATTTTTCAATAACACCATCGCCGGTGTTGCTTTTTTACCTAATACATCAAGCAAAATATTTCTATATTTATTTTCAGCTTGTTCCTGTTGTTCAGTATTTTTAGATTTACCATATAAAATTTCTACTGGAGTTTCATCTAAAGTTTCATTTTTATAGACATTAATTTCAGCTCCTAATTTAAAAGGTGTCATTTTTTGATTTTGTTTTTCATTTTTTTTGTTTGTATTTTCTTCTCCTCCATTTTTAAATGTAAATTTACCCATTTCATCCCTTGGGTGATCTTGTTCATTAAAAGTCATAATTCCTCCTTATTTAATCTAGTTCTTAAAATTTAATAAAATTAAAAAAGAGCCATTAAAATCTATTTTAGATTTTATTGACTCTCTACTATATTAATATTTAATTTATATTAAACTTATAAATTCATTTTATAATATGTCAGCTTATTTTTCAAGATATTTTTAGAATTTTAATTAAGTTAAGCTTAAAGAAGACTAGCGGAAATATTGTTTACATTAATGTTTCGCAAAATTATTTCAGTCTTTGGTTTTTCAGGTATTTTATTTTCAATTATTCTTGGTTTTGTGCCATCTTTACCTAAAGCCCATCTAAAACCTGCTTGCAAGCCGACACCGTTTCTGCCGCCATTAGTAAAGTATATTTGAAAAAATCCGCTAAATCTATCTTTGATGCGTTTTTGGATGCCAATTCCATAGCGAACATAGGGCTTGATTGATAATTCTGATAGATATACATCATTTGCATAAAATCGTGTGTCATCAAGAATGTTCCATGCAATAGAAACAGATAAATAAGGCTGCAGTAAATCTTTAAAATTCCCTATTAATTTTATTTGCGGTTCAACATGTATTGCGTTTAGGGGTTTTGAATTAACAGAAATATTGTATGGTGTATTAAAATCAAACGTATTTACAAATGTATATGAAGTCATTATGCTTGGCTGCAAGATGAATTTATTTTCAAACATAGGTATATTGATTCCTGATTTTTGTGCTATGCCTGCATTTAACATTGCGAAATTGTCATTGCCAAAATTTGTTGATGCTTTTGCACTGTTTGCACCTGCTGAAATTGCCCAAAGTGAAAAGAAATCTTTTTTATAAAAAGCGCAATCTGCTCCAATGAAACCACCGTTATTATATATTCCTATGCCGTCATAAGCTTGATGTGAGCCACTATATCCGCTAAAGCCGCCGTATAAATATTTCCATCCTTTTTTAAGGTTTATTAGTTTGCTTTCTCCGCCAAATATTGTTCCATAGCCCACATTTGAAACATCTGGACCGCCCCTTAGAGGAATTTTTTCAAAAGTGGTATATGGTTTAAACCAAATTCCATTTTTTTGTTCAGGTATGGATAAAGGTGAATAAGTAAATTGCCCGTTAGTTTCATAGCTATATTTGTTGTAATTTTCAAGTGCTATTTTTTTATTTTTATCCATAATTAATACCATATCAAGATTAGAAAAAATATCTTGAAACATATCAACTTGTGCTAAATATCCTGCAATTTGCGTTGCAATCGGTGAAGCAAGAATGCCTGAATTAAAATTTTGCCTTGAAAAATCAAAATATCCGTTGACTGGATTATAAGAAGCAAGATAATTATAAATTGGTGTTTGTATAATACGAGAATTGTATTTAACTGAATTCTTTAAAATGGAGTCAGCAAACGGAATTGCGATATAATTTTGTGTCGGAGTTCCTATAAAAGAAAGATTTGGAATATACATATCTCCTGAGCCTGTTAATTGTGAGGCGCTTATTGTATCCATTGTTTCGCTGTTAAAGTCAACATCCGGGTATATGTTCGCTTGACCGTTTAAAGTTAAAATTCCAAAATTTATATCATTAATTTGATTGTTTTGTATATTGAAATTTACATTGTTTGAAAAGTCGGTCATTTTAGCGTTAAAATATGTGCTATTTGCCAAAAGATTAACAGTTCCTTGATTAAAACAAAAACATCCCGTGTAATTTGAATTATTTCCGCCCAAATTCAATACCCCGTCATCATTTTTATATAAATGCCCGCTGCCTCTAATTCCGCTAAGGATATTTGTTGTTCCGCTGCCATTAAAATTTAGTGTGTCCACAGTTGATATGTCGTTTTCTCCGCTTGAATCCATATTGTTTTTAAATGTTGAATTAATTATTGTTAGTGTTCCTTCGTTTCCAATTGCACCGCCTCTATTATTTTGTGCTATTAAAAAATTGTTTTCAAACAACGAATTTTCTACTGTCATTACACCATTGTAGTAGTTATATATTGCTCCTCCTGTCGCATCTATATCTGATGCTATGTAGTTGTTTTTAAATGTTGAATTTATTATTTTCAAATTTGAATTATTGTGTATCGCGCCGCCATAAGCAAACGATGATGAATTTCCTAAAATGTGATTGTTGTTAAAGTAGCAGTTTTCTATATTCATATTTCCGGTGTTAAAAATACTTCCTCCGTAAAGAAATACTCCTGTTGAGTTGGTTGAAGCATAATTGTTGTTAAATAATGTGTTTTTTATATCAATATTGGCATCATTGCCGTTGTATATTGCTCCGCCGTATGAAACAGCAGAGCCAAAAGTGTAGTTGTTATTGAATACTGAATCTGAAATAGATATTGTGTTTGCTCCGGCTTCGTTTCCGATTGCCCCTCCTTCGGCACTTGCTCCGTTTGCGTAATTATTACTAAAAAGCGATGAATCTATTGATACCGTTCCGTTATTCATATTGTATAGCGCACCTGCAACAGCAAAGTTTATTCCCTGAGAGTCTGCATAATTCCCGACAAATGCGCTGTTAGATATATTTGTCGTGCCGTTAGTATTATAAATTGCCCCTGCAAAGTATGAATTATTGTATGATTGCCCTTTGAAGTTTAACATTTTTAGACTGTCAAAATTGCTGCCTGTACTTAATACAAAGCCGCCATATGTGTTTAATCCGTCTATGCTATAGTTTTGTCCAAGAAAAGTCAGATCTTTTGTATAAAAGCTATTTCCTATTGAATTATCTGATACAAGGTTGTTTATTAAAGTTATTGTATCACCATCAACAGTTTCGTTAGCTGATTGTATAAGTTCATCATAATTATTAACATTAATATTGATATTATTTGCAGAAACTTTGCAAGAAAATAACATTGTAAGAATGATTAATATTTTAATTAATTTCATTTATTGATAATATTAATCATTTACGGTTATTTTAATTAGATAGAAGGCTAGTCCACAAATATACTTTTATATATATTTACAATATTTTTTTATATATTTATATTTTTTTTCTTCATTTCTTAATATATATTTTGCCCAAAAGTAAAGCAATTTATAGATAATTTGTTTGTCGTAACGCTGATTTATGAAATTTGGATTATAGGAATAATTTAAACAAATATCTGCTTCACCAATGCTTGTATTTTCAATTTCATTGGAAATATCTTTAATTGTATGATATTTTGGAGTTAATTCAATTAGTTTTTGTAATTTTTTACCCCAATTTTCAACTGAATGATCTTGTTCAAGATTTTGTTTTAGCTCTTTTAATAAAATATTTCTAAATTTATCATTATTTAAAATAAGTTTTGTTTTTTCATATAATTCTTTATCTGTATTACAATAAGCTTGTGACTTATATAAATAATCAAATTGATTAAGGGGATTTTTGAGTGTGAGTACAGGAATATTACAAGAAATAGCATCTATCATTACTGTTCCGCCGCCCATAGGCCAAGAATCAATAACTAAATCTGCTGCATTAATGTAGTCAAAATACCCTTTATTGTATTCAACAAGACCAATTGCTTTAATAGTTTTATTTGATTTTTTATATATGTTTTGCCAAGGCGTATCTGAACCTTTGGGTCCAATGATAATAACTTGTGTATCTTTATTGTTTTTAATTATATTTAAAAGCTTATCGGCCAGTGATTTTTTGCCAAGCGGAATATATTTATGAGGCCCGCCAATTGAAAGAATTAATTTCTTGTTTGGGCTGATGTTTATTTTTTTCTTTGCTTCATTTTTATCAATTATTTTATTGATTTTTGATTCAATTGGAACACCAAGCATAAAAGAATTTTTGATATTTCTTTTTGGAGTTGTAACATTGTCTGCAAAGTTCCTAATTGATGCTAATTTATCAATTATACTTTTACCTAGCCAAAACATATGATCAGCATGGTTGAAAAAAATTACAGGTCTTTTAAAATCTTCTGTTCCAAAAGCAACTAGCGCTGTTGGGTCATCCATGTGAATATGCAGAATAACATATTCAAATTTGCTTGCAATTTTTCTTAATTTTATTGCATTTTCTTTTAAATTGTTTGTCTCAAAAATTATTAATTCACCATTTTTTGATTTTATTGCATCTTTTAATTTTTGAGGGAGTTCAAAATCTTCTTGTTTTATGCATACAACGCTATGAATTTGATTATTTGGCGATTGTTCTATCCACTTTTCAACCACTCTTGTGTGTCCGCCAGTAATAGCAGCTGTAGTTAAAACATGTAAAAATGAATTAGGCTTATAATCTTTTTCAAGTTCTATGTTGATTGTTTTTGCATAATTAGTAAATATTTTTTCAAGTTTTGTTGAATAATAATAACCAGTGTGTCTGTATGTTGCATAATTGGCAGCAAACGTTGCTATATCATATTTGTATTCAATATTGCTAAATTCTTTGATTTCATTTAAAAGAAATTCAAAGCGTTTTTTTTGTTTTTTAATTTGTTTTATTTCTTTTTGCATAGCTTAGCTTTCTTTAAATATCAACAGTTTCATTTTTTCTCTAAAATTTCTGCGTGTTTGTTTTATTGGAATAAACATGGATGGAAGTTTTACAAACAAGTAAAAACAGATGTTTTTCAAATATAGGCTTACAGGTTTTTTTATTTTTAATAATTTAAATATTTCATCATTTAATCTAGTATTTCCAATGCATTCGTTTTCCGGTTTACTTGTATCATAACTTGTCATATCGTATTTTATTTTTAAAACAAAATCTGATATGTTTTCTTGAATAAATTCATTTTGTTTTGGTGTATTTTCAAGGAATAATAAGTATATATTTTTTTGTTTAAATTTATTTTTAAGTTTTTGTTGATATTTTTTTAACTTATCATTATCTATAAAATCTCCTCTTGCCCAAAATATAAATAAAATATTTTTAGAATTTTTAATGTGTCTATAAAGACGTTTAATTCTTCTATCATATCTATTTTTTACAATGTCAAAGGCATTATCAAAATCTAAATTTGACTCAAAATCATGATAAAAGTAAAAATCTGTTTTTTTATTTTCGTAATAATCACACTTTAAATCAACAATAGCGTTTTTGGGTTTTTCGAGCTTGTTAAAATCCTCTTTATTGAAAAAATCTTTAAAATTATTAAGAATTAATTTTATCCTTGTATCAAAATTTGATTTTGTTAACCAATCAAAAGGATATGAGGCAAATTGCAGGTTGAATTTTCTAATATATGATGAACAAGCACAATCTTCACCAATACCTATAATTAAATCAAATGTTTTATTATTAAATATATTCATTTGCTACCTCAACAATTTTTTCTATTTCATAATCTGTCATAACAGGTGAAATTGGTAAGCTGATTATTGTATTATGAATTTCTTCTGAAATCGGATAAGATAAATTATTCCATTCGCTATAGGCAAGCTGTTTATGAGGAGGGGTTGGGTAGTGTATTATTGTTTGAATTTGATTATCTGATAAATATTGTTGAAATTCATCTCTTTTTTGCGTTCTGACTGCAAAAACATGCCATACATGAGAATTTTCATCATAAGTCCTAGGTAAAATAATTTTTTCGTTTTTAATGTTTTCTCTATAATATTTAGAAATTTCCCTGCGTCTATTGTTATCTTCATCTAAATATTTTAATTTAATATCTAAAATAGCAGCTTGAATTTCATCAAGGCGAGAATTTACTCCTTTATATATGTGGTGATATTTTCTATCGCTTCCGTAATTTGCTATAGCTTTTATTTTTTTAGCTAATTCATCATCATTTGTTGTAATTGCTCCACCATCACCAAGACATCCAAGGTTTTTGCCGGGGTAGAATGAAAATCCTGAAGCGTCTGAAAGGTTGCCTGTTTTTAAATTGTTATAGATTGCACCATGGGCTTGAGCAGAATCTTCAATAACTTTTAAATTGTATTTTTTTGCTAATTGCCAAATTTTTTCCATTTGAACAGCTTGCCCATAGAGATGAACCACCATTATAGCTTTTGTTTTGGGTGTAATTTTTTCTTCTATTAAATTAGGGTTGATATTATATGTATTTATATCAGGTTCAACTAAAACAGGAGTGCAACCATTTTGAGTAATAGCTAATATGGAAGCTATATATGTATTTGATGGAACTATAATTTCATCACCAACACCAAAACCCATTGCTTTTATTATAAGATTAAGCGCATCAAGCCCATTTGCTACACCGATACAGTGTTTTGTATCGCAATATTTTGCAAAGTTTTTAGTAAAAATTTCATTTTCTTCACCTTGCAAATACCAACCTTTATCAAGAATTTTTGCTATTCTTGAATTTATTTCATCTCTAAAACGATTGTTTATTTTTTCTAAATCTAAAAATTTAATCATAATACATCATCATCATTTTTTCTTAATATTAATCTTGTATATATATTTTTTATCATATATTTTATTGGAATATCATACAGGACTTTTCTTCTGTTGTAGTTAGAATTAAAGTCTAAGGATTTTATTAATTGAAATATGTCAAAATCAGAGGAAAAATTATTTATTGGTGAGTCGCTATTAAAATATCCTGTAAATTTTTTGCACTTTTCTATTAAATTATTTCTTATATCCAAATGCTTGTTTAAAGTTATAGGATTTTCAAAATCAATTATATTTTTATTTTGTAAAAATTCTGAATTGGAATAAGTTGGAAACATATCAAAATAGTCGCTACATCTTTCTTTTATTGTATTCCAATTAAAATCTGCAACAAAATACGTAGGGGTTTCTAGTGCAATTGCAGGTAAAGCCCCGTGCAACCTGTTTGTTATAACAATATGTGCTTCTTGAATTTTTTTTAAATAAATTTTAGCTAAATTAATTCTTTCTTCAAAGCTATTGTAAAAATGCCATAAACTAGGAATTTGATACACGGCACGTTTTGTTCTTGACTTAACTTCTTTAATTATTTCGGGAGTAGAATCAATTATTAAAATATAATCTTTTTTTTCAACACTAGGGTTTTTCTGCAATGTTAATGTTAAACATCCGGAAAAATAAGCAGGAATATTATTCTTTTTCATTAAATCTAATGTAAAAGAATCTCTGCATCCTACTGGACCATTTTTTATTAAGTATTCTATGGTTTTTTTGGTAAAAAAATTTTTTGAAGCAATAGGATTAATATGAATAGATATCAATAAAGGATGTATTTTATCATTGGTATAAAATCTTTTAGGGTGTCTTAACCACCATCCGTTTAAAATAATTTTATAATCTTCATTAAATTTATATGTGTTTATACGCTCTCTATGCATGTAAGCATCGATTTTAGGAAGAAATTGCTGGGCTGCAATTATTTGGATTTCGTCTCCTATATTATTTGCGGTGCAGGCTAAGCTTGCATATTTCATTTATTTTTTTCTCCTATTAATTGTTTTATTTGATTTAAACTTTTAATATTTAGTTTATTATTTGGAAATATACTAGATGTTCCTAAAACAAAAATGTTTGCCCCATATGTTAAAAATGTTTTAATATTCTCTAAATTCATATTTCCATCAACTTCAATTTCTATATTTTTTAAATTATTCTGTTTTAGATATTTTAATAATCTTTCAGCTTTTTGTATTGTTGTCGGTAGAATTAATTGACCAGAAAAACCTGGATTTATAGTCATGAAATTAATTCCATCTATATAGGGGGCGATTTGATCTAATATGCATATTGGCGTAAGTGGGCTGACTGCCATAAAAAGTTTAACTTGGTATTTTTTAATTTGTTTTATGGTTTCTTCAATTCTATATGTTGATTCATAGTGTATGCAAATGATATCATTTTCTCTTAAATCTAACATTGGGATAATTTTATTTGGATTTTCTACCATTAAATGAAAATCTAATGGTAAATGAGTATGCCTACGGATCATTTTTATCCAATCTAGTCCTAATCCCATATTAGAAACAAAATGACCATCCATTATATCAATATGCAAATAATCGATACCATTTTCTTCTAGGGAATTAATATCATTTTTTATATGAAATGGATCTGCACACATTAATGATGCAGACATTTTAGTTTTTATATTATTCTGTGACATACATTCCTTTAAGTTTAAAACCAGATGAATACTTTAATGTTTCAAAAGCCTCTATTGCTTGTTCTAATTTAAATCTGTGAGTAATTATCTTTTCGTGAGGTATGATTTTTAAATGGTTAATAACCCAATTCCAATCATCTGGATATTTGGAATTCCATACCCCTTCTATTAGTATTTCTTGACGCAATATTTTCCAATATATCTGCTTTTCTATACTGATGTCTGTTTTAGGATTTCCTACCAATATGATTTTTCCTTTAGTTTTAACATAATTTAGTGCAGTTATTAGTGATTCATTACTTCCCACAACCTCGAAACAAACATCAAACTTTTCTGTGGACGTATTTTTAATTATATTTTTAAAACCTAATGATTTTAAAAAATCTGTTTTATCTTTATTTCTGGAAATGTATGTTATTTTTAAATTGAATAATTGAGCCCATAATCCGATAAAAATTCCTATTGTCCCATTACCTATAATTAAAATATTATTATGTCCAGAATTTACTACTTTTGATAAAGCGTGCCAAGCAACAGCCGCGGGTTCAGATAATGCAGCACTTGAAAAAGGAATATCATCATCAAATATTTTTATATTCCAAATGGGGACCGCTAAATATTCTGCGAAACCGCCATCACACCTTGAGCCAAAATAATTATAATTTATGCACTGAGCATAATCTCCTTTTATACAGTTTGCACATTTTTTGCAGGGCAAAAGCGGAAATACAACAACTTTCTTTGCTAGATATTCTTCAGTTACATTTTTACCTACTTTAACAATTTCTCCTGCAATTTCGTGTCCTAATATTATTGGGTAGTGGTAAGCCTCATCTCCATAAACTCTGTTAAAATCACTATTGCATATTCCAACAGCTTTTATTTTAACAAGAACTTCGGTTTCCTTTAATTTTGGCATAGGTTTTTCTGTATATTTTAATTTATTTTTCTCTATTAGTACACATGCTTTCATTAGAACATTTCCTCATATATTGCTTTTGCAACAAATAAATCCATGATTGTTGTTATTTTTATATTTTTTTCATCTCCAGAGTATGTATATACTGGTATACCCTTATTTTGACAAATTTGCGCCGTTCCAGTTATTAGTTTTCTTTCATCTTTTGTTAATGATTTAAGGGCATCGTAGATAGTTTTAAATTTAAAACTATCTGGAGCTTGTCCGTGATACAAATGATTTCTATTGGGCATTGATGTTGCAATTCCATTTTCCGAAATGATCATGGTATCTTTAACGGGTGTAATTGCAACGGTTGCACCGTGGATTATAGTTTTTTCAACTGCATTTTTTAAGATTTCATCTGTTATAAAAGGACGGACTGCATCCAAAAAAACTACAATATCATTATCCTGGCAATTTATATTTTGTAAATCATCAAGAGCGTTCTCTATGCTATCAATTCGTTCTTTGCCTCCTACTATAAATTTTATATATGTTTTGTCAATATTTGCATTTATTAATAATTCATCAAGATATTCAAACCAATCTTTATGGATAACAATATAAATAAAATCAAATAATTTAGAACTTAAAATTTTTTTTATTGTTAGAATAATTATTGGAACGTTACAAATTTCTAAAAATTGTTTAGGTAATTTAACATCTCCCATTCTTTTTCCAGTCCCACCAGCTAATATAACTGCATATTTTTTCATTATTTATCACCTACTATTTCTTTTATTAAAATTTTCATAATAGTTTTTGTTGCATTTGGATAATTAACCATTATTTCTTCTTTTGCAAATCTCAACCTATTTTCTTTTTTAGGATCTATACCTTTAATTACTGTGTTTTCTATAAAATTAAATAAATCATGTTTAGTTTTTATTAAATAATGTAAATCAATACATTTTTGTCCTAATTCAGTGTGAATTTTGTTATAATTCGCCGTTTGTTTAAACCAATATGCGCAAGGATGGCCAGTGCACAAATATTCTGCTGAAAATGAACCACAATCATGTACAAGCGCATCTGAATTAATAAATAAATCTTGATAATCTCCTTCTGTCGAATAAGCTACATTTGATTGACTCAAAAAACTATTTAACCATTCTTTGTATCTTTCTTTTCCCCATAATCTGGTTAAATTTTCTTCTAAAAGAGGATGAGGTCTATATATAAAATCAACTTCAGGAAATTTTTTAGATAATTCAATTAAATCACCATAATATGATAAAAATGCTCCAACATAGACATCATTTTCGCCAATTGTATGATGAGGTGCTAATATAACTTTTTTTCTATTTCTTGGCTTTATTTTAATATCATTAAAAAGATCAAGTTTTGGATACCCTGTAACAACTATATTGTCTCCTTTTATAATTTGATATTCCTCAGCTAATTTTTTTACATAATGATTTTCTGAAAATATTTTCCAAAAACAAGATAATTCAAAAAGTTTTAAATTTTCAATTGTTACAAAACATCTCCCCATATAAAAATAACTTATATAAAAAACGGGAATGTGTTTTTTAGTCCAATATTTAATTTTAAAATATTCATTTGCCATATGATCATATGGATTGTTTGTTGTGGCAATATCAAAATATTTTGTATAATCAATATATGTCTTCGTTTCAAAATTATATCCGTCTAAAACTCTATTTTTCCCATATTTTTCAATAAGTTCCTTTTTTGTCCTATTATAGTTATAATAAAAATTTTCTTTGCTTCTCATTATGTCTGGATTCACAATACAATATGGTTCAAAAATATCACTTTCAAGCATTTTATTATATATACATAAATTTTGTATATCAGTAGCATACATGCACAAAAATGCAACTCTTATTTTTTTGCTTTGTTGTACTTTTAATTGAATTTTTTTAAATATTTTAGGATAATTTTTTTTTATTTTTTGTATTTCTATACTTTTAAAAAGTTGAATAAATTCGTATCTTAAATTTTTTCTAACAGAAGAAATTGGAATCCAAAAAGTTAATAATTTTGCGATTGTTTCATATGATTTTTTCATTTAAACTATCTCCCAAAGTTGATTGCAAGTTGTTCTACCGCCAAAGCTTTCTTTTTGTGCAATTAAGCCTTCGTTTAAGTGTTTTCCGTTTTGTTCGGTAGAAATTCCAAAATCAAAATATTTTTTTGAATTTTTATAATTATTAATTAGTTCATTTATAATTAAATCTAGTGCTCCGAGCTCTCTGGCTTTTTTGTTAGCTGCCAAATATTGTGTATGAACAACATTTTCATATATAAATAAAACTGCTCCTGCTATTATTTCATTATTGTATTTGACAACATATAGCTTTATGTTTTTTGGAAATTTTGAATTTAATAATATAAGCTCTTCTCCGGAATGAACAGCTTGTGTATTGTGATGTTCTTTAAGGATTTGATTTTCTAATTTGATAAAATTTATAAAATCGGTTGATTCTTCTACTATTAATCCTTCTCTTTTGGCTTTTGATATTTGTGCTTTTCTTCCTTTTGGCATTTTACATGGATTGGATAGTAAAATAGTTGTTGAAGGTTCAATTTTTAGTAGTTTTGCATTGTTTCGAAATAAGCCATATAAATCTTCTTCGGAAGGCAACGAATGGTAAATATGCGGGGTTGTTTTGTAAATAAGTTTTTGAATGTCGTTATCTTTCATATGCTGTTTTAATGATTCAAAACAATCTAACATTTTGTGTTGTTTCATATTTTTATCAACAATGAAACCACCATAAGTCAAACCTTGATGTGAATATAAAATATTATCTTTGATATTTGCAGGCAAAACAGCTATTAAATTATCTTTTTCATCATAAAACATTAAAGAATAATCAATAAATCTGTCGGAGTGATAATCCATGAAGTTTCGGTTAAACATGAATATCCCGTTTTTAGAGTCATTGATAAAATTATTCCAAATGTTTTTTTGTTCTTCTTTGTATTTTTTTATGTAAATCATTTTAATCTGCAATTAATAAAAATTTCAGCGCCCATATCAGGAATATAGTCTGTTAGTTTGTATAACCCATCCAATAGTTGTTTATTTATAATCCCTAAAGTTACACACTCTTGCATTTTTGAATGATTAAAAGGTTTAATAAAATAAGAACCTTTTTCTATAATCGAGAAATTAACGCTATCTACCATTTTAACCAAGCTTTCTAATGTAAAAGTTGTGTGTTGCTGAAAATGCTTTGCAACTTCTGTTAAGTTGCCTATTTTTTCAATTAATCCTGACTTATATGCCCATAATAAATGCATACTATGAGCATTAGGAACATTTATGTGTACTAATGTATTATTGTTGCATAATTGCTTTATGCATTTTAACATTTTTATCGGTTCTGTTACTTCATGTAATAAGCTACTGAGTATTATAAAATCAAACTTCTCATTTTTTAAGCTTTCCGCTTTGTTTTCAAGAAAATCATTAATAATAGTGACTTTTGAATTATAGTTTTTAGATTTTTTTATCATTTCGCAAAATTGCTCAGATGGTTCGACAACCACAAATGTTTCATAGTTATTGTAAAAATCAAACATAGATTGCGTTCCGCAGCCAACTTCAAGAATTTTTTTAGGATTATATTTATTTAGTATTTCTAAAATTTTTTTTCTTCGATAGCAAATCATTGTATCTTCAAAGTCATGGTTTAAATAATCTTTTGTATATTTATTTATATCTCTGCTTTCTTTTATCATTTACTGTTTAACCTCTTTTATGAATTTGTTATAATCTCTAATGTATTCTTTTTCGTCATAGTGAGTGCTGGCTAATATCATTAATTTGCAGCCATAAGAAAAATGCCTCATTTCTCTCCACATGTTTTTTCCAATATATAATCCAACATCAGGACGATTTAGCCAAACAGTCTCTCTTTTTTTGCCATCATCCAACACAAATTGACAAGCACCATCCATTGCAACAATTATTTGTTCTAATTCTTTATGAGCGTGTTTTCCTCTTTCTTGATCGGGCAGGGTATCAAAAATATAATAAACCCGTTTAATCTCAAAAGGGCAATTCATTCCACTCTCAAGTGAAACAAGCTTCCCTCTTTCATCGCCAAAAACTTTCATATCAATTAGCTTATAATTCATAATCCCCTAAATCTCGATTTAGAAATCATTTCATCCTTAAAAAGACTTTATTTCATAGTATCATAACTAATTTAAAATACAAGTTGCAGTTAAAATGTAAAACCTATAATCCAAGATTGCCTGCCATGATTTTTTCATAATTTTTAATAAATTCAATATATGTATCATTGTCTTTTGATGATTTATATATTTCATCAAATAAAATATTGCCTTTATTGTTTTTATGTATAGCTAATTTTACAAATACAAAAGGCGCTCTGTCTTTTAATATTTTTGCATAAGTTTTAAGATTTTGAGGTGTACAGTTTTGGCTAAATAATGAGTTACCGTTTTCATCGTAGGCTGTTAATATGTCTTCATAAACTTTTTGAGCTTTATCTTTGAGTCCATTCGCTAATGCTTCTATTTTTTCATCATTATTTGTATTGTGCAAGATTGTTTTATTTTCATTGTCTTTATGTACTGTCAATAATTCTTCAATAATTTCAGGAGCTTTTTTACCCAGTGTTTTAATTATTAAATTAATTGTTTTAATATTATTGATATCATATAGCGGGGTTTGGTTATTAATATCTTTTATAAATAGAGCTTTTTCGATAGCTTTAGGGGCGTTTTTTGAAAGAGCGTTTATTATAGAATTGATTATTTTATAATCATCAATGACATGTAGAATAGTTTTTTTGTTTTGTTTATCTTGTATTTGCAGTAATTTTTCATATGCAATAGGAGCATTTTTACCCAGTATTTTTGTGGATTTTTCAATTTCATCAGGACTAAAAATTATTACATGTTTAGTTGATTCATCTTTTTTAGAATATATTAGTGCAGGTGTATTTTTAAATAGTGTAAATTCAAAATCTGTATTTTTTATTTCTTCATCTTTTAATGTTAATAAATCAACTAAGGGTGTAGATGAGCCTTTTTTTATTCCTTTAAAAATTGTTGTATCGTAATTTTGTTTGAATATTGTATTTTTAATTGTATATGGATTTTCAGCAAATGTGTTTTTAGTATTTACTTTGTTAATTTTATGATTGTTTGGTTTTGTAATGGTATCAAATTTGCCAATTTTTCCTATATACATATATCTCTCCTGATTGCTGTATTTATATAACGCTAGGGCATAAAAAAAATTGCCAATTGGTTTTGATCGGTTTGATTTAAATAATTTGACTTTTATTGAAATATTTTTTATATTAGTCTTTAAACGTTGGGAGGTATTTAATGCAAAGAAAGATATTGAGTTTGATTGTTTGCTTTTTTGCAGCTTCAGTTTTCTTTAATTCAAGTGCATTGGCTTTTACTTGGTTTGGTTTAAGAAACAATGATTCTGAAGTATTTTTTGTTAACAGCAATAATCACACACCACCATCGCCACCACCAAAACATCATCATAAACATAAACCAAAACCGCCAAAACATAAGCATGATAAAAAACACCATGAACATAAATGTTGGTTTTGGAGATGTAAGTAAATAATTATTTATATAAATATTTACTTGCTGTTGAGGTTTTATGGAGCTTAGAGTTTTAAGATATTTTCTTGCAGTCGTTAGGGAGGGAACAATTACAAAAGCTGCAAATTTTTTACATGTTACTCAACCAACACTATCAAGACAATTGATGGATCTAGAAAAGGAATTAGGTCAGCAGCTTTTTATAAGAAGTTCAAATAATATATCGCTTACACCTGAAGGAATGCTTTTAAAACAAAGAGCTCAAGAGATAGTTGAGCTTGCAGATAAAACTGAATCAATGTTTTCAAATATGAAAAACGAGATTGCAGGTGAAATTTTTATCGGCAGCGGAGAAACATCTTCTATTAAAATAATTGCAGAAGTCTTAAAAGAAATTCGGCTTGAATATCCTAAAATTAAATATAATTTATATAGCGGAAATGCAGATGATGTCAGTGAAAAATTAGATAAAGGCTTAATTGATTTTGGTATTTTTATTCAGCCTACGGATATTTCAAAATATGAATGTTTGTCTTTAAATTCATTTGACACTTGGGGTTTAATTATGAGAAAAAATGACCCTATGGCAAATAAAAAATATATAACAGCTGATGATTTAATCGATATACCTTTAATTACATCAAGACAAGTTGAAAAAATAACCAATATTAAAAATGAATACTTAGAATGGTTTGGTGATTTAATTAATGATTTAAATATCGTTGCAAGATATAATCTTATCTATAATGCTGCAATTATGGTTGAAGAAGGTTTAGGTTATGCTCTTGGCTTAGATGGATTAATTAATGTTACAGGAAATAATAATCTTTGCTTTAAGCCGCTTAAACCAATACTAAAATCAGGTCTTGATATTGTTTGGAAAAGATATCAGGTTTTTTCGCCTGCCGCAAAAGTTTTTTTGTCAAAAATATATAAGAAATTAAATAGTTAATTATATGCTTAAAAGGCATTTTATGTTATACAATATAAGTATTTGTTATTTTATAAAACATAGTAAATAATAAGAATTATGAATAATACTGAATTTATAAAATATATGAATACACATAGTTATGTAAAGAAAAATTCTCCAATTCTTGAAAAGTTTTATGAATTAAGCGAAAATGCAAGAAAAATTACAATGGAGCTTAATAATAAATACCATAATCAAGATGAAATCAGAGAATTATTCTTTAAATTAATTGATAAAAAAAGAGATGATACATTTAGATTATTTCCTCCATTTTATACAGAATGCGGAATTAATATAACAATTGGTAAAAATGTGTTTATAAATGCGTGTTGTAAATTTCAAGACCAAGGCGGAATTGAAATTGGTGATAATGTTTTAATTGGTCATAGTGTTGTAATTGCAACCCTAAATCATGATTTTATAATTGAAAACAGATTATCTATGCATGCTAAAAAAGTTAAAATAGGCAATGATGTTTGGATAGGTTCTAATGCGACAATTTTACCCGGTGTAACTATTAATGATGGTGCTATTATTGCTGCAGGTGCAGTCGTTACTAAAGATGTTGCGCAAAATGCAATTGTGGCAGGTAATCCTGCAAAAATTATTAAATATATTGATAAGGAGTAAATATGGCAAAAAATGTTTTAATAATTGCAACAAGCCCCAGAAGAAACGGTAATTCAAACAGATTAGCTAAGGAGTTTGCAAAAGGTGCAAAAAATAGTGGAAATAATGTTGAAATTGTTTATCTTGATGATAAAAAAATAAATTTTTGCAAAGGTTGTATGGCTTGCGCTAAGCTTAAAAAATGCGTCATCAAGGATGATGTAAATATAATTGTCGAAAAAATGCAAAATTCTGATGTTATAGTCTGGGCAACCCCTGTTTATTATTATAATATGTCAGGTCAAATGAAGACTATGATTGATCGATCTAACCCATTATATGGATTAAGTAATAAATTTAAAGAAGTATATTTACTAGCCTGTGCAGCTGAAAATCATCCATCAGCTATCGATGGAACAATTACTGGATTAAAAGGCTGGATTGCTTGCCACAGTGGTGTTGAATTAAAAGGGGTAGTAAGAGGACTTGGAGTATATGAAGTTGGCGCAATCGAAAATAAGCCAGTACTAAAAGAAGCTTTTGAGATGGGTAAGAATATATAAAAGAAAAAACTTGTTTTATATTTTAATCAATATTTAAACAGGAGAAAGAATGATAAATAAAGTTTTAATATTGTTAGTATCGCTGATATTGATAGGAGTTACAAGTATGTCTGAAGCTAAAAATAAAGATAATGGCTGGGATAAAGTGTTTTTAAAGTCTAATAAAGTGAGTGTTCAAAAGGTTAAATTCAATAACAGGTTTGGAATAACTTTAGTTGGTGATTTATATATTCCAAAAACAATGAAATCAAATGAGAAATTGCCGGCTATTGCAATTTCAGGGCCTTTTGGGGCAGTTAAAGAGCAGGCCTCCGGTCTTTATGCGCAAACACTAGCGCAAAGTGGCTTTATAACATTGGCATTTGACCCCAGTTACACAGGCGAAAGCAAAGGAAAACCCAGAAATGTTGCCAGCCCTGATATAAATACAGAGGATTTTTCTGCGGCTGTCGATTTTTTAAGCAATTACAAGAATGTTGATTCAGATAAAATTGGTATATTGGGAATTTGCGGTTTTGGCGGCTTTGCGCTTAATGCTGCTGCTATTGATACAAGAATTAAAGCAACAGTCACATCTACAATGTATGATATGACAAGAGTTAGCGCATATGGTTACAATGATTCAATAGATGAAAATGCAAGATTTGAATTAAAAAAACAACTAAATAATCAAAGAACTATTGATTTTAAAGAAAAAAAATACGCAAAAGCAAACGGCTTGCCTGAAAAATTAACAGGTGAAGAACCTCAATTTGTTGCAGATTATTGGGGATATTATAAAACAGAAAGAGGTTTTCATTCTCGCTCTATAAATTCTAATGGAAATTGGAATTTAACTTCTGCATTGTCGTTAATTAATCAACCTATATTAAATTACGCAGATGAAATTAATACTCCTGTTTTGATGATACACGGTCAAAAGGCTCATAGTAAATATTTTTCGCAAGACGCTTTTAAAAAACTTAAAGGTGAAAATAAAGAATTGTATATAGTTGAAAATGCTAATCATGTAGATTTATATGATAATTTGGAAAAAATTCCTTTTGATAAAATCGAGGCGTTTTATAGGGAAAATCTAAAATAGTTAAAGGGCAACAAAAATGAAAAAGAAACTTAAAATTGTAATTATAAATTTGTTGATGATAAGTTTTTCATTTAATGCCTGTTTAGCTGTACAAGTTAGTAAGATTAATAAAGGGGTAAATATGAAAAAAATTGCACAAACTGCAGGCAGAACTCAATTGGGAGATTTTGCACCAGAATTTGCACATTTTAATGATGATATATTATTTGGTGAAAATTGGAATAATCAAGATATTGATTTAAAAACAAGAAGTATAATAACTGTTGTTTCTTTAATGTCTATGGGAATAGTTGATAATTCATTGGTTTATCATTTGCAAAATGCAAAAAATAATGGAGTTGCAAAAAATGAAATATCTGCAATAATTACTCATTGTGCATTTTATATGGGTTGGCCTAAGGCATGGGCGGCATTTAATTTAGCAAAAACAGTTTGGAGTGATGATACAAAAGTTGTTACAGAAAAAGATAAATACGCTAAAACGATTATGTTTCCGATTGGTGAACCTAATAATGCATATAAACAATATTTTATCGGTCAAAGTTATTTAGCGCCAATATCAAATGAACAAGTAAAAATTTATAATGTTACATTTGAGCCAAAATGCAGAAACAATTGGCACATTCATAAAGCTAAATCTGGCGGTGGTCAGATGTTAATTGGCGTTGGCGGCAGAGGATATTATCAGGAATGGGGCAGGGAACCCGTTGAGATTAAAGAAGGCACGATAATCCATATACCGGCTAATGTAAAACACTGGCATGGTGCAGCACCTGATTCATGGTTTTCACACTTGGCAATCGAAATAGATGGAATTGAAACTTCAAATGAATGGTTAGAGCCTGTAGAAGATGATATATATAATAAAATTGCACAATAATTAAAATTTTCAGCCAATTTATACAGTTTTTAATTTAATATTTTTTAGTAAGCTTGACAAGATGAAAAAAATATGAATAAATTAGAAACTGTTTAAAGGAATGAATAAAATGAATGCAAATGATTATTTAAATTCTGCTTATAAAAAGCAAGAAAAAAAACAATACAAAGAAGCCATTGAAGATTGTACAAAAGCAATAGATATAGATAATGAATTAGCGGGCGCTTATTTTCTTAGAGGAGTTGTTTATTATTTTTGCAATATGTATGAATTTGCGCTAAAAGATTTTGATAAAACAATAGAATTAAACCCTTTATATAGTTTAAATTATTCTTTTAGAGGAACTTGTTATGGTTATTTAAATATATATGATAAAGCGCTTGAAGATTTTAATAAAGCGATAGAATTAGAGCCAAATTCAGCAAACCCTTATTCTAAAAGAGGAATTCATTTTGCGAGATTAAAAAAATATGATATTGCAATTACGGATTTTAATAAAGCGATAGAAATAGAGCCTAATGAAAGTCTTTATTATCGTTGGCGCGGTGCTTGCTATGAGATGTTAAAAGATATAAAAAAAGCAATAAAAGATTATAATAAAGCTATTGAATTAGACCCAGAAGACAATATAAGTAAAGATTGGCTTAAAATTTGTGTGGAAAATATTGAAAAAGATAAAGTTGCTAAATAATAAAAATGGCTATTTTTTATATAAATAACTTTATAAATGATAATAAATAATTGGTTTAAAATTGCTAATAATGGGCGTATTTTGCTTGACAAGATATTTTAGTGTAATGTAGAATTTAGCTATATTAATAAATACAACAAGGAGAACAAGAATGTATAGTCAAGTACCTTATGAAAATAATAGTGAAAAAAAATATGATTTGATTGAATTTGTTGAAAATTCTCAATCAAGATGTCCTTATATTGTTCTTGTTGATTCCTCCGGTTCAATGAAAGGTGAACCCATTAATGAATTAAATGAAGGATTAAAATTATTTAAAAATGCGTTAACAAAAAACGAATTAGCTTCAAAGCGTGTTGAATTGGCGGTTATATCTTTTGATTCAACAATAAAAAACCATACTGATGGTTTTATTTCGCCTAGAGATTATGAGCCTGTTGAAATTGAAGCAGAAGGCGTTACAAGAATGAATTTAGCAATTAAGACTGCTTACTCTTTAATTCAAATCAGAAAAGATCAATATAAAGCTGCCGGAGTTTCTTATTATAGACCTTGGATTGTTTTAATTACAGATGGAACTCCAACTGATACAGAAGGTGAACCATTAGAATTCAATTCAAGTGAATTCCAAGAAATAGTAGATTTGGTTCATGAAGGCGAAGCAGAAAAAAAATTCTCATTTTTTGCCATAGGTGTTGGTGATGATGTAGATATGGAGGCCCTAAGCCAAATCTGTACTCCTAATAGACCGCCAAAGAAATTATCAGGAATGAAATTTAAAGAATTATTCAGATGGTTATCTGATTCTGCTGTATCTCGTTCAAGTTCTACTATTGGTGAAAAAGTTGCACTACCTTCAATTGACGGTTGGGCAGAGGATTAATTGTGCCTTTAGAACCTAAAAACGATTATCTAAAAACGGTTAAGCCTGATATTGATTGGAAATATGCTCTAGCTTCCGTTATTGGCACTTCTCATCTTGATAGCAATACTACAAAACAAGATTTTTGTCTTGTAGAAAAAAAGAATATAAATGGCGTAAATTATCTTTTTTCAGCTGTTGCAGATGGTGCAGGAAGTGCAAAATTTTCAGATAAATCATCTTCATATATATGTAGATTGTTCATAAGAAAAGCAGAAAAGTGGCTTAATGAGAATGACATAAGCACCTTAAACAAAGAAGTTGTTTTATCATGGTTTTTGCATTTTCAAAATGTGATTAATAGGGTTGTTAGAATTTATCATATCGATTCAATAAAAGAATTTGCAACAACATTGTTATTTGCGCTCCTTAGCGAAAAAGGTAATATTTTTGTTCAAATTGGTGATGGTGTTATTGCAAAAGGCGATATTAACGATTTGAATTGTGTTTTTGAGCCGCAGCATGGTGAATACATAAACACAACTTATTTTGCAACAGAGAAAAATATTTCTGAAAGATTTATGTTTGAATTTAATTCTGATAAAATAAAAAGATTAGTTATGCATACAGATGGAATTGAAATAATTTCTTTCAATTTTGCATTAAAAAAGCCTCACATAAATTTTTTCAATCCAATATTTGCAATGCTTGATGAATTTAATAAAAGTGGATTAGATAAAAATACATCAGAGTTTATTTACGGATTTTTGGATTGTGAGCGCGTTAAACAAAAAACTGATGATGATAAAACAATGGTAATAATATCTTTAACAGAAAACAACAAAATATAAAAGCGGTGAGAATATATGGAAGTATTGATTGTAATTTGTATATCTGTTGTTTGTGTTCTATTTTATTTTTTTCACAAAAAAAATATTGAATATATTAAAAAAAATAGTATTTGTTTAAATAAAATTTTGAATTTAAATTCTAAACAAAATTTTAAAGTGCTTAATGTATCACAGTCATTTTGTAAAAATTGTAACAGTAAACCGCAATTTGATAATTTTAATATCGATAATTATATGAATGGAATTATTGATGAAAATTTAGATAAATACATAAAAACAATAGATGATTTAAAATATAATCGCAAACAGCATACATTTTATCAAAATCAATTTAATTCAATTATGAATGATAACTATAATTATGCTCAATTAACGCAAAATACAATATTAAATGAATTCTTTTTTAAAATGCTTGAAAAATTTGAGTGTGAAAGAATAAAATTAAAACCCGCACTTGAATTAACAATATATGTATCTGTATTTTATACAAGCCCTAAGGGTAAAAATCACTATAATAAAAGATATAAAATAAATTCCAATAATGTTGAATATTATTGCAGTGAATGTTTAAAAACAAGGAGATATAAACAATCTGCTAAATATCAAAGAGCGTTAATGACAGATAAATTGCGCTATCAAGTTTTATGCAGGGATGGACATCGCTGTGTGCTGTGCGGGGCGAGTGCAAAAGATGGAGTAAAACTCCATGTTGATCATATAATACCTGTATCTAAAGGTGGTAAAACTGAATTATCAAACCTTAGAACATTGTGCGAAAGGTGTAATTTAGGTAAAGGAGCTTCATATAATCCAAATGGCTATAATTAAAAATTAATTTAAGGGATTTTTTAATAATGCAAACATTAACATTTTTTGATGAATATGGCAATGAAATAATAGCAACAGGAGCGTCAAAACCTGGGGGCGAAGGTGATGTTTATGATGTAGAAGGCAACCCTAATTTAGTTGTAAAAATATACAATGATAAAAAAAGAAGTAAAGGTAAGGAATTTGAGCGATTAATTAAAAAAATTAAAATAATGTGTGATATATGCGATCAAACCATTATGTCAAAAGCAGGTTGGCCGCAACGCGTTGTATATTATGATGATGAACCTGTTGGTTTTATAATGAATAAAATTCAATATTCTGACGAGATTCATCTGTTGTTTGATTCTGTTGATAGAAAACAATATTTTAAAGATAATGAATGGAAATTTTTATTTTATGTTGCATACAATTTAGCTTGCGCATTTAAAGTGCTCCATGATAAAGGAATTGTCATTGGTGATGTAAATGAAAGAAATTTTTTAATTGGAAATCGCGCTAACGCACAAGAAGATGGAAATTATGATTTTAAGGATAATGGCATAGTATATTCTATTGATTGCGATTCTTTTCAAATAAAAAATACTAGAGGTTATTTTTATTGCACAGTTGCAACAAATGAATATTTGCCTCCTGAGCTTTTGGGTAAAGACCTGCATACAACAGTCAGAACGCCAAACCATGATAATTTTGGTTTGGCTGTTATGATATTTAAAATCATTATGCTTGGGCGTCATCCTTATTCTGGAACAGGTACTCCTGGGGAAATTATTAAATCGATTTCAAATGGTTGTTACATATATGCAAAAGACGCAAGAAAAAAGGGTATTTATCCTCCTAAACCAATAGAATTGTATGATACAATTTATAATTCTTTAAATGATGAAATTAAAAGATTATTTGAGCAGGCATTTAGCTTAAAATCCAATATTAATCGTCCAACTTCAGAAGATTGGATTAATGCGCTAAAAAGACAAATTGATAATTTAGCTCAGTGTGATAAAAATGAAAGTCATTTTTATAATAAAGATGGTGAATGTATTTGGTGTAAAATAGCCGACGAGTATAAATATAACCCTTGGGAAATAAAACCAAAACAAAACTATACTCAAGTAGCTTATAATTCAAATAATAATTCAATGAGTTCACTGGATATTTATTCTGCCAATAATAATCCGCCAATGCAAGTTCAAAACACCCCTGTTTCAAATAAAAATAATGATGGCAGTATAGAGTCTTTGATAATAGATACTATAGCAAATATTATAGCTATTTTTGCAGGCTTTTTCATTTTATTGCATGAATTTGCTAAATCTCTTTTTTCTTTTGAAAAAATCAACACAATTAGGGGAATTATAGCTATTCAGGCACTTACAACAATAATTATTTTCTTGCCTTTATTGAATGGCACTATATCTAATTTGATTGTGGGTTTATTTTTATTAAATATAATAAATATAATTGTTTGGGGTGCAAGAAGAAAAAGGTTTTTTTCAACAATATTTTTATTGTTTGTTGTTCCAATCGTATCAGTAATAATAAATTTATGTATCGATATGCCTCCTATCCTATATTCAGCATATCAAATTGAGCAAATCTTTGATGAAAATAGAAAAACAAATCCTGATATAACAAAAAATAAAAAAATCTTAAAAGAGGCTATGAAAGAAGAATATATTATTTCTGATTATCTAAAAGGTAATGCAAGCCAAGAAAATAAAGACACTGCTTTTCTTGCATTTTATAATAATATTGATAGGCTAAGTGATAGTTATTATCCTATTGTGAAATATGCTTCATTAAAAAAACCTCTTGATGAAAACGACTCTTTTCTTGATAAACAGATTAAATATTATACATACGTAAATAATAATAAAATTGTTGATATTAGTATAGTTGATCCGTTAACTGATTTATTTGAATTTCATATCGATGAACATACATTGTATTTTCACCCGATTGTTGATGCAAAATATTTAAAGCAAAAATACGGGCAATATTTAAGTAAATCCGTTAATGATTTTTTGCAATTGCAAATAAATTTCAATGAAGATTTAAATAATAGAATATATTCTAATGTTGTAAATGAATGGTACGAAGGAGAGAAATATCCATTTGCAAATAAAGAGGCGTTGCTTGCTAAGTGGATAAAATCTTACGAAAATTTCATAAAGAAATATCCAAAATTCCCGCTTAAAGGCTATATAAATGATTGTATATATGCCTTCAAAAATCAAACAAATATAAATAAATATAATAAAAATTCTAATTTAATGTTAAATAATTAAAAAGAAAATTGTTATGAAAATTTTTAATACAACTCAGCCTGCAGCAATTAATATATTAGGAATAATATTGCCATTAATATTTTTTATTGCTGTTGGTATACTTTCTTTATTTGATGCATTATCCGGCAATGCCAATAATACAGATGACATTCAAAATAATGCTAATCATACTATGCAAACCAAAGTAAAATCGCACTCTAATAAGAAACTATCAGCAGCTGATTTAGTTGAAACAAAAGAAGTAAATATTGAAAAAAAGAATAATCAACCTGTTGTGCTAAACTCAAAACAAATGGCTGATTTTAATGAATATCTGAAAAATCTTGAACGAAGAATTAAATTAAATTGGGATCCGACAAAAGAAAGTCAAAATAAGGTTATAATAGTCTTGTTTGAAATTTCAAAAGATGGAGATTTGTTGAGAAGTAAAGTCATTAAATCATCAGGAATTGATTCAGTGGATAAATCTGCAATTCAAGCAATACAATTAACAGCACCTTTTCCGCCTCTCCCTCAAAGTTTAAATAGAGATAGTATTATTATAGAATTCACTTTTGATTATCATAAGGTTAAGTGAGGTAAAATTTATTAAAGTTAAATCTGTTGTTTTGCTGATAAAATTTTTCATCAACACGATAAGAGTGTATTGATAGAATAAAAATATTGTATTTTGGTTTTTTGATTTTTGGTTTTAATTTAAAAACTTTCAATTTTTTAGGATAAAAGTTGGGTGGGTGTATTTATTTGTTTAAAGTAAAAGAAAAAGCCTTTTAAGAATTTAAAAGGCTAAGATATCAAAACACAAAAAATAACAAACCTGAGTTAAGCGAGCTCTAGTTCGCAGGGCGAACTTAGCGAGCAAAGCGAAGGCATTGGTGTGTGGAGCTCGTGA
>CALUWJ010000015.1 GCA_944324455.1 Candidatus Gastranaerophilales bacterium | reverse complement strand
GGCTTACGCTTTCTTCCGCCTGCCTCATAATTATTGGGCTTGCGCCCAAGTTATATATGTTTTGCTAAAGCAAAACATAATAAAATGTTGGTTAGGTATACTTATCCAATTTTAATTAATAAAAGAAAAAGCCTTTTAATTTCTTAAAAGGCAAAGATATCAAAACACAAAAAATAACATAAACATTTTAATATCTGGTACAATAATTTGGGTCAATCATTATGCAATCACCATCTCTCCAAAGTCTACAGCATTCACATCTATTTCCTCTTTTTACATATCTGCTTTTACATGATATGCATTCATCTTCGTTGCAGCGGGAACAGTTATCCCAACGATTTTCACAACTTTGACAATGTTCAGAGTATTTAGATAAATAATATCCTTTCTTACATGATATACATCTTGAAGAAAAGCATCTTGCACAGCCTTCTCCAAATTCTGAACAATTTTTGCATTTGTTGCCTACAATGCTATAGCCATATTGACAACTTGTGCAACCTGAGCCAGTACATTCTAGGCAATATGGATCAAATGTTGTACATGCAATGCATCCGCTGTTAACTACTCCATACCCGCTCTTACAAGCGCTACATGCACTAGCTGTACAACTTTTGCAATTAGCTCCAAATAAAGCATTACAATCAGGTACACAATTTTTTCCGCTTAATTTATACCCGCTCTTACATCCTGTACAAGCAGTATCTGTACAAGTAGTACAAGCGTCTCCAAACTTTGTTGGGCAATTAGCTACACATCGACCATTAATTAAATCATATCCACTAGTACAAGTTGTACAATTATTAATATCACATGCTGTACATGCTGAACTAAATAATGTTGTACAATCTGGAACACATTCACCATTAACTAGTTTATAATTAGTCTTACATGTTTTACATTTTGTTTCATCACATGTAGCACAATTAGGATATTTTGTATCACAATTAGTACATGTATTTCCATTAGGAAATTTACCATCTTTACAACTTAAACATCCGTCACTACTACATGTTAAACAATCAGTCCCATAATCAATAGAACAATCTATACATTTACATTTAGCTAAATTTCTATATTGACCAGATGGACATGATTCAATAGAACACATAATACAATTATCTTTATAGCAAAGCTTACAACTAGGTGAAATATCCTTACATTCATCACTCCAACCGCTTGAACCTCCACTTCCCCCAAAAACACCACTTGAAAACTTCTTTGTAATAATTGGCGTGAATGCTGCTGCGATACAACTAATCACAACTAAGCTGATTAATAATTCAACTAAAGAAAAACCTTTTTTCATAATTTTGACATCCATTCTATAATTTTTCATAAAAACTATATCATATATGATAGTTACTTGTCTATATAGTTAGTTTTATTTTGATAATAAATAAGTAAAAATTATATTATGGGTTATCAAGAATTAATTACAAATGGTATTAAAAGGTTAAGAATTACAAACAAACTTACTCAAGAACAATTCGCAGAAAAAATCAGCATGAGTGTTCAAGGGTATAGAAATATTGAACACAGCAGATATTTACCAACTGCCGAAACAATTGATAAAATATGTGCTGTGTTTAATATTTCACCAATTCGCCTGCTTCTTGCTGATCCGCAAGAAAATTTAGCTGAAATTAAAAATCTAATAAATTATAAATTAGATAATTGCACACTGGATAAATTAATACGAATTAACGCAATGATTGATTTATTATAATATCTTATTTTGAAAATAATTTATCTGTAACGATTGTATTTCTTTTTGCAAATTCATCAATTTTTACATAAGGTTCGATTAATGTTAAAATTTTCTTTCCTTGTTTTGCAGAAATTTGTTCGTTGCTTATATTTTTATCAAAAAAAGCAAGCAGTTGATCTTTTAATTCTAATCCGGTATCAGCTAAATTTTGAGGATTTTTTGAAGATTTAATTTTTAGAAATTTTTTAATTTGATGTTTGCCTGATATTGTGCCTATTTGGCTTTTATAAAATTTTGAATTTATGAGTGCGTAATTACTTATACCGCCTTTAAAAAAGTCAGAAATTTTTCCTTGCTCGGGGTTTGATTTTAGTAATCTTGCAAGTTCATTTTTTTTAGAAAATGTTTTATCGATAAAATGAGGGATGTTTCCATATGTTTGATTTACAAGTGTTCTGCCTTTTTTTGTTAGTCTTGCCATGCCAAAGGATGGTTGAGTATTTATATTGTTGATTTGCATATATTTAACCTCATTAAGTTTGTATAGATTGTATTTATATAAAGCTTGTAAATTTTATTTTTTGACAGTTAAAAAATTGGCATAAAAAAAGAGCCCTTTAAAAGGCTCTTTTTAAAATGGAGGAGGATCTGGGATTCGAACCCAGGGGACACTCGCATGCCCGACGGTTTTCAAGACCGCTCCGATCAACCACTCCGGCAATCCTCCGAAAGTTACCTTACTATAATACACTAAAAAAATATTATGTAAAGAACTTTTTTAAAATTTATTTAGTTGCAGGCGAATTAAGTGTTTTTACAACTTTATCGGTTATATCAATTCCGCCAAAGAATACAACTGTTTTTTCAACAACTGTATCTATTTTGTTTGATATTGCAACTTGTTTTATTGCATTTTTAATAGCTGTATCGATTTCAGCTTCTTTTTTCTCTTTTAATCTTAAATAAGCATCTTGTTTTTTGGATAGTTCGCGAGCTGTGGCTTCTTCAAAATTTTTACGTTCAATCGGTGTAGAAAGTTTTTTATATTCTCTTTCTTTATCAAGGCTGTAACGTTGAATTTCAGCGTATTTATCAGAAATTTCATTGCTTACTGTTCTAACTTTTGTGTAATTATCAACAACTTTATCAAAATCTACAACTCCTATTACTTCTGCATTGGCTGCTGTAATGCCAAAAGAAGCAAGTATAATTGAAAGTGTTAAAAATCTTTTCATATTTCCTCCTGTATTTTTAAAAATTATATCATATTTTTTATTATTTAGTATAATTTTATCATAAGACTTTTGGGAACAGAAAAATGAGTCGAAATTATCAAAAACGAAGCGCAAAAGAATATAATGTTTTTAGAGGAATTTTTCAGTGGATAACTTGCACGCTTGTTTATGCTACATACTACAAGCTTGTGTTCAATTTAAAGGTAGAAGGCAGAGAGAATGTGCCTAAAAAAGGTTTTTTTATAGTAGCATCAAACCATGTTAGTGCAATAGATCCTTTTTTGATAATCCATGCCACACAAAGACATATTGCATATATGGCAAAAGTAGAACTTTTTAAAAATAAAATTGCACGCTTCTTTTTGAATGTTTTAGGTGCTTTTGCGGTTGATAGAGCTAAGCTTTCTGTTTCTACCATAAAAACAGTATTGAGTTTAAAACAAACAAACTGGGTTTTGGGAATTTTCCCTCAAGGTACAAGAGATAAAGAGGGAAGTTTAGAAAATATTAATAAAGGATTTGCAAGCTTTGCAAAAACATTAAAATGTGATATTTTGCCTGTTGCAATAACTGGAATTGCAAAGGAAAACAGAAAAGCCTTTAGAGGTAAAATGAAAATCAGAATTGGAAAACCAATACCATATAATAACAATATTGAAGAAATGATGGCTCTATGGAGCAAGGCAGTGGCAGATTTATCCGAGGGAAGTAAATAATATGAATATTAAAAACATTAATTTTGCGCAGAAAAAAGCAAAAGATTTTAATATCCTAACAAGATTGTATCAATATTACGCATTGTATATTTTGTTTTTACCAATATTTGGATTTTTGTTTTACGATTTTAAATTAAAACGTAATAAAAATTTGGAAAATAAACCTTATATTTTTGCTGCTAATCATATTTCTTATATCGATGTTTTTATAGTAAATTATGTTGCTAATCGTCCATTGGCTTATATGGCAAAACAAGAATTATTTAAAGTTGATACTTGGGCACAAAGGTGGGTGACAAGAAACATACTTCGCCTTGGCGGATTTGCAGTAAATAGAGAAAAAGTCGGGTTATCAACAATTAAATCTGTAAAAGAAGTTTTTAAGGCAAATTATAATCTTTGTATTTTCCCGCAAGGCGGAATCAGAAAAAACAAAACAATTGAAAATATAAACGGTGGTTTTATCTATTTTGCCAAAACAAATAAAATAGATATAGTTCCTGTTGCAATAGAAGGGCTTGAAACATATAATTGGAAGCCATTTAGAAAACAGACCGTTCATATTCAATCAGGTACACCAATTTCATATAAATTAGATGAAAAAGAAATTATTTCTCAATGGTGTAAACAGATATCTGAAATGACTGGGTACGAAAATAAAAATATTTAACATTCTGTCAAAAAAAAATATTTAGCTGTTTTATAAAACCGATAGTATAAATTGGATTTTATTTTGCTAATTAACAACATATCAACAAAAATACCTCAAATTGTTCATACGATTAATAACCCAAATTTACCTGTCGGAACTTTAATTGAAGAAATACCGACTGATGTAGGCAGGTCTTATGCCGGATATAAAAGAGGCGGTATAATTGAAGGTGCTGAAAAATTAAGAAAAGAAGTCATGGCTGCAATTGTTTGGATGTTCGGAATTCGAGCATTTAACGAGCTTGGCACTAAAATATGTGAAAATATTTTAAATATTCCGATGAATATCGACTACTCTAATCCTAAGGAAGGAAATGATGCAATTAAAGATTCGGTTAATTTTTTAGTTGGAAAATTAAAAATAACAGATATGGACACATCTGAATTAGCTAAATATAAAGACAAATTTAAAGGCATGGACCCTGAAACATTAATTAAAAAAGTTAAAGGGGCAAAACAAATTAATTCAATTTTAGCTGTTATTTTAAATTGTCTTGCCATGGGGATTGCGCTCCCTAAAATTAACCAAGCTATAACAAGAAGAAAACTTGCAAAAATGAAAAAAGAGGCTGAATTACAAAAGCCGCAACAAAATCAACAAGATATCAAATTTAAAGGTGATATTATAAATAAATTTGTATTCAATGTTGAAAATAATAATACATTCAGACTTATTGCAACCGATATACCCATGATAGCAGGGCGTGTCGGAACATCAAGAAATAAATATGAAGGAATAGAAAATCTGGTAATTGATGGCGGAAGCATTTATTTTTATAATTTCTGCGCATCGCATATTCAAAAATTATTGAGAAAATATACCCAAACTCCAAATATTCCACCAATTATAGCTGATATTATATCAAATGCAGATGAAAAAACCTTGAGTGAAATGTTTGAAAATATGGCACAAAAAAATGATATAAAAACTTTAGCTGATATTACTTCAAATAATGAAATAATTCGTCAAATTTTCAATAAAGGAACTTACGGTAAATCAGGAAAAATTAATCGTTTTGTAAAAAGTGATGATTTAAAAGAAATTAGCGATAATGTTGTTTTATTTTTAAATTCAATAAAAACAGCCCAAAAACCTAATCAGCAATTATTTAAAGATGGAAAAATAAATTCTGATTTAATCAAGGAAGTTACACGCAAAACCAATATGAAAAATGCTGTATTTCTTGCGTCAGGATTAGTTATGAGTATTTTAGGCTTAGCGGTTATAATTCCTAAAACTGCATTTTGGATTACAAAAAAATTAACCGGAAAGAACGAATTTTCGGGACTTATGAGTGTCGATGATAATTCTAATTCTTAATATTTCTTAATATAGTATATACTATTGCGCAATTTGTTAATAAAAAAACACTTTAATATATCATAAGGAAAGTGTTTAGTATTAGTGGGTGAATATGAGTTTTTTAGAACGCATATCTGGTGTGAATAATATTAGTGTAAATTCTGAAAATAAATCTCAAAAAAGAGGTTTTTGGTTATCTTTTGGAGTAAATGCACTAAAAAGAACGAATCTAAATAAAGATGTATTTGAATCCTTTGCAAAAGTTGATGAAAAAGGTTTATTGCCAAGAGCATTTATTCCGGAAGCTAAAGTAGCACAAGGTATAGTTTTTGATAATGAACTTGCACTAAAACAGCCTGAAAAATTCATAGCTCTCTATGTTAACCCTATGGTTATTGAAGAAGCAATTATGCGTAATCCTAACATTGAAAAAATATTAAAAGATAATAATTTATCACTGGATTATAATATTGATAATGTTTTATCTATTGTAAAATCTCATTTAATTCCAACGGCTAATGAAGCTCAAAAAATATATAGAAATTTAGGTCATTCAATAAATGAAAAAAATTATGTGTATCTAACCCAAGCTGCATTATTGCATGATATTGGAAAAGTTTTTATACCATCTGAAGTTTTAAATAAAACAGGCCGTCTTAATATGAGGGAAAGAGAAATTGTTGAACTTCATAACAGATTGAGCTATGAAATTTTAAAAACCACAAGATTAAATTCAAAAGTTGCTCAATTTGCACTTGAGCACCATGACTATGACAAAAATGTAAAAAGAACGGATGAAAATCAATCGTTAACCGTTGCAGATATTTATTGTGCTTTAAAAGAAGATAGACCATATAAAAAACCTTTAAATGAAATTGCAACAAGAACAATTTTATATGATATGGGAACTAACGGAAAATTTGATGTTAAATATATAAACTATTTAAAATAATCTCTCCTCTAATAAACTAAACTTACTAAATATGCTTAAAAGCCTTGCATTTCTGCAAGGCCTTTTTATTATTTTAAAAACAGTTCTTTTTCTTTTTTTCTTCGATTTATTAATCCATTCAATTTCTTTTTATTTGCATATATCCATTTGTCAAATTCATCTGCTGCTAAGTTATATTTTTTTTGATTTAATAGTTTTAATAGGGTTGAATTTTTAAAAGCACTATAACCTATATTGTATTCAAAGGAAACTAAAGCATCAAATTGGTTTTGGTTAAGCGGAACTTTGGTTAATTTTTTAATATAACTTGAATGAATTTTTAAATCGTTTAATAAAAAAATTTGAGCTTCTTTTTCATTTATTTTTAACCCTTTAAAAACGTCTTTTCCGGTGTGTCCCCATCCTATTGTCCAAATTCCTGCGGGGCATTTATATGCATTTAATTTTAAACCTTCAAATTGTTTTATTAAATCAACTCCATTTTTTGATATATTCATTTTGAATATCCTCAATGTCTTCTATTCTGTGGTTTTCAACTTTTAATTGTTCTTTTAAGACAGAAATTTCTTTTTCGTTAAAATATGTGCGTTCAATTATTGAATTGTGCTTATCCTGCTTTATCTCAAGGGCTTGTATGCTTTTTTCAATCACTCCCATTTTATGTGCAAAATAGAGTGCTTGAATTATTACACTTATAAATATTCCGAGTAGTTCATAATTCATTAATTTACCCAAAAAAATTTTTGAAAATTATCTACGGTATGTTTAATAAGCCATCTTGAAATCGGATTAACTTTTGAAACATATAATAGTCTCTCAAATACAATTGTTGAAAAGTATCTGTCGTTATTAATGCAATCATGGTTTTCGCATAGATAATCATGGATTAGAGATGGAATTAAAAATTTTGGGTCTGTTTTGGCACCGATAAGTTGCCAAAAAATCTTTGGAATTGTTGCTCCATCCCAACAATACCCTTTTTTTATCGTAAATTCATATTCGTCTAAAACTATTTTATCAACCAAAACCACTTTTAAATCTTTTTTATTTTCAAAGGGAAGTTTTTCAATTATTTCTTTTTTTATTTTATTCATGTCAGGTTGTATATACCTGACTTCAATTTCAGGTATATCTGAAAAAAGTATCATTAATTCATCATCTTCGTACCATTTTATCAATTTTAAAATCTCCAAGTAAAAATAAAACCAATTTTATTTTTTGAAATTCTAAAACTTTTCAACAAGTTCCAAAAGAGTTTTTTTAATTGCTTCTTTGATTTTTTCAATTATTAATTCCTTTTTTTCTTTTAATAACTGTAATCCTTTTTCTTTAATATTCGGCAATTGTTCAAGTAAATCTTTAATTACTCCTTCAAGAATTTTTTTTCTTATCCATTTAAACATTTTTTATCCTCACATTAATTTTGTATAATCATTGGTTTTAAAAAATTCATCAAGTTGTTGACTTGTTAAACCCAATAATGTGCCAACTTGATTTATATAGGGATTACCTCTATAAAAATTATTTGCTTTTAATTCGATTTTTAAGGCTTTAATATCTAAAATTGCCTCTCCATCCTCATTTAGCGGTTGAGCTTCAATAAGTGCTATAATGTCTTCAAAATCAAGCCCTTTTGCTTTATATATGGCTCGCTCGACATCTGCAGCGGTCAAATTAAGCATGGCTATTCTTTGTGCTTCTTCTTGAGCTTTTTGCTCATCTGTTTTCATAGGGCATTTATCAGTCAAATACCAAGCTCCATCAATATCAGACTGTTGGACATCTAATTGGGTCATACCTATTGATTTATAAAAATTTGTATTTGTGCCTGTGCCAATTTCAACAAGACCTTTTTCTTCATTTATAATTTTGCAGTATTTAATCATTTTCCACTCCTTTTAATGGATAAAAAATAGCTGGTGTACCATCGTGAGCCCCTATATCGTATATTGTTTTGTTTTTTTCTACTTGTAACATAGTTGAAATGTTTACACCTGCCATCCCGTTTATATTAACTAAAATATTGGCTGAATTATCATTAGTTGCAGAAGCACTGTTTGCAATTATCCATTCAACATCTCCCCTTGCTAAAAATCTGATAATTCCATTTACAGGAGGTGTATAAGAATATGGCGGGGTTTTTAAATTTGATGTTATGTCAATTCCTGAATTATAATCAGGCAGGCATAAATTTGTAATTTCTTCTTTGCCTGATAATGATACATTAGATAAGTTTTTATCTAGTTTGTTATTTAAGTTTGTATTAAGTGCGCTAATTTCGCTTGTATTTACATCAATTTGATTAAATTTGTCATTATATTTGATGATATCTTCATAGATTGAGTTTAATTCACTATACTTTTTATTTATATCTTCTGCTGCTTCATTTACAAATATTTTAGATGAATTTAGTTCATTGTAAAGTTCTTCGGGAGTTACATTAGAAAATTCTGAAACCTTAATGGATAATTCTTGTTTTCTTGATAATATTTGAATTAATCTTGTAAGATAATCAAAAGAATATTCGAGTGCTTCTAAATTTAATAATGAGCTATTATTATATTGCGTTTCTTGACTTATGGGCAGAGTTAATTCAAGTGAAATTTTTTCATTTTCAGATAATATATTATGCTCTGATGTACTCAAAGGAAAGGTGATATAGCTTCCGTTTTTATTTTTTAGCTCATTAATGCTGTAATCTATCCCGTTTTGCAGGGTGTATTGTATGTTTTGATTGTTGCAAAGAGTTACTTTTAGTTGTTCTTCATTTTCTATGTAAAAATTGAATTCAAATGTTGTGGTGCTGTTGTTACCGGTATAGTTATTTACCGGAGTAATATCATATATCAATTTTCCTCCTTTTTGAAATAAAATAATTTAAATCTTTTGTCATTTGTATCCAAAACTTTAAAACCGCATTTTTTTAGCCAGATTAGCGCATCGAAATTTTCCAGATAAATATAGTTAAATAAAATTGAATATTCTTTTTTGAATTCTTCAATTTTTGAAAATATGTATTTCATTAAATAGACTTTGTGTTTTTTAAAATATTTAGTGGATAAAAGCCATATTTGCCCTGTGGAGTTATCAATTTTTTTTACTCCGCCTATTGCAATGGGTCTATTTTTATCATCAGATAAAAAATATGCTCTTTTTTTATTTTCGATACACATTTTTATAAAGTCTTTTTTGTTATCAATGTAAAAATTAAGCTCTTTTTTATCGCTTTGTCTTAAATTGTCGTATAAAAAACTTAAATTTTCTTTGCTGAAATCTATATTTTTCATTGTGCTTCAACTTCTTCTAATGAAATAGTTGCATTGATTGCTAAAATTGTTAATGGTAGTGGATTTTTTTGAGCTATTTTAATATTTTTTTGTAATGCTCTATCAGCTAAAGGACAAAATTCTATATCTTTTGAATATAATTTTTTTGGGTTATTTATGCTATCGTGACTTCTTGGGTTTTGATTTAGAGTTCCGTCATCATTTTGAATAAAAAAATCTTCTCTGGAATTTAGGATTTTTACTTCTACTTTATTTATCATTTTATTTAGTCCTAAAGTTCCTTCTGATTCCAGATTTAGTGTTTCTAATTCAAAATCATATCTTAGGCCTATAAATATCTCATTAGCTGGATATGGCAGTTTTAGGGTTCCATTTTCATCTATTATTAAATCTTCAATTACGCCATAATCTGCTAAAACATTAACTTTTGTGTTCTTAAGATGGTTTAAATTATTTATTGTATCTGTTTTTTCTTCAAAATTTAAGCTGATTGAACTATCTAAAAATTTTGAATTTTCTAATGATGTAACTATTCTTGAATAAAATCTTTCAATATAGCATATTTTTTGATTATTTATTTCTCTTTCAACTATAAAATAGGCTATATCTTCATAGTTTTCTCTAATAACAGCAACACTTTTAAATTTGCCTTGAGTAGTATGTGTGTGCCAAGCAGCAATTTTTTGTGTAGGGTTATATGTTAGAGCACAGATACTTCCATCGTCCATTACACACCAGAGAATTCTGTTCGGTTCTTTGGAATATGCCATATCGATTATTTTTCTGCCTTCAAAAAGATGTGAAGCAAAAAGTGTAAGTTCTTCTCCATCATAAGAATCTGAAAGATAATCATAGCCTAGATTTCTTACAATATTTCCGCCTGATTGGACAAAAAGAACCATTGAGCCTGATACTACGGGTTTTATTTTTGATGAGCCGTAATAAGATTGAAGATTAGCGCAAGGTGAATTTGATGCGCTCATTACTCCATCTGAACCATTTACGGACCATTCGGCGTTTGTTGTCATTACAATTAAATTATCAAGAGGAATTAAGTGTTGAATGTTGTTTGCAGTGTTGTCATAAATTGACATTGTAATAGAATCAGTTGCATTTAGTGGTCTTGAAATATTAAAATTGTCGTTTGTACCTGTTTGGCTCATCCACAATGTTTGAGGTGAATTGTTTGATGAAGCATAAATTTTTCTTTGTTGAAAATAGCAAACGCAAGACGGGTTTTCACTTTCAAATGGATTGGTATGAGTTGGTGCACAGCTTGATAAATCAGGTTCAATGTTGTTGTCTTTGAATGATGTTGTGTTAGATGTACCAACATATCCATAAACACCATTTACACTTCTATATATATTATATTCGCAAGCATTTTCAACTGCTGTCCATGAAACAGTTATATATTCTGATGTTGTCCAATATGCTTCTAAGTGTCCTACAGTGGATACCGCTTCACTTTTTGAACTTTCTTCAAAGCTATTTTTATGAACAGATGTCACAACATAGCTGTATGTTGTTGTATTTGAGGCAGTTGAGCCTACATAGTTGATTGATAAATTAGTGGGTGCTTCAATTGTTGCCTTAAAATTAATTTCTTCTAATCTCCAATCATCATTTGCATATCTTGAAAGATTAGAGGGTTTATGATTGGTGCAAACTAAAGTTACAACGTCAGCTTGTTGGCAATAATCAATATTAAAGGCATCATCTTCTGCATATGGGCTTTCTATTTCATAAATTTCATCATTTTTTAAAATATAGCTTCCATCTTTTATAATTCTAATATATTTATCGCCGAATTCTAAAATATAGCTTTCATTTAGATTAAAAACAAAAGGTATTAATCTTGTTTTTTTGTCAGAATATTTTGTTTTTTCAAGGTATTCAAGTCCTGGACGATTTACTATACAGCCTTCTTGTAAAACAAAACCGTTTTTCAAATTTTTTAAGCCAAGATTATATTGTTCAAGGTCAACTCTGCCTTGCAGTGATGGTGATAGTATTCCTTTTGAAAAGGAATTTTGACATACTCTTATACTCATTTTATCCTCTGGAATCTAAATATGTTAATTCGTCATCTATGGTTTCTGTACCTTCTTGAGCATTTAATACTTTTGCTCTTTTTAATAACTGATTATATTTTTCAAATGCAATTTCACCTTTTTGTATGCTCCCTACAAGTACATTTGCAGTTAGAGAGGCAAGATAATAGGATAATGCCATTGCAAACTCACAAGAAAAAAATATTTCTTTTTCAACTCGTCTTGTGTATCTTAAAATTGCATTTTCTATATCGCATAATATAACTTTTTGTCCGTTTGATAGAGATGAAATTGAATATTTTTCAATTGCATAAGTATTTTTCCTAAAAACATCTCGGGCGCAAATGCAGTCATTCGGGTAAGTGTAGCAATATTTATATTGAAATTGTGAAATTGGAGTTTCGCATAGTGCTAATTCTTTGAATGTTGATGCAAAATTCCAGTCAAAGTCTTTTAATACGTAATCTCTTGCAAGTTCGTAATAATTATTTAACAATATTGCACGATTATCCGTAGAATTTGCATTTTCTAAAGGCATTGATACGCCTAAAATATTGAGTGTTATATTAAAAATTTGTGCTTTTGATTGTGTCATTTAATCTCCTATATACCAACTCGGTGCAACTCTTTTTGTTGAACCAAGGTAATTGATTGCTTTTGAATATAAATTTGAATTATAGTTATCGATATCTACGTTTGCGTTTTCTATATAGCTATTTGCTTTATCTAAATATTGTTTTGAAATTAAATCATATTTGTTTTGTGTTTCATTTGCTTCACTGTTTGCATAGTCTATCGTGTCTTGAAAATTAAAAAGACTGGTATCTGAATTTACATCAAAACCCATAGCGCTTGCTTGTGCCATTTGTTCACTTGCTTGTCTTTTGCCTTCCAGTTTTTGTTTTCTTGATTCTTCAATGCCTTGTTGTCTTTGATACTTTGCTTCATTTATGGAATTTTTGGCGTTCGCTATTGCAACTTGGGTTTGATATTCTTGGTTTTTTGCGCTATTATTCAAATTTAGCGCATTTGATGTTAAGCCAAAAATAGTCTCGCTTGCGCTAAAGGCTGTATTTAAAACTGCAGGAATACACATTTTTTTCTCCTTTTTTAAAAAAAAGTGGGCAAAAATTTGCCCACGTTGAATTATGGTTTATATTACATAATTTTCATCAGCTGCAATTACGCCTGCTGTGATTTTGCCTGTTGTTTCCTCTGTTCCTTCAACTGTATATACAATTCTCATATATCCTTTATTTCCTTTTGGAAGAAAACTTATTGGAAATCTTGCACCTGCTTTTAAATTAGCTAATTTCATAGTTGAAGTTACTAAATCTTCACTTGATGAAAAATCTTCAGTTGCGCTTGTTTGAATTTTTACAGTAAGTGAGGTTAGATTTGAAAAATCTTCGACAACTTGGATTAACAATGGAACAAATGATACATCACCTTTTCCAAAGCAAACTGTGTTATCTGAATTTATTGTACCTGTGGTAATTGATTGATTATCTGAAAATATATTTTGAGCATCTAATAACATTTATTTCTCCTTTTAATTTATGCGGTTGCAACTTTTTTCTCGTTGTTTCTTAATTGATCTGCACATTTTACAGGAATACCCAAGAATGAAACAATTGGTTTTCCTGCAAAATTTTCAATAGAAAGATTAACATTAGCTTTATTTATTGCTTGGAAATGCAAGTATGTTTCTATTGTTTCGTTGCAATAGATTACCGTATTACCTGTTTTAGCAAAGCGTTTAATTCTGTGGTATGCTTGAATCATTAATTTGATTAAGTCTGCAGGGTTGTCGCCATCTAATGCTGTAACATCGATATTTGCAATTCTTGCTGTTGAGCGAAAATCTCTAACTGTCATACCGATATCCCATTTAAAATGGTCACGATATACTTCAAACATATTTCCGTTTGCGTCCGTTGCAGTTTGAGCGCCTTTATTTTCATGGATTAAACCCATTTGTGAACCCTTTGGATATAATAGATGAGTATGTAAATCACCCCAAGTTATAAACCATATTGAAGTGTTGTTGTTACCTGCGCCGCCACCATCAAGAACTCTATAACCGATTGAATTTTTGTCTGTTGAGATTTTATTGTATCGAACGCTCAAACCGTCAAAACCCGCAGGGTTAGTTGCCTTAGAACCATAGAATATGTTTTCTTGAACGGTGTTATTCATTGATTCAAGGAATGCTTGAGCTTCATTCATTCTGAATTGTTCTGTATCGCCTTCAAGGTCTGCTAGGGATTTATCAACTTGTGAATATACTTCAAGCATGCCTGTTGTATCTGTAATTTGAGTGTATTCGCCTTTTGAAGCAGATACACCTTGGTAGAATTTTCTAAATTCAACTTCAGGTAATCCGTTTCTAACTGTTGTTTTGTGGGTTGAGCCTTCGTTACATTCTCTAACTACTGCATCTTCAATAAGTACGTTTGATTGAGCTAATAAATCAACGATGGTGGTTGCGATTTTGCCGTTTTCTTTTTGTGCAAATTTGTCTTTTAAGGTTAAATAAGTATTTCCGATTGTAGCCATTTTTTCTCCTTTTTACTAATCTCTGGGGCCATATAAAATTTGAGCTGGTGTAAGCTCTTTAACAGCAGGTATGCCTTTATATGTCAAATTATCTTCTTTAGATAATTCGCCAATTTTATAGAACATTTTTATCATTTCAGGATGATAAATAAGTCCTGTTGAATTTAAGAGTTCTTTTAGTTTTGGACTTGCAAATTGGCTATAGGCATTATTTGCTGTTTGCATATATTCTTTTAGCTGAACTGAATTTTCGCTTGGAATGTTTCTATCTTGTTTAAATAATTCTGTGTATTTTGTTGTATTTTTTTCTTGCATTGTTTTTTCGTCAATTTTATAAATTTCTTTTTGTTTTTTTGACATTTCAAGTGCAAGTTCTAACAACAAATCCAGTGATTCTTGAGATAGATTAAGTTTTTTTGCGATAGGAATTAGTTTTCCTGTTAATTCGTCATCAAGGTCAAAATCTTCATCAGCTAAAAATTTTGAAAAATTATAGTCTTGTGATAATTTATAGTTTTCTTCCGTGTTGTCTTTTAAACAATAGTTATTTTTTAAATCTTCTTGCATTTTTATCCTTTCTATGTGTTATAATTATTTCTAAGAGGAGTTATTTTATTTTTATGAAAAAGATATTAATTATTGGTTTTGTATTTTTAACTTTAATTTCTACAATTTTTTGCAGCATTTCCATTGCGCAAACTGAGTTTTCAAAAGCGTTAAGAACCTGTGAAACATATAGACAGGATGGTTCTATAACTCATAATGGTGAAGTTTTTGACTTGACAATTACACTGGACAAATCACGGAATAAGTGTGTGTATAAAGAAAAAATACATCAAGGCAAAAAATATCAACTGTTAACATGTAATTTTGAAAATGGTCAGCTTCCTGCGATTGCAGATTCTATGGAAAAATATACTAATTTCTATAAAAAAGAAATTGCAAAAAACAAGATTTTTGAAGCAAAAATGACAACTAATGGTGAAGTTTTTCAAAAATATTTAGCAAATCCTAAATATTGTACTATTACTCACTCAAAGAATTAATTAGTTTTTTAAAATAATTACCTTTTTGATTTTTCATGTTAAATTCTTGAAATATTTGCATGCGTTTTTTAATAAGTTCAATTTGATTTTCAAATTCAAGTTTTGAGTTTTGAGAAATGTAGTATCTAAAATCATTTTCAACTTGTTTTATAAAATCAACTGTTTTGTTTTCGTCTTTTAAATTTAAACTTTCAATAGCTGAATTTATTAAAATTATTGTATCTTTTATAAAATTCTTTTTATATGTATTTAGTTCTGTTTGAATTTTTTTAAAATATACAATATCTTCTTTGGATAATTTGTCTGTTGTATCTAGTTTTAAAGATAAAAATTTATCTTCATCATTTAGAATTAATTTTCTCAATTCTAAAAAATATTTTGAATTTGTTTTGGTTTTTAATTCTTGTTGAATAAAGTCACTGTCTTTAGAATTTAGTGCTTTTGTGATTTGTTCATTAAAATCTTTGATGAGATTTGTCTGCTCTTTTTTGTTTAAATTAATTACTCCGCAATACCACGAAATAGCACAAAGTCCTCTATTATAGATTTTATCAATATAGCTTTTATTTGTTTTATTAACAGATATGCTCAAAAGTGCATTATTAATTATATTTTCATATACTTCATTTGCCCAAATTGTAACTTGTGAGTAATAGTGTTTTTTGATTTGATAAATTAATTCATTCTTTTTTTCTTGAATTATTTCATCTAAATTTTCAAAATCTACTTCATCACAAAGTTTTAAAACTTCATTATCAAATTGCTCTATAACTTCAATTGCTCCATCAACCGCTTCTTTTGAGCTTAGATTAATGTAGCCATTGTTTTTTGAATACAATAGTTCATTAATTAAATTATCAAGATTATTTATAAATTCAACTTTTTTAATGTTTTTTGCTAAATTGTTCATTTTCTAAACCTTATATTATTCCGAACCTTGCCAGTAAATCACTTCCAAAAGAATCAACTCCGCCCATATTTTGCAATATTTGACTTCCTTCTTTTGCCATTTGCATTTGAATTTGTTGATTTTGGTTTTTTAGATTTTCTTTTCTGATTTTATCCATTTCAGATTTAGAAACCAGTTGAGACGGTGAAATATTTGCATAAGTTGCATAATCTTCAATAATTTTTTCAGCATTTAATTTTTGTTTTAATATAGGATCTATTGAATTCGCTATATTTGAAACAAATGTTGTAAATCTTTCCATACTTGATATATTGGCTACTTTTTGAGCTTGCGCAAGTGTCGAAACAAATTCAATTTGAAAATTTGTATTTGTATCATTAGAATTTAGAGGTTCTAAAATACCTGTTTTTATTTCTTCGTCATAAATCCAAAAAAGAATTTGTTTTAGGGAATTGTGGATTTGCTCAAGTAATGGTGATAATAATACCATTTTTTCTTCTTTTAATTCGTTAACCTCTGTTGCTGTTCTTCCTCTTTCAGCAGTAGATAAAATCATTGCAAAAAGGTCATTATAGAAGTGTTCTTTTATAATTTGCTTTAGCTCATCTTTTTCTGTTTTTAGTTCTAAAATTCTTGGATTTACTTCATATACAGGGCTTATTCCCCTGCCGTTTTCGTCTTCTTCAATATATGCCCCCGGTACATCAGCCAATTTTTTGTTTTTTAAGCTGGCTGGACCTTTATAAGCAGGACATACTATCTTTTTAACTGCTTTAGCATATTCTTTTACCATTGTCATCAATTGTTTAACATCTGCTAAAGCGCAAATTCCTGGGGAGTCTTGGGGGTAGTCAAAATCACTTGTAAAGCCTGATTCAAATACAACATAGGGGAATTTGTCAAACCCTTTTACTGATAAAAATTCATTTTTCCCTGATAAAATAATAACTGAAATATATTTTGCAAATTGTGATGAAAACCTTTTTTCTTTATAGTATTTGTTTTTTTCAACAAAATGCGTTATTTCAAAAAGTTTATAAGGGTTTTCTTTTGCTGTTTCAATTATTTCATCTGGGCAATTTTTGCCGTAATTTTCATAAATGTTTTTAGCTGTTTCGCTATACACACGACAAAACGTATCAATTTGACCTTGTGAATTTTTGGCGTAATAGTATGAGCCAATAGGCAAAACTCTGAAATTAACTACGTTTTCATAATCTGATTCAAGACCCATTGCGCTAAAACTAAAAACACCCAGTTGTTTGTATATTTCAGGCAGGCACTGATAGAAATTTGAGCTATATAGAATTTTTCGTGTTAATTCTTCTTGCTTATGGCACCATTTTTTAAAATAAAAATTATTTTTATTGTTTTCATTTTCCATTGTGGTTTTAAACCATCTGGTTGTTGGGCTTGTGGCGCCGCTCATCATGCCTGATGAAAAATTTCTTAGCGCAATTAATGGAGTTGAATCAATAATCTTTTTGCTTTTTGCAATTGGTTTTCTTATGTTTCTTACTAGAAACTGGGTGCTTCTGGGAAGAAAATAATCCGATAATTCCTGCAAATCCGGTTTAATTACGTTGAAAATTTCTTCAAGCTCTTGTTTTCTTTTTTGAAAATATTCAACAGTGTAAAAACTCATTTTATTCTCCTAAAAGTGTTTTTTTGTTTGAATTTTGGTTGTCTTCTAAACCTGTTGGTGTTGTTTTGATGTTTTGGGCAAAACCTTTATTGGATGTTGTATTTGCGCTTTTTTTGGTTAGTGAAGCATCTGCTTCATGGCGCTCAACCCTTTCTTCAACTTCAGGTACTGTAACTTTTGCTGCTTTTTGTACAAAACACATTGTATTCTCCTTTCTTTTAATCAAACGGTTCAAATTCTGCCTCAACATAGCTTTCATTATTATTGCTATATGGGTTATATGAATTGAGGCAATAATTAATTGCATATAATGCCATCATGGCACAATCTGCAAAATCGGGACTTTCGTTATTTTCTTTTCTTAATTCTTTTTTATCTTCTATTGCTATTAAACCATTGGGTTTGTATACCTTTTTTATGTATTCAAGTTGTCTTATTGTATTTTTATCTGTTAATTTTAAATATCCCTTTTCAAGAAAATCTCTTAAAGCTAAATAGCCGTCTGCTCTTGCGTTTAGTGCATATTTTGATATTGCTTTTTTTGCTCCTCTAAAACCAATTGCGTTTGGAATAATTTTTTGAATGCTAATCCAAATAGGATAACCAAGCCCGTCGGCATCTATTATTAATACTTTTGGCATCCAAGTTGAATATAAACTTATTATTTTCCCTTTAGTTATATCTGTATCGGCTTCAGACCAGCTATTTGTGTATTTTTCAAGCCATATATTTTGATTTTCTTGCGTAAAAAATTTTGCAACGCATAAATCTGCCCCTGAAGCCGATAAATCAACACTCATAACAGAATTAAACATATAACTTTCATCTTTTTCATATTTTAAATTAATTGCTTCATCAATCATTTTTGAGCTTAAAAGATATTCGTTATTATTGTTTAGAGGATAACCAAGCCAAATATGATTGTAGTCATTAATGTTTGTGTTTTTTGATATTTCGGCTTCTTTTAATATTTTTTCATCAACATAAGGGTTATCAAAATAGCAAATATTAATATGAAGACAATCATCTCTTTTAGCGCAAAAATTATACACAGCATCAAATCTTGTGTATCTATTCATGGTGAAAATTATTACAGAGTTCTTTTTTCTTATTGTTGGAACAATAATATCTAGAGTTGCTTTTGCAATTGATTGAGCTTCATCTATCCATAAGATATCAACACCTTCAAGACCTTTAATATTAACTTTTCCCTGCTCTCTGAAGCCTTTAAAAAATATTCTTGAACCTGTTTTTTTATGGATTAAAATATCTCTTTTTATATCATAAATTAATCTGTATTTTTCTATTAAATCTAAAAAAACAGTTTTTACTGATTCATTAATTGAATTTTGGATTTCTCTGCCGCAGCATATTCTAACATGGCGCATTTCCATTATATAAAGTAAAAATCTGGCTACACTTTGTGTTTTGCCTGATGCTCTGCCGCCTTCCAATAAAAAATAACTATAATTATTGAATTTAAAAATAAAAGGATATAATTTTTGTGGAATATTTAAAATTTCCGGTAATATTAAATCCATTATTTTAGTAGAATTCTTCTCCGATATTTAATTTTAGTTGTGTTCCATCTATCATTATTTCCCCCATTTTGACAACAGTTCCTATTTCAAGATTATTTTGGGAATATAACCCTGCAATTTTTGCTTTGTTTTCTACTGCACGTAAAGCTGCGCTTATATTAGGGTTTCCATTCTTATCCAAACAGTTCAGGGCAATTTTTTTGAGTTCGTCAAATTCTTCTATTGCTTTATTTTGATTATAGCTTTCGTGTTTTTCGTTTAGTTTTAAAGTATTTTGTGATTCAAATGATATTATTTTATTTTCATTTTTCATACATCAATTTTTTTAACAAGAGCTTTATTTCCGCTAAAATCACAAGCATATTGTTTTAGGGCGATTATTTTGCCATTTTTCTTGATTTCTTTGTTTATTCCGTATTTAAACCCTGAGGGAGCTTTGTATTTATATTTAAAACCAAGCATAGTTGAAATAATGTCTTTTTTATATTTTTCCTTAATTCTGGTTGCACCGCCAGAGTAGAAATATTGTTCTATAAATGAATTAGTATTTTTATCAAAAAATGATAAAAGAGCTATTTTTTTATTGCAAATAGGACAATTTGCAAGATAAATTCTCCTATTTGTGTAGTTATCTTTGTCTAATAAAAACCAAATATCTTCAGCTGAAAATACGCTATTACAATGGCGCATAGTTTCTCCTCCTTTATTTTCGTCAGCCTCGTTTCTCTATCCAAAATGGGATGATACAAATTTGAATTGTCCGAAAATCTATATTTTTAGAATAACATATTTTTTAAAAAAAGCTCGTTTTTTGGCTGTTTTTTGGAAGGTCTTACAAATTTTTTGCTTTTTTCTTGCTATTTTTTTATGTTTAATTTATAATGACTAAGCACATATTGTGCTTAACATGGCGGGTGTCGCCAAGTGGTTAAGGCCCCGGATTGTGGTTCCGGTATTCATGGGTTCGATCCCCATTACCCGCCCCATTTTTAAAAAACAGCTCTTCGGGGCTGTTTTTTGTTGTTATTACTAACTTTTATCGTTTCGAGCAAGAAATACAAAAAACAATAGTCTAAACGCTTAAGATTCAAACATATTGCTTTTTCAGGCTTTTAGCTATTCGTTGCCCTCTGATGGGGTTCGAACTTTTTAAAGTTGCTTTTTGTATTCAAGATAATTATTGATTAGCTTCAAGCTCTCTTTGTAATTGTCTATTTCATCTTTTGAAGCATTATTTTTTATCAAACTATCAATATGACCTTCAACTAAAAATTTTAATAAATTTACAGAAGCTAAAGTTTGTTCTTCCTTAGTTGATACACCGTCCTTAACTTTAATCTCAACAGTAATTCCATCAATTTTACATCTTTTAATTAGCATATTTATTGTATAATTACTTTTAGTAATAAATCAATTTGAACTTTGAATAATTAAACGCAGGGTAAAGATAAGCCTTTCTATAGGAAACCAACCGACAAAATTATTGTAGACCTCGGGTTAGTTCCCGACTAGAAAGGGGGCTGATATGGATAATTTCAATTTAGCATTATTTTTAATCTTTTTGATTTTATACGTATTAAAAAACGGCTCTCATCTTGGTAGATAAGAACCGTTAGACCTCTACAAGGCTTATTGGTAGCTTGAGAAACTACCACCCTGTGTTCTTATTATAAATTATCTATTTTTATTTTTCAAGCCCATTTATAAAATTTTCAATTTCAAAATATAGCAAAACTTCTTTAGAAGAAGTTAAAACAGGGTGTAAAATTTTGTTAAAAAGTTCGAGCAACGACCCACCATGCGCCCCATTAAAAAAGACCCTTGATAGGGTCTTTTTAATTATTTTCCTAAAATTTTTGCTATAGCTTCATCAGGTAAATACATAATTCCGCTGTTATATTCTCCTAAATCAAGTACACCTGTTGTTTTAGCGGTTTCAAGGGCTTGTTCAACTGCTTTATTTGCGGTTTCATTTTGAAATCTAAATCCTAATTTATAATAAAAAGGAACAGGTGAAGTATCGTTATAAAGTTTGTTTGCAAATCCTGTTGTGCCTGTTTTGCTTGCCAATAAGCATACATGTCCGTCATAACCTAATTGTTCGCTTTGTTGTACAATATTTTTAATTATTTTTGTTCCGGTTCCGCTATATTCTCCGGTTGTACCCAATTTATCTATGTAGATGCCATTTAGCGTATTTCTTATGTTTCCATCAAGGCTGCAGTATTGTAATTCCGCATATTCTCTGCCATTTGTATAGTAATTATCGGGAAGATTATTTATTATACCATCAGAATTCCCATTATAATATTTTGCTTTGCCGAGTCGAGTTCCGTTTTTATCTATAATTTCTGTTATATATTCATCAAGTCCACCTGCTTTTCTCGTATTTATAGTTGTTTCAATATCATTTATATTTTGTCTTGATTTTGATATTGAGGATGTATTAATTTCATCTATTTTTGCAGTTGCAGTTTTTTCGGGTACAATATTTTCTGTTGTAGTTTGTGGTGTTTTTGTGTTTGTTGTTTCAGTTTGTGTTTTAATTTCTGTTTTTGTTGTCGTTTCAGATGTTTTTCCTATAGTGTTTTTAATATTTTTTACAGAATCGTACAATCCTTTAGTGCTTTGAGCTCCTAAATAAACGCCCTCGGCTGTATTTAATATGCTTTCTGTACCTTGAGTTATAGCTTCTTTGGTTACCTCATCGCTATTTGAGTTTTTTGCTTTATCTATGGCTTCTTTTGTTTCAGTGACACCTTTATATATCATATAACCGGCAGTTGCTATTCCTGCTATCGCTAATATTGGAGCTCCTACTGTCGCTATTGTTGTTGCAGCTGCTGTTCCTACTAATGCGGTAAGTCCTGTTCCAATAGCTCCTGATATAGCAGGTGCAAAATAGGTTCCTGCGGCTAATAATCCAATGCTTGGTAGTTTGTTTAATATGCCTTTGCCAACAGAGCTTGCCGTTTGGGCAATTGTTAATTTACCATCATTATCTTTTGTGTATTCTATCCCATTGGCTTCAAGATAGGCCTTATCCAGCTTGTTTATTACATTGTCTTTATCTGTGTATAATAATTCATTTTCAATATCTTTATAAATTTCTGAACCTGTAACTTCTGAATAATTATCCATAATGGAAGCCAAGGTTCCACTATCTGCTGATGATAGCACCTTGTTAATATAATCTTTATTTGTACCCAATTGGCCTGCTGTGGCGTTGTATATACCAAAACATAATTCATCCAGTGCTGAATCGCTGCCATTTTTTGCTTTTTGAACAAGGTTATAAACTTGATTTTGTGTTAAATTTAAACTAACTGCTTCTGTCATACTTTTACTCTCGATATTTTAATAATATATATGCAATATATATTATTAAAATATTTTTTGAGTTAAAAATTGCCAATAATATGACTTATGTTAAGTAAATATTAAGCAGTTAAAACATTCCTTTTTTTGCAAAATAAAATGCAGCCAAAATTGCAGCAATTAAAGAAATAAAACCTACAATCATAAATCCGTAGGGGTTATGAGCAAAAGGAACAGCAACGTTCATTCCCCAAAAGCTTGAAAACATTGTTGGAATTGCAAAAATAATTGCAATTGAAGTTAAAAACTTCATTACTATATTTAAATTGTTTGAAATAATTGAAGCAAAAGCGTCCATCATGTTTTCTAAAATGTTTCTGTGCATTTCAACCATTTCAAGTGCCTGTTTGTTTTCAATGATTACATCTTCTAAAAGGTCGATATCATCTTCTGTAAATTTAAAAAATGAATTAGGTTTTGCGTTTTGAGTTAAGCGCATAATTTTTTGAAGCACCATATAATTATCTTTGAGTGCTGTTGTAAAATATACAAGAGATTTTTGCACTTCGAATAGTTGAAAAAGTGCTTTATTTTTCATTGTTTTTCTTAATTCTTCTTCAATTTCTTCTGATTGTTTATAAATATAGTTTAAATATCTTAAATAGAATTTTGTTGAGCGAAATAATATATCTAATAAGAATTTGGTTTTATTTCTTGTGTCAAAAGATGATGACGTATCTTTATTAAATGAACTAATTACTTTGTTTTTCTTGGATGCAACAGTAATAAAGCCTCTTTGAGTAAATATGATACCTAAAGGCAAGGTGTCATAAGTGCCTTCATCTTCCATAACAGGAAGATTTGTGATTATTAGAACGCAATCATCTTCTATTTCAATACGAGAACGCTCATCCACGTCAAGAGAATTTCTTAAAAAGCTTTCATCTAAATTTAATATTAGAGAAACTTTTTGAATTTCATCATAAGTAGGGTCTATAAGATTAAACCAAGACCCGCTTTGCGCTTCATTTATTCCTAATTCTTTGAGTTTGTTATCATCTGTGGTTTTTAATATTTCAATCATAATTGACCCACCAAATAGCGCTCTTACAATTTATATTAAACTACACATAAAAAAATAAGTAAATAAAAAAGAAACCTCTTTTAAATTAAAAGAGGTAATTTAACACACACAAAACCATTTCATATCTTTTTTACGCCATTTCAGGGCGAGGTTCTTTGGCTAATTTTTGCGTTAGTGCATGTTTTTTAGCCATTTGAGCTGCCACAACTTTTCTTGCAGCTTCCGCAATCCTTTCTTTCTTTGATTTTACTGATTTCATCTTTGTATATTGAATATTCATAGATATTGCTTTCGTGCACATATCTTTTAGTGCTTGATGTATTCTAAATGCTTCCATGTGGGCATTTGCGTAGTCATTCATTGTTTCAAGCATTTTATTCGGATCAACCATTGAACTTTGAATGATTGCATTATCAACTTTTAAGCTTTGATATTTTTTAACTAATGCTTTATCCAGTTTGTCTTTTGCGCCAACTGCCATTTTAAAATGCTCCTAAATATCTCTCGTATTATAATAAAGTATTTTTTTGACTAAAAATTTACTTTTTTGATGAATTTAGTTAACATATCTTAATAAAATATATTTGTTTAATATTAAATATTGTGTATATTAAAAAAATCTTATAAAATATTATTGATAGTCAATTCTAAGGAGATATTTTGGAAGAGAAAAAAGTAGTATCATTTGAAAAAAAACATTCCAAAACAAATGATAAGCATCAAGAACTTGAGTATTGCAGTTTTTGCAAAAGACCAAATACGCAAGTGCCTAAGATGGTAAAAGGCCCCGGAGTTAATATTTGTTCTGAATGTACGTTAATTGCTGTACAATATTTAATTTTACAAGATGGATTAATGAGCGCTGAAGCTCAAAAAATTCTTGATTTATTATGGGGTGTATCAAAAAAATAATGAATAGCGCCTCATTAAAGCTTGAATATCGCACTAAAATAATGAAGATATTAAATAAATATCGTACAGATAAACCCATTAATAATGCTGCTTTACAAAAAGATATTGATATTATAAATTCTTTTGAAGATAAAGAAATTGTATTAAAAATTCTTTTAGGAGAAATGGTTGATGTAAAATCTGATTTTAGCAATATTTGTGCAGTTTTAATAATTGAAACAATTGATGTTAAAACTATTGAAAAATGCGCTCCTGATTTTCTTTCAAGAAAAGATGTGGCTGATGATAGAAAATTCTTTTTTATTTCTATATTAAAACAAAAAGGTATTCAATTTAGCTATGATGACATATCTAATTACATTTTAAATCCTGATAAAGTTGCTCAATCCGGAGTTAAGGATTTTTTAAGCAATGCAATTGATGATCCTGAGGCACAAATTGATTTATTTGATTTTTATTTAAATATTTCAAAAGAAGATAAGATTTATCTTTTAAATAATTTAATAAACGAGTTTAAAGGGGATGATTTAGCTAATGCGCTAACTTTATTGTCTCAATTAGATGTTGAAAATGATGAATTAGAGTTAATTATTGAAGGATTAATTAATTCGGATTCTCCTTATGCTATTGATGGTATTGAATATATTTTAGAAAATTATAAAACTGATAGTTTGCAGAAAAAAACATTAAAACAGACATTCAAAAAATTAAAATTTAAGCACCCCAATTTTAAAAATCTTTCCTTTTGCAAAAACACAAAACCTCTAAAATGTTATATAAGCTTTATTGATGGGGAAGCGAATTTTTCTTTGGTAATTTCAAGGGCGAATTTAAACGCTGAAATAAATGCACTGCTTTTAACAATTAATATAAATACCGGTATAAATTCTTGTGTTGGGTTTGGAAAAATAAACATTGATAATTTTAAGACGATTATAAAAAGAACTTTTGTGGATACTTTGCCTGTTGAAATTGAACCAACTGTTTTTAGGGCATTTTGTGAATATTATTATCAAAAAAACAAAATTACAAAAAATAAGCCTCCCTATGAATTCAATGTATGGAAAAAAATGTATTTTGATATAGAAAAAATGGATATTGATTTATCTGAATTTATTAATTCTAAACTAAGTACATTGAATTTAAATGAGCAAAAAGTTAGAAAATTCATTTCTTCAAAAATGCTTGAAACTTGGTATTATTACAAAGGACAAGATAAAAGAATAGATAAAATCCTTGATATAATTGAAAGTAAGCATATTCATAATATTAATGAAATTAATAAATTAGTTAGTGATGAAATTGATGAAAATTTCATAAATAATCATGAATATATCCGAGAACTTCAAACAAAACTTTTGTTGCAGGCCTATGTTGCCAAGCTTGCAAAATTAAAAGTGAGCAGCGCTTGTGCTTATAGCATGTGTTTTGAAAACCCTTATACAAAAATGCTGATTGAATCTATAATAGATAAAAGTATTTATTATCATTTGAGTAATTGCTTATATGAAAAAGAAAACGTTAATAAAGAAAATGTATTTAAAAAGATGCTCAATTCAAAATTTTCAAAAGAAGAATTGGAAAATATAATGCAAAATCTTGAGGCAAAATGGAGTTAAAAAAAAGAATAGTTGCACTGGATATAGGTACTAAAAGAATAGGTGTTGCTGTTTCAGATGGCCTTGGTTTTGGAGCAGTCCCTCTAAAATTAATTATTCGAAAAAATGATAAATTGGCGCTTGATGAGATTAAAAAAATATGTAATGAATATAGAACCGATACTATTTTAATCGGAGTACCTTATAATATGGATGGCTCTTTGGGTTTTCAAGCTAAAAATTGTCTTGACTTTATAAAGCCTTTAGAGAATGATTATATTATTTTAAAGCAAGATGAAAGATTATCATCGCAGACTGCAGAGGATATATTAAAAGTAAAGGGTAAAAAATATACTAAAAATAAAGGAATGGTTGACGTAACGGCAGCTTGTGTTATATTGCAGGATTATTTAGATAATAACTAATAAAGGATGAAATTATGCAACAAGAAGAAAATACACCTCAAATTATTAAAACTATCGGCGAACAAGGCGAAGAAATTTTTATGAAATTGCTCGAAATAGTAACAGTTGATGATAAAGATTATGCACTTTTATCGTTAGTTGAAGAAGATACTTTACCTAATAGTGATAATGATGAAGATGAAATTGTCATTATGCGTATGAATAAAACAGATGATGAATGTACTTTTGAAATAATTGAAGATGATGATGAATTTAATATGGTAGCTCAAGCTATTACAGATGGCGATGATATGGATGAAGAATAAAATCCAGCATTAAATAGCTTCTTTGATTTATTTTATAAAATATTCTTGATTTAACATTTACCAGCAAATATTTTTGTTTATGTGTTTTTAGAGATTATCAAGAATTTTATAGATTAGAAAGGTAGCGCAATGATTAATAAAATTGGGTCTAACATAAATTTTAGAGGCACAGTGCATCTTGGCGGACAAACTGATGAAGAAAAAGAAAAACTAGCAAGAACTATTAATGGTTTTGATACAGTGAGCAAAAATACCTTACTTTCAGGTATGAAAAAACTCAAAGGCAAACTTGAAGCAAATACTCCAGATGATAAAACTTATGTTATTAATTTTCAAAAAGGTACTATTGCTCAATGTGGTGATAAATACCCACAACTCAGATCTAACTGTGGTGGTTTAAGTCTAATGCTCTTAAGTATTAAACCTAATGATGAAGCTCCTCATGTTTATTGGCGTACTTCTGCAGATACACATTCAAGATTTAGCTTCACTGAAGCAACAAAATTTAGTTCGTTTGGTCGCGCAAAAGCATTAAAACAAATATTCAATGAAGCTAATCGTTGGCTACCATTATATGATGGTTACAAAGAAAAAGACCCGAAAGAAGAAAAAGAAATTGCTTCAATAATGGACCAACTAGGATAAATATAATTAATAAATTTATAAGAATTTAACAATAAGCCCGAGAAATATGTACATTTCTCAGGCTTATTTTATATATTTAAAACTATATCATAGAAGTTATTTTAACTTCTTTTTCTCTTTCTTTCATAATTTTAGCTCTTTTATTTCTATAAAGCATATCACAAAATGCTTCAATTCTTGTTATAAATCCTGCTTCTCCTGTATGTTCATCGATTGTTAGGTTAAGCAAGGGTTTATTAAAGTTTTTTGATTTTCTTTTTATATCTTCAACCATTAAACTATCAGGACCGCAGCCGAAAGCGGTTAGTGTAATAACGCCGTCAATTTTATCATCTTGCAAGTAATGACCGGCACATCCTGTCATTTCGTGCTGATTTGCCCAATAAAGAGTTGAATTAAGTAAATTCATACCGCCTTTTAATTGTTCTTGGGTTAGTTGATAAGCGTTATATACTCTAACTTCCATTTTTTCAAGCTTTTTAAAGATATCCATGCAGGTTCTTTTATCATAGATATTGTATCCATGGCCAATTAGAGCAATGCTTATCGGTTTATCTTCTTTTTTTGGAGGAATAATAACTTGCCCTTTTTTGGCATACTTCATTGCCTCATCAAAATCAAGCCCGTTTTGTACCATTACATTAAAATTGTTTTGAACCACAAAACCTGCATTTTGAGCTTCTTTTATTGTTTGAGGATTTTTAATTCCAAATTGATTTGCGATTTCAGTTACAAAATCAATAAGATTATTGTTTTTTTCTGATTTATCAAGAGTAGCTTCAATTATATTAAAATCGCCTTTTACAACATTTCTTATTAAATCAGGAAGCCCTCTGATTTTTGAGCAATTATAAATCTTAGGTGCAATAGATTGGATAGAAGGGACAAAAATATTTTTTATACCTTTGTTGATTAAATTTAAAACATGTCCAACATAAACTTTTATAGGTAGGCAAGTTTCTGTTACAACTAAAGAAGCACCGTCTGAAATTGTTTTTTTTGTTGTTGAATCTGATAAAACAATTTCAATTCCAAGTTTTGTAAAAAAGCCATACCAAAAAGGAAAGTAATTATAATATGACATTGCTTTTGGAATTCCGATAACTTTTTCTTTGTTCATAAAATCTACCTAAAATATATTACTGCTTAATATTACATCAAACAAAATAAAATAAAAATTTAATATTTGTTACTTTTTTTCTAAAATTGTGTCAATTTTCTTGAATTTTCGTTTTAATATAATACATAAGGGGAAAATAATGTCTTTTCAATATATAAATCCGTATGTTCAAAATTTTTATCCTGCGCCGGTGGTGTCAAATCAACCTAATTTGTTCCAACCGCAGGTTACTTATTCTTATAATTTTGTGCAAAATCCTATTGAGACAAGCTTTTATAATCAAAATACCGTTTTTCCTTATAGTCCTTTATATACTCCAAAAATTAACGGAAATTATACGAAAATTGGTCAAACAAAATCTCCAAACGGAGATGATTTACATTTGTTTGAATTAAAAAATGGGCAAAAAGTTGCAATAATTCCAAGAAAAGATGAAGCAACCATTGTTAAAACCTTTTTAAATGGTGGTTCAATGAATGAAACCGATGATATCAGAGGAATCAGTCATTGTATTGAACATTGTTTGTTTAAAGGTTCATCTAAGTTAAATGATGGTGATGTTTTTAGATTAACAAGTTTAATGGGTGCATCTACAAACGCTTCGACTGATTTTGCTCAAACAGATTATTATATTACCGCTCCTTATATGGATGAGAATAATTTAGCTAAGACTATTCAAATTCAAGGGGACATGATTTCAAATCCTGCTTTTAATAAAGAAGCAATTGAATCAGAAAAAGGTCCTATTTGTTCTGAAATATCTATGATAAACGATGTTCCTACTACAGTTGCTTTTGATAAGGCTATAAGAGATTTATTTCAAATCGATTCAAATTCCCATAATCTTGTAGCAGGTTCAATTGAGACTGTTTCTAATTTAACTCAAAATGATATAATTAATCATCATAAAACATATTATTCTCCTCAAGATTTATATACTGTTATTGTTGGAGACGTTGATGTTGATAAAACCATTGAAGAAGTAAGTAAGAATTTCACAATTCCAAAAGCTGGCATGTTTGCTGATAATAATAAAACAAAGCAACAACTAATACCAATTCAAAAATCAACAAGGGCAGACATAAGATCATCTAAAACAAATTATACAACTTCAATTATCGCTTTTGCTGGTCCGACACCAAAAGACGGCAAAGATTTTTTAATTTTTGATGCTTTAAATTATTATTTAAAAAACTGTTCAAGTTCATATTTAAAGTCTTCACTAGAAAAAATGAACGCTGAATATGATTCAAGTTTGCAAAAAGTTGGATTAAAAAAAGATGATCCTTATGCAATCATGAATGCAATTATTTCAAATCCAAATGATGAACAAAAAGCGCTGGATTTATTTTATGATTCAATATTAAGATTGCAATCAACTCCACTGACTGATGATGAGTTAAAATCAATTCATAATTTTATTCAAAAAGATATTGAAATAAAACTGTGTGATAGTGAAAATATGTGTGATTTATTAGGTAAATGTCTCCTTGATGATTCAATTGATGTATTTACTAATTATAAACAATTAGCGCAAACAATCACTAAAGAAGATGTAATGAATTTTGCAAGAAAATATTTCGATTTAAATAAAGCTTCGATTGTTGTTGTTCATCCATCAAGTGTCAGTGAAGATGATATAATAAAAAACTATAGTAATTCAAAATATTCAGCTAAAACAAAATATTTAAATTCAGCATCATCTATTGTTTTTAAAGGCAATAAAAAGTCTGTTGTTGATTCTGTTGAACAATACAAATTGCCAAATAATACCAATTTGGTTTTAAATAATACTAATTCTAATTTATGCGTATTTAATTGGAGCGTTAATACATCTCCTGTTAAACCTAAAAATCCGAATATTCCTGCCGTTTTGCGCTATATGTTCCAAAAGGGTACAAATTATAAAAATCAAGTTGAATTAGAAAGATACAAAGAACTGAATGCAATTGACGCTGATGTTTATGTTAACGGCAAAAGTATTGAAATAAATGCAAATTGCCTGCCTCAAGAGTCTGCAAAAACTTTAGCATTATTAAATGAATTAATGTATAATCCTAATTTTACGCAAAGTGATTTTGAGGATGCTAAAAGATATGTTAAAGACATGTTAAAAGCAAGCCAAAAAGATGCCGGTTCAAATTTATTGGATAGGGTTTATCCTGGGTATTTTCCAAATGATGCTGAAAAATTGAGAAAAATCGATGAACTTACAATTGATGATATAAAAGATTTCTGGAAGGAACTATTAAGTCAAGCATCTTCGTCTTTTGTTGCTACAATGCCGATGGATAGATATCCCTTTTTAAAAGATGCTGTTGTAGAATATCAAAAAAATTCCATAGTTAATTTTAAAAATAACGTTCCTAAATTGGCTCCGATTTTTCAAGAAAATCAACAAGAAACAATAGTTTATGATATTGATGATTTAAATCAGGCTCAAATTTGTAAATCTTATGTTTTTCCTATGACAGGCAACATTGAAGATGAAGCAAAATTTGAATTGGTTAATACAATCTTAGGCGGAAGTCCAAGTTCAAGATTATTTAGAGATTTAAGAGAAAAACAAAATCTTGCATACAGTGTCTCATCTTCTATCCAATCTTTTGAAAATACAGGTATTTTGACATTATCTATTCAAACAACAACTGATAATAAAGAGCAAAATGCAATCAGCTATGATAATGTTGAAAAATCCCTTGAGGGTTTTAAAAAGCATACTGGGCTTTTATGTTCGGAATTAGTTTCTGATGAGGAGCTTCAAGCTGCAAAAATGAAATTAAAACAAAATTTAATTGGTCAATGTCAAAATCCGATGAGTGAAACTCAGCTTTTAGCGATGAATGCATTAGAACCTTATGGTATAAATAGAATTGATAAATATTTTGAAATAATTGATAAAATAACAAAAGAAGATATTAAACAAGCTGCAAATTATATATTTTCATATAAACCAACTACATCAATTTTAGCAAGTGAAGATACGATTAAAAATCAAATGCCATATTTAGAAAAAGAAGGTGCTATTTTAAAGGCGGATAGCTAAATATAGATATTTTCTATTGTTATTGTAGAATGTTTATATGGTAAAAAGCATAAATTTAAAAGAGTATCTTTGTGCCAAAAATTGTTTAAAAATTATTTGCGGCGCCAATAATGAAAATTTTGTTGAGATTGAAAAATTGGTTGCACTTTATTCAATGGCAGGTTGCAGGTTTTTTGATATTAATGCTTCCATAGAAGCATTAAATGCCGCTATAAGAGGTTTAAAGTACTCAAATTGCTTTGATGATGAACATTTTATCTGTCTAAGCATTGGTGTTGATTATGATATTCATTTTAAAAAATGCAAGATAAATAATGAAATTTGCACTAAATGCGAAATTTGTAAAAATAGTTGTCCTCAAAATGCTATAAATAATTTTGAAATTGATGAAAAAAAATGTATAGGTTGTTCTATTTGTATAGAAAAATGCCATTGTGGAGCAATTGAGAGTTATCAGGTTAAAAAAAATATAACCCAATTAAAGGATTTATTTTCCTTGGTTGATTGTGTTGAACTTCATATTTCAACTGATGATATTAATGAAATTAAATTAAAATGGTCTGAGCTTATTTCTAATTATGATGGTTTGATATCTATTTGCATGAATAGGGCTATTTTTAGTGAAGATTTTACAATAAAATTATTTAATGAATTAATTCAATCCTATTCAAATATCATGATACAAGCAGACGGAAAACCAATGAGTGGGATAAATAACGATTATAACACTACTTTGCAAGCTGTTGCTTTTGCAGACATATTAAGAAAATCAAATATAACTTGTCCGATATTTGTTTCGGGTGGTACAAATTCCAAAACAAAAGAATTGTTAAAATTATGTTCCGTCGATGTAAATGGAATATCGTTTGGCAGTTGCGCAAGGAAAATTGTTAAAAAATATATTGATAGAGAAGATTTTTTTGAAAATAAACAAATGTTTAATGAAGCATATATTGTTGCGAAAGATTTTGTTGACATGTGCAAGTAGTTTATATATATTTTTTTATTGACCTTGCAATATCCTTGTAGTTTAATAGAATAATATACTGGCTTTGCATACGAATTGCAGGAGCAATATGACTTTAAAAGAAAAAATTAATAAATTAAAAAAAGAAAAAAATGCAATAATTTTAACACATTGTTATCAAAATATAGAGATAGATGAAGTATCTGATTTTGTTGGAGATTCATTGTATTTAAGTAAAATGGCAGCAAACACCAATGCTGACATTATAGTGTTTGCAGGTGTTTATTTTATGGCGCAAAGTGCAAAACTTTTATCGCCAAATAAAAAAGTTTTATTGCCAAATTTAAATTCGGGCTGTCAGATGGCTGATATGATTGATGTTGAAAATTTAAAACATTTTAAAGAAAAATACCCTAACATCCCTGTTGTTTGTTATATTAATTCAACAGCGGAAATAAAAGCAAATTGTGATATTTGTTGTACAAGTTCTAATGCCTTGGAAGTTGTAAAAAGCTTAAATACCGATAAAGTTCTATTTGTTCCTGATAATTATTTAGGTAAATTTATTCAAAATAAATTAAAAAATGTTGAAGTAATAACTTTTAACGGTTTTTGTCCGACTCATCTTCGAATCAGACCTTTTGATATGATTGAAGCTAGAAAAAAATATCCTAATGCCTTGATTTTAGCACATCCTGAGTGTCATCAAGATGTCGCCAAATTGGCTGATTTTGTTGGTTCCACAAAAGAAATTATGGAATATGCAAAAAATTCAACAAATAAGCAATTTGTTATTGCAACAGAAAAAGGTGTAGTTGATAGATTACAGAGAGATTCTAAGCTTGAAAATTGGAATAAAGAGTTTATTTTAATCGATGAAAATATAATTTGTCCAAGTATGAAAATGAATACTCTTGATGATATATACAGAACACTCGATGAAGAAAAATTTGAAATTACTATTGACGAGGCTGTCGCAACAAAAGCAAAAGAATGTATTGAAAAAATGTTACTTTTAAAAATAAAATAATATTTTATTTATTGCTAAAACCTTCTCGAAAGAGTATAATTAACTTGTTATATTTAAGGGGGTGTTGTTATGATTTTAAGATTTAATGGTTTTAATCAATCCCAATTTAACAATTTTAAAAAGGCTCAATACAATAAAATTTATGCCCATGAAGCACAACACAAAGCAAAGGGTGGTTCTTTGGCGGGTCCGATTGTAATCGAAAAAGATGAAAACGGTGTTGCTGTTGCCGGGCACGTAGATATTAAAATGCCTCAATTGGATAAAAACAATCCTCAAAATACTATAAATGATGCTAAAAAAGTTATTTCTTCAGCTCTTGCTCCGTCTGATCCTTCAGGTCAGGATTTAAAGGTTGCAAATAAAGCTAAATCAGTTTTATCAGAAGCACAGTTGATTGATAGTCAAAATAATAATGATACAAGTGGATTAAAACTAAATTATTTTGCATAGAGTAAATGAATTTTAAGGAGAGGAATTTTATGAAAAAGTTTATGATTTCGGCTCTATCGTTTTTTTTATTGGCATTAGGTGCAAATGCTGCTACCTTTAATGCCGCAGATAGAGTTTCAACTGTCGGTAAGACCTTATTAACAAAAAATGATTTACCAAGTAAAACTGATTTTAAGGTTATTAACGGTTCTGTTGATAATTCTAATGTTTCAGCAACAGGTATTATTTATATCCCAAAAGATCAACTTGAATATGCAGGAAATGACAACGAAGTTGCTGCTGTTGTGGCTCACGAAATTGGAAGTATAATTAACGGCAAGTCATCAAAAGAAAAATTAAGAAATATCGTACAAAATACAACAGGTGTATCAAGCACTGTTGCAAGCAGCTTTATTAACTCAAAAACTCAAATGAAAGATAATAAAGATGCCGATATTACAGGTGTTGATTTGATGATTAAAGCTAACTATAACCCCTTAGCTATGATTGTTGTCTTAACAAAACAACCTTCCACAAGTACTCTTGAGGCCTTGAGTGGGAAGCCTTCTAATTCAGAGCGTGCAATGAATATTTTTGATTATTTGAGCTATAATTACCCGTCAAAAATTAAAGCAGGTTACGCTTGCCAAGAATACAGAGCTTTTTTAGTTTATGCTGAACCGATTGCAGCTGAAAGAAATTCCGATAAAAAGAAATTAGAAAAATTTAATAAGGAACAAGAAAAAGCTAAAAAAGAAAGAGCAAAAAATTTAGCTCAATATAAAGCTACTGGTGGAATAAGTGGTTGGGATGCAACTTATGCTATTTTAAATGATTTTGTTAATGGCGGTGAAAAATAATTTATAAATTTGATTAATATAAAAACCCTCTTTAATTTTAAAGAGGGTTTTTATATTAATTATATGTGCAAAGTTTAAATTATACCTTGAGCGATTACAGCGGAGCTAACTTTTTTGAATGCTGCAATATTTGCTCCTGCTACATAATTTATTCCTAAATTATATTCTTTGGCAGTTTCTTTGCAAGTATTGAATATATTTGTCATAATTGTATCTAGTTTTTTATCAACTTCTTCAAATGTCCAGAAAAATCTCATAGAGTTTTGGCACATTTCTAAAGCCGAAGTAGCAACTCCTCCTGCGTTTGCAGCTTTTGCGGGAGCTAATAATACATTGTTTTCAATTAAATATGTAATAGCGTCAATTGTAGTCGGCATATTGGCACCTTCGCCTATTGCTATAACACCATTATTGACTAATATTTTAGCTGTTTCAAGGTTTATATCATTTTGTGTTGCACAAGGTAAAACAATATCAGCCTTAATTTTATAAACAGCAGGAGTTTTATCTTGTTGATTTTCGATATAAACAGCGCATGGGAATTTTTTAGTATATTCTTTAATTCTTAGGCGCTCAACTTCTTTAATTCTTTTCATTTCATCTAAATCAACGCCTCTTTCGTCATATATGCAGCCGTTTGAATCTGACATAGCAACAACTTTAGCGCCATATTCCATTGCTTTTTGCGCTGCATATATTGCAACATTTCCTGAGCCTGATATGGTTACAATTTTGCCTTTAAAATCAAGGTTATTTGCTTTTAGCATTTCTCTCATAAAATAAATCAGCCCAAAGCCTGTTGCTTCTTTTCTTGCTAATGAACCGCCATATTCTAAGCCTTTGCCTGTTAAAACACCTGCTTCAAATTGATTTTTTATTTTTCTGTATTGCCCGAATAAATATCCTACTTCTCTTGCGCCCACACCAATATCGCCCGCTGGGACATCAATATTATGACCAATATGACGATATAATTCATTCATGAAACTTTGGCAAAAATGCATAATTTCTCTATCGGATTTTCCTTTTGGGTCGAAATCAGAGCCACCCTTTCCTCCTCCAATTGGGAGTCCTGTTAGGGCATTTTTAAAAGTTTGTTCAAAAGCTAAAAATTTCATTATGCTTTGATTTACGCTTGGATGAAATCTTAAACCACCCTTATATGGGCCAATAGCGCCATTAAATTGAACCCTGTATCCTCGATTAACTCTAACATTATTGTTATCATCAATCCAAGGAACCCTAAAAGTGATAATTCTTTCAGGCTCCACCATTCTTTCTAATAAACCTTCTTTTTTTAATGAAGGATTATTTTCTATGAAGGGTTTAATTGTATCTAATACTTCTGATACGGCTTGAATAAATTCTTTTTCGTTTGAGTCCTTTTCTTTTAGTGTTTTTAATACTTCATCTACATAGTTTTGCATTGAGCCCTCCTTGAAATTACCAGAGTTTATTATAACATTTTATTATTCAAGGAGGCTACAGCTTTATAAAATTTTAATTTGTTTGTTTATCCTATTTTTTTAAATATTAATGTGCTTCTGTTTGATAGGTTTATCGGGTATGGATTTTGTCCGTCTGATATAATGTCTTGTTTGTTTATGTAACCTTCACCTTTGTATTTGAAATCATCAGTATTTATTGCTTCTTGCCAAATTCCTTGTGGGAATTTTATGTAGTATCTGTCTGCATCTTCCCTTGGATATTTCATATCTGAAAAGTTTGCTATGGTGTATATTTCATCTTGTGTTTCATAGTCTTTAGTGTGAAGTGCTATAACTTTTGAGCCTGAATGTATAACGGTATTTTCTTTTATTATTTGTCCGTTTGACATGGCTGAATTTTCATCCGCAAGTTTATTTAAGTCTTTAATTAATCTTATCGCACCATGTTTTTGTTCAAAGGCGTTGCCTTTTACGTTGTCATCGTTTAATTGCGAAGTTTTCACTTCGTTGCTGTTATAACCTTTTTCTATATATAAGTTTGGTTCATAAGGGGCTCTTTTGGATGCCCTGAAAAATCTAAAGGGAGTATTTGTAACTTCGTCATCTCCTTGAAATGTCATTTTTGGTCCATTTTGTGAATACGTGAAGGCTTGCGCCATTTTATATGAGTCATAGGCTTGCTTATACATTGCCTTTATTCTTCTTGGAATAATATATGCTTCTTTTTTTATTCCTATTGGTTCAAGTTTTTTTTGATAGAATTTTTCGTAATCATAATCTGAGTATTTTTCTGTTTCACCTGTTACATATAAATCTACAAGTTTTTCACTTGCCATTTGCGCTTTTTGCAAGGTCACATTGTTTAGGGCCTGATCTATATTTAAATTTTTTAATTCTGCAAGTTTTATGGCTCTGTTTAAATCTTGAGTATCTAAACTAATGTTTTCGTTAAGATGAAGCATTGGGACCATTAATTTTGGAATTAATCTTGTTCCTTCATGGTTTCCTATTTCATCATGGCTCATTACATATTTTAATCTTGATTGCCCTTGCAAACAGGCATTATATAGTTCATCTAAATTGCAATTGCCGTATAGATGATTTTTTAATGTGTGAAAATAGTTAAAATCCCACTCGGTGTTATATCCAAGACGCGCCAGATTTGTCATTCCGTTTTCAGGGTTCATTTTTTCAATTACGGTATTGTGCTCATCTTCTGACATATATGGTGAATTTTCTTCGGGTTTTAGTTGTTGCAAAACTCTTTCGTCGTGTTTTTTTGAATAATCGTCCCAACGATGTTCTCCATTTGAAGCAACAGATGATCTGGAGTCTTCTGCTATTAAAAATGCATCAGGGAAATGATAGTTGATTTCAGCAGCGATTTGCTTCATGGTTACATCTGAATCCATATATTTTGTCATATCAAATCGTATTCCGTCGCAATGATAATTTTTGAGCCAGTTGAGTGCCGAGTTAACCATAAAATCTCTAACATAGGTTGAATTTTGTCCTTCAAAATTCCAAGCATCTCCAAAGACATTACCACCTTTTATATATGGACCTGTTTCTCTAAGATTTTGGTCAAAAGGACCTAAGTGATTGGGTACCATATCGATAATCACATTCAGGTTTTTATTGTGTGCTAAATCAACAAATTTTTTAAAATTATCTGCTCCACCTAAGTTTTGAGCTACTGCGGTTTTATATCTGCCATCATAGCCCCAGTTAAAATATTCAAGAGTTTCTTCAACGGGCATAATGTGAATTGCATTGTATCCTTTTTTTGCTATTTTATCTAATTTTTGGGCTGCAGAATTAAAATCACCGTCTTGTGTAAATGTTGCAATATTAATTTCATATATTCTTGCATCATTTAGTTTTGTAAGGTTGTTTTGAGAGTTTGCAAGTCTTGAAATTCTTTTGGGGTTGTTTTTATACCAATTTTCATCTCTCCATTGGTATTTTGAATGGTCATAAATAATTGATTTTGTGTCATCTGTGCTTAGTTCAATTGAATAAGGGTCATTTGCTTTAATTGTGGTGCCGTCTTTTCTTTTTATTTCATAATAATATTTGTCATTTTCTTGTATTAATGAAGACGGGATAGGTTTATCTGTTTCAAAAATTCCATTACCTTTGTTTTTTAAAGGAATGATTAAAGTTTCGTTATTATCTTTTTTTTCAACAATAGTGTTTACGCTCTCAACATCAGGAAAGGTAAACAGTTTAAAAGTTACATCTTTTGTGTTTGGATTAACAACTGCGCCCCAGCTTGCGTGTTCCCTCCACCTTCTTGAAAAAAATATGGGGTGTGAATTATTTATGGCATTGGTTTTATTTGTTTGATTTATGTTTTTGTTGTTTTGATTTTTTTGCGCTTTTTTGTTAGATAAAATGTTTCTATTGCCTAAAATTGAATTAATTGAATTTACTTTCATATCCGTACCACTCTTTAACACTATTTACAACACACCTGCATTAGTAATAAAACATGTGAAGCTGTTTTATTGCCTAATTTTATAGATTTTTTTTGATATTTTAATTCCTTAACAGTCATTATTTTTTCCGACACTCACATATTTAAACCCCTCTTTTTTAAGTATTTGTTCGCTATATTGATTTCTGCCGTCAAAAATTATCGGTGTTTTTAATAATTTTTTTATTTTATTGAAATCTGGATGCCTAAATTCATTCCATTCTGTTATAAGAATTAGAGCGTCACAATTTTTTAAAGCATCATAGGATGTCTTAGAAAATTCTATTTTGTTATTAAAATATTCTTTTGCTTTTTCCATTGCTTTTGGGTCATAAGCTTTAATTTTTGCTCCTTTATCTAATAAAGTATTAATTATATATAATGATGGTGCCTCTCTTAAATCGTTTGTTTTTGGTTTAAAAGCAAGTCCCCATATTGCAAAGGTTTTGTTTTTTAAATCATAATTAAATTCTTTTAATATTTTTTCTATAAATAGAGTTTTTTGGTTTTTGTTTATTTCATCTGCGGCTTTTAGTAACTTGCTTTCATAGTTGTTATCTTGGGAGGTTTTTATTAGTGCTTTTATGTCTTTTGGAAAGCAGCTTCCGCCATACCCTAAACCTGCAAATAAAAATTGCGAACCAATTCTTTTATCGCTAGATATTCCTTTTCTAACCATTTCGATATCTGCACCTGTTTTTTCGCAAATGTTTGCTATTTCGTTTGCAAAAGATATTTTGACTGCCAAAAATGTGTTTGCAGCATATTTTGTCATTTCTGCAGATTTTATATCCATTGTTATTATGGGGTTTCCTGTTCTAACAAATGGTGAATATAAATCTTTTATTATTTCTGTTGCTTTTTTGGAATTTGAGCCGATAATAATTCTATCCGGCTTTAGAAAATCTTCAATTGCACTGCCCTGTTTTAAAAATTCAGGGTTTGAAACTATGTCAAATTCTACATTTGTTTCTTTTTTTATAATTTTTTCAATTACTTCTGCACTACCAACAGGAACAGTCGATTTAACAACAATAATTGTATATTTTTTAATCGCTTTTGCAATATCCGCTGCAACTTGTTTTATATATTTTAAATCTGCTTGACCATCATCTCCTTGTGGAGTTCCAACCGTTACAAAGCAAATAGATGCATCTTTAATTGCAGAATTTATATTATCAGTAAATGAAAGTCGATTTTTTGAAACATTTGTTTTAATCAATTCTTCTAAATTTGGTTCATATATTGGAATAATTCCTTTTGATAATTTTTCTATTTTATTTTTATCATTATCAACACAAATTACATCATTACCTGTTTCAGCAAAACAGGTGCCTGCGACTAAACCAACATATCCTGTACCGATTATACAAATTTTCATTTTTGCTCCTTTAAAAGAGTTTGAAAATATCGGATTGTTTTATCAAGTCCTTCTGATAATGAAATTTTTGGTTCCCAATTAAAATATGACTTAGCTAAAGTTATATCAGGTTGTCTTTTAGTTGGGTCGTCTTGAGGAAGTGGTTTATATGTTATTTTTAAATTGTTGTTAATTTTATTTTTAATTAATTCAGCCAGTTCATTAATTGTGTATTCTTTTGGATTGCCTATATTGATAGGGCCTATAAATTCATCAGGACTTTCCATAACTTTTATTATGATATTAATTAAATCATCAATATAGCAAAAAGAGCGAGTTTGAGTTCCATTTCCATATATTGTTATATCTTGATTTTTTAGAGCTTGATAAATAAAATTTGATATTACTCTCCCATCGTCAGGGTTTAAATTTGGGCCATAAGTATTAAAAATTCTAACTATTTTAATTTTTGTATTATGTATTCTGTTGTAGTCAAAAAATAAGCTTTCAGCAGCTCTTTTGCCCTCATCATAGCAGGCTCTTATTCCAATAGGGTTTACATTACCTTTGTATAGTTCATTTTGCGGATGTTCAAGGGGGTCGCCGTATATTTCGCTTGTTGAAGCTTGGAGTATTTTTGCATTGTTTTTTTTGGCTAATTCTAATACATTGATTGCGCCTAAAACACAAGTTTTTGTTGTGAAAATAGCATTTTTGCCCTGATAAAATTTAGGTGAAGCAGGACATGCCAGATTATATATCTCATCAATTTTTTCATCGATTTCAATAGGGTTAGTGATATCATGGCTAATAAATTGAAATCTTGGATTGCTTAAGAATTTTTGAACATTGGTGATTGAGCCTGTGAAATTATTATCTACACAGATTATTTTATTATTTTCATCAAAAATTAATTTTTCACAGAGATTGGAGCCTATAAAGCCGGCCCCTCCGGTGATTAAAATTGTTTTCAATATAACTCCTTGAATATATTGATTTATACATTAATTTTATAAATTTATTAATTTTATTGCAAAAAACTTAACAATTTTTACTTTATTTTTCTGTTTTTGGTTCTGAATGTATCATAATGGTTACATTTTTTAGTTTTTTGCAAACCATGTTTTCAATTTCATCACATATATCATGACATTTAAGTATTGTCATATCAGATGGAAAAAGTATTGTTATTTCTATGTCAATTGATGGACCGCAGCGCCTTGCCTTTAGGTCTTTGTAGCTTATTGGGCAATTATTTTTATATGAATTTATCGTATCTTCAATTATTTTTATGTCTTTTGTTGGAACAGAGCCATCTAAAAGATTATTAAGAGTTGTTTTAGAGATTGAAAATCCGGCCTTAAATATAAAAATTGCAACAAAAATTGCAATAATTGGGTCAAGTATATAAACTCCCGTTAATTTTATTAAAATTAACCCTGTCATAACACCTAAAGATGAATATATATCTGTTCTTAAGTGCTCGCCATCAGCAAAAAGCGAAATTGAGTTTGTTTTTTTGGCAACTTTGAATAATATTGTACTGACAATAAAATTAGCTATACTTGCAAATAACATTACATATATACCCAAAGTTGTATCCATTTGTATATCTTCATGGAAAAATAATTTTTTACTTGATTCATAAATAATATAAATTGCCGCAAGAATAATTAAACTGCCCTCAATAAAACCTGACATATCTTCATATTTGCCATGCCCAAAGGGGTGTTCACTGTCAGCGGGTTCTGATGATTTTACTACTGCAAAAAAAGTCAACACGGAAGCCATAAAATCACTGAGTGAGTGTATTGCTTCAGAAATTATACTAATTGAGCCTGATATTATTCCTGCGCTTAATTTTAAGATTATTATTAAACCATTAGAAGTTATCGAAAGCCCTGCTGCTAATTTTTTTTGCATTATTAAATTCATAAATTAAATTCTAGCATATTGTTTTGAAATTAGAAAATTTGTTAATATTCAAAATAATTTAAAATATGGTATTATTTATGCCATGGACAAATTTAAACAACATTTAAAAGGCGACTTATTTGGAGCCATAACTGCTTCTATTATAGCTTTTCCGCAAGCTTTGGCTTTTGGTGTAGCTTCAGGGTTGGGCGCTTGTGCAGGGCTTTTTGGTGCAATAATATTGTCATTATTTACAGGAATTTTTGGTTCTAATATTCCGATTGTATCAGGTCCGACTGGTCCCAGTGCAATAATAGTAGCGACAATAGTTCTATCGTTAAATGGCGATTTTAAATCAATTGTTTTTGTTTTATTACTTGCTTCAATTTTTCAAATTATAATTTCTCTAACTTCAATTCCAAGATTTATAAAATATGTGCCATATCCTGTTATTTCAGGCTTTTTAACAGGTATTGGGTTGATAATTATAATATTACAAATACCTTCTTTATTGGGCGGCGATATGTTTGCTTCAACATTTCAAGCTTTAAAACATTACCCGCAGTTATTTTTAAATATTGATAAAGCCTCTTTAACTATTGGGTTATCAACATTATTAATATTGTTTTTTATGCCAAAAATAATAACAAAATTTTTACCATCTCAATTAATTGCTCTTGTTTTAATGACAATTATTGCTTCTTTTTTAAATTTAGATATTGAAAAAATTTCATCTGTTTCTTTTTTAATTCCTAATTTATATATTCCTAATTTTTCTTTTGAATTAATTTCCGCTTCTTTTACTCTTGCGCTAACGTTAGCTTTTATTTCATCAAGCGAAACATTGTTAACAGGAATAATAATTGAATCTTTATTAAAGAAAAAATACAGCCCTAATAATATTGTATTATTTCAAGGATTGGGAAATATATTTTGCGCTCTGACAGGCTCTATGAACGGTGCCGGAGCAACTATGAGAAGTGTTGCAGCTATTAAAAACGGCTCAAATACCAAATTGACCCCAATTTTTAGTGCAATTATTTTATTAATTGTTTTATTGAAATTTAATAATTTTATTTCTCAAATTCCAATTTGTGTTCTTTCGGCTATATTAATTAAAATCGGATATGATATTTTGGATTTAAAAGTTTTGAAAGTTCTAAAATATGCTCCAAAAGATGATTTATTTGTTTTATTAACGGTTTTATTTTTAACTGTTTTTTATAATCTGGTATCAGCTCTTGGTGTTGGAATTGTTTTAGCTTGTTTATTGTATTCAAAAAGATTAGCTGATAATACAAATATTAAAAATAAAAACATGATTAATCCATATACTGTTGATGAAATAGAAACAGAAAAAGAAAGTCATTATAAAATTAGAATTTTACATATAGACGGGCAATTCTTTTTTGGCTCAATAAGCCAAATTGTTTCACATTTTGATGAATTATTGGAAACAAAGTTTGTAATACTAACTTATTCATCTAATTCTTTATTAGATATGTCAGCTATTTTTGCACTTGATGATATTATAGTTAGATTGAATGCACAAAAAATAAAGCTTTTTCTAGTGCTTGAAAATATTGATGTTTATAATCAAATAAAAGCATTAGATAATGTAATTTTAGATAAAAATTGCATTTTTAAAGATGAAAATGATGCTATTTTGTTGGCTAAAGATGAAATGAATAAGGAGTAAATCAATTTACCCCTTATTTTTTAGTAGTTTATAAAATTAGTTTTTATAGGTTTTATTTGCAAGTTTTATTCTATTTTAGTCAATAATATCATAAGTTTTATATTAATGCTATTTTTTTATTCTAATTTTTAAAAAATGTAATATTGGTTGTTGATGATATTACAAGTTCTAAGACTGAAAATCCTTTTTTCATGTTTTCTCCTAAAAAGTTCTATATTTTTTTCATGTTGAGAAATTGTTTCAATCTCTCTATACTTGTTGATATTTGTTCACTTTTCTTCTTTTTAACTCCTGTTTAACTTGTTAGTTATTGCTATATTTTAAGCATGCCGGAACGCATGAATGGCAAGATACATATGAGCCAGGTACGCATTCGGTACATCCAAAATCACTGGTTCCTATTCTGCCACAATTTATGCAATCTGAGCCAAATGATTCCATGCAATAAGAATTACCACAGACTCCGTGAATTAAATTGTATCCACTAGAACATGCCGTACATGCGCTTGTTGTGCAACTAGTGCATGCTGAGCCAAATTTTGAACAATCAATTTCGCATTTGCCATTTTTTAATACATATCCGCTAGCGCATTTTAAGCAAGTATTGCCGTCACACATCTCACAACCTGCGCTAATTTTATCGGCACAACTTTGTGACATTTCAGCAACACAGCGCACGGACGAGCCATAGTTGCAAATTGAGCTGGTTTGGATTAATTTACCTGCATAAATACCTCCACCATATGAATAACATTGACTTGTTTGTAAGCTACTCCATAAAAAATTTGAAATACATTGATTGTTTAGTGAACCTGGGCAGTAATTGTTTGAATTACCGCATTGCGCTGATGAGTAATTTGATGATGTGTCGCATAGTTGTAATCCATTAGCACCTTTGCCTATTGAATAATCTCCCCAATTAGACATTTCATCTTTTGTTGCTAATCTCCAGGTTCTACCACCAGCAGTAAAATTTTTACAAATATAATCAGCTGCCCACCAATCACATACCGTTCTTCTACATCCATCGTATGCTCCACCATTTTCATTATCGCAAGGACTGGCTGTTGTTCCCCGCCAACAACAAAAGTTGCTTGCACTTGGTGAACAAGATGTTCCTGCGTTAACTACATTAACTCCATTTGGAATAGTTAAACTAGTCCCATCCCCCATATTTTTCTTTGTGATACAAAGATTTCCAATTTGAATAAAATCTTCACCGGAACAACTAAATTTTTCGCATTTACCATTTTTTAATATATATCCGCTAGCGCATTTTAGACATGTATTACCGTCACACATTTTGCAACCTGCACCAATTTTATCAGCACAACTTTGTGACATTTCAGCTACACAACGCACCGAAATAGCGTCCGTACGGTAACCGTTACCCTGACCCCAACTACCATTATTCAAGCGGTAACCGTAGGCGAGGGATGAACCATTAACAGTACCACTCCACACGTAGTACGGGTAGCACCAATCATAGTTCGACCCTGGGCAACTGTGCGAACTGCCACAATATGCGGACGAGTAACCCGACCAGAGGTCGCAAAGTTGTAAACCATTAACCCCTAATCCAATTGAATTTGTACCCCAATTAGACATTTCATCTTTTGTTGCTAATCTCCAAGTTCTACCCCCAGCAGTAAAATTTTTACATATATAATCAGCAGCATACCAATCACACACTGTTCTGTCGCAACCAGAATATGCACCACCATTTGCATTATCGCAAGTAGTTCCTGATGTATTACCTTTCCAACAACAAAAATTTGTTTCACTTGACATGCAAGTAGTTCCAACATTAACTACATTAACTCCATTTGGAATAGTTAAACTTGTTCCATTACCCATGTTTTTCTTTGTAATACAAAGTTTTCCAATTTGTATAAAATCAGGTCCTGAACAATTAAAATTTGAACAAGGAGTGCTTGAAGTTGGATTAGTTAAAACATATCCATCAGCGCATGATGTGCATTCTGATTCAGTGCATGTTGCGCAATTGCTAAATTTATCTGAACATGATTGACAATTATCATCACTATCAAGATATTGACCACTCGGACAAGTTAAACATTTTTTTTCATTACATTTTTCGCAATCTTCGCCGTAAGTTTCTTTGCAATCTTTGCAGGTGCAACTTGCAGTATCTTTATATTGATCACCAGCACATGTGTTAGGGTCAAGAGTACATCTTAT
>CALUWJ010000014.1 GCA_944324455.1 Candidatus Gastranaerophilales bacterium | reverse complement strand
ACAAAATAAAATGTTGGTTAGGTATACTTATCCAATTTTAATTAATAAAAGAAAAAGCCTTTTAGATTTAAAAGGCTTAGATATCAAAACACAAAAAATAACATAAAAAATTTAATTCCATTGATTTGCAGCGTTTTCTTCATCAGTTCTTGTCCACCAGCAACCACTTGAATAACAAAGCAAACAATCCCAACCAAAAAGTTGGCTACAAGGAATACATTCACCATTTTTAATAACTGCCTCGCTATTACAAGAATTACATGAATATCGCGTGCAACTTGTGCAAAAATATCCATAAGTACTACTGCATTTAGTACATGTGCCATAATTTAAGTAATATCCATTTTTACAGCCTGTACACTTGGTTGCATTACAAGAATTGCAATATGAGTTATATAAACTGGCGCAACTTTTGCAACTACCTCCGCTTACAGTGTAACCATCAGGACATGAAACGCAACTTCCGCCATTTAAACTATACCCACTATTGCACCCTGTACAACCTGAACTTGTGCATTTATTACACTGTGAATTAAAATTAGTACACGCATAACATCCGCCATTAACCACACCATACCCGCTTTTACAAGCAGTGCATGCACTAGCTGTGCAACTTGTACAATTAGCTCCAAATAAAGCATTACAATCAGGGACACAAGTTGAACCGCTTAATTTATACCCGCTTATACATCCTGTACATGCGCTAGCTGTACAACTAGTACAAGTACTTCCAAATTTAGTTGGACAATTCGCTATACAATCATTACCAACTAAATCATAATTAGGTTTACAAGTTTTACAAGTTAATTCATCACAAGTTGTACAATTTTCATTAAAAAATTTAGTGCAATCTGGAACACAAACTCCATTATCTAACTTATAATTAGTCTTACATGTCTTACATTTTGTTTCATTACATGTAGCACAATTAGGATATTTTGTATCACAATTAGTGCATGTATTTCCATTAGGATATTTACCATCTTTACAACTAGAACAACCATCACTAACACATGTTAAACAATCAGTCCCATAATCAATAGAACAATCTATACATTTACATTTAGCTAAATTTCTATATTGACCTGATGGACATGATTCAATAGAACACATAATGCAATTATCTTTATAACAAAGCTTGCAATCAGGTGAAATATCCTTACATTCATCACTCCAACCGTTTGAACTGCCTCCACCTCCAAAGACACCACTTGAAAACTTCTTTGTAATAATCGGAGTGAATGCTGCTGTGATACAACTAATTACAATTAAGCTGATTAATAATTCAATTAAAGAAAAACCCTTTTTAAAATTTATATTTGCCATAATTAATTCCTTAAAATACCACAATGAGTGATATTTTTTATATAAAAAACTATCTTATAATAATATATTCTATCTATTTATTAGATTATGTCAAATATTTTCTACCATATAGATAGTTTATTATAATTAAAAATCTTTTAAAGTGGTATTAATGGAAGAAATAATTTTTCAAATCGGGAATAAAATAAAAGAAATCAGAAAAAAGCGAGGATTAACTCAAGCAAAATTAGCTGAGAGGATTAATGTTGATCCAAAATATATAAGCAGGCTTGAAACAGGCAATTCAACCCCATCAATCGCCACTATTGCAAAAATAAGTGAAACATTAGATGTTGAAATGTTTAACTTTTTTATTGTTGAAACAGATAAAAAGAAAAATCAATTAATAGAATTGATTAGTTCAAAATTGCCAAAAGCAAACATTAAAGAACTAAATGCAATTTTTGAAATATTAAATATAATGGTTGAAAAAAATTAAGCCAATGAGAATATTTCATAAATTTCATCATCAGAAAGCTCTGTAATTGTTTTTTCGCCCTCAAATACAGCAGCGTTTGCAAGCTCTCTTTTATCTTTGATTATCTTATCGATTTTTTCTTCAAAAGTTGAAAGAGTGATAAATCTATGTATCATAACATTTTTATCTTGTCCGATACGATAAGTTCTGTCTGTTGCTTGGTCTTCAACAGCAGGGTTCCACCAAAGGTCATAATGGATTACATTAGATGCACTTGTTAAATTAAGCCCTAAGCCTCCTGCTTTTAGAGATAAAATCATAATTTTATCTTGAATATCATTTTGGAATTTTTGAATAATTTCTTCTCTTTGTTTAACATTTAAACTGCCATGGAAAAATAATGGTGTTTGATTAAATTCTTCAGCGATAATGTTTTCTAAAATTGTTCCCATTTCTTTGTATTGGGTGAAAACAAGAACTTTTTCATCATTATCTAAAATATTTCTTAAAATATCCATTAATTTTTGGGTTTTACCTGATGCATTTGCTGACATATCACCATGTTTTAAATAATGATAAGGGTGGTTGCAAACTTGTTTTAGGTTTGTGATTAGTTTAAATATTGCACCGCGTCTATTCATTTTAGATTCGGATTTTGCGATATTATCCATTGATTCTTTTAAAATGCGCTCATAAAGTGTAACTTGCGGTTTTGTAAGATAACAAAAATCATCAAGTACAACTTTTTCAGGTAAGTCTGAAATAATTGTTTTATCTGTTTTTAAACGGCGCAACATAAAAGGACTAATTGCTTTTTTGAGTTTTTGCGCACGTGTTAATTCTTTAAATCTTTCAATCGGAATTGAATAATTCTTACCAAAATCAACAAGTGAGCCTAAATAACCTTTATTTATAAAGTCAAAAATTGACCAAAGTTCAGATAATCTGTTTTCAACAGGGGTACCTGTCATAGCTACTTTCATTTGAGCTTTAATAGCTTTAATTGCTTGAGTTTGGCTTGTTGATGGGTTTTTAATGTTTTGAGCTTCATCAATAATTAAAATATCCCAATTTGTTTTTTGGAATTTTTCAAGGTCAATTCTAAGTATTGCATAAGTGGTTAAAATTACATCGCAATTAACTGAAAATTCACGATTAAACCCATGATAAGTTAATACTTTTAAAGTTGGTGCAAAATTGTTTAACTCGCTTTTCCAGTTTCCCATTAGAGTTGTAGGGCAAACAACAAGCGCAGGTTTTTTTAGTTTGTTTTCTTCTTTTAATTTTAAAATTAAACTGATAACCTGAATTGTTTTACCAAGACCCATATCATCTGCTATGCAGCAGCCAAAACCTTTTTTGATATTTGTATATAACCAGCGATAACCAATTTCTTGATATGCTCTTAGGGTTCCATTTAATTGTTTTGGAAGTTCAATATCTTCAACTTTAGTGAAATCTGAAATAACTCTTGCAAATGCTTCATCATAATCAAAATCGTAATCATCAATTTTACCTGATAGAGCGTTGTGTAATAATTGCATTTTATTAACAGTTAAATTCGGTTGTTTTTCTAAGCGTGCAAGGAGTTTATCCGTTTCTTCTTTATCAATTAAAATGTATCTGTCTTTATATTTAATTAAACCTTGAGAATTTTTGGCAAGCTCTTTAAATTCTTCAGCTGAAATTTTTTCACCATCACCAAGAGCAATTTCAACTTTAAAATTCATAATTTCATCAAGAGAAATAGTTGAGCCTGTCGGGTTAGCTAAAAGTTCTTTTAAATCCTCAATCCTTTTTGCTTTAATAGTAGCGTTAATTGAAGCCCTTGGAATAATAACATTATTTAATCCTTCAGGAAGATTTACTTCCATGCCTGCTTGAGATAAATAATATGTAATTTGAGTGATTAATTTATATACACCTGATAAATCAAGCTCCATCGTTACATCTTCAAGGTCTTCAATGTATTTTGTAGCCCAATTTATTTGCTTTTCAATAACAATTTTATCTTCATCAGATAAATCATCAAGATTTATTATTTCATTTTTTGTTTTATCTTTTGCTAAAATTCTAAGCAGGAATTTTTCATCGGATAATTTTTCAATATTAAATACAGGGATGATATCATAGCTTCCAAGGCTCATTTCATCAAACCAAGTTTGAATATCAAGAGCTAAATCATTACCTTTTAATATTCTTTTTTGCAGAGCATTTTTAACCAAGTATGGCGCTGCTTTTAAATCTTTAAAACGATAATGTTTAACATTTAAAAATGTAAAAATAAGATAATTTAAGTATCTTTTAATTAATTTTTCGGTTGTATCTTTATCTAAAATTTCATTATCAACAATAGCTGAATAAGCTTTTAAAAAGTCTTTATTTTGAAAATATGGTTCATAAACAATATTAAAAGTATCTTTTCTAAAATTAACTGCAGGAATAAAATGCAATTTTTCAACAGTTTTTTTAACAAATTGAACAAGGTTAAAATAAAATTTATAGTTATCAGAGCAATCCGATAAATCAAGATTTTCATCCACCCCTGTAAAATATTCAAAAAACATATCAAGATTGATTTTATATCCGTAATCAGATCCTCTATATTGAGGCCTTAGGCGATATAGGGAACCTTTTTGTTTTAAGTAATAATCAAAATTATATGGCGGAGTAATAAAAATACTTGCATTATTTAATTCGTTATCAAAATATATTTCAGTTTGTCTTAAAATTGGATTTTTAGTATCAAAAGTATCAGCAAATTCTTCTTCAATTAATTCATAAATTAAAGATAGGGTATATCTAAAATCCTTGTTTTTCTGACTGTATGGATTTTGATCAAGGTTTAAAAGCAGTTTTTCTATGCTATTTTTCTTAAAACTAAGGTTAAAAATTTTGTCCATTTGTTTATTTTATTATAAAGGTTTTTAATTTTAAAGATGTGTTTTGTTGAATTAGTTTAAAAATAGGATAATAAAGACTTAATTAATTGAACTAAATTAATAGTGTATTATAATTTTTATATGAAAAGATTGTTTTTATTATTCTTGTTATTGTTTAATCCTGTGTTTGCTAATTCTGATTTACAAGATGTTGGAATTGCAAAATATGCTGTTTTAGAAGTTTTAAATAATAATACTCCCTTAAGAGAAAAACCTGATGAAAATGCTAAAAGAATAACTCATCTTTTTAAAGATAGTGTTTTATTTGCTGATAAGCAAAATGATAAATATTATAGAGTAGAACTAAATAAAGATTATGCTTGGGTAAATAAAAAATATATTGAAACTCAAGCGATAATTCCTGAAAAAAGATTTGAAAATATTGAAAAAATAAATTTTAAGGAAGATAAGAAAAAATATCAATTTGAAATAGAAACAAATTTATTAAGTGCTTATCAATTTAGGGAAAACAATAATAATCTTGATTTTATTCTTTTTGATAATCGATTTGACCCTACTGAAATAAAGATTGATAAAGTTAATAAAAAATTCATTTTACCTAATTCAATAGAAAATGATTTTAAAATTAAATATGAAAACAATAAACCGATTTTTGGTTATGATGTTTCACTTAGTAAAAAAGGGTATTTAATAGATATTAAAAAAGCTCCGATTGTTAATAATAAAAAACCGCTAAAACATAAAATTGTTGTAGTTGACCCGGGGCATGGGGGGTGTGAAAAAGGGGCTTGCGCATTTAATTTAGAAGAAAAAAAATTAAATCTTGAGATATCTAAAAAATTAAAAAAAGAACTCAAGAAAAAAGGTGCTAAGGTTTATTTAACAAGAACAAAAGATAAACAAACAGATTTATATAAAAGAGTGGAATTTGCAAAAGAAAAACAAGCCGATTTATTATTAAGTATTCATCAAAATTCCTTGCCTAATCCTAAAGATGTTGATAAAAAGCATGGTGTCGGGGTTTATTATTATAATAATTTTTCTTATCCTTTAGCTAAAAAAATACAAGATAATCTTTTATCTGCAACAAATTTTAGAGATGATAAGGTTAATTATGCTTCTTTTGTTTTAACAAGAACAACAGCCCAACCGAGCGTTTTAATTGAATGCGGGTATATAATTAAAAAAGAAGAAGCGCTTAAATTAGCAAATAAAAAATTTCAAAAAATTATAGCAAAAGCAATTACAAAAGGCTGTGAGGAATATTTAAAAGAAACATTTAATCCTACGCAGTTGTAGGGTCGTTAAAAATTATTTTTGTATTTTTAAAAAGACTGTCGTTTTTGATTTCTTTAAAATAATCTTTTGCTAAAATTTTGCTTTTTGAAATAAATTCCATGTTATTTTCATTTAAAATTGCAAGTAATTCTTTTGAATTCATAAAATAATCTTTGATTTTAATATATAGATTAAAGTTTTTGTTTCTTTGTTTTAATTTTGAATAAATAAATTTTATTGCGTCTGTAAGATAGATGTTATAGGCAAAATCTATTGTAAAATTAATATAATAATCAACATGGTTTCTTGTTGCAACTTCGAAATATCCAAGGATTTTATTTTCATCGTCATTATAGAAAATAAATTTTTCGTATTTATTTAAAAATTGATAAGTTTCTCTTGAAAATAAAAATCTGTTAAATGAATTTATGCTTTCATTATAAAAATTGCAAACATTTTTGATTAATTCTTTTTTAAATGGTTTTAAAAATAGTGTACAGCTTGTGTTTATTGAGTTTATCTTGTAAAGATATTCATAGCCGCAAGTTCTGAAATTTAGTTCATTTTTAAAAATATTTAATAAAATATCGCTTTTTTCATCAACTACAACATAAAAAGCGTGCGCCCCCATGGCTCTATATCTTGATATAACATAGTTTACAAGTTGATTAGCAATAGAGGTGGAATTTTCTTCTAAAATTAATTTTGTAATTTTAAAGCGAGTGTGGCTTTTTGTATCTTTTACAAGAGTTATTAATCCTTGTTGAATATTATCATTAAGTGCAACAAAGCTTTCATTTGCATATTTTAATCTTAGGGGCAGCAAATAATTAATAAAACAAAAAAACCTTGTTAAAGGGTTTTTCTTGCAATCAGTGAAAACTATGTTTTTAATTTCAGTCATATTTTATTTATAACACTTTTGATATGCCCAAGCATTATGATTATGGATAGATTCAAGTGCTTCCATTTCAACTTCATAGAAGTTTATTTTTTCATTTTCATTTAATTTAATAACAATATCTCTGATAACATCTTCAACAAATTTAGGGTTTTCGTATGCCTGTTCTGTTACAAATTTTTCATCTTCTCTTTTTAAAAGTGAATATATCTGGCATGAGGCACAACTTTCTGCGTTTTCAATTAAATCTTCAAGCCAGATGTGTCTATTTGTATCGTATCCAACCTTTATTTTTAACAGTGCTCTTTGATTGTGTGCGCCATATTGCGAAATTTCTTTAGAACAAGGGCAAAGGGTTGTGATTGGAACTTTGACTATTAAATAAAAATGATAGTTACATTCGTCATCTAATTCCCCCTCAAAAGCGCAATCATAGCACATTAAGGATTTAAGTTTGCTTTTGGGTGCTTGTTTTTCTATAAAATATTTAAAATCAAATTTTAAATATGCGCTTTTAGCGTCAAGTTTTGCTTTCATATCAAATAAAATATGTTCAATATCAGTTGTTAAAAGGCATTTTGTTCTGTATTTATTTAAAACCTCCAAAAATCTTGACATGTGCGTTCCTTTGTAATCAGAAGGAAGGCTTACAGACATTTTTGCCTTTGCGTAAACAACTTCCTCAAGATTATTTTTGTTATCTTGGGGTTTTCTTTCTATTTTTAGCGGAATTTCAACATCTTTAACGCCAACTTTTTGAATTGGAATATTTCTTAAATCCTTTTGATTTTGAACATCTTTTATCATATTAATCAAAACTGTTTTTTTCAAGTGCCAATAATAATTTAAGAGCGGCAACTCTTTGAGTTTTTGGGTCTGCTTGGCGAAGCATTTCAACAGCTTTTATCATAACAGGATCGTTATCATACCATCTGTTACCTTTTCCTTGATATTGTGTAACAATTTGGTAAATTCTTTCTATAACATCAGCAGCAACGTCTTCTTGCAATTTAAGCATGAAATCTTTTGCTTGTTCTTTTTGTTCATCTGTTGATAATCTTAAAAGTTCCAGCGCTTCTTTTAAGATTGGGTCTTTATCATACCAACGTCTTTTTTGGTTATTTGGTGTTTGTTCGCTCATAAACCCGCCTTTCTCTTGATAATTAGTATAGCAAATTTTTATAAAATTTGAAAGTAAATAAGCATGAATTTAATTCCACAAAATTTTTAATTATACCCGATTGGCTAATTTTAATTTACATTCTTAGTTTATAAAATTGTTGAAAATTAAGGAGAAAGATGAAATGCAAAATCAACAAACAATGTTTATGATACCGCCTAAAGTAGAATTAGCTGAATTAAAGAATTTATTTTTTCAATTATCTTCAAAAACTTGTAATTTAAAATGTAAATATTGTTATATAGAAAAAAATCCGTATAAAACAGAACAAGATTTTATATCTTTGGATAAAATCAAGCAAACTCTTATATATGTTAAAAATCAAAAATTAAATTCAATTTATTTAACAGGGGGAGAGCCTTTAATGCACCCTGATTTTAATCAAATTTTAAGATTATGTTTAAAAGTTTCAAATACAACCGTTCTATCAAACGGGGTTATGATAAATGACAAAAAAGCAAGATTTTTAAGAAAAATTGATGACGAAAGTCAATTTGAAACAATTTATCGAATTAGTCTTGATTCAACAAATGAACTGGAAAATGATGAATTAAGAGATAGAGGCAGTTTTAGAAAAGCTCTAAGCGCCATCATGAGTTTAATTAAATATGAATTTAATCCGATAATAAGTGTAGTGAATTATAAAAATAAATCAAGAGAAGAAATTTTTAATGAATTTCAAAGATATTTTGTAAAAAAAGGAATAGAATTAGAAAATATTAATTTAAAAATCATTCCTTTCTACAATAAACAAATGGAGCAAAATCAAATTGAAAATATAGACAGAATTGATATTAAAAATCTTGATTGTTATTCATCACGAACAATAAGCCAAAATGGGGTATATTCTTGTCCTATGTTAGCACAAGATTATAGAGCAAGATTGGGTTCATCTTTAGATGATTGTTCTAAGATTAATTATTTAGATTGTGAAGCTTGCTGCGTTTGCATAAAATCAGGATTAAAAGCACAAGTTAATGATTGGATGTAGGGTTCAAAAGAGGAATTTTTATAAATTCCTCATAACTTAATCCCATAAATGTTTCACAAAAATCATAGTTATAAAAATGCGCTCTAAAAGCGTTTAAACCAATGATTTTATTAACATAATTTTGATATTCTTCTTTTGGATAATATATATCCAGAGTTCGTTTTTTTGTTTCAATAATTGAACTTATATCAACTAAATAATTGGGTGCACAAAGAGCAAAATCAGATTCATACATTATTATTTTAAGGCTTGGTTTATATTCCTTTTCTTTTAAAATATTTTTAAAATGCCCTAAAAGTGCTAATGTGTCCTTGTTGTTATCATATATATTAGGGATAAAAATATAATCAACTTCTGAAATATCTATTTTTCTAAATGTTGAATAATGATTTTTAAGGGTATTAGAATCAATATCAAAAATTTTAGATCCTTTTACTCTTAGTGTTTTCATAGCATCAATAAATTGTTGTTTTTTTATGCTTGCAGATTTGATTGTGTCAAATTCTTTTAACATGGTTGAACCGTTTGTGAAACATAAAATTTCAAAATTTTTAGGATATTGAGCTATTAAACCGCCCAAGCCTTTAATTTCTGCTCCGGGGTATTGAGATAAAACAAGGCATTTTGTATCGATTGTGATTTTAAATTTGTTTGGTTTTTCTTTCATTTGAAAAAGAAAATAAGAAATAAAACTTTGGTATTCTATTTTTTTTAAAATACCTGTTTTTTTGATTAAGTTAATAATTTTTCTTTTAATCTCAACCATATAAAATCCATCGTTCTATATCGAAATTATAACAAAAGATATTTTTAAAAATCAACTAAAAAAGCCTAAAATATTGGTTATTGTAAAATTTGTTTAAAAGAATTATGGCAAATTATTTTTTTTATGAGTGTTAATAAATTAGTTATGAAAGGTAATTATATGAAACTCCAATTTAGACAAATTAATTTTTTAAAACCTCAAAATATTAAAAACACTAAAACAACTAACCCTATTAAATATCAATATAATTTATCATCTGATACTATTTCTTTTAGCGGTAAATCTTTAGTTCAACAAGTAAAAGATTTAGAAAAAGACGCTTTTTTATCAGATGGTTTAAGAGAATATATTTTATCTTATATTGATGATAAAAATAATCTTATTGATTTACATAAAGAATATTATGCTTCTTTATTAAACTGTAAAACTCTAGATGAAGCAAAAGAACTATATCCTGAATTTAGAGATGTTGTTGATTTAAAAGATGTTGATTTATCTTCTATTAGTTTTTATGCTCCAAAACAAATTGCAAAAGGTCAAATAGAGGGTTTGAATAAAGAAAATGCTTCTTTAGTGTTTTTAAAAAAATATATTGGAGAATTAATACCACTTAACAATATAGGTAATGAAGACTATTTTCATTTGAATAATTCTACTATTAAAAAAATACTTAAGTTTTTAAATATTTCTATGAATGATGATTATGAATCTTTAATTACAAAAAACAGAAAGTCTGAAGCTGCTAAAGCAAGATGGCAGGATAAAGAATTTAGAGAAAAAACTCTAAAAAGCCTTAATTCACCAGAAACAAAAGCTAAGCTGTCAGAAGCTGCTAAAGCAAGATGGCAAGATGAGGAATTTAGAGAAAAAACTATTAATAGTATGAATTCACCTGAAATAAAAGCTAGACAATCTGAAGCTGCTAAAGCAAGATGGCAAGATGGTGAAATGAGATTAAGACAATCTGAAGCTATTAAAGCAAGATGGCAGGATAAAGAATTTAGAGAAAAAACTCTAAAAAGCCTTAATTCACCAGAAACAAAAGCTAAGCATGCTACAAATAGTTCGGAAAAACGAATTAAGGTAATACAAGAAAATATCAAAATAATTGCAACAAAGCTTGCTTTTAATCAAAGTCCTGAAACTCAACAAATATATCAAGAAACTCTAGAAACAGATTCTCGATTTAAAGATATTATTTCTAAAACAAAATTAGGCTTAACTTATAATAAAATAAGATATGTAAATATGTGTCTTGAAGAAATGAGCCAAAAGTATCCGGAAGAAATTCAGAAAGTTAAAGAAATACAAAGTCAAATTTTATCTGATTGGGGTTTTTATGATGAAGATACTAATTTTGAAAAATTAGTAGAGCAAGCTCAAAAATTAGACCCTGATAACAAAAATAACAGAAAGTAATTATATGAAACTCCAATTTAGACAAATTAATTTTTTAAAACCCCAAAATATCAATAAAAATCAAAATAATCAAACAATTAGTCCTATTAAATATCAATATAATTTATCATCTGATACTATTTCTTTTAGCGGTAAATCTTTAGTTCAACAAGTAAAAGATTTAGAAAAAGACGCTTTTTTATCAGATGGTTTAAGAGAATATATTTTATCTTATATTGATGATAAAAATAATCTTATTGATTTACATAAAGAATATTATGCTTCTTTATTAAACTGTAAAACTCTAGATGAAGCAAAAGAACTATATCCTGAATTTAGAGATGTTGTTGATTTAAAAGATGTTGATTTATCTTCTATTAGTTTTTATGCTCCAAAACAAATTGCAAAAGGTCAAATAGAGGGTTTAAATAAAGAAAATGCTTCTTTAGTGTTTTTAAAAAAATATATCGGTGAATTGACTCCTCTTAAAAGCGGTTGCAATGAAGATTATTTTTATTTAAGTTATCAAACTATTAAAAAAATGTTTAAATTTTTAAATATTTCTATGAATGATGATTATGAATCTTTAATTACAAAAAACAGAATGTCTAAAGCACGCAAAGAAATATGGCAAAATGAAGAATATAGAACAAAAACTGTAAATAGCATGAATGTTTCTGATTTTAGGAAGCAACGTTCAAAAGTTATGCTTGAAAAGTGGCAAGATGAGGAATTTAGGGAAAGGCTTGTTAAAAATATGCGGTCACAAAAAGCTAGAGATAAGCGTTTTCAAACCATAAGTGAAAGCCGACAACAATATATTAAAAATCAATTAAAACAACAAATTACTTTAACAGCAAGAAAAATTGCGTATGCAAAATGTATAAAGGAGATGGAAGATAAATCGGAAATATTAAAGAATTTTCCCCATATTAAAAAAGTTTTAAGCTTAAAAAAGACAGGCTTTACTTTAAAAAAAATGGCTTACGTAAATAAACTTTTTGATAAATTAAATGCAGAATATCCAAGATTGGCTCTTGAGACTGAAAAATTACAAAATCAAATTCTTTCCGATTGGGGTTTTTATGATGAAAATTGCAATTTAAATGAAATTGCGAAAAAAGTTTTGAATTTTAAATTCAACAGCACACAAGTGCTGTAAGAAAATTACTTCATTTCCTTGAGTCCAGTGTCGGGCTGTCTGTCAAAACTCAACGTTTTGACATCACGCCCTCACATCCTATGGGGTCATTCGTAATTTTCAACAGCACACAAGTGCTGTAAGAAAATTACTTCATTTCCATTGCTCCTGAGGGACTTTGTCCCGCGCACCCCAAGGGTGTTTCCAATCCGTAAAGCTCACAAGTTCGCTAACGGATTGTGGGCATCGCAATAGCCCACCAAGCTCCACGCTTGCTGTGCAATTGCTCACATCCTATGGGGTCATTTCTAAAACCTAGCGCAGTCGTGCTATAAATATTTGTTATCTATTAAGTTTTACTAAAGAAAATATGTATAATTTGGGCGTAAGCCCAATAATTATGAGGCAGGCGGAAGTTTTCTTCTTTTCGGTTCACTTTTCTTTTGCTCCTGTCAAATTCGCCTTACGGCAAGAATTTGAAACGTCGCTATTGTAATGTTCCAGTGTCTTGCTCAACGCAAGCCACTTGGGAACATCGGCTAGCGCCCTCTTTTTCATTTCGCCGTTTGAGAGAAAAAAGAAGAAAAGTGAACAATTACTTAAAAGCAAAAGATGTTTGAAATGCCGTCACGCCCTCACATCCTATGGGGTCATTTCTAAAACCTAGCGCAGTCGCGCTACGGTTTTAGTGCATTTCCTTGAGTCCAGTGTCGGGCTGTCTGTCAAAACTCAACGTTTTGACATCACGCCCTCACATCCTATGGGGTCATTCGTAATTTTCAACAGCACACAAGTGCTGTAAGAAAATTACTTCATTTCCATTGCTCCTGAGGGACTTTGTCCCGCGCACCCCAAGGGTGTTTCCAATCCGTAAAGCTCACAAGTTCGCTAACGGATTGTGGGCATCGCAATAGCCTACCAAGCTCCACGCTTGCTGTGCAATTGCTCACATCCTATGGGGTCATTTCTAAAACCTAGCGCAGTCGCGCTACGGTTTTACTTCATTTCCTTAGCTCCTGAGGGACTTCGTCCCACGTCGCCAAGGTACGGTTTCGCTCTGTCCGCCAGTCCTCAACGGACTGCCGTCACGAGCTCACACACCATGGGGTCATTCGTAATTTTCAACAGCACACAAGTGCTGTAAGAAAATTACTTCATTTCCTTGAGTCCAGTGTCGGGCTGTCTGTCAAAACTCAACGTTTTGACATCACGCCCTCACATCCTATGGGGTCATTTCTAAAACCTAGCGCAGTCGCGCTACGGTTTTAGTGCATTTCCTTAGCTAAATAGGCTGTCTTGAGGATTAATTTGTGTATCTTGTTCGGGTTGAATTTCTGTATTTTCAATTATAGTTTCTTCACTAGGTTCCGGCACTTCTTGAACATCAATTATTTCTTGTTTTTCTTCAGTTTTTTCTTCAACTTTTTCTTCGGTTTTGGGTGTATCATCAATATATTCAATGCTTTTATGTGGTGAATAAGGTTCACCCAATAATAACTCTATATTATGATTAGCTTCTTTGTGTTCATTATCAACATCAATCGCTTTTTTGTAGAATTTGATTGCTCTTTCAATATCTCCAACAAGCTCATAAGCCAACGCAAGATTATATAAAGTATCTGCATTATCAGGAATATATTTTAACACTTCAGAAAATTGCTCTATACTTTGAGCATATTCCAGTTCTTTTGTTAAAGAAATTGCATAAGCAATTCTTGCTTTTATATTCATAGGGTCAATATTTATTGCGTCATAAAAAGCTTGCTTTGCTGCTTTTATGTTACCCAGTTCATCTTGGGCGCATCCTAAACCAAAATAATACATTGAATTTTGAGGTTTAATTGCAATGGCTCTTTTAAAATGTGCAATAGCGTCTTGGAAGCTTTTAATGTGATAATTGCATCTGCCTAACTCAAAATAAACTTCATCATTTTCTTCATTATATTTAAGCGCTTCAAAAAATTTATCAAATGCTTGGTTGTAATCACCCTTTTTAAATAAATCTTGAGCCCATGCACATATTAAATTAGAAATATATTTAATAATAATTTCACTTTGTTCAGGTGGTAAATCTTCTAAAAGTTTGTTATATAACTGAACGCCTATCCTAAATTCACCAATCATAGTATATGCTTGAGCTAATGTAAAAGCAAAAGATGTTTCTTTAGGATTTTGTGCCAATAAATCTTTTAATAAATCAATTGCTTCATCATATTGCTTGTTTTTAAGCATAGCATTACATAATTCATTTTGGTGATACAAATAATTAACGCTATCAGAATCTTCAAGAGAAATAATTTTCTTATATGCGCTTACTGCCTCGGGCCAATTTTCGAGTGTAACTTGAATTTGGGCAATTTTTTCCAAAATTTCAAAATCATCCCCAACAATAGAAATAATTTTTTTATAATATTTTAGGCAATCTTGCCAATAGCTGTTTTTATAAGCTAAATCAGCTAAAACAATCATTATTTCAAGATTTTCAGGGTCGCTTTTATGAATTATTTCATAAGAATTAAATGCATTTTCATTATCGCCAATTTTAATATATAAATCTGCTAAAGTATATTCAAGTTCTATTTTTCTTTGTTCGTCAATTTCAGCGTCTATAAGCATTTTATAGGTTTCTATTGCTTTTTCGTAGTTTTGAGTTTCTTCATATAATTTTGATAATGTTTCAACAGCGTGGACATTTCCGCCATCATACATTAAAATTTGCTCATAAAGTTCTATTGCTCTTGATTTTGGACCATTTTCACAATAATATTGCGCTAATAATTCTTGCGTTTTGACATCATAAGGAGCAATGGATAAAATTGCCTCATAGTGCATAATTGCCATTTGTTCATTGCCTGATAACATTAAAGATTGAGCTAAAATTTTTCTTAATTCAACATCGCCATAATTTTTAGATAATTCACGTTGTGCATATCTTTGTAATTCAGCATGCAATCCTTGATTAAAAAGTTTTTTGCAGCGTTCAAGCGCATCATCAACATGTGTTTCTTGAGGCACTTCTTTTTTTTTATTATCATTTATGGTGCTTGAAACAAATAACACATATATCCATGTGATTGTGCAAGCAAATAATACTAATCCTACTATAAGAAGAATATTCATAATTTAATTATACTATCTCGACTAAAAATAGTAAATATATTGAAAAATTAGCAATTTGTCTTTACATTAAACAAAAAAACATTAATAATTTAAGTATGAAAAAGCTTTTTATTATTTTTATGTTGTTAATTGCCATATCGCCAATAAAAGCAGAAATGCTTGATGTGGATTATAATTTTATTGACACTGCTTTTGATGGGATTAAACCTGTTACAAATAAAGAATTTGATGACACAATAAACAGATTAACCCCCCAGCCTATTGAAGATGGTTTCATGGGTAAATTAAAAGCGTTTTTATTTGGAAGAAAATATGGCGTTGAGCCTCAAGCCAAAGGTCAAGATAAAGAAATTGATTATGGCGGAGAATTAAAAGCTATTCAAGATATTAAAAATGGCGTCTATTATATTAAATTAGTTGTTTCTGTTGTAGGTAATGATGGAAATATAATCCCATTGGGAAATTATAAAATCCAAGAAAAAATAGTAGATAATGAGCCTATGCTTTTATTTAGCCAAGGCAGTAAAGAATATGGCATGTTAAAATTAAAAAAATTTAATGATACTTTAAAACGCGAAAACGATATAACATATTCAAGAGTAGATATAGTATCAGATGATGTAGTAAGAATAGTATATTCAACAATTTCAGATACAAAATGCGCTTATGCTAAAGTTTATTTGCAAAACTAAATTTTGCATAATATAATTTAGGTAAAATCAAGAAAAGGTAAAATATTATGAATAGCGCAATTTTAGTTGGACGTGTAGGACAAGATCCTGAAATTAAATATTTTGAAAGTGGAAAAAGTAAAACAACTTTTTCAATAGCTGTAAACAGATGGAATCCAAAAACAAAAGAAAGAGAAGCTGATTGGTTTAATATTCAACTTTGGGATAAAAAAGCAGAATCTGCAGCAGAATGGATAAAAAAAGGTGCCTTAATATCTGTTGAAGGCAGAATAATGGTTTCAAAATGGCAAGCGCCCGATGGAGAAATGGTTGAAAGATATCTTATAAATGCTTCTGATTATGGCTTTGTGGGAAGCAAAAAGGATTCACAAGCTCAGGAAGCTTAATTATGGCGATAATTGATTCAACTTTAATAGTTGCAGATGATTTAACAGGTGCTAATGATACTGCTCTGCAATATTTTAAAATAGGCTGTTCAACAAGAATAGTCATTGATTGCGAGCATGATTTTAATGAAGAAAATAATGTTGATATTTGGGCAGTGTCAACAGAAAGCAGAAATATAGATAAAACTGAAGCTGTTGAAAAAGTCGCAAATATTAGTGAAAAATTAGTAAAAAATTTAAACATTGAAAACTTTTATAAAAAAATTGATTCTACCCTAAGAGGTAATACAGGTGCTGAAATAGTTACATTGCTTGAGGTATCAAAAAAAGATGCTGTTATTGTGGCTCCTGCATATATTGAGGAAGGAAGAACCACAATCGGCGGATATCAATTATTAAACGGATTACCAATCGAGAGAACACAGTGCGCTCTGGATCCTAAAGCCCCTATTTATGAATCATATATTCCTGATATTTTAAAAAAAGATTTAAATTCTCAAATCGCTTCTTTAATTGATACAATTGAGCTAAATGTTGTTACAAAAGGAGCAGGCCCGATTTCATTAAAAATTAATGAATTAATTCAAAAGGGCAAAAAAATAATAGTTCTCGATGCAACAACAAATACTGACTTAGAACAAATCGCCCTTGCCATAGATAAATGCAATTATGAAATTTTGCCTTGCGGTAGTGCAGGTTTAGCCAACGCACTTAATAAAAATATTGGTGAAAATGTAAACACACATTTAATTGAGCATATTCCAAATTTATCAAGATTAATTGTGTCAGGCTCTGCAACTCAATTAACCTATAATCAAATTAAAAAACTAAAAGAAGAAAATAAAGACATATTTTTTGTTGATTTAAAAATTAAAGACGTAATTTCAGAAATTGATGAAAATATGATAAATGAAATTTCTTCAAAATTAAATGAAGGAATTGATGTTGTAGTACATTGTTCTGATATAAAAGATGAAATTAATTGCGAAGAAGCTAAAAATGAATTAATTGACGCTGGAATTGCAAAATGTGATTTTCCAAGCATAATTACAAATTTTTTGGCTGAATTAACTTATGAAATAAACCTAAAAAGCAAATTTATTTTAATTACAATAGGCGGTGAAACGTCTTTTAAATGTGCAAAAAAAATTGATTGTACTTATTTAGAAATTCTTGACGCTATAATGCCTGCAATACCATTATGTATTGATATCCATGGTAAAATAATAATCACAAAATCCGGTAATTTTGGCACAAATTCAACATTGATAGATATTTTAAACTATTTTAATAATTTAAAATAATCAAAAGGATTTAAAATGAAAAAATACAAAATTGCGATAACAACAGGTGATAAATTAGGAATAGGAAAAGAAATCACCAAAAAAGCCTTAGATAGCCTTAAATTAAATCGTGATGATGTTTTAATAATCGGTGAAAAAATTGATGTTGATTATGATATTTTAGAAATAGATGAAAAAGAAAATGGAGCTTTTTGCTATCAATCCTTAAAAATGGCTTGCAATTTAGCTAAAGAAGGAATAATAAAAGGGCTTGTAACCTCTCCTGTTTCTAAATTAGAGCTTCATAAATCAGGTTTTTATTTTAATGGTCAAACAGAAGTTATTGAAAATTTATTAAAACACGATAATCAAAAAGCGCAGATGATTTTTATAGCTGATGAATTAAAAGTTATGCTTTTAACTCGTCATTGCGCTCTAAAAGATGTTCATTTATCAATTGATGAGATAATATTTCAAACTAAAATTTTAAATAATTTTCTTGTTGAAAAATATAATATCAAAAATCCAAAAATTGCCCTGTGTGCGCTAAATCCTCATTGCGGCGAGGGTGGAATTTTAGGAAGGGAAGAAATAGAAATTTTAAACCCTGCTGTTGAATTATTAAACAAAGAAAACATTGATATAACTTATCCAAAAAGCGCAGATAGTCTTTTTGCAAAAGTTGCAAAAGAATACTTATCAAAAGAAAAATTAAGTTATGATGCAATTTTAGCTTGCTATCATGATCAAGGGCTATGCCCTATAAAAGCTATTGCTTTTGATAAAGCAATAAATACAACAATAGGACTTGATATAATAAGAACTTCTCCATCATCAGGTACAGCCTATGATATAGCAGGAAAAAATATTGCAAACCCAAACAGCATGATTGAAGCAATAAAATTAGCATTAAAATTATCTTAGTAATGTTTCTATTGACAGAAACAAAAGTTTGTTTTATAGTGTTTCTATAAATAGAAACAAGGTAAAAATGAACGAAATAAAAGAAATTTCAAATTCAATATCTAAATTATCGGCTGAAGAAATTAATGCTTTTTTAGCTGAAATTTTAACGGAAAATGAAATTTCAACTTTATCAAATCGATGGCGCATTTTAAAAATGTTAAACCAAAATTTTAGCCAAAGAGATATTGCATCTAAGCTCAATGTCAGCTTATGTAAAATTACAAGAGGAGCTAAAATTTTAAAAAATAAAAATGCGATTAGTTTAAGATTGATAAAGGAAATAGAAAATGAATATAATAAAATTACCCGATGAACAAGGTTTTTATGGTGCTTTTGGCGGTCAATTCGTTGAAGAAGATTTAAAAAAAGAGTTTAATAAAATTGCAGATGAATTTAATAAATTAAAAAAAGATGAAAATTTTATTAATGAGTTTAATTATCTTTTAAAACATTATACAGGAAGACCAACTCCTATTTATTTTGCTAAAAATTTATCTGAAAAATATGGGGCAGAGATTTATTTAAAAAGAGAAGATTTAAATCATACAGGTGCACACAAAATTAATCATTCAATAGGAGAAGCACTGTTAGCTAAAAAGCTTGGAAAGAAAAAATTAATAGCAGAAACAGGCGCAGGTCAGCACGGAGTTGCAATTGCAACAGCAGCTGCTTTAATGGGGCTTGAATGTGATATTTATATGGGTGAAATTGATGTTATTAAAGAAAAACCCAATGTAGATAAAATGAAGATTTTAGGCGCAAATATTATTGCTGTTAAATCTGGTCAAAAAACCCTTAAAGAAGCAGTGGATGAAGCTTTTATCGCTTATAAAAAAGAATATAAAACAGCACTTTATGCAATAGGGTCTGTTGTTGGACCACATCCTTTTCCTATGATTGTTGAATATTTTCAATCTGTTGTAGGAAGGGAAGCAAGAAAACAATTTCTTGAATTAGTAAATACTCTACCTGATTATGTTGTAGCTTGTGTTGGCGGCGGTTCTAATTCAATTGGTATTTTTGACGGTTTTATTGATGATGTTAATACTAAATTAATTGGTGTTGAACCTTTGGGAAAAGGTGAAAAATTAGGTCAAAATGCAGCAAGTTTAACTTATGGAAAAGATGGAATTATCCATGGGTTTAAATGTAAACTTTTACAAGATGAAAAAGGAAATATTAAAGACGCTTATTCAATTGCAAGCGGTTTGGATTACCCCGGAGTCGGCCCTAAACATTGTTATTTAAATGATATTAAAAGAGCGCAATATAAAACAATAGATGACAAAGAAGCACTTAGTGCATTTTTTGAATTATCAAAAGCAGAAGGGATAATCCCTGCGCTTGAAAGCTCACATGCAATTGCTTATGCTATTGAATTAGCAAAAGAAAATAAAAATAAGAAAATTCTAGTAAACCTTTCAGGCAGGGGCGATAAAGATATTGAATTTGTATTGAATAATAAAATAAGCCAATAAGCCAATTAAAAATAAAATAAAATATGTAAATATAAAATAAAAAAGGAAAAAATTATGTTTGCTATTTTATTAAAATTACTTGGTTTATCTGTTGCATTATTATTTACAGGCTGGATAATCCCGGGGATACACATCTCAAGCTTTTTGAGCGCATTTTTGGCATCAATTGCAATTGTGCTTGTAAATCTGTTTATTAAACCTGTATTAATGTTTTTGGCACTACCAATCAATATCTTAACTCTTGGAATATCAATATTATTTATTAACGCACTATTATTTATGTTTGTTTCATATTTAGTTAAAGGCGTTGAAATAGATAATTTCTTGAGTGCATTTTTAGGAGCATTGGTGTTATCAATAATTTCAATAGGTCTTTCTACTTGGCTATAATTTATAAAAAAGAGCAAAAAACTTCCGTTACATGTTTTAAATATTTATAAGTGCCTGATTGACGTAAATTTTTTACCATGTTAGCATTATAGATACAAAGTAGTAAAGTTCCTAAAAGGAGGTGAAAACAATGCCGGAAGTTCGTGTTCGTGAAAATGAAAGTATCGAATCAGCTCTTAAAAGATTTAAGAAAAAAATCCAAAAAGCAGGAATTTTATCTGAAATTAAACGTAGAGAAAGATATGAAAAGCCTTCAGTGAAAAGAAAAAGAAAATCTGAAGCTGCAAGAAAAAGAAAAGTTTAATAAAAAAAGAGTCTTAATAAGACTCTTTTTTTATGCTATAATGAGCAATATTAAAAAGTTTGGAGGAAAATATGGCAAAAGACGCTAGTTTTGATATTGTTTCAGAATTTGATAAACAAGAATTAACAAACGCAATTGACCAAGTTAAAAGAGAATTAACTACAAGATTTGACCTTAAAGATTCAAATTCTGACATTAGTTTAGAAGAAGATAAAGCTATTTTAATCACAACTAATGATGAAATGAAATTAAAAAATATCTATGATATTCTTCAATCTAAGCTTGTTAAAAGAAATTTGAGCCTTAAGATTTTAGATCCTCAAAAAATCGAAAATGCCCTTGGCGGTAATGTTAAACAACAAATTAAATTAAAAAAAGGTCTATCAACAGAATTAGCTAAAAAAATTACAGGTTTTGTTAAAGAAACAAAATTAAAAGTTCAAGCTTCAATTCAAGGTGATAGTGTTAGAGTTACAGGTAAAAATAGAGATGATTTGCAAGATGTTATTAAAGCTATTAAAGCAAAAGAAGATGAAATAGATGCACCTTTGCAATTTACGAATTACAGATAATTAAAAGCTCCTAAAATAGGAGCTTTTAATTTATTCATATTTTGAATACTCTTTTGATAATTCTTCCCAAGCTTCACGCTCTAGTGTCATTGCATGGGACCAGAATTTTTCTATTTTATAGTTTTCTCTTTCAACTCCATGCATAATATGAACCACAACTTCGCCATAATCCAATAAATTCCACTTGCTTTGTCTTTGAGTTTCTTCTCCTAGAGGAATTCTTTTAAAGATATCTTTAATTTTTTGTCTTACAGCTTCTGTCAGAGCTCTAATGTGAGGAGTTGAAGTTCCTGTTGCAATAATAAAATAATCAGATAGAGAACAAACATTAGAAACATTTAAAACAACAATATCTTGAGCTTTGTTGTCGTCTAATATTCTTGCCATGATTGAAGCTAATTTTTCACTTGTTATATTGTTTTCCATTTTTAAATATTCCCTGTGGAAGAATTTTTGTCATCTTCCAATGATTTAATATCCACTATTTCTTCATCTTGATAATTTAGATTATTATTTATATCTATTTCAATGTTAACTTCGCCGTCAATCATCTCTATATCATTTTTTTGATATTCTTTAATTTTTCCGTCTTCCAATTTAACATTAACTGATTTTTTCAAGAAATTAACCATAAATACTTTTCCGATACCATCAGGAGTCATAACGCCTGAGCCAACAGGAGGAAGTGTTTTAGCTGCGTCTATATAGTTTTTATATTCATAATTTAAACAGCATAATAACCTGCCGCAAGCACCTGTTATTTTCCCTGGGGTTATTGGAATGCCTTGGTCTTTGGCTAATTTTGTATTTACTTGTTCAAATTTCTTTAAAAATTTGCAGCAGCAATAATCTTGACCGCAAATTCCTTGCCCTTGTAATATGGAGGTTTCATCCCTAACGCCAATATGTCTTAAATCTATTCGAACTCTTTTAAATTCTTGAGTTAAATCTTTTAAAAGTTCTCTAAAATCAACCCTTTCAGGTGCTGTATAATAAAAAGTAATTTTTTTTCTATCGAAAGTATATCTTGCTTGAGTAAATTTCATAACAAGATTTCTTTTTTGTGCTAAATCACGGCATTTATAAAATGCCTTAACCTCAAGCTCTTTTTGTTCTTCATAAGTTTTTAAATCTTCATCGTTTAAAATTCTGATAATAGAAAGAGCTTCGGGCTGATGTTTTTCCCATTGACGTTGAATGCATGAATTAACCAAAAAAACTTGAAAAACTTCTTCACCTTTATCAGTTCTGACCAAAACAAGCTGTCCATGCTTAATATTGGCATTTTGCGGAACCTTTAGAGGGTGGAATTGGTTTTTTATAATTCTTATTGCAAATTTCATAGTTTTAATTATATTTTAAAAATATTATGTTTCAACGTAGCTGATAAGTTTTTCAACAGCATTTTGAATTGAATTTATCTTATCTTCAATTATTTCAACCCTATTTGAAAGCATTTTTGTTTGAGTCATGTTTTCATAGAAAATATCTATAAATTGACTTGGGTTAAAGCCTTCATTTTGATTTTTTGCGATTAAATCAATTTTGCTTGTAAGCTGCGCTATTTTTTCTTCTTGCATTTTTGCGTTTTTAATCATTATTTTAAGTGCATTTTCCATTTTTGCATTAAATTCAATTGTGTTTGTTTTCGATTTTTCACTTTGAATTAGTCTTGTTCTGATATCTTCAAAACCAACACTTTGAATATCGCCGACTTTTTCAGCTAAATCATCGATTTTGTTAACTGCATCTTTAAACCAACCTGAAAGATGGCTTAATTCAGATTCTACATCTCGATTGATTTTAACGTTTTCCAGTCCGACTGTTCTTAATTCAACAACTTTTTCAAATAAATTTTTGAAATCTTCATTATTTGAAGCATGTTTTTCAATATTCAATCTGATTTTAGCTAAATCAGACTCAACATCTTCCAGTGTATAAGAATAATTAGAATTATCGTCAACCGTTCTAATTCGTTTTATTGCAGTTTCAAGCTTTTGAAATTCACCGGCTAAATTTTCTTTAATTTCTTGAGAAATATTGCTTTTTAAATATTCAAAATTAGAAAGATATTCTTGAACCTTATTAGATAAATTATCTATATCGGCATTGTTATTGTTATCATTTTTTGATGTTTCTTTTTCGTTATCAAGCAATATAGAAATTTTTTGAACGTTATCTTTTAATTTTTGTTCAATTTGCTCTTTTGTTTTTTCAAGATCTTCTGCTAAATCTATGTTAAATTCTTCTATTCCTTGAAGTTTTTCAGAAATTTTTGAAATAGCATTCATTAAAGAAGTTAAATTTTTACTTTCTTCAATGGCTGATATCTTCATTGTCAGATTTTGAGTGCTTGATTGTATTTCTTCTAAAAGTTCTTTTGCATTATGAATTTGTTGAAGATTTGTTCTGTCAATTTTTGTTTCAATATCGACAACTGTTTCTCTTAAAGATTTTTTTTCAAGAATATTATCTAAATCAGCACCTATGTAGTTATCAAGCAGTTTATCCAATTTTAGTTCAAATTGATTTAGTGAAGTTTTATTGGATTTATCTATTGTAGTGATACCATCTAAAATATCGCCTTTGATTTCATTTAGGGTATCTTGATTGTGTGCTGCATTGATATTAATTGTGTCATTTAATCTATCTATTGTGTCTTGAGAAAAATTCTCCAAACCAACTTCAAGACCCGCTAATTTATCAGCTACTCTTTCAATGCTGTCTTGTTGTTTAATTTGAAATTCTTGAAAATCAACTTTGAAATTAACAAATTCTTTTTGTATTCTGTCGTTTACTGCTTCAACGCTATCAACCAAATGGTCTGAAAGCCTTTGCAGGTCAACTTTTAAAGTATCCAGTGTTTCAATATTAATTGTTTTAGTGTCATCTTGAATTTTATCAATAGCGTTGGTCAAATTTTCTTTAACAGAAGCAACAACTTCAGAAAAAGAGGTTTTAATTTGACCTAAATTAGCAGAGTTTTCGCTAACTACGTGAGTTCTAAATATTTCTAATTTATCTGATATGGTTGGGATAGCTTCAGAAATTTGTGTCAAAATTTGCATGCTTGAAACAGAATTCATATCATTTAAATTTGCTTGCATATTTTGAATTGATGATTGAATTTCTAAAGTAATATCTCTTAAATTATCAGCTAAATCTTTTATGTTTCTGCCTAAATCTTGATTTTTTAATTCTGCCATAGCGCGCTCAATCGGCTCTTGCAGAACTTTAATGTTGCCTTCGTTAATTGCAGTTAAGTCTTTTTTAAATGAAGTTAAACCGATTAATAAAGATTTAATATCTTCTTTTGCGCTATTTAAATATCTTTCATATTCAGCTTGATATTGATGAGATTTATATAAAATTTCATCGTTAATTAAGTTATGAACATTTTTTAATTCGGTGCCAAGCCCTTGAACAGTAATAGAAAGATTTTTTACTTCATCTTTTGTATTAGAAAGATTTGCGCCAAGATTTTGGATATTATTTGAAACAGTATTTATATTAGAAGTTAAATTATATACTTCTGTTCTAACTCCTGTATCACCTGCTGTATTAACAACTTTTTGTATTTCATATTTAACTGCTTCAATTTGATTTTTTACTTCATTGCTTAGCGCTTGAAGCTCAACTCTTGTGTCAATAGAATTAATGTTTTCTTTGATAGAATTCATAAGTCCGCTTAGTGCGCGAACTTCTTTTAGAGCGTCATTAAAAATATTTTCTCTGTGTGAAACAGCGTCAATTAATCCTGTTAAATCTCTATATTTATTATCTATTACAGAAATTGCAGATATAACGGAATTAACATTTCCGGATATTGTATCAATATCATTTTTTAAATAATTAAATTCTTCTTTTGAATTAAACTGTTTAACTTGGCTTAAAAAATCAGCAAAGTTTTTATTTAGGGTTGTTGTTATATTTTCAAAACCTTTTGAAAAAGCAAGAAAATTTTCGCTTAATTTTGTGATTTCTGCTATGGGGTTTTCCCCTCTTTGAAGTTCAATAGTATTGAATATTTTTTGCAGAGCTAAATCTTGAGCGTTTAATTTTGCATAGGTATTTGATGTGTCATTTAAAAGCTTTGTTATTTCAGCTTGCATTTTAGGATTTTGGTTAGTTTGTGCTGCTTGCAAGTTTCTGATTGAAGCTTCCAATTCTTTAACAAGGTCATTTGTTTGACCATATTTTAAATCTATTGTTTTTCTAAATTCATTAACTAATACTTGAGCAATTTTTTCATTAGAAACATTTGTTAAATTCTCATATCTTTGAGATAAGCTTGTAAGGGCATTATAAATTTCCCCTTGCGACATTGATGATTTGGCATACAGACCTTTTATGGCTTGTGTTAGTTGGTCTAATCTTATTTCTATACTATCTACCATATATTTTATTTTTTTTCCTTATATCCCCTTATATTATAATTCTAGCAAAAAATCAGGATATAATGTTAATTGTAAAGTTTTTTTTAGTATGTTTGAGGTTTAAAAACGCTTGTTTTTAAAACTTCAAGATAATTTGAGCTTAAATGCGCCCAATCAAACAATACTACACCTTGCAATTTTAATTTTCTTATTATATGAATTTGTCTTAATAAATCTTCGGGGTCTGATTCAATAAAGCCTGCAAATAACCCGGGGTAAACTTTTACATCATCAGAAGCTTTCTTTTTGATTTCTTCAAGCATAGATTTAGCTAAAGTATCATCAGAGGTTAATATTAAAGGAGTTAAAACATCAACATATCTTTGTTCGCTCCAGCGAACCCAGTCTTGTTGTTTAGTTCTCAAGCTGACTTTATAATCAGGAAAAACTACTGCTGAAAATACAACATTTTTGCTTCTTACAATAACAGAGGCTCTTTGAACATAATCTGTTATTTTGTCTTGTCGATATTCGCACCATTTATCCCATAAAGAATCTCTTTGAGTTATTTCAACAGGGTCAATTTCATATACTTTTTTAAATTCATCTCTTGCAAAAGGCGTATAACCCCATTGATTAGATAAATCATCTTTTGTTAAATTAGGATAGCGAACATAGTCTATATTAACACCATCTACATTATATCTTGTTATAATTTCAGAAATTAATTTTAAAATAAAGCTTGTTACTTCTGGATTAGCAGGGTCAAGAAAATATCCGTTATGCTCTTGAGGATGTGATACATAACCGTCATAGTCGGCTTTTTGTCTGGTTCTGTTTTGCCAATCGGGTCTAATCGCTAAAATCGATTTAGGGTTTAATTGAGGAGATCTGTTGCCAACATAAAAACTTTCAAACCAAGTATGGACTTTTATTCCTCTTTTATGTGCTTCTTTAACCCAAACCCCTAAAGCGTCAATTCCTTTAAAATCGGGGTTTTGTTCTTCAAAACCGTAAGATTTCATAACAATAGAAGGATAAATTGTTCTACCGTGGAAATAAGTTTCTAAAAATACATTGTTAATTCCTGTGTCTTTAATAATATCAAGAGTTTTTTGAATACCTGCTATTGTGTTATCGGTTGGTCTTATCCAAACTCCTTTTATTTCATTTTTTAAATATGGCAGAGTATATCTAAAAGCTATTGAAGCATTTTTAATTGCCTCTTTTGCGCAATTCAAACTAACATCAGAATTATCTTTTAGGGATTTTTTATATTGTTGCTTTGCTCTTTTTAAATAATAATAAATATATTTATCATCTCTTGAATCATAATCGGATTTAGTTGAAACAAGGATATCTTCAACATCATCTATTTTAGATTTGGCAAAATATCTGTAACTATCTATTGTCGTATAGGCGGTTATTGTTCTATTTTCAATTTCAACTTTTGTTCCTATTTTTAAATTATCATTTATCCATTTTTTTGCTGTGCCATGGCCAGAAATTACAAAACCGTTTCTTGGAATATTAGAATTTGCCCCTGTTAATTTATCTACAACTCCATCAACAACAACTGCTTCTTTTCCAAATTCATTTGTTCCTGTTGTTCTTCCAAATTCTTTTGTATAAATAACAAGCTGGTTAGGACCTCTATATCCGGGGTATGTGTTTGATAAACTGACTTCATCATTAGGATAAATCGCGTTAATCAATCTTTGAGAAGTGGAGATAATTCTATCATTTGCTTTTGTTGTATAGTTTTTAGTTTCTTTTTTATCACAATTTTTTTTGACAATTTTTGTTTCATCAATTTTTATATTGCTAACTTTTTTGTCGTTTTGTTTATCTTGAGATTTTTGTATGTAGTAAAGGTTTTTTTCTTCTTTTTCAATGTAGAATATTTTTTTTGGAGGATTTAATAAATCATCTGTATTTATATTTTTATTTTCTTGCGCGCCAATACACACTAAAGGCATATTTAAAATTAAAGATAAAATAAAAAAACAAGCTAATATATTTTTTCTAAACATCATTTTTTTTATTAAATCTCCCTATAATATGATAATTTTATAATAAAATTATTTCAAATGCACAGTTTTTATAAAAAATTTATATCTGTTTTTATCTAAATTTTACTCATGCTTTTGTTTAGTGTAAAATATATCTAAAAAGCATGAGCTTTTTGTTTTTGGTTAGACATAAGTTATTAGGAATGGTGACTTTTTTTGGCTAGTTTACAAGAAAAAAAAGAAAAAGAAACTTGGGATAATTTTATAACAATTTTAAAAAGCAAAGTATCACCCATGGTGCATACTTGGATTAATTGTCTGGAGCCTGTCGGCAGTTTATTGGAAGAAAATGATAACGAGATTTTTTTAATAAAAAGTAATCAAAGCTTTGGTATTCAGGTTTTACAGCAAAAACATCTAAAAGAAGTGGAACAAGCTCTTTTTGAAGCAACAAACATAAAAAAAATACCGAGATTTATCTTAGATGAAACAATAAAACCGAAAAAGAAAACTAAACAAACAAAAGAAGAAAAAGAGCATAAAGAAATTGCTCAAAAAATGGAAAATTTAGCTCAAATGCATTCTTTTTGCGGGCTTAATTTAAAATATACTTTTGAAAATTTTGTGGAGGGGGAAAATTCTCGTTTTGCATATAAAATAGCTCAAATTATTGCAGAAAACCCCGGACAAAAATACAATCCTTTGTTTATTTCAGGAACTGTCGGCTTAGGTAAAACTCATCTTATGCAAGCAATAGGGCATAAAATATTAAAGAATTTTCCTAATTTAAAAATTCGCTACACAAAAGCAGAAGAATTTGGAAATAAATTGATTGAATCTTTGAATACTTGTAAAAACACAAGTGATTTAAATGAAAAGATGAAAAAATTTAGAGATTTACACAGAAATGTCGATGTTCTTTTGATTGATGATATTCAATGGATAGACGGCAAAAAAAGAACAGAAGAAGAAATTTTTAATACTTTTGATGCACTGTATCATGCAGGAAAACAAATTGTTTTTGCTTCAGATAGACCCCTATCAGCTTTTGAATTAATTCCCGATAGATTAAGAAGTCGTTTTGAATGGGGTATTGAAGCTAATATTAAAATTCCTGATTTAGAAACAAGAACAGAAATTGTAAAGCGTCATGCGGTTTTATCAAATTACCCGATTTCAGATGAAGTTGCAATATTTTTAGCTAAAGAATTTAATACAAACATAAGAGAATTGGAAGGAGCTTATAATAAAGTGAGCGCAAGAGCCTCAATTGAAGGGGTTGAGCTTGATGTTGAATTAGCTAAAGAATATCTTGATTTTAATTCTAAAAAGAAAAAAATAACTCTTGAAAATATCCTTGATATTTGTGCTAAATATTTTTCAGTTGAAAAAGATGATATTTTATCAACCGCAAGGGCAAAAGAAATAGTAAATGCCAGAAAATATGCAATTTATTTATCAAGAGAATTATTGGATTTAAGCTATCCTATTTTAGCTAAGGAATTTAGAAAAAATCACACAACAATAATGTATCAATATGATAAATTAAAAGATGATATAAAAACAAATAAAGCTATGCAAATTATTTCAGATGAGCTTATGGAATTAATTAAAAAATAGATTATGCAAATAAAAGTAAATGGCGAAATAAAAATAATTAATGACAATATAACCTTAAAGGAATTTTTAGAAGGTTTAGAAAATTTACCTAGGGTTTTTGTTGTAGAATTAAATAGAAAAATAATTAATAAAAATGATTATCAAACCACTAAGCTAAAAGAAAATGACAGTCTTGAGATTGTTCATTTTTGCGCAGGCGGATAAAAAAAGAGGGAAAAATGAGAGCATATATAAGTGTTAGCAATAAAGAAAATATTGAAATTTTAGCCAAAAATTTAAAAGATAAAAACTGGGAAATAATTTCAACCGGAAATACTTTTAATTATTTAAAAGAAAAAGGAATTGAAGTTCTTGAAAGTTCTACTATTACAGGCTTTAATGAGCTTTTAGGGGGAAAAGTTAAATCGCTTCATCCTGAAATTTTTTCCGGAATTTTAGCTAATGTTGATGAAAGAACAGATAAAACAATCAAAGCTTTTGATTTAGTAGCTGTTGATTTATATCCTTTTGAACAATATTTAGATAAAGATATTGAAGAAGAAACTTTATTGAATAACATTGATATAGGCGGAGTTGCCCTATTAAGAGCAGCGGCTAAAAATTATCATAATGTTATAGTAATTTCATCAAAAGATGATTATACAATTGACCTTGATGAAATTGATGAAACAAAAAGACAAGAGCTTGCACTAAAAGCTTTTAATAAGACTTCAAAATATGACTATTTAATTTATAAAAAATTCTCAAAATTATTTAAACAAGAAGAAAATAATAAACTCTATAATTTCAATAAAATTCAAGATTTAAGATATGGCGAAAATCCTCATCAAAAAGCAGGATTGTTTAATTATAATAAAGAAATTGATTGGGAATTATTAAATGGCAAAATGATGTCATATAATAACATCCTAGATTCAACTTCCGCTTTAGAAATAGCAAGCGAATTTTTTGATGTAGCAGCAGCAGTCATAGTTAAACACACAAACCCTTGTGCTGTTGCACTATCATCAGATATCGAATCAGCTTGGGATAAAGCTCTTGATTCAGACCCGATTAGCCCTTTTGGCGGTGTTGTTGCGCTAACAAAAGAAGTAACATTATCTTTAGCTAAAAAACTAAGCTCAATGTTTTTAGAAGTAATTTTAGCGCCGTCATACTCAACCGAAGCTCTTGAAGAATTAAAGAAAAAGAAAAATTTAAGAGTTATTAAAATAAATACACCTTATGAAACAATCTTGAATTTTTGTGATGAAGAAATAAAATTAACTCCTTTTGGCGCATTAATTCAGCAAAAAGATATAAAAAGCCTTGATGTTTCAACTTTTAAAGTAATATCAGCAAAAAAACCGACTCAACAAGAAGTTGAAGATATGATTTTTGCTTTTAAGGTGGTTAAACATGTTAAATCTAACGCCATTGTTGTTGCAAAAGATTTAAGAACTCTTGGCATTTGCGGAGGGCAAACAAATAGGGTTTCAAGCGTTGAAATAGCACTAAATCGAGTTTGTGATTCAACAAAAGATACAGTTATAGCAAGCGACGGATTTTTCCCTGCGGTTGATAATATCCAAGTTGCAGCCCAAAATAGAGTTAGCGCAATAATTCAACCCGCAGGCAGCATAAAAGATAAAGATGTTATTGAAACAGCGGATAAATACAATATTTCTATGATAGCAACAGGTATAAGGCATTTTAAACACTAATGAAAAATATGCTTTCAAAAGAATCAAGAGCAATTTTTGGGCTAAGCTTCGGTCATTTTAATATTGACCTTTATGCGGCTTTATTAGTGCCTTTATATCCTTTAATAACATCAAACCTTGGAATAACGCTTGCTTCAATTAGCTCTATTATTGCTTTTGGACATCTTGTTTCATCTATGATGCAGCCTATATTCGGCTTTTTTTCAGACAAATTGCGTCATAGGGTTTTTATGGTTTGGGGATTGGTTGTAACATCGATTTTTATTCCGCTTGCAATAAAAGCAAATACGGTTTATTTCTTTTTAGCTTGTCTTTTGTTGGGAATGTTGGGTAATGCCTTTTTCCACCCGCAAGTTAGTGCTTTAGTTAAAGATTTTAATAAAAATAACCCCGATTTATCTCGTGCCATGGGAATATTTTTGGGTTTAGGAACAATAGGTTATGCCATAGGGCCATATCTATCAACATATTTAGTTGATAATTTTGGAGAAAATTCTCTATTATATACATCAATCCTAGGGCTTTTAAGCGCAATATTTATGTACTTTTTTGTGCCTAAAAAACCATCAAGTGATTGCTATAATAAAGAAAATTTCTTTTTTATTATGAAAGAAATTCTAAAAAACAAAGTCTGCATGTTTTTGATGTTTATTTCTGTAATTAAATCAGCTCTTAGTATTTCTTTTGGAACATATATTCCTTTTTTATTGAAAAATCAAGGTTTTAGTCTTGAAATAACAGGGTTGATTGTTACTTTGTTTTTTATTTCAGGTGGTCTTGCTACAATATTCAGCTCCAAATTAGAGAGAAAAATAGGTACAAGAGGAGTCATAATTGTTTCATTTATTAGTGTTTTACCCTTAATTTTATTGTTTTTATATTTTCTTAATTATAATAAATTGCTGGCATGCGCTTTATTTATCCTAACGGGATTTTTCATTTTACTTTCAGTAGGAGTTATTTTAGTTAATGCTCAAAAAGCTATGCCAAAATATACTGGTGTTATAAGCGGTGTTATGCAAGGGTTCAGCTGGGGTTTAGGAGCATTATTTTTATCTCCCTTGGGATTTTTAGGTCAAAATTTCGGAATAGATAAAATTTTAATTTTAATGAGCTCAATCGCTTTTTTGGTTGGTTTATATACAATCAAAAATAAAGAACTTATCTAGCAATTCTTCTTTTCTTTTTCCAAAAATGATAAACAGGTATGCCAACCAAAGTAACAAATAGCCCCGGAACTGTATAATGTGGTTTAAATATAGTTAGAGTAATTATAATAAAGCTTGCTAAAATAACAAATAATATAGGTACAAAATCAGGTACTCTATATGTATGGCGTTGGCGAGGGAATAATTTTCTCATTCTGAATATGCCAAAAATTGTTATAGTATAAAAAATTAAAGATGAATAAATAACATAATCCAATAATTGAGCGTAATTTCCCCACAAAATTAATACACAAATCCAAAAACACTGGAGCCATAATGAGTTTTGAGGAACTTTTGTTTTTCTATCTATATAAGCTAATTTTCTGAAGAAAATTCTATCTTTTGCCATTTTATAATATACCCTAGAGCCTGTTAAAATCATGCCATTAGCAGACCCAAAAGCAGACATAACAATAATTAGAGCAATTACAATTAAAGCCTTTTGACCGAAAATATTACTCATTAATTGTGCTACAACAATATTTTCAGGTGCATTTTTTATAAGCTCCAAAGGTAAATTTGTTAAATAAATCATATTTAAAAGAAAATACAATGATATAACAAGCATTGTACCTATAAATAAAGCTTTTTTGATGTTTTTTTCAGGCTTTTTAATTTCTGATGAAATAAAAGTTACATTATTCCATGTAATTGAGGCAAATAATGCTCCAACCACACTCATCCCAATTGTTTTAATCATATTAAAATCAAAACTTATGGGGTTATTCGCTAGGGCAAAATTTAATTTTGTTGTTTCTAAATTAAAACCAAAAAATATTCCACAAATAATTATTGCTAAAATTGAAAATACTTTTGCAACAGTAAATATATTTTGAGTGAAAACTCCTGCTTTTATGCCTCTAGAGTTAATATAAGTTATAAAAAGAACGGTTAAAATGGCAAAAACTTGTTGAGTATTTAAACTAAAACCTCCAAAACTAAAGATTTTATGAACTGAACTTATAAAAGGAAAAACAAGCCCAAAAAACTTTGCCATAGCAATACTAACTGCTGCAAGCGTTCCTGTTTGAATAACTAAAAATAATGTCCAGCCATATAAAAAAGCTATTTCTTCATTAAAAATCTTTTTTAAATAGATATATTGACCGCCTTCTGATGGAATGGTTGAGGATAATTCTCCATAGCTTAGCGCACCTAAAAGAGTAATTATTCCTGCCAAAATCCAAATAATGATTAATAAAATAGCGGAATTTGTTTCTTTTGCAATATGCGATGAAACAATAAAAATCCCGCTTCCAATCATAGACCCTGCTACGATTGAAATTGCATCTTTAAGGGAAAGTACTCTTTTTAGTTCAGACATATGAAAATCATATCATAAAAATCTTTATTATTGCTTGTTTTGTGTTTTATCTTTGTTTGAAAGAGCTTTAACAATCATATATTGCACTTTTGGAATTAAATATCCCAGTGCTAAAATAGAAACAAAAACCCCAACTCCATATCTTATAAAATTGGTTCTTATGTTTGTATTGCTTATTTCTTGAAGAAAATCTTTATTAAATTCTTCACCTTTTAAATTGGAGTCAATTTGAGCTATGTAATCAACAATAGATTGTCTTATCGAATCTAATTTTTTAGCTGAAACATATTTAAATTGGTCAGATGAAGCTCCATTGGTTGCTTTTTCAAAGATTGATTTTAAAAATTTTGGTTCTGTTATAAGTCCATTAGATAAAACATCTTTTGCTTCATTTTTATCTAAAATCGGATTTTCTTCAAAAAATGGCTGCAGTTGGGTCATTAATTTTGCTTTTTCAAAATTAGAAGGGAAAGTTTTTGAAAATTCATCTAATGAAACAACTTTTTTATCTTTAAATAAACCATCCAGTTTTTCTAAATCTTCTTTTGAAATTTCACCAACGGTTGATTTTAGAAAATCGTCAAAATTAATTTTATCTTTATTTTCAATTAACATTTGATTGATTAAATCTAAAATTTTTGGGTCTATATCAGCGTTTTTAGCTAAAAATGGCATTTTATTTAATAATTTAACAGTGTGTTTTGTGGCACAAAGATAAAAATACATTGAAATAATGTCTCTAAAAAGATTGCCCACTTTCATCTGCGGAGTTTTAGCATTTATGCATCTTCCTGAAATTACGCCAAAATCAGTTATAAACAATCTTGCTGTTGAATTGTTTTCTAAAATATGAGCGGCAGAAGCCATATTATCAGCCAAAGATGTAAATTTAATTTCTTTATTTTTTGGTTTAGTCTTTCTTTTGAAATCATCAAAAGAATAATTTTTTAAAAGTGTATCTTTTTTATTTTCTTTGTTATTTTCTTTTGCGGCTTTTTTGCTTAGTTTATAGCTGATTTTAGGCAAAATAAAACCGATAAAATAAGTTGCCAGGGCTGTGCTTGTTAAAATATTGGCTGCTTTAAAGCCATAAATTTTAGGATTTTTAATGTTTATTTTGTTGTTTTTAATTGGATTTCTTAAATAATCAAAACCAATATCAAAATCAATTTGCGGAATTTTTAAAATATTTTTGCCTATAAAATCTCCGATTTTTTTAAGCATTTGAACGCCATAAATCCATATTACGGCACTCACACCCTGCTCAATTAATCTGTCAAAGGCTTCTTGCTTGTTGAATGTTTTATTTGCAACATTAGCTCTACCTAAAGTAACGCCTGTTTCAATAGCTAAAGTCGGAATAGTTGCATTCGCATTATAAAAAGCGCTAAGAGGTTTAGCCAGTGCTGAAATATTTTTAAAATTTTGATTTTGATTGTTAATGCGCATAACTTTTTATTTAAAACATATAAAATAAAAAGTTTGCTAAATTTAATTAAATTCAAACAAATCTTTTTCTGAAATACCTAAAACATCGCAAAGTTTAAATAATAATCCTAAGCTTATTTTCCTTTTGGCAGTTTCTAATTTCGCCAAATGTTCTCTTGAAATAGAGAATTTTTCAGCTAATTCATTTTGAGATAAATTTTTTAATTTTCGATAGTGCTGAATGTTTTGACTAAGTTTAAAAAGTTTTATTTTTTCGTTCATAATAAATTTAAAAACGCCGATTGCTCGGCGTTTTTTGATATTTTACTTATCTTATTTTTTAACTACTTTAATTGCGCTATCAGGACAAACCAAAGCACATGTTCCGCATCCTATGCATAATTCAGGATCAGGTTCAACGCAAGGAGTTTGATATAAACCAACTTCTTTTGACCATTTCAAGCATTTTTTAGGACATTTAACCATGCAAAGACCGCAACCTTTGCAAAGGTCTGTAAACATATACCAATCGGCTTTTCCTTTAGCAACATCAGCTACTTTATAGCCTTTATATTGAATTTCTTCTGCCATTTATACACCAACTTTCTCTACCATAGCCATACCCATTTCAAGAGCTTTATAATTTAATTCTCTTAATTCGGGTTTAGCGTCAAATTTCTTACCAAGAGCAATTTCCATAGCGTTTTTAATATCTTCAAGTTTTAGTACATTTGTTGCTTTTAACAATACACCTAAAATCATAATATTAAATACACGAGCGCTCAACTGCTCATTTGCAATTTTATTTGCTTCAACAGCAATTACTTCCTTACACTTTGCAGTCGGTTTTGTGTGGCAAACTGATGAATCATAAACCACAACAGATTCAGGAGATGTATAAGTTTCACATCTTGCAATTGCTCTATCAGATAATGCAATAATAATATCGCCTTTTGCAAAGCGAGGTTCGCCGATTTTTTCATCTGCAATTTGACAAAATGCAACTGAAACGCCGCCACGTTGCTCTACACCAAAGTTTGGAATATATAGAATTTCTTTTCCTGCTTCATAACCTGCTTCAACAAGGATTTTTGCAACTGATTGAACGCCTTGTCCGCCTTCGCCTGCTAAAACTATTTTTGTTCTTGCCATAATTTACTCCAATCCTTCTTTAACAAGAAATTCTTTTACTTCAAAACATTCTTCCATTGTTTTTAATCTTTCCCAAGTACCTTCATTGTTTGTTCTCCAGTTCAAAGGACAAACAGATAATACTTCAACAAAAGAATATCCGCCATCTGCTACATTTTTAAGAGCTTTTTTAAATACAGAATTTAATTTTCTTAAATTTGAAACAGAAGCTCTTGCAACATAAGATTTATTAGGATCAGCAATAGAAGCAACCAATTCAGCAGCTTTAGCCGGTCTTCCTGTTACTTCGCAATCACGACCGTATGGTGTTGTTTCTGTTTTTTGACCCGGCATTGTTGTAGGGCTCATTTGACCGCCTGTCATACCATAGTTTGTATTGTTTGCAACAATTACAAGAAGATTTTCGCTTCTTGTTGCAGCATTAACAAGGTGTTGAGCACCGATTGCAAGACCGCCGCCATCGCCCATGTATGCAATACCAACAGTCCCAGGGTTAGCTCTTGTAACACCATATATAACAGGAGTTGTTCTGCCGTGGTGAGTTTGAACAGTATCAAGATTCATATAATTCCAAGATAACAATGAACAACCGATATCACAGCCAAAAACAGCTCTTTCATTTAATTCTAATTCATCTATTGTTTTAGCTAAAGTTTTTAAAATCATACCATGACCGCAGCCTGGGCAAAATTTAGAAGCACCCGCAGCAGCATTTTGCGCTTTAGCTAAATCAGGTTTTACATCCAATGTTGTAATCATTTTATTTCCTCACTAATTATTTACACGTTTGCCATTTCACGAACCATTGTTTCAACTTTTGCAACAATGTCGTCACCTGTAACACCAACACCCATTTTGAATAATGTTTGATATGGTGTTGTTAAGCCGTATAATTTTTCTAAGCACATTTGAGCAAGTTGTCCGTTTGCGGATTCTGTGAACAATACTTGTTTAGCTCTTTTAACCGCTTTTCTCATTGGTTCAGTTGGCAGTGGTCTAATTGTAATTGGTCTGAATAAGCCTGCTTTAATGCCTTTAGCTCTTAATTCATCAACTGCTGTCATAGCAGAGCGAGCAACTATACCATGAGCAATAATAAGAACTTCAGCATCTTCAGCTTTATATTCAAGGTATTCTTCAACTTCTTTACTCATTTTATCGTAATCAATTTGATATTTATCAAGTTGTTCCATTAATTCTTCTTCAAGATTAAATGTATTTCTTAAATGGGTTGCTTCTCTATCAACACCAATCACTCCTGGGGCTCTCAAAGCAGCCGGAGTAGGTTCCATTGTAATACCGCGAGAAGCAGGGTCATACAATGTAACAGGTTCTCTCATTTTTCCTTGATAACCGTCAGCCAGCATAAATGTCGGGAAGCGATATTTCCAAGCAGTGTTGAATGATTTAATCATATAATCATATAAATCTTGGTGTCCTGCTGTTGAATATACAATTCTAAAACCTTCGCCATTTCCGCCAAAACAAGTAAGACGAGTTTCTTGTTGAGCATAAATTACGGTAGCAGTAGATGGACCGCCTCTTTGCATAACTGCACAAACAAAAGGTATTCTCATCATTTCTGCCATTGATTGAGCATCTTGCATAATAACATTACCGGGGCCTGCAGTTGCAGTAAATGCGCGTTTACCTGCTAAAATACCGCCGATTGTAGAAAAACCTGCAGAAATTTCATCTTCTGTTTGTAAAAAACCTGCTTCTGTTTTAGGAAGCAATTTGCACCATGTATGCATAATTTCATTTTGAGGTGTAATTGGGTAGCCATACATAAATTCTGCTTCAGCAGCGTTTGCTGCATAAGCAATAACTTCATTACCCGTCAAGAACATTCTGGTGTCTTGAGTGATAAGTTTTTTTACCATAATTAATCCTTAACCCTTATTTTGTAAACTATATACACTTTAAAAATACTACAAAGCTTGCGTTTCTTCAAGAAAATTTTTTATTTTGGTAAGTATATATTAAGTTTTAGACAATAAAAAACCCTTTCAGTTCCTGAAAGGGGAGATTTTATTGTTGGTTTTCCTCGGGTTTTGGTTTTACTTTCTCTCTTATATATATAAAGTATATACATAATATAAAATTGCTAAATACGTAATTGTTTGTTACATTTCTTAATAGACTGTCTTAAAAGCAAATAATGTCTTGTATTTACCTATATTAAGAAATATTAAGAACACCCTTAAAAAATGAACTTTAACTTAACATGTCTTAATAAACCTCTTGAAAAACATGATTTTGAATGATATATTAAGTATATAAAGTTTATATCTTATTTTAAATTTGTCGGCGAAGAAAATTTATTTAATGGTTAGACTAAGATTTATTAGTGTAGTTTCTTTGTGTTGCAAAGGGGTATTTATTATGCAAAATTTTAAAAATAATTATGAATTTACTGAAATTGAATTAATTTTAAAAGCAAAACAAGGTGAAGTTTGGGCAAGAAATCAATTGATTGAAAAAAATGTTCCTCTTATTCAAAAAATTGCCCAAAAATCAATTCAATCAACCTCTTTATCAAATTCAGATTTAGTTCAAGAGGGAATTTTCGGGCTTGTTGTTGCAATTGAAAAATTCAACCCGTCATTAGGTTTTAAATTTGCAACTTATGCGACTTGGTGGATTAAACAAGCAATGTTTAAAGCAATTTCAGAACAAACCTATGCTTATAATATCCCTGTTTATATTCAAGAAACGCTTTCTCGTTATAAAAAATTAAAACAACAAATGGAGCAACAAGAAAATAAAGAGGTAGCAAAGAAAGAAGTAGCAAAGAAAATGAATTTAACGGAAGAAAAAATTGATACATTTTTAAATGTTTATACAAGAGCGCTTTCTATTGAATCAGGCGTAAGTTTAACTGATAATAAGGAATTAACTTTAAATGAAATAATAGAAGATGAAAAACAAAATGTTGAACGTGAAGTTATAGATAATGAGCTTAAAAAAGATATTAAAAAAGCTCTTGAAAACTTAAAAGAAAAAGAAAAAAATGTCATAGTTTTAAGATTCGGTCTTGAAGATAAAAACAAAAAAACCCTTGAAGAAATAGGAAATTCTTATGGCGTAACCAAAGAATGTATAAGACAAATTGAAAAACGTGCACTGAATAAATTAGCACAAAGCGAATTTGCTAAAAATAATTTGATTTATTATGTTAAATCTTGAAGTAAATTTGGCGAATAAAACTACCTTGTGTTTTAAAATTTTTTTATATTCTCAAAATTCTCAAAAAAATAGCAATTTTATTTTTTGATTTGTTTTTATTAACATGTGGTAAAATTTTTGGAGTTTATTTTGTCAATTCATAATGTAACTAAGAGTTTGTTTTCTAAAGCGGGTAAAATATTTAGTTCTAAACCTCAAATGCTTAAAAAACATTCACAAATGATAGTTGATAATGGTGCACAAGAAATAATCAATTCGCTTGAAGCAACAGCTTGTAACGCAAAAGCAACAATTGGTTTGCAAAATTCATTAAATCAATTTGAAAAAATGAAACAAAAACTTGAAGCAAGATTAAGAATTCTTAATTTAAAATTAAATGAATGCACACATTGTGATCAAAGATTTGGTGAAGAAGGAATTGAAATGATAATGGATTGCGCTTCAAATGAAGAAAATGTTGAAAAAATAAATAAAATGCTAGACAGGTTAGATGCTGGAGAAGATATTTGGACATCAGATATTGTTTCTGTTTTCAATTCACCAAAAGGATTTAATTCAGCGTTTTCGAAAGTCCCAGATGAAAGCGTCAACAATACTCTTAAAGGTGTTGACTTAAATTCGAAAAATATAGTTACAAATGTAAATGTTTCTGGGAAGGTTAATAATAGAATAGAAAAAGAAATTCTTACGGCCGTTTCAAAGAACCCTGAAGTAATACAGTTAGAAGAAAAAATGAGACAAATGGGTTATAAAGCAAATTTTGCAGATAATTTAGAAACTGCCAAGATAATTGTAAGAGCTTATGAAAACTTGTTCGAAAAAGGTATTTCTATGCCCAATGAAGTAATGTTGATGGTTCCTAATAAAAAAGGGATACTAGGTTATAGGCCTTTTTCAACAAAGGAAACTCGTTTTCAAACCCCTATTATTTTTAGCAAAGATTTAGCCATAGAAAAAAAAGTTAATAAATGCTTTCTTCCTGGTATAAAATACAATGCAACAGACACACCTGAAAGTATCATATATCATGAAATCGGACATTTTTTGCATGAAGATACAAAAATAAGCCCTGAAGAAGCTTATAAGATATGGAAAAAAGTTGTAGATGATGGACTTGAATTCCAATTAGCACAAGAAGTTGGTTATTACGCGATGACAGGTGATAAATTCTGTATGGGTAATGAATTTATTGCAGAAGTTTTTGCAGGTTTAATGGACGGAAAACAGTATAGCGAAAAAGTAATGAATATTTATAATGCGCTTGGCGGACCTAAAATTTAGTTATAATTAACTTTTCAAACATTCGCCAAGAACAGAAGTTATATATAAAAGTTCGATTTGTATTTTGACATTACAAATAATTTTTTAATGCTAGAATTGTCTTATCGAAAAGGAATAAGGCAATGGAAGATTTAAAATTAAAAGCAAATGAAATAGTAGATAAAGCACACAATTCAATTAAAGATATATTTGAATATATTGATGAAATAACAGAATACAATCAAAAAAAGGTTTTAGACGCATTTTATAATAATAAAATCGGTGAAGAACATTTCTACACAGTAACCGGTTACGGGCACGATGATATAGGTAGAGAAGCCCTAGATAAAGTTTTTGCTGATACTTTTAAAACAGAAGCTGCAATAGTTAGACCTCATTTTGTTTCAGGCTCTCACACGATAGCTTGCGCTCTTTTTGGAGTTTTAAGACACGGTGATAGGCTTGTTTCTATTGCAGGTGAACCTTATGACACAATGCAGCAAATTATCGGATGTAGAGAAAATTGCGATGATTTTGACACAAGCCTAATGGGTCATGGGGTAAAATATTCTGAAGTTCCTTTAAAAGATGGGCTTGATGTTGATTATGAAAATATTGAAAAATATCTTTTGCCTGATACAAAAATGGTTTTAATTCAACGCTCAAGAGGATATTCTTTAAGAAAACCTTTGAGTATAGCAGATATTGAGAAAATAATTAAAATTGTCAAAAATAAAAATCCTGAAATATGCTGTTTTGTCGATAATTGCTATGGCGAATTTATAGAAAAACAAGAACCAACTGAAGTTGGTGCTGATTTAATTGCAGGAAGTTTAATTAAAAACCCCGGCGGCGGTATTGTTGAGGCAGGCGGTTATATTGCAGGTAAGAAAAAATATGTTGATATGGCAGCAAGAAGACTGACTGCCCCTGGGATAGGTGCTGAGGGCGGCGCTATGCATAATCAAACAAGAATAATGCTTCAAGGGTTTTTTATGGCGCCTTCTATTACTTCAAATGCTCATAAAGGCGCAATTTTAGCGGCAAAAGTCTTTGAAGATATGGGATTTATCACTTTTCCATCTTCAAATACAAAAAGAACGGATATCATCCAAACTATTCAATTTAATAACGAAAAAGAACAACAAGCATTTTGCGCTATGGTGCAAAGGTATTCACCTGTTGAAAGTTATTTAACACCAATCCCTGATACGGTTCCGGGGTATGATTGTAATCTTTTAATGGCAGGGGGAAGTTTTATCGAAGGTTCAACTATTGAACTATCAGCAGACGGCCCCACAAGAGAGCCTTGGGCAATATATATGCAAGGCGGATTGAGCTATTTTCATGTTAAAATTGCCCTAAAGGGCGTAGTAGAAAACCTTTTGAAGCTTGAGCTATAGTCCGACGGACTTAGCGAAAGCGAAAAAGGCAGAAGTGTGTGGAGCACGCAGGCAGGAGCGTGGAGCTCGTGCCAAGTGCGAATACCGTACTCCTTTTGAAGCTTAAAAGCGTAAGCCAGAGTGAAAGCCGTTAAAAAAATGACAATGCGTGGAGCATTGTCATTTTTAGGCTGAAACTGTTGATGAGCGACGTGGAAATCTTTGATTTCCACAGGAGCAAAAAAGCGTAAGCCAGAGTGAAGACCAAAATGTTGAATTTTGGTCGTAACTATTGATAGCTGGTGCCCACAATCTCTTAGCGAACTTGTGAGCTTAGAGATTGGAAACACCCTTGGGGTGCGTAGGATATCGAGACTGTAAGGCGTCTTTAGCCGAACAGAGTCGAGATACCCACAGCCAGAAAAAAGCGATAGCCAAACTCGACTTAGCGAAAGCGAAAAAGGCAGAAGTGTGTGGAGCACGCAGGCAGGAGCGTGGAGCTCGTGCCAAGTGCGAATACCGTACTACGGCGACGTAAGAGTTTTGCTTTAGCAAAACTCCTCAGGAGCAAACCTTTTGAAGCTTAAAAGCGTAAGCCAGAGTGAAAGCCGTTAAAAAAATGACAATGCGTGGAGCATTGTCATTTTTAGGCTGAAACTGTTGATGAGCGACGTGGAAATCTTTGATTTCCACAGGAGCAAAAACCTTTTAGAACTTAAAAAATAAATTTGATAATTTAAAATCTGTCAAAAATTTTATCAATATTTTTTAGATATTTTTCTTGATTAAAACATTCATTAATGTCAGCATCTGATAAATGTTTTTTCATAGCTTCTTTAAAGCTGCCGTTATTATTAAATGCTTCAAGAGCTTCTTTTTGAACGATTTTATAGGCTTCTTCTCGGGTCATATTATAATCTAAAAGTTTTAATAAACAGCTTTGAGAATAAATAATTCCGCCGTATCTGTCTATGTTATTTATCATATTTTTTTCTTTTATAACAAGATTTTCCAATACTCCTTTAAACCTATGAAGCATATAATCAATTAAAATGGTGCTATCAGGGAAAATAATCCTCTCAACTGATGAATGAGAAATATCTCTTTCATGCCAAAGGGCGATATTTTCCATAGCTGAAATTGTGTTACTTCTTAAAACTCTTGCTAAACCTGAAAGATTTTCGCTTGCAATTGGGTTTTTCTTATGAGGCATAGCAGATGAGCCTTTTTGTCCGTTTGAAAAACCTTCTTCAACTTCAACCACTTCAAAGCGTTGTAAGTGTCTTATTTCAATAGAAAAACTCTCAATTACTGCCCCTATTAATGAAATCGCTTGAATATAAGCAGCATGTCTATCTCTAGCTATAACTTGGGTTGAAATTTTAGCAGGTTTTAAACCTAAAATTTTACAAGTTTTTTCTTCAACCTCTGGGTCAATATTTGAATATGTTCCGCAAGGCCCTGAAATCTGCCCTACTAAAATATCATTAAGAGCATAGTTAAATCTATCTTTTGCTCTTTTTAGCATATCTAATAAATTTAGTAATTTAAACCCAAAGGTTATAACTTCAGCCCCAATCCCATGGCTTCTTCCTAAGCAAACCGTATGTTTATGTTTAAAAGCAAGATTTTTCACTACTTCAATTAATTCATCTAAATCTTTGTTGATAATTTTAGATGAATCTTTAATTTGAAGCGCAAAAGCAGTATCAATAACATCAGAACTGGTTAAGCCTTTATGAATATATGGTGAAAATTTTCTATCAACATTTTCATTAACATTTTCTAAAAAAGCAATAACATCATGACGAGTTATCTTTTCTATTTCATCAATTCTTTTAACGTCAAATTTTGCTGTGTTTTTAATGTTTTCATATATTTCAGAGCTAAAATTACCTAATTCAACTTGCGCTTTAATAACAGCAAGTTCAACTTCTAAATAATATGAAAATTTTTTATCCAATTCCCAAATTTGAGAAATTTCTTCTCTTGAATATCTTTCAATCATAAAAAAATTATACCTAAAAAATAAAATATTAAAAAATTGTTTATTTTTTAAATGATTTTGAAAAACAGTGCTAATTTAGTTATATAGAAAAAATATAATAAAAAGGAGATATATTAATTATGGCTAAAACAATTGGTATCGACTTAGGTACAACAAACTCAGTTGTTGCGGTTATGGAAGGCGGTAAACCGACTGTTATTGCAAACGCTGAAGGCTCAAGAACAACTCCTTCAATCGTTGGTTTTGCTAAAAACGGTGAAAGATTAGTTGGTCAATTAGCTAAACGTCAGGCAATTTTAAATCCTGATAATACTATAATTTCAATTAAAAGACATATGGGTGAAGATTACAAAAAAAATATAGATGGTAAAGACTACACCCCTCAAGAAATTTCAGCTATGATTTTAAGAAAATTAGCTGATGATGCTTCAACTTATCTTGGTGAAAAAGTAACAAGTGCTGTTATTACTGTTCCTGCTTATTTTAATGACGCACAAAGACAAGCAACAAAAGACGCAGGTAAAATCGCAGGTTTAGACGTTCTTCGTATCGTAAATGAACCGACTGCAGCAGCTTTGGCTTATGGTCTTGAAAAACAAAATTCTGAAAAAGTTTTAGTATTTGACCTTGGTGGTGGTACTTTTGATGTTTCTGTTCTTGAAATAGGCGATGGCGTTCACGAAGTATTATCTACATCAGGTGATACACATCTTGGTGGTGATGATTTTGACCAAAAAATCATCGATTGGTTATGTGATGAATTTAAAAAACAAGAAGGTATTGATTTAAGAAGCGATAAACAAGCTATGCAAAGATTGAAAGAAGCTGCTGAAAAAGCTAAATGCGAACTTTCAAGTGTTGTTGAAACAAATATTAATCTTCCATTTATAACAGCAGATGCAAATGGTCCAAAACACCTTGATATGAATTTAACTCGTGCAAAATTCGAAGAATTATCACATGATTTATTAGAAAGATGTAAAACACCTGTTGAACGTGCCATTAAAGATGCGGGCATTTCAAAATCAGACTTAAATGAAGTTGTATTAGTTGGCGGTTCAACTCGTATTCCCGCTGTTCAACAATTAGTTAAAGAGTACACAGGAAAAGATCCAAACCAATCAGTTAACCCTGATGAAGTTGTTGCTGTTGGTGCTGCAATTCAAGCAGGTGTATTAGCTGGTGAAGTTAAAGATATCGTATTATTGGATGTAACTCCTCTAACACTTGGTATTGAAACATTAGGCGGTGTTATGACTCCATTGGTTCCAAGAAACACAACAATTCCTGTTTCAAAATCTCAAACATTCTCAACAGCAGATGATAACCAAACTGCAGTTGATATCCATGTTCTACAAGGTGAAAGACCAATGGCAAGCGATAATAAATCACTTGGTATGTTCAGATTAGACGGTATTCCACCGGCAATGAAAGGTATGCCTCAAATCGAAGTTACATTTGATATTGACGCAAACGGTATTGTGAATGTTACAGCTAAGGATAAAGCAACAAATAAAGAACAAAAAATCACAATTACAAACTCATCTAACTTATCTGAATCAGATATAGATAGAATGGTTAAAGAAGCTGAAATGAATTCTGAAGCTGATAAAAAGAAAAAAGAAGAAGCAGAAGTTAAAAACAATGCTCAATCTTTAATTGGTGCTGCTGATAGAATTGTTAAAGATTTTGAAGGTAAGATTTCAGATTCTGATAAAACAAAACTTGAAGAACAAAAGAAAGCCTTAAAAGAAGCATTGGATACTAATAAATCTAATGATGAATTGAAAAAATTATCAGAAGATTTGCAGCAAACAATGTATGCAATTTCTCAAGCAGCTTATCAACAAGTTCAACAAGAAGCACAACAAGGCGAAGCTTCAGGTAATGCTCAAGATAATTCAACAACATCTGAAAATAAAAAAGATGACGATGTAATTGATGCTGAATACACTAAAGAGTAATTGTTTTAAACAATAAATTAAAAGACCGAGATTAATCTCGGTCTTTTTTTATTTTTTATTTTTCTTTTCCATTTCTTTATTATATTGAACAGAACGCATGTAAGCTTTATCTTTTTCAAATCTTTGTTTGTATAATTTTTCAAAATTTTCTTGCGAATATTTGTAATTCTCAAAAGTTATCATAATTGCCTTATGAACCCCCAAAAGAGCTATTGGGGTCATAAAACAAATAGTTATTATTGTAATTATAAGATGTATTGTTAATTTTATCTTTTTTTGTTTTTGCTTTTTAATGTCTTCTAAATCAAGCTTTGTTTGTATTGCATCATTAATATAAGCGCTTCTTTCATCAACAGTTAAGCTGTCAATATATGGAACAAAATCTTTTGAAATATATACAATATATTTTTTTACAACATCATTATTGGAGTTTAATTCTTCCCATTTTGAAATATCTTCATCGGGTTTGTTTTCTGCTTCTTCTTCCAATTCTTCAATGGCTTCTTCAATTTCTTCTATTGATTTTGGTTCTTCTTGTGTTTGTGATTCTTTTAAATTTTCTTCTGATGAAGTTTCATCTGTATCTTTAGAGGTTTCTTTTTGCATTTGCTCCAGTTCTTCTTTAATATTATCCATATTTTCTTCATCGAAGTCTTTGAAATCTTTTTGTTCTTCTTCAATATTAGGTATATTTTTATTTTCTTCCAACTTGAGAGCTCCTTGAAACAATATTTTTAGATTATAGCATGTTAATTTATAAAATGAATAACTCAAAATTATGATATAATAAAACCCATGAGAATATTAATTTTAGGTACAAATTACAGCGCAAAAATTTTTTATAATTTGTTTAAGAAAGATAAAAATAATATAGTTTTTTCAACTTTAACAAATAAAGATTTTTGTGTTGATTTTAGAGAAACAAAAGATATAGTTGAATTTTGTGAAGCTAATGAAATTAATTTGGTTTTAATTATTGATGAAGAATATATAAATTTAGGATTACAAGAAATTCTAAGCTCAAAAAATATTAGTGCTTTTTCTCCGTCTATTGAAGCAATAGGGATTTGCGCTTCTAAATCTGCTGCTAAAAAATTTATGTATAAAAATAAAATAAAAACTCCCAAATTTTTAATTGCAGAAAAACCGCAAGTAGCTGTTGAATATTTTAAACAAACAAATACTCCACAAGTTATAAAACCTGATAATCATTCTTATCAAGAGTGTTCATTGGCTTGCGAGACACTTAATTCTGCGCAAAAAATTATAAATGATTTTTTTAACAGCGGAAATAAAAAAATTGTAATTGAAGATTATATTGAAGGCAAAAACATTTCAATATGGGTTTTATCAGACGGTTATAGCGCAAAAATAATTGGAAAAAGCGCAAAATATCAAAATGATATTGCATACTTTAACCCTGAATTCATTGATGAACAATTAGAAAATAGAATATATAATGAAATTATTATGCCGACTATTCGGGCTTTATCAACCCAAGATGAAGAATATATAGGAATTTTAGGTTTTGATATAGTTTTAACTTATGATAATGATTTATTTTTATTAGGTTTTAACAGTTTTTTTGATGATATAAATGTTGATTTTTATGCAAAAGGATATGATATAAACTGGGCAGAAGTTTTTGATAGTGTGATTATTGGAGATGTATTTTTAAAATATCAATTTAAACCCAAAAATGAATATATGATAACTATAAGACAAGATGAAAAAATAGAATTTTTATCTGCCAAAACAAAAACTAATTTAGAAAGATATATAAAGGAATTAGAATTTAATACAGTAGAATTAGAGGAAGCTTTAAAAAGATGGAAATATTAGCTATAATTCCCGCTCGCGGCGGTTCAAAAGGAATTAAAAGAAAAAATCTAAAACCTATTTTAGATAAACCCCTTGTGGCATATACTATTGAAGCTTCCTTAAAATCAAAATATATCACAAGAACAATTGTTTCATCAGAGGATGAAGAAATTTTAGAGGTTTCTAAAAAGTATGGTGCAGAAATTTTAAAAAGACCGCAAGAATTAGCGCAAGATACAACAAAAACTGCTCCTGTTATGTTGGATGTTATAGATAAGCTTGAAAATCAGGGCTATAAGGCGGATTATATTGTATTATTGCAGCCAACTTGTCCACTAAGAGATGAAGAATATATAGATAGCGCTTTTGAATATTATTTTGAAGCTCAAAAAAAAGGATATGACAGCTGTTTTAGTGCTTTTAGCTCAGGTTATACACACGCTAAATGGCGCATTTTGCACGATGATAAATTAGAAGCACTTTATGATTTTAGAACTCGTCCAAGGCGTCAAGAAATAGAACAACACTATAAAATGATAACCGAAAATGGTGCATTTTATGCACTTCAATGGGACACAATGAAAAAAACAAAAGATTTTATCGGTTATAATCCAATAGCTTATATTACTCCTAAAGTTATTGATATAGATACTATTGAAGATTTTGAAAGGGTAGAAGAAATAATTAGAAATAGGTAAATAATTTTTAAAGAGTTATAGAAGTTTTGCTAAAGCAAAACTTATCAGGTTTTATTATAAGATAAGGTAAATATTATAAACCATGCAATTGAGTTTAGATTTGAATATTAAAAATGAAATTCCTAAAATTTTATTGAGCAATAAAAAGCCCATAATGCTTGATTTTTTGCCTGATGATTGTGTTATTGTTGATATAGAAACAACGGGTTTTAGTGCTCAAAATGATTCAATTATTGAAATTTGTGCTCTAAAAGTTGTTGAAAATAAAGTGGTTGATGAATTTTCTTCTTTAATAAAACCGGATAAAAAAATTTCTTCATACATTACAAACCTAACAGGTATAACCATGGAAATGACACAAAATGCGCCTGAATTAAAAACGGTTTTGAATAATTTTTGCGAATTTATTCAAACTAACCCGATTGTAGGGCATAATATTAAATTTGATTTATCTTTTTTAAATAAAAAATTAGATAATTTATACAATAAAATTTTACCCAACGATTTTTCAGATACTTTAATTTTTGCAAGAAAAACTTATAAAGAACTTAATTCGCACAAGCTCACTAATATTGCAAAATATTTAAATATAGATACAGCAAATGCCCACAGGGCGCTAAAAGATTGCTATATGACATATCAAGTTATAAAAGATATGAAAATAAAAATGCCTACATTACAAAATTGTTGCCATATCTCAAAGAGCCTGTAAGATAGCACTCTCTTAGGGTTGAGCGAAGATTTTTATATGTTTTTTTATTTACGCCTTTTTGTGTTTGCTCTATATCAGCTTTTGATGAAACGTATTTATTTGCAATTAATTTAGAATTTACATCTAAATTTAAATTTATTAATATTGAAGCGGTTCTGCTATCTGCATAAGTTGTCATAGCTTTTATATCCTTATAAATCAAATGTCTTATATATTAATAAAAACTTTTTAAAGGATAATATATCAAAAGTATATATTTTTTTTACATTTGTTTACATAAGCTCATAATCTGCAAGATTAACTGTTTTGAGGCTATGCCTTAAATTATCGTTGTCGTCTTTGAAATGAATTTTGATGTAGTTTCTTGTAGTTGCGCAATATAAGCCTGTTTTTTTTGATTTTCTTTCAATTAAGATTTCAGCTAGAGTGTTTTTATTTTTTTCTAAAAATTCTTGATGGAGCTTGTTCGATAAATCCATTATAAGATGACATCTTTTTGTTTTGATTGAATCTTGAATTTGATTTTCCATGTAGTAAGCAGGGGTTTTTTCTCTTTTTGAATAAGGAAAACAATGAATTTGAGACATTTTTGCCTTTTTTAGATTTTCATAAGTTTCAATAAAATCTTTATCATCTTCATTTGGAAAACCTACTATAATATCGCACCCCAAAAAGGGAAGATTGAAATTTTTGTGTAATTTTTCAATTGTTAAAAGAGCTTCGTTTGCTGTATATTTTCTGTTCATGGCTCTAAGAGTTTTGTCGCACAAGGATTGCAAGGATAAATGAAAATGCGGACAGAATTTTTTTGATTTAGATAAAAAATCAATCATTTCATTATCTATTTCATTAATATACAATGACCCCAGACGATAGCGAGGAATTGAAGTTTTTTCAATTTCTTTTAATAAATCTAATAGTGTTTGATTAAATTCAAGCCCCCATTGACCGATGTGTATACCTGTTAAGACAATTTCTTTTATACCTTTATTTGATACTAATTCAATTTGTTTGATTATGTTTTCAATTGTGTTTGAGCGGGAATTTCCTCTAGCATAAGGGATAATGCAATATGAACAGCGATTATTGCAGCCATCTTGGATTTTTATGCTTACTCTTGTTGAGGTTGGATTAAATAAAAATTTATTTTCAAAATTTTTAACGGTAAAAATATCTTGAACAAAAAAATTATTATCATTTGAAAAAAGTTTTTCAATATATGATTTAATGTTCATTTTTTCGCTATTTCCTAAGATTAAATCGATACTGGAATAATCAAAAGAGTTATGCTGTTTATAGGTTTGCGCTACACAACCAGTTAAAATTGTTTTAATTTTAGGGTTTATTCTTTTTGCTTGATTTAAAAGATAAGAAACTTGTGAATCAGTATGCGAAGTTACAGAGCAGGAATTAAGAATATAGATATCGGCATTTTCAATATCGGGGGCAATAATATAGCCTAAAGATAAAAGCTCATTTGTTATTATTTGACCTTCAAGTTGATTTTGCTTGCAGCCAAGAGATTTAAGATAAAAGGTTTTCATACAAAAATTCTACCATGAAAATCACCCCAAACGAGCGAACTTTAGTTTGCAGGGCAAACTTAGTGAGCGAAGTTTGGGGCAGTGGTGTGTGCAGCTCGTGACGGCAGTCCGTTGAGGACTGGCGGACAGAGCGGATACCGTACCCAAATAAACGAGCGAACTTAAAAGCGTGAGCCGTGTGTGAAAACAAAAGCAAGTGTTGAACTTGCTTTTGTTGTAACCGTACGAAACCGGCGTAGGATAATTGAGGCTGTTTGGCGACCTTAGCCAAACAGAGCCGAAATACCCACAGCCGGAAGAAAGCGCAAGCGGGTGTTCCCAAGTGGCTTGCGTTGAGCAAGCCACTGGAACATTTTTAAAGCGACGTTTCAAATT
>CALUWJ010000013.1 GCA_944324455.1 Candidatus Gastranaerophilales bacterium | reverse complement strand
ACCCTGGATGCGATTCGAACGCATGACCTACTGCTTAGAAGGCAGTTGCTCTATCCAGCTGAGCTACCAGGGCTTAACTATATTATGATAGACTAGCCAGTATACTTATAATATCAAATAAAATAATCCATGCAAGTATTTTTTAAAATAAAGGTATTTCAATATTAAACTCGGTCTTATAACACCCTTCTAACGGCTTTTCAAAGCAATTAAAAGAAATATTACCCTTATGTTTTTCAATAATTTTCTTACAAATTGCAAGTCCCAATCCTGTACCTTGTCCTTTTTTCTTTGTGGTAAAGCCTGCTTGAAAAATTTTATCTTTTGAATTTTTATCTATGCCCTCGCCGTTATCCAAAATGCTGACAGACAAAAAATCATCTTTTATTTTTGTTATAAGTTTGATTTTTCCTATATAATCAGGATTTTGTTTTTTAATTTCTTCAATTGAATGGATGGCATTCATTAAAATATTCAAAAATACCTGATTTAACATATTAGGATAACACCCGACAAGTGGAATATCTCCGTAATCTTTGATAATTTCAAAACCGTTTTTAATTCTGTGATGAATTAAAACAAGCGTTAAATCCAATTCTTCATTAATATTTGCTTCTTGTTGTACAACTTCATCAAGCCTTACAAAGCGTTTTAGAGATTGAACAATATTTGTAATTCTTTTTATAGCTTCTCTATCAACGCTGTTGATTTCTTTTAAAATATCAAGAGTGCTAATATCAAAACTATTAAAAACTTTTTCCATCATTTCATTATTAGCATTAATTGCCCCTAATGGCGTATTTATTTCATGAGCAACAGAAGCAATCAATTGCCCCAAGCTTGCCATTTTTTCAGAATTTATCAACTGCAATTGTGTTTCTTTCAATTCTTGAATAGCAGCTTCTAATTCTTCTTTTTTTTGTGAAATTTGATGGAACAAGCTCGCTTGAATTAATGAAGATGAAACAACCATTGAAATACCGACTAAAAGCTCTCTCTCGATTTCTCCTATTTCTTTTTTTGGGGTAAAAATAACTGCTATACCATATAATTGAGAATTTTTTAAAATCGGCATTATTATTCTTGTTGTTGAATTTAACAATGGAATAGAAGCGCCGTCATGCTCTTTTATGCAGGTTTGAATAGAGTTTTTACCTATATGCAAGTCATCTATAATATTTTTTGAATAAATAACTTTTTCATTGATTTGAGGGGCATAAACCTCTGGATAAGTATATTTAATTTCAAAACAATCTTTATTGTATTGCGCAAAATAACTTTTGCTTGCACCAAAAACAATACTAAGTTCTTTCAGGGATTTTTCAATTAATGTTTTAATATCAAGTTCATTTTTAATACTTATTGAAATTCTATTTAAAAGAGCCATTTTAACAGCTTGGTTTTGTGCTTTTGAATTGGTTGAAGCAAATTCAATATTTTGTATTCTTAATCTTTCATTTTCTTCTTTTAATTTTTCACTTCGTAATTCATTTGTAATATCGTAAAAATACACAATTCTGTAACGCTTTTTGACACTAAAAGCTTTTATCATGAAATGATAAAATTTATTTTCGTCTTTTTGATAAGTTGCAAAAGTTGTTAAATTGCAATCATTATCAATAGCGTAAATAATCGGGTTATAAGTCCTTAAATCCTCAGATTTTAAAAAACACATTTGATAAGTAAATTTATAATTAAGTTTTGATAAGCAATCCCAGCCTTTTGAATTATTAAATTGCGCAAAAATTTTACGAAAAGAAATATTATGATATAAAATATCTGATTTTTTATCGTAAATAACAATAGGTTCTTCTAAATTATGATAAAAACTGATTAAAGCATTACTCATAACTAAATTTAAATGTCATCTGTGTTTTTTTTAGCATAAAATCCAAAAGGAAGCGGACTATATGAAGCTAATTCCTTCTTCAAGATGAAAACTTGTTTATTAAGAGTATTAACTTGTTGTCTTAAGTTTTCATTTTCTGTTTTAGCGCGAATTAATTCAACAATAATTTCATCAAAGCCATCCATTTTTTCGCTTAAAATTTCGCTCATTTTATTGATTAAATTGTGTTCCATGGTGTTTAATTTTTCTGAAATCTGGAACATAGGATGGTTTGAAGATAGTGCAAATGTTGTATCGTTTTTAATTCTACTTTTAGCTTTTTGCAAGAAATTAATTTTTTTATTTAAATTAAGGTTAGAATCATTATTTGCTTCTTCTATAACAGATTTTGAAACTTGTTCTTTATTTTGAATATCTTGGGCTTGGGAATATAATTCTTTAAATTTTTTAAGAATATCTACATCTTTTTTTGTAAAATATGCATTACCCATATCATCTGTTTTTGGTTTAAGGCAAGCTTTTTTACATAGGGAAACAACTTCTTCTATATCGCTATCTAATAAAACTTCCAATTCTTCGACATTAACTTTTTGCTCTGTTTGCAGTTTTTGCACTGTATTAAATAACGATTCTTGCACGAATCTCTCCCCTTTTAATCAACCAAATTAATCTATGTTAAACATTATAAAATATAATTTTAAAAAGGTAAAATATATTTCAAAAATTTTATAAAATGTAATATAATTTTTTAAAAGGGAGGATTTTTAAATAATGGAGAATAATAAAAAAGGTTTGTTTATAACCTTTGAGGGTGCTGATGGATGTGGTAAAACAACTCAAATAGAATTGTTAGATAAATATTTAAATTCAAAAAAATATGAAACAATTGTAACATTAGAACCCGGTGGATCAGATATCGGTAAAAAATTAAGGCAAATTTTATTGCATTATGACGGTTATGTTTCTGATGTTTGTGAAATGTTTTTATATTTAGCAGATAGAGCCCAACATATTGAAACAGTTGTTTTAGAATCTGTCAAAAAAAATAAAATAGTTCTTTGTGATAGACACATTGATTCAACTGTTGCTTATCAAGGATATGCAAGAGGTCAAAATATAGAACAAATTGATTTACTAAATAACATTGCAACAAAAAATTATAAACCCGATTTAACATTTGTTTTTGATGTGGATAGTGAGATTGCTCAAAAAAGAGTAGGAAAAGAAAAAGATAGACTAGAAAAGGAAGGGCTTGAGTTTCATAAAAAAGTACGTTTAGGATATTTAGAGCTTGCCAAAAAATATCCCGAAAGAATTAAAGTTATTAACGCTAATTTATCTATTGAAGAAGTTTTTGAGCAAGTTAAAAAAATTATCGATGAATTATTATGAAAAAAATATTATTTATAATTTCAATTTTATTTTTAAATTTTGCAAAAGCGAGTCTTTTATTTGATATTGAAACAGGAATAAAAGAATATCGCTTAAACAACTTTGAATTTGCAAAAGATTATTTTATTAGCTATATAAACAATAATCCGAATGATAAAGATGGGTATTTTTGGCTTGCAAAGACTTATGAAAAAATAAATCCAAAAAAAAATTCCTCTTTAATTCTCGAAAATTATAAAAAAGCTTATGAATTAACTTTAATTGATAACAACATAGAAAAGATAAAATTTAATTTAGCTCAAAATCAAAATCTTGAAGATTATTTTGATATGGCAATTATGTATTTTGAAAAAGGAGATTTAAAAGCTTCTGAGCAATATGCCGATATGATGCTTGATATAAATTCAAAATCTCCGAGCGCATATTTTATCAAAGCAAAAATTGCCTATGTAAAAAATAACAAGCAATCTGCAAAAGAATACATGACAAAAGCTGTTATTTTAGATAATAAATATTTAGAAACAAATCTTGCAAAAACACTGGAAATTAAAAAAATACCCGACATGACACAGCAGATGTATTATACATACGCTCTTGAGTCATATTTTAGAGGTGATATTAATACTTCTATAAAATATCTTGAAAAAGCAAAAGAAAAAAATCCCTCTGATATAGATTCAAAAATTATGCTTTTAGAGCTTTATATGAAACTAAATGAGCTCCAAAAAGCCCAAAAATTAGTTGATGAAATCTTGGATTTAAATCCTAATAATATAAATGCAAGATTGCTTTATATTAAATTATGTGAATTAACAAATCAAAAAGATAAAATTGAACAAGCTTTATTAAATGCATATAAAATAAATCCAAATAATAAAGATACCTTACTTTTAATTGGAAATTATTATTTGAAAAAAAAGGATTTTAATGCTTCTAAAAAATATTTTGAACAACTTTTAGTTGTTAATGACGAAATGTATGAGGCATATTTTGGCTATATTTATTCTTTGATTGAATTAAATGAAACCGAAAAAGCAATGCCATTAATCAGAAAAGCAATAACTCTAAATCCTAAAAACAGTGAAATACATTATCTATTGGGGCTTATCTGTGAAATGAATGCCCAATATGAAGATGCAATAAACTATTTTATTGAAGCAATACAAAAAGATGAACATCCGCAATATTATATAGAAATTGCAAAAATGAATTATATATTAGGAGAATATCCTCAATCTATTGCAAATCTTAAAGACGCCCTTTTGATGGGTTCTTTATTAAAAAATAGAGAAGTTGTTGATGAATATATGTTAAAAAATTATATTAAACTCGAAGATGAAAAAAGAGCAAGCAACTATTTAAAAGGCAAATTAAAACTTGACAAAAATAGGATAATATATAAATATAATTTATATAAAATATATAAATTACAAGGTAATGAAATAAAAGCAAATTCTATATCTAAAGAGCTTAAAAAAATTAAGCCGAGTTCTTTAATTGACTATATTGATTTATCGGAAGTCAAATATGAACAAGAGGGACTAGAAAGCGCTATCAAAACATTAAACAACGGATTAAAAGGATATCCTAATTCAAGAGAGTTATATTCTAAAAAGCTAGAATTTTATTTTTTGGCACAAAAAAAAGACGAAATTAAAAAAACGATAGAAGAAATAGATAAAAAAAGTAAATAAATTGCCCAAAAGGGTAATATACAAAAAAACAGTTGTTTAATATCATAGCCTTGTTGAGGAAATAGGAATTACTGCTGATATGAAACCTATTACACTATACTTGGTTGACGATTATTTATTGACCAGAATTTCACAAAGACTTTATTTTACAAATGATAATTCGTTTGAAATCTTGGATGAATTTTCTAATCCTCAAGATTGTATTAAACAAATGCGAAAAAGAAAAGCAGATGTTATTTTAATAGATATTGAACTTTTAAATCATAATAATTCAGGTTCAATCAGGACTTTAAAAAAAGAAAATCCCTATACAAAAATAATAATAGGCACATCAAACTTTAATGACGAAAGGCTTTTAACTCTTTTATCGTATGGTGTAGATGGATTTATTTTAAAAAATTATGATACGGACATCAAAAAAACAATTCAAATGGCAGTAGAAAATAAGTTCTATATCGATTTAAACATTTTACAAAAGGCTTTTTCAAATATACCCATGCCTGAAACAATTTATTTTGAAAACCTTTTAGAAAACAAAAAATTCATAAAAAACTTAACCTCAAGAGAAATACAGGTTTTAAAATATTTGATTGAGGGTTATACAAATACGGAAATTGCAGCTAAAATGGCAGTTTCAATTAACACAATAAAAGCTCATGTAGGTAATATTTTAGAAAAATTCAATGTTCAAGATAGGGTTCAAGCTGTTGTTAAAGCAGTTAGAACAGGATTATTTTAGGGGGTGTTGTGTTATATAGAGAGAAAATATTTAAAAAAGTCAGAAAAAAATTCAAAAAAATAAAAAATAAATATGAAACAAAATTAAAAAATCTAAGAAATAAATACACTTGTATCTTAACCCATGATATAAAAACTCCGCTTTTAGCTCAAAATCAAACGCTAAAGCTTTTATGCGAAAATCATTTTGGTGAATTAAATGTTTCTCAAAAAGAAATACTTGAAGAAATCATTAAATCCAGTGATTTTTTATTGGAGGTTATTTCGAATGCTATTTTTATTGCAAGATATGAAAATGAGAAACCTGTTTTTAATATAGAAAAAGTGAATTTATTAAAAGAAGTTCATGAATGCTGCGAAAAAATAAAATATTTTGCTCAAGACAAAGGACAAAAAATTAACATTAAAGCAAATAAAAATATAAAAATTCAAGCAGATAAAAAACTAACCCAAAAAATTATCTATAATATAATATCCGGCGCTATATTCTGCGGTTTTGAAAATTCAGATATTGAAATCAGAATTAAAGAAGATAAAAATAATATTGCATTTTTAACGAAAAATAAATCAATTTATATGACTCAAGAAAAAATCAAAAGTTTATTTGAAGATAAGAAAAACCTTTGTGATTTTAATCAATTAGGCATGAGTCTTAATTTAAATATAGCTTCAAAGCTCATCTCTGCCCATAAGTGGGAGATAATAGCTAAATCACAAAAAAATAATTCAACAGTATTTGGTTTTGCCATGAAAAAAAACTAATAATTTGAGCCGAAATAAGGATTATATTTTTTTTCATATTTTATGGATGTTTTATCGCCATGACCCGGGTAAACAGTGATGTTTTCATCTAAAGTAAATAATTTATTTTTTATGCTATTTTCAATTTCTTTATAATCTCCGCCAAAAAGGTCGCATCTTCCAATTGAGCCTTTAAACAAGGTATCACCGGAAAATAAAATATTATCAATTAAATAACAAACACCGCCTTTTGAATGTCCTTTTGTGTGGATTATTTTAATTTCTTTATTGCCCAGAGTTAAATTTTTGCTGTTTTCATCCAATAATCCATCTATGCAGGGAACTTTTATTTCTTTAATTCCTGCCATAGAGCATTGTATTGGTATTTGATTTAATAAATCCATGTCATCTTTATGTATCATAACGGGAGCAGACGGGAATTTTTCTTTCATTTTTGCAATGCAATAGACATGGTCAAAATGCCCATGGGTGATTAAAATATATTTTAGTTTTATATTTCTTTTTTTGATTTCTTTTTCAATTTCATCAATTGAAGAAGTGCAATCAATTATTGCTCCTTCAAGGGATTTTTCTTCATATACAAGATATGTTGTTGCGCCGAATATTCCATTTGGATATGCTAAAATTTTCATCTGTATTTCCTTTTGAGTTTTAATTTTTCATATTCGGATTTTAACATATAAATTAAATTTTTCATAAAACTAACAGGAACACTATCTTTATAAACGCTATATATTATTGCTCGCATACGTTTATCAGGCACATCAAAATGTCTTTGAAGCTCTTTTATATAGTTATTTATATATTCCTTGACTTTTAATTCTTCAGCGTCATCTATTGTATAAATTCTTTTCATAATACACCATTCATGGTTATTTTAATGCTTTAACAATTACTTTTCATTAGAATAATGCACGAATAGGACAATATACACATGTTTACATTAGTGTGCTAAAATCTTGATTAATAAGATGGTTTTTAATATTCTACTTGTAAAAGCAGTTGTTATGAATATGAAAAAATATAATTTAAATATAGCTAAATTATTAACTTTATTTTTTGTTTTATGCTTATTGATGTTTAATTCGCAAAAAGCTTTAGCAATAAGGATAGGATTAAATGAGGGCGTTAAAAAAACCTATGTGGGCAGTTCTCAAAATGCTACCTTTTCAGATGCACACACAGGCAAGCTGCTTTTTATTTCTCGTTCTTTTTTCCCATATTCAATAAAAGCTTACGGTGATTCTATTGCTGTTAAAGTTAAAGGCAGATATTATGATTGCTCTACAAATGCCTTGTTTATTCAAAATCCTGAAAGCAAAGGTTTTTTGGCAACTAAAAAGAAATGGTACCGTGGAGATATAATTATTTATAATATCAATGGAGCTTTAACCATTGTAAATTCGCTTCCGCTAGAAGAATATTTAATGGGTGTTGTACCATCTGAAATGCCTTCAAAATGGAATTATGAAGCTCATAGAGCACAAGCTATTGCGGCAAGAAGTTATGCATTAGCTAATCTTAACAAAAGAGGCTCACACGGTTATGATTTAAAAGATACTCCTCAAGACCAAGCCTATGGCGGAGCAAGCAGTGAAACTCCCCAAACAACCCATGCGGTATTATCTACAAGAGGAGAAGTTTTAACTTATGATAATAAAATAATTCCTGCTTATTATCATGCTTCATCAGGAGGTAAAACAAATTCTGCAGGCGAAGTTTGGAATCATGATTTACCTTATATTCAATCTGTTGATGGTTTTGATAAAGGAATTAAAAAGAACGGGCATGGCGTAGGCATGAGCCAATATGGGGCTAATAACCTTGCAAATAGAGGCTTTAGCGCAAGACAAATTTTAAATTATTTTTATAAAGATGTAAATTTTTCACAAATTAGAACTAAAAATAACTAATTTTATTGATTTATACTGATAAATCCCTTGCCAAAGTTCAATAAATGTGTATAATAGAGGGGTGTTATTAAAAAGGAGTTAGATATGAACAAAGAAGAATTAGTAAAAGCAGTTGCTACAAGTGCTAAAATGTCTCAAAAAGACACAGCTGAAATTTTAAGCGCAACTATTGAAACTATTCAAAAAACTGTTGCTAAAGGTAAAAAAGTTACTTTAGTTGGTTTTGGTACTTTTGAACCAAGAAAAAGAGCTGCAAGAGTTGGTAGAAATCCTCAAACAGGTAAAGAAATCAAAATTGCAGCAAAAACAGTTCCTGCATTTTCAGCTGGTAAAAAATTCAAAGAATTAGTAAAATAGTTCTTTAATGAGTTTAAATAAAAGGCTTACTTAATTAAGTAAGCCTTTTATTATTTCTTCTGTTTTTAAAATTTCATCTGTGTTTGAATATTTGAGCGCTGTTTTTAATTTTTTCTTTTTAATAAAAATTTTAACACATTCCGGATTTTTGCATACATAAACGCTTCTGCCAAGCTCTTTTGATGATGGATTAACTTTTAGAGTGCCATTTTTTAATTTTGTAATTTTTATCATTTCATTTCTGTCTTTTATTTCAAGACAAGCTTGACATTTTCTTAAAATTTCTTTCATAAAAATATTTTAGAATAAAATAAAATTTTTGACACCTCGCAATTTTAGTATTCCGCTTTTGGGCTTCATCCAGCCGCTCTGTAAAATCGCTCGAACAACGCACTCACTTCGGTATGTGCTAGTCAAAATTTAAGAGGCAGCATCCAGAGTAAATTTAAAAATTTATAACTAAACCCAACACTGACTTGTGGCAAAATACCTATTATAATTTCCAACATGACAATGCCTCTTTTGTTCAAACAAAAATTAGTGAAAAATATTTTTCTTTTACAATTAAAGTTGAATATTCGTCCAAAAAAAGATTTGATCAAGCAGGAGTTATTTTATATTTAGATAGCCAAAATTGGCTTAAAGCTTCTGTTGAATATGAAAATAAAGATATATCAAGACTTGGAAGTGTTGTAACAAATAATGGCTTTTCGGATTGGGCAACTGTTGATATTTCTTCTGATATTAAAGAAATGCATTATAGATTAAATAGAAGAGAAAATGATTTTTGCATTGAAAACAGCTTGGATGGAGCATAAATAAATATCAATTCTTTAGCTATTTGACTATCTGCATTTACACTTGCAATAAGAACATCTTCCGTCTTTATCAAGTTTTAAAATTGCATTTGTAACATATTCAAAATCAAAATCATATATCTTGGCTAATTTTTCAACTCTTTTTAAATACATCATTTCTCTTGGTTGATTAATAATCAAAACAACTTTTGCTCTTTTTCCTGTAACTGCGCTATAATAAAGCGCCTGCCCTACGCTTTCAGCCCATTTTTTAGCAAAATCAAATTCAACAGCATGCGTTTTAGTTAAACAATCAATTCTTGTTTTATCATCGTTTCTATATTCCATAATTCCATTATTTAGAGTACACCAAGCATATTGATAACTGGCTTCACAATGGCTGTATTGAGCTTTTGCATGTGCAATATTAAAAAACAGCAACCCATTTAAACAAACAAAAATTATCGATATTTTTTTAAACAAATTCATAAAAAACTTTTAATATATTTTTTAAAAAAACACATTACATATATGTCTAAACATAGTCATTTTAAATATTGAGCAATATTTAAACATACACATTATATTTATATTAATAGTATAAATTATATTTATATACAATATGTAAATATAATATTTTTTCTTACTTTTTTCAAAATAACTTCTTATTGCGTGAAATGCTGATTTATTATAAAATTCTCATATAAATTAAGGTTATAAAAAAGAAAGAAGAAAAAAATGTCAAACAAACCGGAAAGCAAAAAAATGATTCTAACGGTTGGTGGGAAAACCGTTGAAGTTGAAACAGGAAAGTATGCAAAACAAGCAACTTCTTCTGTTACTGTACGTTGCGGCGATACAATGCTATTTGTCCATGCAACAGTTAGTAAAGAACCTCGTGTGGGTATAGATTTCTTCCCTCTTTTAATAGACTACGAAGAAAGAATGTCTGCAGTAGGTAAAATCCCCGGAGGCTACACAAGAACCGAGGGAAGAAGCTCAGAAAAAGCAATTTTAATTTCAAGATTAATAGATAGACCAATCAGACCTCTATGGCCTAAAGGATATAGAAACGATGTTCAAATTGTTTCACAACTATTTGCTTATGATGAACAAGAACAACCCGATATTTTATCAATAATCGGTGCTTCAACAGCCTTAATGTTATCAGGCGCACCTTTTGAAGGCCCTGTGGGAGCTGTCAGAGTAGGAAGAATAGATGGAGAATTCATTGCAAATCCGACTCATTCACAAGATGAAAAATCTGACATGAATATTGTTATTGCAGGTACAAAAGAGTCTGTAATAATGGTTGAAGCAGGTTGTAAATTTGTAACAGAAGATGATATTATGGCAGCTGTTGAATTTGCGCAAGTTGAAATCGCAAAACAATGCGATGCTCAAATTGAATTTGCAAAAGAATGCGGCGTTGAAAGACAAGAATTTGTTAACCCTTATGATACATCTGAATTAGCTCAAATTATTAAAGATACTGCTTATGACGCTGTTGTTGATGCATATCATACAACAGATAGAGACGAAAGAAGCGAAAAATTAGATAAAATCAAAGAAACTGTTAAAGAAAAAATCGAAGCTTTAGGGGATGAACATCCTATTGCTAAAATGATTGAAGAAACTGGAATTGATTTTGTAGCAGAAGAATTTAAAGCTCTTGAAAAGAAAATTATGCGTGCCATGATTAAAAATGAAGGTATAAGAGCAGACGGCAGAACAGTAACAGAAGTTCGCCCAATATGGTGTGAAGTTGGTGTTCTTCCTGTTGTTCATGGTTCAGCTGTTTTCACTCGCGGTCAAACACAAATTTTATCAGTTGCAACTTTGGCTGGCCCCGGTATGGCTCAAGAGCTTGACGGTGTTGACCCGATTAAAACAAAACACTATATGCACAAATATATCTTCCCAGGCTTCTCAGTTGGTGAAGTTAAACCCCTAAGAGGCCCAGGCCGTCGTGAAGTAGGTCATGGTAATTTAGCTGAAAGAGCTAACGTTCCCGCACTTCCGTCACAAGAAGAATTTCCATATTCAATCAGAGTTACATCTGATGTATTAGAATCAAACGGTTCAACTTCAATGGGTTCAACTTGTGCAAGTTCAATGGCATTAATGGATGCAGGTGTACCTGTTAAATGCATGATAAGCGGTGTTGCAATGGGTTTAATCCATGAAGATGATACAGATATCGTTTTAACTGATATTCAAGGAATTGAAGACTTTTTGGGCGATATGGATTTTAAAGTTACAGGTAATACAGAGGGTATCACTGCTCTTCAAATGGATATGAAAATTAAAGGCATTTCAAATCCGACTCTAAGACGCGCTTTAGCTCAAGCTAAAGAAGGCAGATTACATATTATGGAATGTATGAAAGAAGCAATCAGCGCTCCAAGACCTGAAATTTCACCTAATGCACCAAGATTATTAACTATGACTATTGACCAAGAAGACATAGGAACAGTAATCGGACCTGGCGGTAAAATGATTAGAAGCATTATTGATGCCACAGGTGCTGAAATTGATATCCAAGATGATGGCAAAGTTACAATCACTTCGAATGATAAAGAAGGTGCTGAATTAGCTAAGAAAATGATTCATGATTTAACTTTCAAGCCTGAAGTTGGTATGGTTTGCAAAGGAAAAGTCGTAAGAATTATTCCTATCGGCGCTTTTGTTGAATTAGCCCCCGGAAAAGACGGTATGGTGCATATTTCACAAATTTGCAATGAAAGAATTGAAACTATTGAACCACACTTAACAATAGGTCAAGAAGTTATTGTTAAAGTTCAAAAAATCGATGATAAAGGCAGAGTAAATCTTACAATTAAAGGTTTAACAGATGAAGAAAGAGCTTCTTTAAGTTAATTTGATTTTTATATTAAAATGAGCCTAATCTAAATTAGGCTCATTTTTTATGTTAAAATAATTTGGTCTTATAAATTTAAGGTCTAAAGTTATGAAATATGATGTTATAACTCTTTTTCCTGATATTATTAACGATTATTGCACTCAATCCATCACAAAAAGAGGAATTGAGGCGGGTTTAATATCTGTTGAAACTCATAACCCAAGAGACTACACTCTTGATAAACATAAAAGAGTGGATGACACTCCCTATGGCGGAGGTGATGGAATGGTTTTAATGTGTCAACCTGTATTTGATTGCTTAGAAGCAATAAAAAAAGAAGATGACTTTGAATTTATTATGTTAACTCCACAAGGAGAAAAATATAATCAAAATATTGCGCTTGAATTATCTCAAAAAAAGCAAATAATTCTTCTTTGCGGTCATTATGAGGGGTTTGATGAAAGAATAAGACTGGGTTTAGCTCCAAGAGAAATTTCAATCGGCGATTTTGTTTTAACAGGCGGTGAACTTCCTGCTTTAATTTTAATAGACAGCATTTCAAGAAACATTCCAAATTATCTTGGGAAAGATAAATGCGCCCATGACGATAGTTTTTCAAAAGGGCTAAATGGGCTTTTAGAATATCCGCACTACACAAAACCCCGCGAATATAGGGGAATGAAAGTTCCAGATGTATTATTGAACGGCAATCACAAAGAAATTGATGAATATAGAAAAAAAGAAAGTCTTAAAAGAACAAAAACAAGGCGCCCTGATTTGTTAAATTAATCTTTTTTTCTGCACCACCACTCCTTTTCTTTATAATAAGATAACTGCTACATTTTTTAGTATAACAGATTTTTTATTAAAACCCCCTATTTTTGCTTAAAATTTGGAAGGTCTTCCAAATTTTATTTAAAAGGATTAACTTCGCCTTTTTTTAATTTATAAATCATACCGCATTTTGAACAGGCCAAAATTCTTCCAGTTGAATCAATTGGGACAAATAAATGGTTGCATTTTTCGATTTCTTCAGTTTCTTTAGGTTGTTTTTTAAATTTACCGTTTTTTATATCGTCTTTAATCTTTAAAAATAATTCAATTATATACATTTTAATTTTCTTATTTTTTAAACTATAATTTAATTATGAATAACAAACTAAAAAGATTTATCTCCTCAACGGTATCATACCATGATTTTTCAAAAGCGGTTAATATTGCGCAGGAATTAAATTGCGGTATTGAGATTTCTCGTTTTGGAAGATTGGCTGATATTGAAATAGATTTTGAAAAAAATAAAAAAGAATATAAAGCAATTTTAGCTGATTTTGATAATGAAATTACTTTGCATGGGTTTTTTTCTAATCTTAATATTGCAGCAAAAGACCCTTTAATTGCCCAAGCAAGCCTAAAAAGATATTATCAAAGTTTTGATTTAGCCCATGAATTTGATGTTTCTTTGGTTGTTTTTCATACTTGTTTTAATAATCTTTTAAAACAACAAAAATATAAAGAAATGTTTTTTTTAAAAAACATTGAATTTTTTAATGATTTTATTAAAAATTTTGAAGATGCAGGAATAACAGCAACGCTAGAAAATGTCCATGAATCAAACCCTGAACTTATAAGGTCGATTATAGCCGCTGTTAATTCAAAAAATTTTGGTGCAACAATTGATATCGGTCATTGCAATTTACATTCTGAATTAAACATTTCTGATTGGATAAAAGAATATGGAATAATGCTAAAACACATGCATTTTCATAATAATTTTAAAGATGAAGATTCTCATTCATCCTTGTTAGAAGGCAGCATTAATATTAAAGAAGTTCTTTTGACTCTTAAAAATATGCATTTATATCCAAAAATTACTTTTGAAATTTTTGATGAAAAAGCATTATATGATTCAATAAATTATTTTAATTCTTTATGTGATGAATTAGAAATTCCTTATGAATAGGTTTTTATAATAAAAAATGATATAATTATTTTGATGAAAGAAGAATTAGAATATAAACTTCATAATTTAAAACAAAAAGCCTTGCAAACTGTTGAAAATGCTGATTTATATAAATATAAAGGCGTTGTTTCAAAGCTTTTAGGTTTAACTGTTGAAGTTAAACTTCCGGGGCTTAAAATTGGCGATTTATGTTATATTCAAACTTATACAGGAGAAAAAAAAGCTGCTGAAGTTCAAGCTTTTAAAGGAGATGTTGCTCAATTATTACTTTTATATGATGGTGAAGGCATAGGACAAGGCTCATTGGTTGAAACAACAGGAGCACCTATTTTATTCCCTGTTGGTGATTTTTTATTGGGCAGATTAGTGAATCCCCTAGGTGAACCCATGGATTCAAAACCCATGGATATTTCAAATGCTAAATATATGAATATTAATGGCACAATTCCTGATGCTTTTCATAGACCAATAATAACCGAACAAATGTCAACAGGAGTAAGAGTTATAGATGGATTGTTGACCATGGGAACAGGACAGCGCATGGGGCTTTTTGCAGGTTCTGGCGTTGGTAAATCAACACTTTTGGGCATGATTGCAAGAAATTCTGATGCTGATGTTAATGTTGTAGCATTGATTGGAGAACGCGGCAGAGAAGTTAAAGAGTTTATTGTGGATTCATTGAAAGAAGAAGGCATGAAAAAATCTGTCATAGTTTGTGCAACAGGCGACCAACCGCCTCTAATCAGAATGAAATGCCTGCTTGCAGCCACAACAGTTTGCGAATATTTCAGAGATCAAGGTAAAAAAGTTTTCTTAATGACAGACACTGTGACCCGTTGCGCTATGGCAGGGCGTGAAGTAGGGCTATCATTGGGTGAACCACCCACCATGAAAGGATATCCTCCAAGCATTTTCTCTTGGCTTCAAAGAGCACTTGAACGCACAGGAAATTCTGAAAAAGGCTCTGTTACTGCTCTTTATACAGTTTTAATGGAGGGGGATGATATAACAGACCCTATTGTTGATATTGTGCGCGGTATTGTGGATGGACACATTTTCTTATCAAGAAAAGTAGCAGAACAAAACCATTACCCCGCTGTTGATGCGCTTGGTTCAATTTCAAGGTTGATGAGTGCAATTTGTGATGATGAACACAAAGAAGCAGCAGGAAAAATGAGAAATTTAATGGCACTATATCGAGAAAATAAAGACTTGATTGATGTTGGTATGTATCAAGCAGGGTCTAATCCAAGACTTGACGTTGCAATTGAGCTTATGCCAAGAATAAATGCATTTTTGCAGCAAAAAACAACCGATATTGTTTCTATGGATACTACTATTCAAACCTTAAAAGACATGATGAGAGATGTTAAGATATAGTGTTAACATGAAAGCAAAGGCCCTTGATGTAGATTTAAACAGGTTAATGCCTTTAGAGTAATTTTAATTAGTTTAAGATAATAAGAATGAAACTATTTTTAAATATCATTATATTTTTAAATATTGATGTTATAATATTTAAAAAAGTCGGCTGATAATTGCGTACCTGAGCAAAGCGAACCGTAGTTCGCAGGGCGAACTAGGTAAGCAAAGCGAAGGCAAAGGTGTGTGAAGCTCGTGACGGCAGACTGTTGAGGTCTGGCGGACAGAGCGGATACCGTACCTGAGCAAAGCGAACCGTAGTTCGCAGGGCGAACTAGAAGCGCAAGCCAGAGTGAAAGCCGTTAAAAAATGACAATGCGTTGAGCGTTGGCATTTTTAGGCTGAAACTTTTGATAGGCGATGCCCACAATCCGTTAGCGAAGTAATGAGCTTACGGATTGGAAACACCCTTGGGGTGCGTGGAAATCTTTGATTTCCACAGGAGCTTACACCTATCACACCGTAGTTCGCATCAGGTATGAGGAAAGTCCGGGCAGCCTAAATAGCAGATTTGCTTGGGAAATCCAAGTGCCCGCGAGGGTGAGGAAAGTGCCACAGAAAATATGTTACTGATTAATTCAGTACAAGTGCAACGGCGGAGTAAAAGCCCACCGCTGATATCGTGAGATATCAGGCAAGGTAAACCCCGATTGGCTGCAAGTTTGACTTTGCAAGAAGGTGCTATTTCCGTTTCCAATTGGAAAATTGCAAGAAAAAACGCGTCAGATAGATAATTATCTTAATACAGAACTCGGCTTATACCCGACTTTCTGCCCTTGATTTCAAGGGCAGTTTTTTAATCTTAAAATTTTACAAGAACTTTCAAGGTTCCTTTTTGAGCATTTTTTTCAAAAGCATTTTCAAAATCATTTACACTATAAATTCCTGAAACCAATGGTTTTGGATTAATTTTACCTTTTTCTAAAAGTCTTAATATGGGTTTAAATTGTCCACATCTTGAACCTACAATTGTGATTTCATCAACAACGATGCTTGCTAAATTTAGCCCTTCTTTTGCTGCTATTGTGCTTTTTAAAACCAAAACTCCTCTTGGTTTAACCAAAGAAGCGCTTGTTTCAAAACCGCCTGTTGAGCCTGTTGCTTCAACAACAACATCAAAAGATTTTTTATGATTTTCTTTTAATTCATCCAACAATAAAGTTTTAGCACCCAAATTCTTTGAAATTTCAAGTTTTTCAGCATGTTTTCCAATATGAACGTAATCAATATTTAAAGCGGCAAAAACCAATGAAACACATAAACCAAGTTTGCCATCTCCTAAAATTGCAACCTTAGAATCAGGCTTAATATGCACTTGTTCTAAAATTTCATAAGCAGCAGCTAAAGGTTCTGTGAATGTTGCAGTTATATCATCGATATTTTGCGATATTTCAATAACATTTTCATAAGGCAAGGTAAAATATTCACTAAAACATCCGTCTTTTTGCCAAATACCAAGTGTTGAACGGTTTGGGCAGTGTCTTTGCAAATTTTGATTGCAATAAGAGCAATTATTGCAAGCACAGTTTATTTCACCTACTACTCTTTTATTAATTAAATTTTGAGGAGCATTTTTTCCAACCGCTTCAACCACGCCGACAAATTCATGACCTAAAACGCCTTTGTAGCCCATATAGCCTTGAGTGATTTCATAATCTGTATTACAAATACCTACCATTGAAGTTTTAATTAAAACTTCATCATCTTTCAATTTTGGCATGGGGTAATTTTTATCTAATTTAAGTCCGTCATCATAAACTAATGCTTTCATTTCCTACTTCCTTATTGTCATTGTCTTTGTATTCATTAAATATCTTGCCGCTTCAACTCCTGCTATTGCACCATCAGAAACAGCCGTTATAATTTGTCTTAGAGGAGTTTTTCTGATATCACCTATTGCATAAACTCCATCTCTATTTGTTTTCATGGTTTCATCAGTTATTATAAACCCAAAACTATCTTGTTCAATCTGTGAATTAAAAAGTTCGCTGTTTGGTTCTATTCCGATATATGGAAAAATTCCATCTATTTTTAATTCCTTTATTTTATTTGTTTTAGTGTTTTCTACTTTTATTTTCTCAACTTTTTCTTTTCCTAAAATTTCAACAACATTTGAATTTAAAATAAATTCTATTTTTTTATTGTGCTTAATTCGATTCTGAACAATTTTATCTGCTCTAAATTCATCTCTACGATGAATTAAATAAACTTTTTTAGCAAATCTTGTTAAATATAGCGCTTCTTCAAGAGCAGAATTTCCACCCCCCACAACAGCAACAACTTTATCTTTATAAAAAGCACCATCACAAACAGCGCAATAGCTGACACCTTTTGCATAAAATTCATCTTCACCTTTTACATTAAGTTTTTTATTTCTTGCACCTGTTGCAATAATAACTGTTCTTGTTTTCAAGATTTTATCTTGTGTTTCAATAGTTTTAATTGGAGAAATTAAATCTACTTTTTTAATTTCTTCATAAGGAAATTTTTCAACATTAAAACTATCTACATGCTGTTCAAATTTCTCGCTTAATTCAAAACCTTTGATTTTATCAAAGCCTAAATAATTTTCAACTTCGCTATAATTAACAGGAGTTCCGCCTATTGCATTGTTATCCACAATAGCGCAATCTAAATTACCTCTAGCGCAATATAGAGCACTTGATAAACCCGCAGGACCACCGCCCAAGATAATACAATCAAAAATTTTATCTGTCATAATCTCAACTCTCTTATAATAAATATTAACATAAATCCAATTTTAAAGACGATTGAATTTTTATTTTTGTTCCTTGATTATTTATGCTTTTTATAAAAAAATTAATTAATAACCAGTCTAATTTATAAAAAAATTTTTTATGTTTATAATAAAAACGTAAAATAAAAGAGGAAAAAATAATGAAAAATTGGATTATAGTATTATTAATATTTGTCTTACCTTTAGGTTTATATGCTTATTTAGACGCAAAAGCTCAAAATGCAATTATGTGCAAAGCTAAAAGCGCAACTGAAACACCTGTTTCAAAAGCAAAAATAGTTAAATTTTCTTCTCCAATGTGTTCAGAATGTAAAGAAGCAAGTGAAGAAATAACTAAGGCAATGAAAAACTACAAAGATGAAGTTTTGGTTGAAGAAATTAATGTTGTAGAAAATGTGGGTAAAGATAAAGACTATAATAAATCTATGATTAAAAAATATAAAGTTACACTAGTACCTACTTTAGTATTTTTAGATAAAAACGGTAACGTTGCTAAAAGATACGAAGGTGCTATGAAATCAGATGAAATTATAGAAATTATAAACGGTATAAAATAATGATAGCGCAATTAACAAATAATTTAGTTGAATATTTATCAAAGGGGGAATTTTCGCCGATATTTTTATTGGCTTCTTTTTTGGGTGGTGTATTGTCTTCAATTTCACCTTGTTCAATCGGCATGCTTCCTTTAATTGTAGGTTATGTCGGCGGATATGGTGATGAAAATAAATTAAAAACATTTATCCAACTAACCTCCTTTACTTTGGGTTTAGCTTTTATTTTATCTATAATAGGAGTAATTTGTGCCGTTAGCGGAAGCGTATTTGTTTCTCTTGGGGGTTCTTATTGGATATTATTTTTAGCTTCTTTAATACTGGTTTTTGGTTTAAATCTTTTAGGTTTAATTGAGCTTAATTTAGCCCCTGTAGTTAAAAAATTCCCGCAAAATAAAGGTGCAAGCTTATTTGTATATCCTTTTATAATAGGTGTTCTTTTCGCTTTTGCTTCAAGCCCTTGTTCTACTCCGATATTGGCTGGGATAATGAGCTTTGCAACATTAACAAAAAGCATGGTTTTAGCGGCTTTAATGTTGTTTTTATTCTCAATCGGACAAGGCGTTGTTGTAATTTTAGCAGGAGTTTTCACTTCATTTTTAAAAGGAGTTAAAAATTTCTCTAATGTTTCTGAAGTTTTAATGAAAATATCAGGAATATTATTGATAATTGGTTCAATTTTAATCTATATTAAAGTATTTTCCAGATTTATAGGCTAATTTGGCTTATTTGGTTGATACCAATTATTCAAATAAGGGGTATAATTCTATTCATAATTGTATTTATATGATGAAGGAATTAGTACCAATGAAAAAAACATTTAAAAATGTGCTTTTAATATTGTCGCTTTTTATGGGCAATTTAGGCGCATTTGCTTCTGAAGCAAATTTAATCGTTCCTGATTTTAAACAAGACCCTTTTAGTTTTAATCTTTTACTTGTTGGAATAGGGGTTGCAGTTTTAGGAACGATTTTTGGATTAGTAGAATTTTTTAAAATTAAAAAAATCAAAGTTCATCCTTTGATGGACAATGTTGCAACAACAATTTTTGAAACTTGTAAAACATATTTAATTCAACAAGGCAAGTTTTTAATTTTGTTGGAAATTTTAATTGTATTATGCATTTCTTATTACTTCGGTGTTTTGCAACACATGGGCTTAAAAGCAGTCGGATTAATCCTTTTATGGTCTATAATCGGTATTTTAGGCTCATATTTAGTTGCTTGGTTTGGAATAAGAATGAATACTCTTGCAAATTCCAGAACTTCATTTTTGGCATTACATTCAAAACCCCTATATTGCTTAAATGTACCTTTAAGAGCGGGCATGAGCATAGGTGTTGTATTAGTTTCTGTTGAATTGATATTAATGCTTATTATTCTTTTGTTTGTTCCATCTAAATTGGCGGGTGCTTGCTTTATTGGTTTTGCAATTGGTGAAAGCCTTGGTGCTTCTGCACTTCGTGTTGCAGGCGGTATTTTTACAAAAATTGCCGATATTGGTTCTGATTTAATGAAAATTCAATTTGGAATTAAAGAAGACGACCCAAGAAATCCTGGTGTTATTGCAGATTGTACGGGTGATAACGCTGGTGATAGTATTGGACCTTCTGCAGACGGTTTTGAAACTTATGGCGTAACAGGAGTTGCATTAGTTAGTTTTATTATTCTTGCAGTATTTCCTCAATATCAAATTCAACTTTTAGCTTGGATTTTCACTATGAGATTTTTGATGATAATTACATCAATTGTTGCTTATTTATTTAATAATGTAAAAACAAGATTTTATGCAAAAGCTTGCGAAAAGAAAAATATAAGATTTGATTTTGAACAACCTTTAACAAGCCTTGTTTGGTTAACTTCAATTTTATCAATAATTATGACTTTTTCAGTAAGTAAATGGCTTTTAGCTTCAATGCCAAATAACATGTGGCTGGTGTTTTCAATAATTATTTCTTGCGGAACACTGGGAGCAGCTTTAATACCTGAAGCAACAAAAGTTTTCACAAGCCCAAAAGCAAAACATACAAAAGAAGTTGTTAGAGCTTCAAGAGAAGGTGGAGCGTCTTTAACAATTTTATCCGGTATTGTATCAGGTAATTTTTCAGGATTTTGGATTGGTGCAATCATAGTATTATTAATGGCTTTAGCATGTTTAGCCAGCGGATATATTCAAAATATTATGATTTATCCTACTGTTTTTGCTTTTGGTTTGGTTGCATTCGGCTTTTTGGGAATGGGTCCTGTAACTATTGCGGTTGATAGCTATGGACCTGTTACAGATAACGCTCAATCAGTTTATGAATTATCATTAATTGAAGAACAACCAGATATTCAATTGCAAATTCAAAAAGCTTATGGTTTTAATCCTGATTTTGAAAACGCAAAAAAATATCTTGAAGAAAATGACGGCGCAGGTAACACCTTTAAAGCTACATCTAAGCCTGTTTTAATAGGAACTGCTGTTGTGGGTGCTACTACAATGATATTTTCTTTAATATTAGTTATTAAAAATGTATTAAATATCAATCCTGAAAGTATTTTAAGCCTTTTGAACCCATATACATTATTAGGTTTTATTTCAGGGGGTGCAGTAATATATTGGTTCTCAGGAGCTTCTATGCAAGCTGTTACAACAGGAGCTTATTCTGCTGTTGAATATATCAAAAAGCACATCAAATTAGGTGAAGCAGATGATAAAAAAGCAAACCTTGAAAATTCAAAAGAAGTAGTAAAAATCTGCACACAATACGCTCAAAAAGGTATGTTTAATATCTTTGTTGCTTTATTTTCTTTTGCATTAGCTTTTGCATTTTTATCAGCACCCGTTTCAACAAAACAGGCTGTATCGTTCTTTATTAGCTATTTAATTGCAATTGCTGTATTTGGTTTATTCCAAGCAGTATTTATGGCAAACGCAGGCGGTTGCTGGGATAACGCTAAAAAAATTGTTGAAGTTGATTTAGATGAAAAAGGTACACCTTTGCATGATGCAACAGTTGTGGGTGATACCGTTGGCGACCCATTCAAAGATACTTCATCAGTTGCAATGAACCCTATAATTAAATTTACAACTTTATTTGGACTTTTAGCTATGGAAATAGCGCTAAGCGCCCAATTTGCAACATACGCTCGAATTGCAGGAGTTGTATTTTTAATTGTAGCTTTGGTGTTTGTAATAAGGTCCTTTTATTCAATGAGAATACCTAAAAGAGGCTAGATTGGAATAATTGATTATAAAAAGAGTCGATATTTAAATCGACTCTTTTAAAATATTAATAAATCTATTATCATGAATATATAAAGTCGTGTTGTTCGAATATCGTTTAACGAGAATGATTTTTGGGTCGGAGTATGCCGGAATAAGCCCTTATCGGTCGAACAAGACGGCTTTTTAATTTGTTAAACTTTCCTTGTTTTTGCATATTTAAGCCCTTTGTATTATAATCTATTTATTAAAAATGAAAGGGAGAATATTATGGGTTTAATGGACGGCAAAAAAGGTATTATTTTTGGTGTTTCTAATAAATTTGGTATAGCTAACGCTATAGCTGAACAATTGTCAGCTCAAGGAGCTGAAATTGCTTTTACTTATGCTAATGAAGCAATGGAAAAAAGAGTTCGCCCAATAGCAGAATCAATGAATGCTAAAATGTGCGTTGAATGTGACGTTACAAAAGAAGAAGATGTTAAAAAAGTTTTTGATGAATATGCTAAAATCTATGATAAATTAGATTTTGTTGTTCATGCTGTTGCATTTGCTAATAAAGATGATTTAGTTGGTGATTTTTATACAGTTTCTCGCGAAGGTTGGGATTTAGCAATGCATGTTAGTGCTTATTCTCTTGTTACTATTGTAAAATATGCTAAACCTCAAATGGAAGCGTCAGGCGGTGGTTCAATCCTTGCTTTAACTTATCTTGGTGCAACTAAAGTTGTTGCAAATTACAATATTATGGGTGTAGCTAAAGCTGCTTTAGAAAGCTCTATGAGATTTATCGCTGCTGACCTTGGAAAATACAATATTAGATGTAACTGCTTATCAGCAGGACCAATTAAAACAATGGCAGCAAAAGGTATCGGCGGATTTGATAGAATGCTTAAAGCAAATGCTCTAAAAGCTCCTTTGAAACGCACACCAACTGTTCAAGAAGTTGGAAAAGCAGGATTATATTTACTATCTGACTTATCATCAGGCGTAACTGCTCAAGTTCAATTTGTGGATTGTGGAGCAAGCGAAGTTTTTGCTTCATTAGATGAAATGGCACAAATTAAATTTGAATAAAAAATTTTCGCTAAAAGACCCGCAAAATTTAATGCGGGTCTTTTGTCAAATTATTTTTTTTCGTGTTTTGTATAGGTGTAAGAAAAAATCGGGAGGAAATTTTATGAATATTCTGCCTGTTAATTTAGTAGCTTTTAATAAATCCTCAATTTCTAAAAGAATTAAATTTAAAAGCGCAATTCAAACAATGACAAATGGTGAAAAATATGAAATAAATAAGCAAATTGATGATATTAGAAAGCAAATCAAAGAGGTAGATAAATCATTAAATAACGATATTAATCAAATTGAGTCGCAAGAAAGACAAATTAAAGATGATGAAACAAAACAAATATCAGCTTTAGAAAGAGAAAAAGATGATTTAAAAAACCAAGCAAATAAGGATAAATCAACACTTCAAAATGAAATAACAAGTTTGCAAAATCAATATCACATTTAGCAAATATTTTTTTTAGGTGTTTTATATAATCACAATACAAAAAGGATAATTTATGAATATTGCACCCATTAATTTAATTTCTTTTAAAAATTCATCAAGTCTAAATAAAAATGATTTATATTTAGATGTGGATGATAAAATTTCTAAAAAATATCCTATTATTAATATGGAAAATAAAAAAAATATGCTTTTCATAGAACCTGATTTAAAATTAAAAGAAAATGTTGCTGAAAATGATATTTCAAAAACTCAATATGAATATGGATTATGTTCTAAAGACCCTTTTGCTTGTTTTTCTCAAAGAAGAGACGAAATTTTCTCAAAAATGCAAAAAATAAGAAAAAAAATTGATGAAACAAAAAATAATACAAATACACAAATTCAATCAAAAAGAGATTGTCAGCAAGCAGTTAGATCAGCTGCAAATAGAGCCATTGCAACTTTAGACAATAAAATATTTCAAATAGAAACAGAATCAAAAAAACAAATTTCGGCACTAAAATTTGAGCTGCTTCTTTTAGAACAAGAACTGATTTCACTGGAAAAAGAACACAAAAGTTTATTAAAAAACCCGCTTATTTAAGCGGGTTTTAAATTATTTCTTATCAATGACTTTAATTAAGTGCCAGCCGAATTGGGTTTTAACAGGGTCTGTTACTTTTCCAACTTCGCCGTCAAAAGCGGCTGTTTCAAATTCTTTAACCATCATACCGCGGCCGAAATAGCCTAAATCTCCGCCTTGAGCTTTTGATGGACATTGAGAATATTCTTTTGCAGCGTCTTCAAAAGAAATTTCATTGTTATCGATTTTTGTTTTTAAATCTTTTGCTTGTTGTTCATCTAAAACTAAAATGTGAGATGCTCTAACTTCTGTAATTGTGTTATTGTTCATTTTTGCTCCTATCGTTTGACTGCAAGTAAAAATAGCTCCTACTATTAAAACTAAAACAAGTAATAATTTTTTCATTATCTTCTCTCCTTTTAATAGAATTTTACCACAAACCATGATATAATAATATTAGCTAGCGTGGGTTTACAATTTTGTTCCTACATTTAATCTAACAGGGAGAGAATTGCTCAGTCGGCTATGCTAGGTGTTTGAAGTATACCTTGGCAAAGAAATTTGTTTTTTAAAGGAAATGGATGCACCCTGGCGCTCACCCACCTGCTCATATAGGCAGGAAACAAAATTGCTCACGCTAGCTTTTTAATTATTTAAAATAATTATTATTGCCCCAAATATCATAACTAAGCTTCCAAGAAGCTTTTTAAATATGTTTTTTTCTCTAAAAAATTTATATCCTAAAAATACGCTCAATATTGAAGATAATTGAAACAAACTAAGCGCATAGCTGACATTCATAATTTTAAAAAGAATATTTGTGCTAAATTGCATAATAAGCATAGTTAAACTTAATCCAATAATAAGACATAAAGCATTTTTTGGTATTTTTTCAAAATTATGACGATTTAATTTCATTATTATTAAAGAAAATAAAAATGAGCTAAACCCCCAGAAAAATAAAGCAGTTAATTCATTTGAAACAATAATCATATTTTTTATAAAAACAGCTTCTAATGAAGTAAATAAAACAGCTAAAATTCGATATTGAATATCTTTTTTTAAAAATAATTTATATGAAAACCCCTCACGCGTTGTTTCAAAAATAATATAACTACCGGCTATTATTAAAAATATACCTAAAAATGCACTCATTGAGGGAATTTCTTTTAAAATCAAGAAAGAAAATATTAAACTAAAAATAATTTTATATGAATTAATCGGCGCTAAAATAGATAATTCACCAAGATTTAGCGCTTTAATTTGAAAAATATTTCCAATTGCTCCAATTAATCCTGAAAAGAGTGCAAATTTAAAGACTTCAAAATTTGAAAAATCAAAAAACTTAGCCCCTAAAAGACAAAATAAAGTTAAAATAAAATAACAAATTGTATTAATATAACTTGCATAAAAACTTTTCGAGAGTTTCTTTTGAAAAACTCCCGAAAATGAATTTGAAAATATTCTAATTAATACTAAATTGATTATTAAAATCATTATACGTCAATATTTGTAGCATAGACTGCGTTTTGTTCAATAAAATCACGTCTAGGTGCAACATTATCACCCATTAATATATCAAACAATTCATCACACAATTGCGCATCTTCAAGGCTGACACGTTTTAAGGTGCGGTTTGCAGGATCCATGGTTGTTTCCCATAATTGCTGAGGCATCATTTCTCCTAAACCTTTGAAACGTTGGATTTGCATACCCTTTTGACCTCTATCTTCAACTATTTTAGATAATTGAGTAAATGAAGTAATATCTTGGGTTCCTGTTTCAGTTTCTAATTTTAAAAGTTTTTCTTCTTCAATTAAAAATTCTCTGATTTTAGGATATGCGTCTTTTAATCTCATAAACTCTTGAGATTTAATCATATGCGGCGTAATTAATACAGGATCTAAATCTCCGCCTAATTCAATTTTTAAATTAAAGCGGTTATTTTCAGGGTTTGAAGTTAAAAATACTCTATAATCTTTAGCTTCAACTATGCCATAATTTTCGGCGTGGTCTTTAATGTAGTGAGCTAAATATTCATAATGTTTTTTCATTAATTCTTCATTTTCAAAATCTTGAGGTTGTATTCCTGAGCGAATTAAACCACGCACAATTACAGAAGGCATTTGATTTATGATAGGATTATAAAATGCTCTATAATATTTGCCCATTTCATACATCAAAGGCTCTAGTTTATCTTCTGAAATTGATTTGTCTTTTGTTTTATTAAACAATTGCAAACCTTTAACACCACGTTCGCGAACAAGTCTTTCAAGAGCTCTATCATCATATAAATATTCTGTCTGTTTGCCTGATGTGACTTTATATAAAGGAGGTTGAGCAATATATACATAACCGTTATCTAACAAAGGTCTTGCATATCTAAAGAAGAACGTCAACATTAAAGTTCTGATGTGTGCACCATCTACATCAGCATCTGTCATAATAACAACTTTATGATATCTTAATTTTGCAACATCAACTTCTTCATGGTTTTTTGAAATGTTGATACCTAGAGCTTGAATCATTGTTTTAATAGAATCTGAATTATAGATTTTATCAAGACGAGCTTTTTCAACATTTAAAATCTTACCTCTTAAAGGCAAAATTGCTTGAAACATTCTGTTTCTGCCTTGTTTAGCAGATCCACCCGCAGAATCACCCTCAACTATATATAATTCACATTTTTCAGCTTCGCGACAAGAGCAATCGGCTAATTTACCAGGGAGTGATGAGCTTTCAAGAGCGGTTTTTCTTCTTGTTAGTTCTCTTGCTTTTCTTGCAGCTTCTCTGGCACGTTGCGCTTGCATTGTTTTATCTATAATTGTTTTAGCAACTTTAGGGTTAAACTCAAGCCATTCTTGGAATTTATCTCTGATTACATCGTTAACTGCAGGAGTTACTTCGGCATTTCCTAATTTTTCTTTTGTTTGCCCTTCAAATTCAGGGTTTCCGATTTTAACAGATACAATAGCGGTTAAACCCTCTCTAACGTCTTCACCTGCTAAATTTGCATCTTTATCTTTTAAAATATTATTTTTTCTTGCGTAATCATTAATTACACGAGTAATACCATTTCTAAAACCTGTTAAGTGGGTACCGCCTGAGTGTGTGTTGATGTTATTTGCAAAAGATAATACATTTTCAGTGTATGAATCAGTGTATTGCATTGCAATTTCAACATTAATTCCATCAACCATTTTTTCAATATATACAGGTTTTTCAAATAATACATTTTTATTTTTATTTAAATGTTCAACATAAGAAGCAATACCACCTTCAAAATGGTATGTTGTTTCTTTTTCATTTTTTTCATCATGGAAAATAATTTTTAGGCCTTTGTTTAAAAATGCCATTTCTCTTAAACGATTTGCAATAACTTCGCAATCGATTTCAGTAGTTTCTGTAAAAATTTCAGGGTCAGGCCAAAAATGTGTTTTTGTACCGTGTTCACTTGTTTCTTTTATTTTTTCAACAGGAGTAGTAGGTTCACCTCTTAAATATTCTTGTCTATGAATAAAGCCGTCACGAGCAACTTCTACAATATATTTTTCAGATAGTGCATTTACAACAGAAGCACCAACGCCATGTAATCCGCCTGATACTTTATATCCGCCATCACCAAATTTACCGCCTGCATGGAGTACTGTGTGAACAATTTCAAGTGCTGATTTTCCGCTATCGGGTTTAATATCACAAGGAATACCACGACCGTTATCTTGAACTGTTACAGAATCATCTTTATGAACGGTAACATGAATCGTATCGCAATAACCGGCTAAACTTTCATCAATTGAATTATCTACAATTTCATATATACAATGGTGAAGCCCTCTTTGAGAGGTTGAACCGATATACATGCCGGGTCTCACCCTAACAGCTTCAAGCCCTTCTAAAACTCTAATATTACTGGCGTCATAACTATGATTCGTTGTGGTATCTGCCATATACTCCCCTTTTTTCTTAACTATAATTATATTGTACTATAAAAAGGAATATATGTGCAAAAAGATTAATAATATAATGGATTAACAATATTTAAAATTTATTCTATTATTACAAGAAAAGGAGAGTAAAATGGATAAAAAATTTAAATTAGATAAAGAAAAATGTATTAAATGTCATCTTTGTGTTAATGATTGCACAACAGGTGCAATCGGATTAGATGACGAGGGTTATCCAAAATTACTCAACCCTCTAAAATGTATTAAATGTCAGCATTGTTTTGCAATCTGCCCTAATGGCGCAATTTCAATTTTAGGAAAAGAAGCAAAAAATTCTTCTGAAATTAAACAAATTAATCCTGATGATTTATTGAATTTAATTCAATCAAGAAGAAGTATAAGACAATATAAAAAAATAAATGTTTCAAAAAGTGAAATTGAAAAATTAAAACAAATGTTGAATTATACCCCAACAGGCTGCAATAATCACAAACTCCATTTTTCAATCATAGATGATATTGAAGTTATGGATGACTTTAGGACTCAAGTTAATACAAAATTAATTAATTTGTTGAATAAAAAACCTTTTAAATTTTTATCGGATAAATTAAATAAATTTTCTAAATATAAAGACGCAATTTTAAATGGTGAAGATGTAATTTTTAGAAATGCTCCGCATATGATTGTTGTGAGTGCGCCAATTAGTGCGCCATGTCCTACTCAAGATGGAATCATAGCACTTTCTTATTTTGAATTATATGCTCAAAGCCTTAATATCGGAACTTTATGGTGTGGATTTGCTCAAGCAATTTTAAAATTATTCCCTGAATTTTGTGAATATTTGCAAATTCCAAAAGGATATGCGCCGATTTATGTCATGCTTTTTGGTTATAGCGATATAAAATATTCTAGAACAATTCAACCTAATGAATATGATTTTACAACCATAGTTCGTCATCAAAATGAAGTTAGTTTTTTGGATAAATTAAAAAGGACTTTTTGGAACTTAATTCGTTAAATTAAGCGTAAACATAAGGAGGCCCGTTTTTAATTTCGACTAAAATATTCTGTGCAATTTCTTTTAATTCTTCTTTTGATTTACCTTTTTCTTTTTGGTGATTAAAATTATCAATTAAAGGATTAATTGCGCTTAGTTTTTTGGCTTTAAAATTATTAATCTCAACATCAACCAATCTTTTTCTTAAATTAAGTTCGCTTTTAGAATTTTCTCTATTAACAGCAACATCTTTAACCGCTTGGGCTGCTGATTTTGCAATATAGCCAATAGAACTTATCAGGCTGAAAGACAAGAAAAGATATTTGTTGAATTTATTTTCGGGATTTAAAATCCAATTATACAGATGCCCTCTTTCTTCATTAATATAACAGTAATATTGAATTTTTTCGCTTATTCCTCCTAAAGCTTCAGGGGCTTGCGCATAAATTTGAGAGGTTTTTATATCTTTTGCTGCTTTTTCAATTTCTTCAGATGTTATTCCTTTAATTTTAGAAAGATTATCTTTTATTGTTTCATCTTTTGCATTAATCACTTTTAAAATATCAATCATTTTTTTAATAGCTGATGGCTTATCTTCCATTTGAAGAATGGATGAAATTTTGCTTCTGATTTCGCTATCTTGATATTTTTGAACAAAAGTATCGAGGTTTTTTATGGTTTTTTGATAATTTTTAAATATTCCAAAACTAATTCCTGTAAGCCCCAATAGCATAGGTATTCCAAATAATAACATTTTTGGAGTTTTATTTTCTTTTTCTTTTTCTTCTATTTCTTTTTTCCCTTTGAACTCTATATCTTTTTTATTTTCTGATAATTCATTTTTAAAATAGTTTATAGTATCAGATAAAAGATTATTAACAACATCTAATTTTCCGCTAAATGCGTCTTTTTCCACCTCTATTAAATTTTCCTGCAAGTCATGTTCTATATTGCAATTTTGTTTTTTAATCCAAACTTCTTTTATTCCATCTGCTAAATTTTTTGAAATTAATGTAATCGCACTCATTAAAATAACCCCAATTAAACCTAAAATATTTTTAGCATTGGGTTCTCTTAAAGCTCGATACATTGCAAAATGCGGCTCTTCTAAAATATTAATGTTTCTGGCTAAATCTCCGGGGCGCACAATATCATTTTTATTTGCCATAGCAGATGAATATTTTTTCATAATACAGCTTATACCAATTAACGCTAAAAAACCTGCGCCCGCTGTTATAAATAAAGGTTTTAGAGCATTATTCATATTAAACATTTCATTATTTTTGTTATTGCTTAATGATTGATTATCGGTTTTTATTTCATCAGGTATAAAAAGACTTTTTGAAATTTCATCAAAATCAGAAAAATCATCTTCATCTTGTTTTTTAATATAATTATTTAATAACACCCCTTTTAGGATATCTGATTTTATTTGATTATTTTTTTTAACTGATGAATTTATGTGTTTTTTATATGCTTCAAATGAGTTGATTTTCATTTTTATCTTCCTTATTTTTTTGTTTTTTTCTAAATATTCCTTTTAGAACTTTTTTTAATTCTCTTAATTTTAGTTTTTCAATTTCTTCATTTTCTTCTTTGTTTTCTTCTTCTTCAGTAAATAAAGATAAAAACAGCTTTATTGGCTTTTTTAATTTGTTTTCAAATTGAAAATTAATGAAATTTCTAATTTCACCTAAAACAGAAGCCATTTTTTCGCTAACTGATGAAATAAAGTTTGAAATGGAAGTTTGAATATTTTTTATAATTTCAGGAATTTTTGAAATTATATTTAAAATTGGCTTAATAATTACGTTTATAAAAATTTTAATCGGAGCTTTTATAATTTTTGGCATGGGTTCGATTTTATTAATAAAATCATTAATATTTTTTGATATTTTATCTAACCCTGCCATTATGCGGTTTAAAAGGAGCTGATTTTGAGCTTGCTCTATTCTGTCAAGTCTTTCTTGAATTTTAGCTTCTTTTTTAGCTTGCATTCTATGCCATTGCGCTAAACATTCATTATAGCTCATCTCGCCTGCTACTCTCGGCTTATTTTTATCTTGTTTTGAGCCTCCCCCCATGCCTGAACAAATAGGACATGAACCCACAGGGAAGCCATGCGGACATTTATTATTATTTTGTATAGTTTGCGTGTAACCTAAAGTCAAAATACTCCCTTTTGGAGCAAAGACGTATGCGAACTACATAGAAATTTTGGGTCTCGCAAAATTTCTATATTCTCAGTTTTCCGACTATACGGCTGCGCCCCAGCTGAGGAATTTCACCTCTATTTCCTGTTATTTATTAATAGAGAAAGTCTAACACAAATAAGCTAAATTTTAAAATTCTTCATCAGAAAAAGAGTCTTCTTCATCTTCAGGAGTTTCAACCGGCACTCTTATTTCAACACCCATTTCTGTTAAAATATCTCTTGCTTTTGGTCCATAAGCGGTTTCAGAGAAATTTTCAAGAATTGTTTGATAACAGCTTATTGCTTCTTTTTCTTGTCCTCTAAGTCTATATATATTGCCAATTTTAAAATACAATGGAGCAAAACTTGCTTCACTTAAAATATCCATTTGTTCATCAAGCTGCAATTTTAAACCAATTAATTGATTAGCATCATTAGGAGTATATAGTTCTTTTTCATAGATTTTTTTAGTTAAATTATCAACTTTTGTTGTTATATCATCAAGAAATTCTTGGCTAACACCTTTCTTTTTAACTGCTTTTTTAGCCGCATCAGCAGGCAGTGCCTGATTTAAAATAAGGGCAACAATTAATAAAAATAATACTAAAACTGATAATGCTTGTTTCAAACTAATCCTCCCACAATATTATCTTACAATGATTTATTAAAAATTCCTCAATCTTCGGGTTGAAATTTATTTAAAAATAATTAAAATCATATATATGAAAAAAGTATTTTTAGTTTTAATATTAATGTTATTTTCTTTGGTAAATGCAGATGTTTTAAAAGGAGGAGTGTCTGAAGAATATATTCCAAAGGGCTTTTTTGGCTCTTGGGGAGTAATATCAAAAATGAATTCATCCAATAATCCTGTGGTTTTTAATCAAGAAAGCAGAGATATTTGGAATTTGTCAGGATATGATAACACTCTTGTTTTAGAAAATATGGAAAGTGGGGCACATTCTGAAATAAAAATAAAAGAAAAAACATCAGACAATAGAACTCTTAAATTTTCAAGACAAAAAGAAGTAAAAACCGCTGACGGCAAAAAAATTTATAAAGAAACAGTTGAGTTTACACTATTGGGGAATAATTTTTCAGGTACGGATGATTTTATAATTGAACATTATAACGAGCAAAATAAATTAATTAAAAAAGATGAAGCAAGATATTCTGTTGCAGGAGTTAGAATTTCAGGGCAAGGTCCGAATTAAATTTATCTCCTTGGAAGCTGTTTTTTTGAATCATCATTTTATCTATCATATTTAATATTTCAAAACGACGATTAACCCATTTTGGTTCAATGGTTGTTTCACTAAAACCTGTTCCTGCTATTCTTTGAATAGTACAATTTTTAGGCAATATTTCTAATGTATCACAAACTAAGTCGCAATATTGTTCCATTGTCATTAAATAAAACTTTTCTTTTTCATAAATTTTAGCTAAAGGTGAATCAGCTAAAATAGTCAGCATGTGGATTTTTATTCCGTCTATATTGAGTTCGCTTAATTTTTTAATCGTTTCTAACATCATTTTTCGATTTTCATTTGGAAAACCAAAAATCACATGAGCGCAAACTTTTATTCCTCTTTTTTTTGTTTCAATAACTGCATTTTTAAAACAATTAAAATCATGACCTCGATTAATTAATTTCAGGGTTTCGTCATGGGCACTTTGTAATCCGTATTCAATCCAAGGATGTTTATATGTTGAAATTAAATCAAGTTTTTGATTATCAACGCAATCAGGACGAGTTCCAATTGAAATAGAAACAATTTTGTCATTTATAAAAACACTATCATAAATTTCTTTTAATTTTTCAACTGGCGCATAAGTATTAGAATATGATTGAAAATATGCCATAAAAGCTTCTGCTTTAAATTGTTTCGTTAATTTTTCCATGCTTTTTTCAATTTGAGTTTGAATAGATAATTTTTTATCATTACATCTTGAAAAGCTTCCGACTTCATCACAAAAAATGCAGCCGCCTTTTGATATGGTTCCATCTCGATTAGGACAATAAAAACCAGCGTCCAGCGTTATTTTATAGACTTTTTTTGAAAATGTATTTTTAAGGTATTCGCTAAAAGGATAGTATCTTTTTTCCATAAGAATATTTTATTACAAAATTTTTTGAACAAATCTTTTTGTTTGTCGTTACAATTGATATACATTAATTTAATGATGTAAAATGTTTTTGGGTTGCGCTAAAATCTATACAACAGTTGGAGAGTGGCTTTTTGAAAAAAACAAATAAAAAATTAGTAGTTTTAATACTATCATTATTAATTGCGCTTGATTTTGCGCAAGTTATGGCTATTGAAGAAAATGCTCCAAAAGATACAGCAAAACCAAAGTTTAGCTGGTTTAAATTTAAAAAAGATAAAAATAATTCAACCAAAGAAGAAAATAAAGATACTCAAAAAGATTCTTCAAAAGATACAAAAACTAAAATCAAAAAAACAAAAAATAAAAAAGTTAGAGTAGAAGATATAACACTTCCGCCTGTTTTAGAAGGAAAACCAAAAATTCCTTTTAATCAACTTTCTATTATGACAATAGATGATTGTGTTGATTATGCCCTAAATCATAATCCTAATTTATATGTTTCAAGTGAAAGAATAAAAGCAGCCCAAGCAGGAATTGGGCAAGCAAGAAGTAATTATGCTCCGCGCTTAACCGGTAGAGTCAGCTATAATCATAACAACAACAACGGCACAAGAATATTAAATTCTCAAGAAAATTCTTTGGGTTTTAATGTTGGAATTTCCGAGATGATTTGGGATTTTGGAAAAACAACCGCTAAAATCAACATGGCAAAATATGATACTCAATCAGCTCAATTTGATTATGACTTTGATGTTTTAGCTGTTGTGTATGATGTTAAAATAAATTATTATAAAGTGCTTTGTGCTTTGGCTAATTTAGATATTTATGAACAAAATGTTAGAATACAAACCCTTAACTATGAAAGAACAAAAGCAATGTTTGATGAGGGTTTAAAATCTAAAATTGATGTTGTTAACGCGCAAGTTAATTTAACAGACGCTAAAATTCAAATGGTTGAAGGGCAAAATAATCTTCAAACTTCAATAATTGCGCTGAAAAATTCAATGTATTATCAAGAAGATAAACCCTTTATTGTACAAAATACGGAAAATTTCAGTTTTTTAAAAGCTGATTATAAGAAAAAAATTGAAAGTTTAACTACAATTAAACCCTCAGGCGAAGGAATTAAAAAGACTCCCGATGGGTTGATTATGTTAACATCAGGAATTGAACATAAGGATATTATTCAAAACTTTGAATTTCATCCTTTAACTCTATCAAGACAAGAAGCAGTTAATCAGGCTCTTGAATTGCGCCCTGATTTAAAATCAAATGAAATGCTTGCGCTTGTGCAACAAGAATCGCTAAAAGCAATTAAAAGACAATATGCACCTGAAATAACCGGTGATTTAACTTGGGGTTATACAAAAAGCGAATCAACCTATTCAAGTCCTCTACAATTGGGTGCAAGTATAGGTCTTGGCTCAATTAACCCATATTCAATTCATTATCAGGTAAAAGAGGGTGAAAGTTTCTTAGATATTGCCTTGCAAAATATAAATATTGCAAAATCAGATATATATTGGGAAGTTCAAACAAATTATGTTAATATGCGTCAATTAGAAAGAAAAATTCCTTTGATGAATTTAAAAGTTAAAGCAACCTTAGAAAACTTTGAACTTGCAGATGGTAGATACAGCGTTGGCTTAAACAATTATGTTGAACTTCAAGATGCACTGGCTAACTACAACAACTCACAGTTGAATTTTGTTGAGGCTGTGTTTAATTATAATGTAGCAAGAGAAACCTTATTAAAATCAATGGGGGTTAAATGAATAAAAGAAACATAATAATAATCTCTATAACGGCAGTTATTATAATAATCGGAGCAATTTTGTTAATTAAAAAAGGCTCTGTAAAATATATAACAAAACCATTATCAAAAGACACGATAACTCAATATGTTGAAGCGTCAGGAACAATTAAACCAATTAACACCATTGAAGTTGGTACACAAGTTTCAGGAACAGTTGCAAAGATTTATGTTGACTATAATTCAACAGTTAAACAAGGTCAATTATTAGCTGAATTAGACCCAAGCTTATTTCAGGCTAATGTTGACCAATCAAGCGCAAAATTAAACAATGCAAAAGCAAGCCTTGCAAAAGCAAAAGCAACACTTGCTTATAAGAAGAATAATTATCAAAGATATAAACATCTTTATGAAAAAAATTATGTATCAAAAGATGATGTTGAATTAGCACTGTCAAATTATCTTCAAGCGCAAGCTGATGTTACCGCTAATCAAGCGGAAGTCAGCGCTGCAAGTGCTTCTTTAGAAAATAATTTAACTAATTTGAGATATTCAAAAATAACTTCTCCTGTTGATGGAACAGTTATCTCAAGAGCGGTTGACGTAGGTCAAACAGTGGCAGCAAGCTTCAACACTCCGACATTATTTGAAGTAGCTAAAGACCTTACAAAAATGCAAATTGAAACAAGTGTATCTGAAGCTGATATAGGTAAAATCAAAGTAGGTCAACACGCGCAATACACGCTTGACGGATACCAAGATAAGATTTTTGAAGGTGAAGTTACACAAGTAAGACTTGCTTCAACTACAACTAATAATGTTGTAACTTATACTGTTATTGTGTCTGTTGATAATGCAGACGGTTTTGCAATCCCCGGCATGAGTGCAAATGTATCAATCATTGTTGGAAAGGCGCAAGATGTTTTATGCGTGGATAATAAAGCCTTAAAATTTACACCTAGTGATAATCAACAAAAATACGATAAACAAGGAATTTGGATATTAGAAAAACAAGGACCAAAAAGATACAACATAGAGCTTGGCTTATCAGATGAAAATAAAACTCAAATTATCTCTAATGAAGTAAAAGAAGGAGATAAGGTAATTATAAGCTCAATTGGAGATAAAGTTAAAAAACAAACTCAATCAATGAGAAGAATGATGTAATTATGGCATTAATTGAAGTAAAAAACGCAATAAGAACTTATCAAATGGGCGATGAAACATTTTATGCTTTACATGATGTTTCATTTTCCATTGAAGAAGGTGAATTTGTTGCAATCATGGGTACATCAGGTTCAGGAAAATCAACTTGTATGAACATGCTTGGAACTCTTGATAGACCCACATCAGGGCAATATCATCTTGATGGATTGGATGTATTTTCCCTAAATAGCGATGAATTATCTGATATCAGAAATAATAAAATTGGCTTTGTTTTTCAAGGTTTTAATCTTATTTCAAGAACATCAGCCATAGATAATGTATGTTTACCTATGATATATAAAGGAATTCCCGAAGAAGAAAGATATAAAAGAGCAAGAGAAGCCCTAAAAATCGTAGGATTAGATAAAAAAGAAAATAATATGCCTTCTCAAATGTCAGGCGGTCAACAACAAAGGGTTGCAATAGCAAGAGCAATAGTAAATGATGCCCCTTTAATTTTGGCTGATGAGCCGACAGGAAACCTTGATACTAAAACAAGTATTGATGTTATGGAATTTTTTGTTAATCTCAACAAAAATCTTGGAAAAACTGTTGTATTAGTTACCCATGAACCTGATATTGCTGAATATACAAAAAGAATTATAAAATTTAAAGATGGCAAAATAGTCTCAGACATGTTAAAAGATGAATGGATGAAACATAGAAACAGAGAAACTTAAAAATGATTGATTTTAAATCTACATTATCCATAGCACTAAATTCTCTAAAAGTTAATAAAATGCGCTCGGCTTTAACGTCTTTAGGGATTATTATCGGCGTTGGTGCCGTAATTATTATGCTTGCGATAGGGTCAGGCGCAAATAAACAAGTTCAGGAAAACATGGAGTCTATGGGTTCAAACCTTTTAACAATACGCTCAGCCACTGCAAAAACAGGCGGTGTTTCTATGGGTATGGGTACAAAACCAACCTTGAGCGTGAAAGATTCTGAAGCTATTCAAAAACAAGCAAGAGGGATTGAAGCGGTTGCTCCTTTGATGAGTTCATCAAAACAAGTTATGTATGGTAATCAAAATTGGCAAACTCAGATTTATGGCGTTACAACGCCATATTTATATGTAAAAAATTATGAAATCAACATGGGTAGACCCTTTACCAAAGAAGATGATAGAAGTGCTGCTAAGGTTGCTTTGATTGGTTCAACTGTTGAAAAAGAATTGTTTGGAGATGTAAATTCACTTAATAAAACCATAAGAATAGGGAATGTTCCATTTAAAATTATAGGAACTCTAAAATCTAAAGGTCAAATGGGGCCTATGGATCAAGATGATATTATTTTTATTCCTCTAACAACGGCACAAAGAAAGATTTTTGGTACAGATTTTCCGGGGTCTGTTAATCAAATTATTGTAAAAGCAGCATCTATAGAAGACGCGGAAATTGCCGAACAGGATATAGAAGAAATTTTAAGAAGACGTCATAATCTTGGTAAATTAAAAGAAAATGATTTTGAAATAAGAAATAGTGCAGAATTTCAAGAAAAAATGAAATCCACTGTTCAGACTTTTGCTATTTTATTGGCCTCTATTGCCTCTGTTTCTTTGGTTGTCGGTGGCATTGGTATTATGAATATCATGCTTGTATCTGTAACAGAACGGACAAAAGAAATAGGTATCAGAATGGCAATCGGAGCAAGAGCGCAGGATATTAGAATGCAGTTTTTGATTGAAGCTTTGGTTTTATCTTTAATTGGCGGTTTAATTGGGGTTATTGCAGGAATTATAATTGCACTTTTAATTGGTGTTTTATTTGAAACTGCAATTGTTATTTCAATTTCTCCGATATTATTGTCTTTTGGTTTTTCAGGGCTTGTCGGTATAGGTTTTGGTTATTATCCTGCTTATAAGGCATCACTATTAAACCCGATTGACGCTTTGAGATATGAATAGGGTGCGTAGAGTTATATAAAAAGAATTAGAGCCAAAAAGGTATTTAGTATAGATTTTGTGCTTTGCGCCAAAGCTCCACGCTTGCTTTACATGTATGCTCCTGTAAAATTTGCACTACGTGCAAATTTCTACGTCGCTTTGGTACGGTATCCGCACTTGGCACGAGCTCAACGCTCCTGCCTGCGTGCTTCACACACCTTGTGCCTTTCTCGTTTTTTTCTAACTCCGTCGGAGTAAGAAAAAAACTTCAAAAGGTACGGTATCCGCTCTGTCCGCCAGTCCTCAACGGACTGCCGTCACGAGCTGCACACACCTATGCCCCAAACTTCTCTCACTAAGTTTGCCCTGCAAACTAAAGTTCGCTCGTTTGGGGATATTACCAAATGTTAAAAATTATTAAAAAATTAGTCAATTTTTACTATTGTTGTTTTTTTTGATATATTGTATATTTGTCTTGGACGAAATTTACAGATAACTATAAGGGGGAATATGAATTGGCAATAATGACACCTATCGCAAATGTAACAGCGCAAGAAAAACAACAATATCTTGGAAGACATATACTGGCTGAATTTTTTGAATGTGACCCAAATGTTTTAAACAATCCAAAATTGGTTGAAAAATATATGATGGAAGCTGCCCTTGAATGCGGCGCTACAATTGTTAATAAATGCTTTCATTTATTTGCTCCGCATGGTGTGTCGGGCGTTGTTATTATCTCAGAAAGTCATTTAGCCATCCATACGTGGCCTGAATACGGTTATGCTGCAGTAGATTTATTTACATGCGGTGAACAATGCGATCCAAAAGTTTCTTATGAATTTTTAAAAGAAAAATTTAATTCAAAAGATGCAAAATATTCTCAATTAAATCGCGGTTTAATGGATTTTGATGCTCATGTTGAACATCAAGCATTTAAATTATCCGAAACATTTTAATTAAATATATTTTTTATGCTAACATAATGGCATGACAAAGTTTAAAATTAAAAAAATGACTCACGAAAATGTTGATGATGTTCTTCAAATTGAAGAAATGTGCTATGGAGAACATCATTGGTCTCGTGAGTCATTTTTAACAGAATTAAGTAATAAAATTTCTTCATATAGATGTATTCTGACTGAAACAGGCAAATGCGTAGGCTATATGGGGATATGGAAAATTATGGATGAAGCTCATATTACAAATTTATCCGTACATCCTCATTATCAAAATAAAAAACTTGCACATGTTTTATTGTTATCTTCTATTGACGAATGTTATAAAAATAAAATAAAATATATTACGCTTGAAGTTCGTGTTTCAAATTCTAAAGCAATACATCTATATAAAAAATTTGGTTTTAAATCCTTAGGGGTTAGAAAAAAATATTATCAAGATAATAATGAAGATGCTTTAATTATGTGGAGTGAAAATATTTTTAATAAAAAATATAAAGATTTATATGATAGAATTGGAAAAGAATTAACGAAAAATAATGATGATAAATAAACGATATAAAGATATATTTAATCAATATATATACAAAGGAGAACCGACGCCATTAACCATAGGCACTTTGGTTGTTTGTGCATTGTGTTTTCTATTGTTAATTATTGCTACATTTACTCAAATTACAATAACTCATCCATGGTTTAAATTTAGTTCGGATGAAGGCTTAACTACATATACAAAACTTATTTTATACACACCTCAAATACCGATTATGATGTTCATAATCTATATTTTGGGTAAATATTATTCATTGATAATGTTTACGCTTTATCTTATGGTCGGTTTTTTTATTTGGCCGATTTTTGTTTTCGGCGGAGGGCTTGAATATATTCAAAATTATCTTTTTGGATATTTTATAGGTTTTGTGTTTGCAATTTTTATTTCGGGTACTGTTTTACACCTTAGCAATTCTTTTAAATCAAGGCTTTTGGCCGGCCTTTTGGGGGTAATATCTATACATTTATGCGGTTTTATATATTGCATTATTCTTGCTCTATTTAAAGTTATAGATTTTAATTTAATTTTTCCTATTGCAAATGTTGTAACCGTAAATAAAATAATTTATGACATTATTTTTTCGCTAATAATTATGGCAATTTCACCTTATATTAAAGATGTTTTATGGATTTGTATGAAGCCTAAAACCAGTTCAAGAAAAAAACTAAAAAATTCCCGCAAAAGAAACCAGATAATCAGTGATGACATTGATTAACATAGGCAGAATTACTATAAGTATAAAAGCTCCCATTACGGGTTTGAATAAGAAGCTCAATGAAAATACATTAACTTGCGGTGCTGTTTTAGATATAATACCTAAAATTAAATCTTGTCCTAATGTGGCAAGTAAAATAGGTCCTGCAATATGAAGCCCCATAAATAAAATATTACCTGTGATTTCACCTAAATATTGTATATTTATAATATTTTCAAAATGAAAATTAACGCTATACATAGGATATAGTTCAAAGCTTTTTATAAAAGCATTAAAAAGCCAATACATTCCGCCTGAATACATAAAAATTATAATAGATAAAACGGAAAAAAAGTTTGCCATAACGCTGACTTGGCTTTTTGTGCTTGGATCCATAATCATAGCAGAAGATAAACCCATTTGTGTATTTATCATATCTCCGCCTGTTAAAATTGCAGCTAAAATACAATTTGCTACAAAACCGATTATTGCTCCAAAAACAAAATTTAAAAACATACAAAGAAATATAGGTGTTCCATCAGGCGGTGCAGTCGGTTTTAAAACGCCCGTTAAAATGATTGTACAAATAATAGCAAATGATAGACGAACCATTGAAGGGATTTCGCTTTTTGATAAAACAGGAGCAAGGCGCATTAATCCTGCAAGGCGCAAAAAAATCATTATTCCTGCACCAAAAACGCCGTTAATTTCAGGAAAAAGAGTTGCAAATTGTTTTAAAATTTCTTCCAATTTTTACCCCTTTTAATTTCTGCTCTGTATTTTCATTTTTTCTATAAAATTTGGTTCGCTTGTAGGTGTTTGTTTTGATTTAACATAAATAGAATGTTTTGTTGCTTTTTTATCCCAAGGAATATTACCTTGATTAATTAAAGCTTTATTTAAACCTTTATTTGTATCTATTTTATCTTGCATTTCAATGCTAAAAGGGCGAGTATATTTATAATAATCGGACGGAAGCACATAAGTTTCATTTTTAGGGACAATTTCAAAGGCTAGATGTGTGCCTTCAAAAAAGTAATTTGTTAAAATTTTTATAAAATATCCGCCCAAAATAACAATAGATAAAAATACAAGCACGATTTTAGGTGCTGCTGCAATAGTTTGTTCTTGAACTTGTGTAACAGCTTGCAAGATGCCGACAACAAGCCCGACAGCAGCTGCAACTAATACGCAAGGCATGCTTATTGCAAGCATAACCATAAAACCTTTTGCTAAAAATTCTATTAATAATTCCATTAGTTAAAACTCTCCACAAGTCCTTTAACAATTAAGCTCCATCCATCTACCGCAATAAATATCAATAATTTAAAAGGAGTTGATACAATTTGAGGCGATAACATAAACATACCCAGCGCCAATAGAATATTTGCCACAACTAAGTCGAGAACTATGAAAGGAATATATATTATAAATCCTATCTCAAAAGCCGTTTTAAGTTCAGAAATAATATAGGCAGGTGCTACTTCCCATAAAGTTAATTCATCAGGGGTTTTAGGCGCATAGCGTCTTGTTTTTTCAACAAAAAATGCTAAATCGGACTGCCTTGTTTGCTTTAACATAAATTCTTTTAATGGTTTAGAGCTTGCATTTAGTGCTTCGATAACATTTTGATTTTTTTGATAAGGTACTTGATATGCCTTATACATATTGTCAAACACAGGTGCCATAGTATAAATTGTTAAAATTAAAGATAAACCAATTAAAGTTATTGCAGGTGGTACTGAATTTGTACCCATGGCAGTTTTAAGCATTGAAAAAACAACCGTAAACCTTAAAAAAGGAGTCATTGAAACAAATATAAAAGGTAATAGCGAAAATGACGCCATTACAATTAACAGTTGAATAACAGGATTAATATCTTTTAATAAATTATCCATTAAAATTTGCCTCTTGTTTGTTTAAATCATTTAATAATTCTCTTAAAATCTCTTTTCTTTGAGAACCTCTGTGAAATCCGTTTATATCTTTAATAGCTGGATTTTGCGTTGCTTTTGTATATAATTGATTAAATTGTTTTTGTAATTTTTCTAGTTTTAATCTTTCAATATCATCAAAGCGTGGTTGAGATTTTTCTTTAAATTCGTTGATTTCCAAATTTTTAAAATCTTCATAATCTTGTTTTGATGGAATTAAATCAAGATTTTTATTAATATTTTGTGTAGTTTGTTTGGAGTTTTTTGAATTAACTTTATTTTCATCATCAGCTAATTTTGATAAAAATGTTGTGTGCTCGGCGCCTGAGGCAATCAAAAATTTTTCATTTCGAATTTTTACTACTAACAATGTTTTTTTAGGGCCGATAGGCAGAGAATCAATAACTTTTATCATGCCTTTATTGTCTTTTTTGGATGTTAAAATAGTTTTTTTATAAACAATATAACCGACAATTAAAATTCCTATCATTGCCAGAGTATAAAATATAAAAGCTGTTATATATGTTATCATTTTTTATTCCTTATTACTTTTCAAAATCTGAATAGTCAAATTCTTCATCCACTACTTTTGAAGTTTGCGCCTTTTGCGCTTGCGGTTGTGGTTGGTTTTGCGCTTGAGGCTGAGGTCTTTGAGCTTGCGCTTGAGGCTGAGGTCTTTGTTGTGGTGCTCTTTGTTGAGCCGGTTGTTGAGGTCTTTGCGGTTGTGGTTTTGGTATAGGATTTGGTTTGGGTGTACTTAATATTTCATTTAATCTTACAGCGTATCTATCGTTAATGATAATTAAATCCCCCTTTGCAACCTTTTTTTCTTCAACATATAAAGAAATCTCATTTTCAAAAACAGAGCCTAAATCGACAATTTGACCTTGTGTAATTTGTTTTAATTCACCAATAGTCATTTTGACTTTGTCAAATTCTGCATTTATTTCAACTTGTATATCGTCCCAGAGATTTTTTTCCATTTCTACCTCATTATTTATTTCATAATTTATTTCTTCGTTTTCTTCCTGATTAAGATTAATTATCATATCGGGATTAACTTTTACCTTGAAATCTTTTTTTAAATCGCCTGAAATTAAAGTTAACTTATCATATTTACTGTTTTCTAAAAGAATAATATCTTCGCAAGTTAAATTTTTAAGTTCTTCAAGTGTTATTTTAGAGCTTCCTGCTCTAACTTTAACTGTTGTTTGTGAATTTATAAAATCAGTGTCATCAAAGGCTTTTATTTTTTTTAAATCAACAAATTGCAATCTGTCTAAAGGAATGGAAATCATAATAACTGATACGTTTGAATTATCAGACATTACATTAAAGATAAAATTAACGTTTTTTTCGCTTTTTTCGCTTGATTTTATTTCTTTTGTTGATTTTAGCGCAGGTTTTAATTTTTTATAAATAAATTCGCAAAAACTGTTTAAAATTTTTATTTCAAGCGCAGTTAGTTTTTTTAAGTTAAAATCTTTTTTTGAATTATCTAAAGTTAAATCCAGATGATTTTTAATAAAATTTTTGCAAAGCCTTATAACAACAGCTTTATCGGCCTCAACTTTTATTTGTCCGGAGAAAAAATCTATATTTTTAATTAAGAATTCATCTCTTAAATTTTTAAAATCATTTAAAGCTAATAAACGAACTATGCAATCTAATTCCCAAAAAGTTTCCATAGCGCTTTTCAAAGCTTGTTCCAATGTTGAAACAAGCACGTTAATATTTTTATTATAAAAAATATTTTCTTTCTTAAAATCCACGCTAATGTCCGTTTTTTGGCTATAAAAACCCACAAATATTATATAATTTTATTTTTCATCAAGGCAATTTATTAAAAAAATGTAATATGAAAATTTAATAAAACTCTTGCAAAATTATATATTGAAAGGTAAAATATTAAGAAATATAAAATTTATGATGGTATCGAATTTTTTATAAAAAAATTTCTATATTAATAGCAAAAAAATTTTATTATGCGTTTTATATAATAGATGCTATTATGCAAAGACTCGAGAAAAACCGGAGAGTAATTAATGAATAATGATATCAGAAGTGATTATCCTAAATATGTAAGTGCGCAAAATACAGGAAAAAATATTTCTATGGATAAAACCGTAGCTCAACAATTTGCGCCCGAATCTGAAAATGTTAAACCTATTGCAGATTCTATGGAAGTTTTAGGTGCTTTGGGTCATGCTCAAGTTAACATGGATTCCGGTATTAATAAAAATGTTGTGCGTTCTATTGAGCAATATGCACAAGATCCTTTGCACGCACAAAGTTGGGTGGAATATTGCGATGGTCTTGTTGAGAAAGGTTATAAACTTGAAGATGCACTAAAACAAACAGATAACTTTTTCTCCGTATTAAAAGATAAAAATATATACAGCTAAAAAGGAAAACAAATGAAAGCATTGGCAAAAAATATAGTTATTCTAAATCATCCGATTATAAGTCAAAATTTATCAATTATCAGAGATAAAAATACCGATTGTGAAAGATTTAAAAATGCACTAAAAAGAATAACTTATTCATTGATATATGAAGCAACTAAAGATTTGCCGATGATGAAAAAAGAAATTGAGACTCCACTAGAAAAAACAGTGTGTGATGTTTTTGATAACGAGGCTCAATTAATTATAGCTCCAATATTAAGAGCGGGGATGATATTTTGTGAAGTAGCACAAGACTTATTGCCTTTTGCAAATGTTCATCATATCGGCATGTATAGAGATGAAGAAACGCTTGAACCCGTTTGGTATTACGATAAAAGAAAAGAAATTAAAGAAAACAAGCAAAAAGTTAAAGTTATAATTTTAGACCCTATGCTTGCAACAGGCAATAGCGCAATCGATGCAATTAAAAATTTCATTTCAAAAGGTGTAATGGAAGAAAATATTGTGTTTATGAGTTTAATTTCATCACCGGAGGGTGTTGAAAAAGTTAATTCAAGATTTCCAAAAGTGAAAATTGTAACTTCTGCACTTGATAGAGCATTAAATTCTAAAGGTTATATTCTACCGGGGCTTGGAGATGCAGGAGATAGAATTTATAATACAATTGACTAGTTTTTTATATTAAGCTCGCCCCTCTTAACTATTCGTCTACCGTTAATGTAGACATGGTTTGGTTTTTGTTTATTCAAGAGGGCATTATAATCTTCATTTTCATTTAGTTCAAAAACATTAAAATCTGCGTCTTTATCAGCTTCAAGAGAGCCTATGGTGTTGTTTAGCCTTAAAATTTTAGCAGGGATAATTGTTAAATATTTTAGTGCTTCAACAACATTAAGAACGCCGTTATTTACGTATCTCAATTCATTCAATAAAGATAAATCTTCATTAAAAGCTAATGAATTAACTCCAAAACCAAATCTGTTAGGAAAATATTCTAATACTGTTTCAAGATTTAATTTTTTATTGTGTAAATTGTCACTAATCCGAGGGCAATATGCTAACGAAACTTTATTTTTATATAATAAATCTAAATCAAAAGCAGATAAAAAATTACCGTATGATATTATTAATTGTTTAGATAAAACTCCTAATTCTTCTAAATATTGAGCAGGAGTTAAATTTTTAAAGGCAGGCTCCATTTTTTTGTTTCCGCTAAATTCGTTCAATAAGTCAATATCTGAAAATCCGTGTTTTAACCAATCAATTTCTTCTTGAGATTCAGCTAATCTGATTGTCATTAAGATATTATTTTTTTTGCAATATTTAACAAGTATTTTAAATAATCTTTTGTGAACGCAGCAAATGCTGTGGGGTGCAATTCCAACAAATGTGTTTTGCGATTTTTGTTTTAAAAGTTTATCTATTTTCTTTTTGATATTTCTAAATTCATCTTTGCTTGAATCAACAGAATCTGAAAATAATTCAAAAAACAGATAAGTTTTTAGGGGCATTTCATTTAAAATTTCAAAATATTTGCTTTCTTTTGATAATTGTGCAACACAAGTTGTACCGTTTAAGAGGCTGATTTCAACCCCTTTTTTAAATGAAGCTATTTTTTCTTCTCTAGTCATGCAAAAATAATCGGATAAAAGATTAGCAAGACGATATACAAATGATTTTTTTGAAATTCCTGCTAAAAAATAGTGTTTTTTAAAAATGGTATAGAGTCTTTTTAGTCTGGCTCTTAGGTTTTTCGCCTTTCCCTTTTGTAAATCACTATATTGTAGATGGTTATGTAAATTAACAAACCCCGGAGTTATTACGGCGTTATTAAAATCTTTAATATGGGAATAGTTGGATTCAACAAGATTTTCTGATTTTATTATTTCTTGCACTTTGCCTTCATCAACAATTAAAGCGCAATTTTCATATATGTTGCCATCAGATGGGATAATCCATTTTGCCTTATATGCTCTAGTCATTTAAACACCTTTAAAAATATTATAGAAAAGATTATAACAATTATTTAAATTAAATTCAATCAAGAGGCAATAAGTTTTTGCGTTTTGTTTTTATTTTAATATGGATTCAACATCAAATAATGTAATTCAACCAAAGCCTCAAATTACGCAAGAAAAAAAATCGACAAAAAGGCTTAATACTCAGCCCAACAGAAAAATTAATCGTCCTTATGTTGGAGTTATTGATGTGCCATATATTTCCACAACTCCTTTATCTGACACTATCAGCATAAAGGGTAAAGATAATCCGCAAATGAAATATAAAATAACTTTAAATAAAAAACATTCAGATGTTAAGCTTGACGGCATTATATCTTTATCTATAATTGGTTGTGCTTTATTATCTTTATTAAAAATAATTAAAAAATAAACCCCTTAAGAATTTCTTAAAGGGTTTATTTGATTAGATATCATTATCTTCTACATTGAAGATTTTTACTCTCAAAGGTTCTAAAAGAACAAATTCAACTCTTTGACCCTGATGTATATATTCGTTTTGACCTTGTATTATATTGTATCTTGTTCTTGTTAAATAGGGGTCATTTCTAATTATTCTCATATCTGCATCACGTTCACCCACTGCAGGAATAATTTTTAAATCGTCCATTCCCTTATTATCAATAACGTTAGATGTTGTTAGGGCAAAATATCCGTTTTTAATAAATCTGAACGGTCTTGTAACTTTTTGTATTTTACCGTCAATTTGAACTCCAACAGGAATTAATACATATTTTTCTCTTGTTACAAAGTTAAATGGAGCTCTTGCAATAAATGGTTCGCCTTCTTTTGCTTTTTTTGCATTAATGCATCTATCTACTGTTAAAGGTAATACCGTTCCTTTTGGAATAACAGCGTATTCTTCATCATAATATACATTATCTAAAATATAACCATCCGCTTTTCTTGGTTCTGGCGGTGGGGTTGGTTTAACTTCTTCTTTTAATTTTTCACTTGGAATAACTTTAACAGCTTCCATCATATTGAAAATAAATCTTGCTAATTCACCACGAGTTGCAGGACGCATAGGTTCAAGAGTTGTTTCATGACCTGGGGTGTTATATACTAAACCAAGCATTTGAGCTTGCCCTGCTTGAATTAAAGCCCAATTTGGAATATCGGAATAGTCTTTGTATATTGAAACAAAGTGTTGAGCTTGCTCAGAGTTAATATTTTCAGGTGATAGCGCATTTAAAACAACACTTAGTGCTTCCATTCTTGTTACATCATTATTGGGATAAAAATATCCGCCGGGATAACCTTTTACTAAGCCATAATATGAAGCAACTTGAATGTTTCTGTTTGCCCAGTGATTTTTAATATCATTATATTCAAATATTTGTGGAATATCTTTTTCGTATAGACCTAGCGCTTTAATTACCATTGTTGAAAATTCAGCTCTGGTAACTTTTTGATCAGGTCTATAAAGACCATCAGGATAGCCTACAACAATTTTTTTATCGGTTAAAAAAGTAACTGCTTCATAAGCCCAATGATTAGGAGGTAAATCCGGATAACTATCGGGACCTTGTTCTAATTCATATGTTGCAAAAGCAGGAATTGCCATAAAAAATAGGGCAACAACGGTGATGATATTTAATAAAACTTTTTTCATTTACAAATGCTCCATTCTTAATAAAATAATTTTACATATAAAAGACAGTACATGCAAGATTATAAATCATTTTTCCTCTATACAATGCACATAAAAATTATTTTTGAACACTGCTTAATAAAATTTAAACAAAAAAACTCTGAAAATATTTCAGAGTTTTTGAATAAACATACTATCATTGAAAGTCCTATGAACTAAAAGACATAAGAGCTTTTACAGAACGAGCCGTGTCTTGAACTTCTTTTTCTGAATGCATGTTGATTGTATCATCCAAAATTTTAATAGCTTCTTGTTTATCTTTAAGAGCTAAAAGTTCATTAATGGCACACATTGCAACTCTTGCTGAAAGGTCATTTATGCCTTTACCTTTATTAACTATCATTATTTCAAGAGCTTCGTGAGTATTTTTTCTGATTAAAGCTTTGCTTGTTAATTCTCTGATTTCATCAATCGGACAATTAGTTCCAAGTTCATTTAAAACTTGTATTGATTCAGCATCTTTGTGTTTGCCAAGAGCTTCAATAATATTTTTCACCTTTCTGTTATTCATTCTTAACTCCTTGTAATTCGTTAGATAACATTGATTTTAATTCGCTAACCGGTTGGTTTTGTAATCTTGAAACATTGTATTTAAAGATATCAAACTCAACTTTTGTATTTCCGATTTCTTGAATTTTCTTTGCTGCTGCAATTGTGTTTTCTTTTATTTTGTTACCAAAAGCAATTGCATTAGTTTTTAAAGATGAAAATTTATTAATAGTTCCAACCCAGGCACTTGCTAATAATTTGCCTGTATTTTGCATTTTTTCTTTTAAAGATGTTGAATTTTGTTTTGTGTTTTCTGTTTTATCTGTTTTTTCAAATACATCCATTTGAATTACTGTACCTTTGAATGTAATTCCAAACGGATTTGTTGCTTGATTTGATTTTTCTGCTTTAGAAGCCTTGTTTGCTCTAAGTGCTTTAAATTTGTTAAAAGCTTCGATACTTGACCTTAGAGGGGAAATCTTTTGCATCTTTTTGCACCTTTCTCTGTAATTCCTGATAATACATTTATTCTTATAAAAAACTATCATAGAATTAAAATTAAAAAATCAATCTTTTGATTGAAAATTATAATTTTATCATTCCTGTTAATTCTATGTTGTTAGTATTATAGATTATAACGGCTGCATTTTCTTCCTCAATATAATGTATTTGCACGTTTTTATAATCGATTTCATCAGGATTTAGCCCCCTAAAATATTTGCGCTGTTCTTTTTCCATATATCTTTGATATTTTTTATAACTCATTTTTTTGGGCTTTTGTTGTTCTGTGTTTAATGATTCATAAAATTCCATTTTAATAACAGGGATTTTAGCTTTTAATTCACCTTTTTGATAAATTAATAAAAAATCCATGTATTTATCGGGTAATACATTGTAAAAACCTTTTCTTAGTCCTCTGCCGTCTTTTGAGATAATGTCATCTTTTAGAATTAAGACAGGTAATTCTTTATTATTGAATGAATATTTATCGATTAATTTTGTTTCATCTTTTTCGCCGCTTGTATAGACTTCTTTCGGTACAAATTGGTCTTTATAATATTCATAAGCTATTAAATTGTTGTCTTGGGCAATCATAGTTATATTATAAGATTGTTTTTAATTAATGCAAAATTTGCAAGAAATATTGAACTTGGCTTGAAATTTATTTTTGTACGTTGTAGAATTGTCATACAGTTATTTATAGCTGTAAAAATTGAATATGCGCTTGTAGCTCAGTTGGATAGAGTGTTTGGCTACGAACCAAAAGGTCGGGGGTTCGAATCCCTCCAAGCGCGCCATAAAGGACTCTTTTATAGAGTCTTTTATTGTATTAAGGGCGCTTGTTCGGGATGCAACCGCTTCGCTTTTGCCCTCTCGAAAAAAGACATTTAGTCTTTTTTCTCGGCAGAGTCTCCAAGCGCGCCATAAAGGACTCTTATATAGAGTCTTTTATTGTATTTATGGTACGGACTCCGTGCTTTGCGCCAAGCTCCACGCTTGCCGCATGCGCACTTCGCACACCTATGCCTTAAACTTCGTTCACTAAGTTCACCCTGTGAACTAAAGTTCACTTGTTTAAGGACGCTTGTTCGGGATGCAACCGCTTCGCTTTTGCCCTCTCGAAAAAAGACATTTAGTCTTTTTTCTCGGCAGAGTCTCCAAGCGCGCCATATAAAGACCCATAGCGGGTCTTTTTGATTTTTAGAGCGCTTGGCGGGTACGGTTTCTCAAACGCCAAAGCTCAACGCTTCGGCGTTCTCGGCACACACCTTGTGCCTTTTTTGCTCTCATAAAGTGCAGTCGCACTAAATTCGAGCTTCAAAAGGTTTCCAAGCGCGCCATATAAAGACCCATGATGGGTCTTTTATTGTATTTACGGTACGGACTCCGTGCTTTGCGCCAAGCTCCACGCTTGTCGCATGCGCACTTCGCACACCTATGCCTTAAACTTCGTTCACTAAGTTCACCCTGTGAACTAAAGTTCACTTGTTTAAGGACGCTTGTTCGGGATGCAACCGCTTCGCTTTTGCCCTCTCGAAAAAAGACATTTAGTCTTTTTTCTCGGCAGAGTCTCCAAGCGCGCCATATAAAGACCCATAGCGGGTCTTTTTGATTTTTAGAGCGCTTGGCGGGTACGGTTTCTCAAACGCCAAAGCTCAACGCTTCGGCGTTCTCGGCACACACCTTGTGCCTTTTTTGCTCTCATTAAGTGCAGTCGCACTAAATTCGAGCGTCAAAAGGTCTCCAAGCGCGCCATATAAAGACCCATAGCGGGTCTTTTTGATTTTTAGAGCGCTTGGCGGGTACGGTTTCTCAAACGCCAAAGCTCAACGCTTCGGCGTTCTCGGCACACACCTTGTGCCTTTTTTGCTCTCATTAAGTGCAGTCGCACTAAATTCGAGCTTCAAAAGGTTTCCAAGCGCGCCATATAAAGACCCATAATGGGTCTTTTATTGTATTTACGGTACGGACTACGTGCTTTGCGCCAAGCTCCACGCTTGCCGCATGCGCACTTCGCACACCTATGCCTTCCTTGTTTTCGCCAAGCCAAG
>CALUWJ010000012.1 GCA_944324455.1 Candidatus Gastranaerophilales bacterium | reverse complement strand
TTCATCCAACGCCTACTATTACTACTTGAATAGTGGTAGTTGGAATCAGCGTAGCGATTACCGTACGGACGCTTTTTCGGTGCGCTGTGTCACGGATCTTTAGCTTAACTCTTTAACTCTTTAACCCTTTAAAAAAAATAGAAGTGAACTAGAAATGAGGTGATGAATATTATGAAAACTTGAAAACTTAAAAAGTGGAAACTTTAAAATTTTAATACTTTAAAAATTTTTAAATTTTTAAATCATGATTTAATTTTGATGGATAGAAAAATACTAAAAAAAGAAAGGATATATGTATGGCACAATATATGCATTTAGATATATATAAAAAAGCTTATGAATTTTTGGTTTATTATTCATGTCTTTTAGTGCATATGCAAAGAGAATACAGATATACAATCGGAGAAAAGTTATTAAATTTAATAATTGAATTTATTGTTTCAATTTATAAAGCAAATGATGCAAAGACAAGTACTGAAAGAGTGGAAGCAATAAAATCAATGATGGAAAAAATAAAACAAATCGGTGTTTCATTAAGACTTGTGAATTCTCTGAAAAATATTTCAAATGAAAAATATTTAAATTGTTGCATGCATGTTGAAGAAATTGAAAAACAACTTGCAGGTTGGTTGAACTACACAAGCAAGAATGCACAAAATGAAAGAAATATTCAATATAAGGTTATTAAATTAAAATAAAAAGGATATCAAATTGGTGAAAGATTTTAAAAAAGCAGAATTTAGCTTTGAAAAATTATACAAAGCATATTGTGACTGCAGAAAACACAAAAGCTCTACATATCAAGCAATGGAATTTGAGTTTGATAGAGAGAGAAATTTGTACAATCTTTATACGGATATATTGGAAAATAAATATGAAATTGGCAAAAGTATTTGTTTTGTAATTAGTGAACCAAAATACAGAGAAATTTGGGCAGGTTCATTTAGAGATAGGATTGTACATCATTTAATTTATAATGCGATTTATGATAGGTTTGTACCCAGATTTATATATGATACATACAGTTGTATTGTTGGTAGGGGTACGCTCTTAGGCGCAAAAAGAGCAGCAATGTTTGCAAGAAATATAACTCAAAATTATTCAAAAGATGCGTATTTTATTAAAATGGATATCAAAAATTATTTTGTTAGTATTAATAAACACATTTTGCATAATTTTGTAATGGAAAGAATGGATGAAGAACAGGAAAAATGGTTGGTAGATTTAACAAGGCAGGTTATATTTCATGACCCTCGAAAAAATATGTATTTAAAATCTTCAAAGAAATTGTTAGATAAATTACCAAAATATAAAAGTTTGTTTTATACAAGTTCTGAATGCGGGTTGCCTATCGGCAATTTGACCAGTCAATTTTTTTCTAACGTTTATTTGAACAAACTTGATCAATATGCAAAACATGTGCTCGGTTGCAAATATTATCTTCGATATGTGGATGATATTTTGATAATTGATGAGGACGCAGGATTTTTGAATTACGCATATTCAAAAATTAACAGATTTTTAATTGAAAATTTGAATTTAGAATTAAATCATAAAAAAAAGAATATTAATTTATTAAAACAAGGGTTTGATTTTGTTGGTTTTGTAGTTAAACCGGGTCATATTCATTTAAGAAATAAAACAATAAATAAATGTTTTAATTCTATTGATAATTGGAAGAAAAGTAAAAGTAGAAATAGTAGAGAGGAGTTGGTTGAAATCAGAAGCAAGGTGAATAGTTATCTTGGGATGTTAAGACATGTTGATGGCTTTAATATGAGAAAAAGAATTTCAAATTCTTTAGGAACTTGCCTTTTAATTCCTGATGATAATTTTTCTAAAATGAGCTTTGTCTAGAATGGGGCTTTGAATTTGTAAGCTCAAGGGTTTACTAAGTTAAGTCTAATTCTAAAAATCGTCGAAATAGCTAAAATAATGGCTGATTACTTATGAAAAAATATAAAGAAAATGAACTAATGATTTTAGTACAAGATAATAAATTTTCGATAAAACTTTGCGACAACTATTCGGGTTACTCGTCCGCATATTGTGACAATTCGAACAGTTGCCCAGGGTCGAACAATGACAATTGCTACCCGAACTATGTGTGGAGTGGAGGTAGTCCTAGTTCCAGTGTTTACAGTTACAATTTGAATAAAGGCAGCTGGAGCGGTAATACCGACACGCCTACTTATGCTCAGTCGGTGCGCTGTGTCACGGATTTTTTGGAAAAAGTTAATAGTAAAAAATTAAAGGAGAAAAACAATATATATTTTCCAAAAACTGTCTAGAATGGGGCTTTGAATTTGTAAGCTCAAGGGTTTACTAAGTTAAGTCTAATTCTAAAAATCGTCGAAATAGCTAAAATAATGGCTGATTACTTATGAAAAAATATAAAGAAAATGAACTAATGATTTTAGTACAAGATAATAAACTTTCGATAAAACTTTGCGACAACTGGTCGGGTTACTCGTCCGCATATTGTAACAATTCGAACAGTTGCCCAGGGTCGAACAATGACAATTGCAACCCGAACATCGTGTGGAGTGGTACTGTTAATGGTTCATCCAACGCCTACAATTACAACTTGAATAGTGGTAGTTGGAATCAGAATAGCAATTACCGTACGAACGCTTTTTCGGTGCGCTGTGTCACGGATTTTTTGATGAGTTAAAAAGTTTATGTTATTTTTTGTGTTTTGATATCCGGGGGAGTGCGCACTCCCCTTTTTTTTATTTTATAACACAGCTTATATCAACCAATTTATATTATTGGTGCATTAAATAAAAAGTTGAAATAATGTGAAAAATATTATTTAATCAAACAACCCCATTTGGGCGCTATTTGATTTAATTCCTAAATGCTCGTATGCTAATTTTGTAACTTTTCTGCCTCTTAAAGTTCTTGAAATTAAGCCTTTTTGAATTAAATATGGTTCATAAACATCTTCAATGGTTCTTATATCTTCGCCTAGTGCAACAGCAAGAGTTTCAATTCCAACAGGACCGCCGTCAAAAGAGTTTATCATTAAATTCAATAAGGCTCTATCTGTTATATCTAAACCGATTTCATCAATTTCAAGAGCTGATAGTGCTTCACTGGCTATTTTTTCTGTTATTTTGCCATCACCCTTTACTATTGCCCAATCGGCACTTCTTTTAACTAATCTGTTAGCTATGCGAGGAGTGCAGCGAGAGCGTTTTGCTATTGTCATTGCGCCATTATCATCTATTTCAAAATTTAAGATTTTAGCTGTTCTTTTAATGATTTTAGATAATTCTTCGGGTGTATAAAATTCTAATCTGTGAATTATGCCAAACCTATCTCTTAATGGTCCTGATAATGCCCCTGCTTTTGTTGTTGCGCCAATAAGAGTGAATTTTGGAATAGGAATTCTCATCGTTTTAACACTCTGACTTTTTCCTGTTGTTAAATCGATTGAAAAATCTTCCATAGCAGGATACAAGATTTCTTCTGCTATTTTATTCAGGCGATGAATTTCATCAATAAATAAAACGTCCCCTTCTTTTAATTGCATTAAAATTCCTATGATGTCTCTAGGGCGCTCTATTGATGGCGCTGATGTGATTTTAATTGAAGCATTTAATTCATTTGCAATAATACCTGCCAAGGTTGTTTTACCCAACCCCGGAGGCCCGTAAAATAAAAGGTGATCTAAAAAGGTATTTCTTTTTTTGGCTGCTTCAATAGAAATTTTAAGAGTTTCTTTTAGAGAAGTTTGCCCTATATAATCATCAAAATTTAGAGGGCGGATATTTTTTTCATATCCGTCATCAACAGCAATATAAGAAGCACTCAAGTCAGGATTTTGCTCCTTCTTGAGTGCTTTTTTTGTATTGTTTTTATTATTATCTGAAATAATCATTAATGCGCTAAATATCTAAGGTAAATATATACTGTTGATAACGTTAAGGATGTCATGGTAACAATTATACCATATTTTAAAAATTGCATAAATGAAATCGGATAACCTGCTTTATGAGCGTTTTCTGAAACAATAACATTTGCGGCAGCACCAATTATTGTCATGTTTCCGCCTAGGCAGGCACCAAGTGCTAATGACCACCATAGAGGATGTGCGTAGGCATGCCCCATAGTTTGCTCAATTGCAGCTATCATGGGCGCCATTGTTGCAGTGTATGGAATGTTATCGATAATACCTGATAAAATACCTGATGCCCATAATATAATCATTGATGTAGCCGTTTGAGAACCTTGTGTAACTTCTAAAAGCCATTTTGCCATTAGGGCAATACCGCCAGAGGCTTCAAGACCACCGATAATTATGAATAAACCAACAAAGAAGAATATTGTATTCCATTCAACTTCAACTAAAACTTCGGCAGGTTTTTCAAAGATTAATAACACTGATGCACCAATCATAGCAATTAGAAATGTTGGAATATGTGTTAAATCATGTGAAATAAAGCCTAGGATAACAAGTAATAATACAACCCCTGATCTGATAGCTAAATTCATATCAGTGATTGAATTTGAGTTATCAATTTTTGAAACAAGTTCCATTTTTTCTGGAGAAGATTTTAAATCTTTTCTATAAATAAAAATTAGCATTGCAATAACTACAACCATAATTACTGCAACAATTCCTGTTAATTCTCTAACAAAATCCATGAAGCTGAATCCTGCAGCAGAACCGATAATTATGTTTGGAGGATCACCAATTAAAGTAGCCGTTCCACCGATATTTGAGCAGAAAACTTCTGTTATCAAAAATGGAATTGGGTTAATGTCTAATAATTTGCAAGCTGCAAAAGTGATAGGAAGAACCAAAATAACCGTTGTAACGTTATCTAAAAATGCTGATGCAACACCTGTAAAAATTGCAAGTGCCACAAGCACAAGTTTTGGTTTACCTTTTGTTCTTTTTAAAATTTCATTTGCCATCCATGTAAACATGCCTGATTTTGAAGCAATGTGTACAATAATCATCATTGAAACAAGCAAGAATATTACATTAAAATCAATGAATGATACGAAATATTCAGTCAGATTGTCGTGTGTTTTTTCTGTTGCTAATAATCCTAAAAACAAAGTTAAAGAACCGCCCAAAAGAGCAATTACAACTTTGGGGATTTTTTCCCATGCAATAAAAATATAAGCTATTAATAAAATTATAGCAGATACAACTATTGCATTATTTGCAGCTAATTGATGTAAATGTTCCATTTGTTTCCCCTATAATTAACTAGAATACGTTAATTTTATATTAAAAACACTTTAAGTAAAGTAACAAAAAATTAGTTTTATGTTAAGATAATAAATGCCAATAAAAAGGATTAAATAATGAATAATGTTTTAAAAATTGCGCTGCCAAATAAAGGCAGACTATCGCAAAAAATATATGAACTTTTAAATCAAGCAGGATTAAATCTTGATTTAAAAGATGAAAGATGTTTAAAATTAGAGACCAAAGATAAAAAATTTCAACTAATTTTTGTAAGGGCTGCTGATATTCCGAATTTTTTGGATTCAAAAGTTGCAGATATTGGTTTTACAGGAAAAGATATTGTTGTTGAAAAAGAAATAGAACTGGATATTGTAAAAGAATTTTCTTTTGGAAAATGCGATATGGTGTTAGCATTACCTGAAGAATTAAATATAGATGATGTATCAAAATTGCCTGATAACATTAGAGTTGCAACGTCATTTCCAAATATTGCAAAAAGATATTTTGAAAAATTAGGAAAAAATGCAAAGATTTCTGAGATTATGGGTGCTGTTGAAATTACGCCATCTTTAGGTTTTTGCGATGTTATTATAGATATTACATCATCAGGTACTACACTAAAATCAAATAGATTAAAAATTATAGATAAAATTTTATCATCAAGTACGGTTTTATGTGCGAGAAAAGATTTAGAAACAGAAAAACAAATTAAACTTCGTTCTTTAATAAGAGCGATTGATTCTGTTATTGATGCTAAAGCTAAAAAATATCTTATGGCTCATATTCCTAAAGATAAATTAAAGGAAGTTGAAAAATTTCTTCCGGGGCTTTCATCTCCGACTGTTATTCCTTTGCATGATAATAATGACAAAGTTGTAATTCACGTTGTAGTTGATGAAGATAAAGTTTTTGATGCAATAGATAATTTAAAACAAATCGGCGGTGAGGGCATATTAATTTTAAGTGTTGATCAAATGGTGAGGTAATTGGAATTTTAAAATGACAAATTATTTAGATGAATTAATAAAAACGGTTAAAATTTTGCGCTCTCCTGAGGGTTGTCAATGGGATAGAGAACAGACTCATCATACAATCAGACAAAATATGCTTGAAGAAGCTTATGAAGCAGTTGAAGCGATTGATGAAAATAATATTGACCATATTAAAGAAGAATTGGGTGATGTGTTGTTGCAAGTTGTGCTTCATAGTCAAATTGCTGATGATAACAATGAATTTAATATTCAAGATGTTGCAAAAATGCTAAATGATAAATTAATCCATAGACATCCGCATGTTTTTGGGGAAAATAAAACAACAGATACTAAAAAAATTCTTGAAAATTGGGAAAAATTGAAGCAAAAAGAAAAGAAAGAAAGAAAAAAGACTCTTGATGGTATTCCAAAATATTTGCCTTCATTATTAAAAGCGATGAAAATATCTAAAAAAGCTGTTAGGGCAGGGTTTGAATGGCAAAATTACCGGCAATTAGAGGATTGTTTTAATTCCGAAATTGAAGAATTTAAAAAAGCAAAAACCCAAGAAGAAAAAATTGATGAGTTTGGAGATATTTTATTTTCTCTTGTAAATATAGCTAGATGGAATAAAATTGACCCTGAGGAAGCTTTATCAAAAGCAAATAATAAGTTTATAAAAAGATTTAATAAGCTTGAAGAATTAACAAATAAGCCATTAAATGAATTAAGTTTTGATGAATATGAAAAGCTTTGGAAAAAAGCAAAAGAGGAAACAAAGTAAGAGGATAAAATGGATAAAATTAAAAAATTTTATAATGAACATAAAGAATTGTGCTATTTATTATTTTTGGCTTTAGGCTGTATTTTGTTTATATTTTCAAACATTGGAATATATCCATTGATTGATATTGATGAAACAAGATATGTAAATATGAGCAGATATATGTATTTGACAAAAGAATATCTGACTCCCATATTGAATTTTGAACCGTTTTTAGAAAAACCGCCACTGTATTTTTGGCTGAATGTAATTTCGTTTAAAATTTTCGGTTATAAAAGCATTTTTGCAGCCAGATTTATGACAGGGGCTGTTGGCAGTTTTATAATATTTTATACGTATTTTTTTGCAAAAACAATTTTAAAAAGCAGGCTTTATGGCTTTTTATCAGCAAATGTCTTATTGGCAAGTGCTTGGTTTTTGGTTTTTACCCATGTTGCAATCTTAGATTTAAATTTCATGGCATTTTCTGCTGCTGCAATATATAGCGCAGTCTTACCTTTGTTTATTGAAAAAGAAAAAAATAAAAAATACTGTTGGTATTTTGGCTATTTATTTATGGCATTATCAGTATTGGCTAAAGGTTTTATTGGGCTTGCTGTTCCATGTATTACGGTATTTTTTACTTATTTGTTTTTAAGAAAAGTAAAAGAACTTTTTAAACCCATATATATTTTGCCGGGGGTTTTAATTTTGGTTTTAGTGGCTCTGCCTTGGCATATATTGATATATCAAGCATATAACCAAGAATGGGTTAATATGTATATTTTAAAGCATCATTTTGCCCGTCTTTTAAATTCTGAAGGGTTAGGAAGAAAACAACCGTTTTTATTTTATGTACCAATTGTCTTAGCAGGGTTAATTCCTTGGACATTTAATTTTATTGTAATTTTAATTAGAGATATAAAAAGACTTCTAAGAAAAATTAGATTTACGAAATCATTAGGTGCTTTTTTTGTTGTTGAAAATGACGAAAAAAAAGCAATGGCATTTTGTTATATTTATGCAATTTGCGTATTTTTATTTTTTTCTACTGCAAGCACAAAACTTCCTCCTTATATTTTAACCATGTTTCCTGCATTAGCTTTAATTGTAGGGCATTTATGGTATAAGGCAATTAAAGAAGATGAATTAACCAGACCACTAAGAATTTCAAATTATATTAATGCAACAATGTTTTTGGTTTTATCGTTTTTGGGTTTAATTTTTGCTTTTATATATAAACCGATATTACCAAATAATATTGAATTTTATGTTACTGATGCGACAATTTTTGCAGGTCCTTTGTTATTAGTTATATTTTTAATATCTTTAAGGGTTATAACTTTATTAAAAAAAGCAAGTATTTTTAGAGTGTTTTTGTGGCACTTAGCTTTAATGCTTTGTGCTGTGTATGTAACTTGTGATTTTGGAATACCTTATTATACAAGTTTTGCTCAAGATGAATTAGAGCAATATGCTCAATTTATTAATGAACAAAAAAATTCTAAAATTGTAACTTATGGTTTCAGTGCTAAATATTCTATTTTAAATCCTAAAAAGAAAATTAAATATATAGTTACAAATAATAAAGATAACTATGATGAAATGGTTGAATATATCAAGAAAAACAAGAAAAATAATGTTTATATTTTAACCAGAATAAAGGTTCAGGATTTAGAAAACAAAAAAGAATTTAAAAAGATTAAAGAAGGTAAGGTTTATAGAATTTATGTAGATACACTGCATTAAAAAATAGACATTAATAATTGTTATGTTATTATTGAATTAATAGAGATGTGTCCGAGTGGTTTAAGGTGCAGTCCTGGAACGACTGTGCGGGGGCGACTCCGCCAAGGGTTCGAATCCCTTCATCTCTGTTTTTAATTTTTCTTAACATATTAGCAATTTAGTGTGTTTTTGATTTTTGTATTACTATAGAGATATATTTGTGAAAGGCTAGAAGATGTCAGATATTGCCATATCAAATCAACAAATTGATGAGCCAAAATATAAAAACAAAGGTGTTGCAACAGCTTTGTTAGTTAGTTCTGTTGCAAATTCTATTCTTTCTATTCCAAGTTCAAATGTGCAAAAGCATATGTCGAAAGTTTTAAGACTTTCGCATAATGATAGTGTTGAACTTTCAAAAGCAACGCAAGAAGCCCTAAAATCTACAGGGTTATATGATAAAGGAGTAAGAGCATACAAAGTAAGTACAGTTTCTTCCTTAGATTCACTTAAACATGCAAAAAATACAGACAGTAATCAAATTAACGGTCTTTTTTCTAGTTTATTTGGAATTAAAAATATTGATTCTAGAGTTGATTTAAAAGCAAGAATGGCGCTAAGAGAAGAATTGAAAGATAATTTTATATATAATGCTTTATCAAAGATGTTTCCAAAACATATAGATAAAGAACAATTAATAAAATTGGGTGTTAATTTTAATTTAATGCAATGCAAGTTGGGTATAAATGCGGCTTATCTTCCAAAAGCAAATAAAATTATTACTCCTGATAAAGTTTTACAAACAACCGTATTCCATGAGATGGGACATGCGCTAAATAACAATGGCTCTTTTTTAACGAAAGCTTTGCAAAAATGTCGTCTTGTATCCTTTTTAGCCCCAGCTGCAATTTTGTTGATTTCATTATTCAATAAGAAAAAAGTGTCTGATATGAATTCAGAAAATGAAACATCTGAAAATAAAGTTCAAAAAACTGCAGATAAAATTAAAAAACATGCACCGTTATTAACAGCTCTTTCTATGGCTCCAATGGTTTTAGAAGAAGGGATTGCTTCTCTAAGAGGTCAAGGAGTAGCTAAAAAATTGGTTCAAAATGGAAATTTATCAAAAGATATTTTCAAAAAAATTAAATTATCACATATTTGTAGTTTTTCTTCTTATGCATCTGCTGCTGTTGCTGCTGCCTTAGCTTGCAAGGCTGCGATTTGTGTAAAAGATGAAATTCAAACAAAATATGAAGCAAGAAAATTAGAAAAAGAAAATAAAAATATAGAGAATTAATATATTTAAATTTAGTTATTAAAAATCTGTTGCTATTAGATTTTAGCAACAGATTTTAATTTATCTTATTTTTTGATAATATTTTTATATAAAAACATAAATTTTTTATGATTTGTGATAGAGTAAGATATTATATGATAAATGTCTGTAGTGTAATGACTGTTTTGTGTATTTTATTTATTATCTTATAAGGAGTTTTTAATTAGTGATTTTTGATTGTTTTACTTTTTTTAATGAATTAGACTTGTTGGAGCTCAGATTTAATTTGCTTTATCCTTATGTAGATAAGTTTGTTATAGCAGAAGGAAGCAAAACTCATACCGGAGAAAATAAAGAATTTGTTTTTGAAAAAAATAAAGAACGCTTTAAAAAGTTTTTAGATAAAGTTATTTATATAAAAGTGGATGATTTTCCACAACTTGACCACTCTCAAAATGACAGTTTTGGGAATAAATGGCTTTATGAAAATTTTCAAAGAGACGCCATTATGCGTGGATTAAAAGATTGCAAGGATGACGATATTATCATTATTTCTGATTGCGATGAAATTCCAAATTATAAAGCAATTAAAAAGTATAAAAGCGGTGTTTGTACATTAAGGCAGTGGAATTTTTATTATAAATTCAATTCTTTGAATGAATTTTCGCCATATTCCAAAGGAGCAAAAATTGCAACTTACAAGGATTTATGTGATCCTAAGCTGGAGCCTTCCAATAAAGAGGCTTGCCAATATTCTAAATACGGTCTTCCTACATATCTTAGATTTTGTAATGGAAAAAAGATAAAAAATGGCGGATGGCATTTTTCGTATTTGGGAAGTTTGCAAGATATTTTATTGAAAAGAAAATCAATTGTGGAGCAACAATTTAATACAAAGCAAAATATGACCTTTGAAACGATGCAAGAATCAATAGATAATAATGAAGATATACTGCAAAGAGGGATAACTTTTGTTAATATAAGACCTGATGATTTATTGCCAAAATATATATTAAAAAATAAAGAAAAGTATTCTAGATATATAAATACAAAAAATCAAAAATTTTTTATTTTATGGAAAATAAAGTATTTATTATCAAAACTTTATTCTGTTAAATATTTAAATAATGATAAAAATAACATAAAAATATATAAAATTTTAGGTATAAAAATCAAGATTCGTCCAAAAAGAGAAAAAGTTAATTTAAAAGATAAAAATCTTTTTTTGGATTACATTTTAAACCAGCAGCTTGACAATAGCAAATTCGTTGATGAAACAGAAAAATCTCATGATTTTAAAGAAGATGATGTAAAATTGATTTCTTTTTATCTTCCTCAGTATCACGCAATTCCTGAAAATGACAAATGGTTTCAAAAAGGTTTTACTGAATGGTTTAATGTTACAAAAGCAACTCCTCAGTATATTAATCATTGGCAGCCTCATTTGCCCATTGATGTTGGTTTTTATCAATTGGATAATTTGCAGGTTTTAAAAAGACAGATTGAATTAGCCAAAAAATATGGCATTGCAGGTTTTTGTTTTTATTATTATTGGTTTAATGGGCAAAAGCTTTTAGAGAAACCGTTGGAAAAGCTTTTGGCGGATACCTCCTTAAATATGCCTTTTTGTTTGTTTTGGGATTCTAGCCACTGGACAAAAACTTGGAATGGTGGGGATGATAAAGAAGTTATGTATGAGCAAAAAATAGAAGACGATACCGCAATTCGATTTATGGATGATTTTTTGAAATATGCTAAAGATCAGAGATATATAAAAATAGATAATAAACCGATTTTTGTTATTTCGAGTCCAAAAACTTTTGAAAAAGAAAAAATTAAGAATTTTATAAAAGAAATTAGAAATATTGCGAAACAAAATGGGTTTGAAGATTTATATTTGATGTCCGTTAGAGGGAATATTAATTCAGCAGAAATACAAGAACTCGGGTTTGATGCAATGTTGGAATTTTTCCCTTGCGGAATTGATGATTTAGTTACGGTTAAAAAAGAAAAATTTGTTAATCCAAAGTTTTCCGGACTTGCTTATGATATGGAAAAATTTGTTAAAGAGAAAAGATATTTATATAATGCAAATTGCAAAATATTTAAAAATTGTTTTCCAAATTGGGACAATACAGCAAGAAAATGTTATAAAAAAGCAAGAATATTTGAGAATACGCCAGAAAATTACAAAAAATGGCTTAAGGATATTATTTTTTGGACAAAAGAAAATCATACAAAAAATGAACAAATTGTATTTATAAATGCTTGGAATGAATGGGCAGAAGGTGCACATTTAGAACCTGATCAAAAATATGGTTATGCATATTTGCAAGCAACAAAAGAAGCTCTAGAGGAAAATTAAACAATAAACAAGATATAAAAAGGAAGTAGTAATGAATGAGATATATATAAATTTAGTGGAACATTTGGGCGATATTATTACTTGCGAGCCTGTTTCTAAATTTTTAAGAACAAAAAATCCAGATAAAAAAATTTATTGGGTATTAAACAAAAAATATAAAGATGCGGTAATTGCTAATCCTTATATTAATGGAATTATAGAAGTTGACAATTTGGCTGAAGCGGATAGCTTTTTGCAGAAAAAAAGAGAAGAAGGAAGTACGATTTTAGATTTACATTATGATGGCAGGACTTGTTCTTCCACAGGAAAGATACACAAAAATAATATTAAGTCAGGGATAAACGAGGCAAATGTTTTTTTGAATAATAGTTCCATATTACAATCTTTTTCTTTGGTTGCAGGTTTAGAGCCACTAAATGAAGCTCCAACATTTCATTTAAAAGAAAATTTAGAACTTCCATCTAAAATTCCAACCGAATATATAGTTTTTCATTGTAAATCAAATTCTAAAGATAAAGATTGGTCGCCTCAAAAATGGAATAAATTAGCAGATAGAATTTTAAAGACAAATGTAAAAATTGTTGAAATTGGATTAGAACAAGTTGTTAAATCTAATAATCCAAATTATATTAATTGTACTGATATACATGATATTCAAACAATTGCATTAATTATCAAGAATGCAAAATGTTTCGTTGGGGTTGATTCGGCATTTGCTCATATTGCAAATAGTTTTAATAAATATGCTATTTTGATTTTTGGAAAATTGGGAAATTTTAAAGAATATAATCCGTATAGCGGAAATTATGGAAAACTGCAAAATTGCACACTTATTTATGTAAAAGATTTTTCAAAATGTATTCCGGTATCAATTGTTTATAGAGAGTTTGAAAATTTTATTAAAAATAAAACAAAAAAATTAAATAAAAGAAAACATTGTTATCGAATTTCTGCGAAAACTTTTTTAAGAAAAATTTTTTCTCTGCAAAATGAGCTTGATAAAGATAGCAATAAAATAAAAGTTATTACTATTTGTGCAATACAAATAAAAGTTAAGATGAAAAAAACTGAAAAGTTAAAATTTAGCAGAGCAGAGTTGTGTAAATATATAGACTATGTTCAAAATAATCAATTAGATAAATCGAAATTTGTAGATATTGCCCCAGATGATAGAGAGTTTACAAATACCGATATAAATTTAATTGCATTTTATTTACCGCAATTTCATAGCTTTCCTGCAAACGATGATTGGTTTGGTAAAGGATTTAGCGAGTGGACCAATGCTACTAAAACCGTTCCTCAATATATAGGACATTATCAACCGCACTTGCCTTATGATGTTGGGTTTTATAATTTAGAAACTGAACATATATTTAAGCGACAAATTGAACTTGCAAAAATGTATGGAATAAAAGGTTTTTCATTTTATTATTATTGGTTTTCCGGCAATAAGATAATGGAAAAGCCAATACAAATGTTTTTGAAAAATAAGTCTTTGGATATGCCGTTTTGCATGTTTTGGGCAAATGAAAATTGGTCGCATTTGTGGGGAAACGGTGCTGATGAGAAAATATTGTATAAGCAAGAAATTGTAAACGGTGATGCTGAGAAGTTTATGGCTGATATTCTTCCTTATATGAAAGATGAAAGATATATAAAAATTGACAATAAACCTTTGTTGATGATTTATAATCCGGAAATATACTCAAAAGAAATTTTAATTGCTTTTATTGATAAAATAAGACAAATTGCAAAAGATAATGGTTTTAGTGATCTTTATATAAATACTATTATGAAACCATTTATGAAAAAAGGTGAGTATAAAAATTATTTAAATTCTATACATTTTGACGGAATTGTTGAATTTTTGCCTGGTTGTATGCATAATTTGTTTAATAAAGTTAAGAAAAAAGTCCTAAATCCATTGTTCAAGGGAAATTTTCTCGATGTAAAAGAATTTGTTGAAAATAAGAAATATTTATATAAAACGGATGCAAGAGTTTTTAAAGGAATATTTCCAATGTGGGACAATAGTCCGAGAAGATGTTATAGAGGAGCTACTATTTTTGAATCATCTCCACAAATATACAAAAAATGGTTAAAAGATATTATTAAATGGACAAAAATAAATAATCCAAAAAATGAACAGTATATATTTATAAATGCTTGGAATGAATGGGCAGAGGGAGCTCACTTGGAGCCCGATCAAAAGTATGGGTATGCTTACTTGCAAGCTACAAAAGAGGCATTAGGGGAAGAAAATAGTTAATCTTTAAAAAATATTTCAATAGGAAATTTTTAATACGTTATGGCAAATTTTTATGTTTACTCGTTTTAAAGGAATATAATAGTGTAAACGAGTTGGGAAATTTGTTCATGAAAATAATGAATTTGGGTATTCAAAAATTAAATGGTAATTACAAAATAAATCAATATAAAAAATCTGATTTTCAAAACATAAAGATAAATAAATTGTCTTATGATAGTGTATGTTTTGGTGGAAACAGCATAAATAATGATGAACAAAAACAAGATAAGCTAACTTCTTTTGAATGTTCAATGAAAGATGCCATAGATAAAGAAATTTCAACTATAAAAGATAAAAATATCCAGCTGACAAAATCAAAAAGCACGGATGAAACAAAAGAAATGCTTGATTCAATAAATTCTCTAGCAGAGTCTTTTGCTGAATATATTAAAACAGTTTTGCCAAAATATTGTACTATTAAACTTTATAAAAAATTTCTTACACAAACAAATGACTACGGGGTAACACCGTTAATGCTTGCGAAAACTGCTGAGCAAACAAATTTGTTATTGAGCTATGCTCCTGACGAGGAGACAAGAAAAATAATGCTCACACAAACAAGTAATAGTAACAAAAACGCGCTAATGTGTGCCAAAGAAGCTGAACAAACAAAAATTTTATTAAAGGCTTCACCCGATGATTTAACCCTTGTTCGAATGCTTTCTTGTACAGATAATTTTGGAAAAAATGCACTAATGTACGCGCAAAATTTTGAACAATCAAAGATTTTATTGGAAGCTGCTCCTGATGATAAAATTAGAACAAAAATGTTAAATCAAACAGATGGAGTTGGAGCAAATGCTTTAATGCTTGCAAAAGATGATAAACAATCAAAGGTTTTATTGGATTGTGCGCCTGATGATAAAACAAGAGATGATATGCTTACACATACAAATTATTTTGGCGAAAACGCTTTAATGCTTGCTAAAGATGATAGGCAATCTAAGGTTTTATTGGATTGCATATCTGATGATGAAACAAGAGATGAAATGTTAATTCACAAAAACAGCAACTATGGTGAAACTGCTTTGATATTGGCACAATCAGCTGAACAATCAGAAGTTCTTTTAAATGCTGCATCAAGTAATAAGACAAGAAAAATAATGCTTACACAAAAAGATAATACGGGAAAAACAGCTTTGTCATACGCAAAAACGCCTGAACAAGCGAAAGTATTAAAAGATGCTTTATCAAAATGCAAAGATGAAGAAGAATAAAAGTTTTGGCGCAACTTTTTTATTTTAGGTGTTTTATAGCCATATAGCATTAACTGGCCGTTTAAATGAATATATTAAAAGTACAAAATAATCATTATCAACCTTTATTTAAAGCAAAAAAGCAAACTATAAAAGATGCTGATAAAATTATGAGAACTTCAAAAAAAGCCTTTCCTTTTGTGAGTTCAACTTTTATGCGTTCTTTTTATTTGACGGTAAATCAAAGTTCAAAATACCATAATAAGGTAATTAATAAAGCAAATAAAATTGCAACTATGATAAATATAAATAGAGGTATTGTAAATTGCGCAAGAATAAATGCTAAAAATCCAAAAGAAGCAAAAACTTTTATTCCTTATGTTACTTCGATTAATTCTTCTCTAAGTTCTAAAGTCGGAAATTGTCAAGAGCAAGCCCAAGCTGCTCTTGGTGTATTGTTTGCCAATGGGTATTATAATTCAAAGTATGCAAGTTTGGTTCTTGATGTGGCTATTATGAATAAAAGAACAAATAAAGTTGCATATAGAAAAGATGTTAGTTTAGACCATGGGTTTGTTTTGACTGATATGAACCAAGAAAAAGATTTAAATATAGTTGTTGACCCTTGGCTTGGTTTTGCTGATTCAAAAGAAAATGCAATAGCTAGATATAAATCAATTATTCCAAATGAAAAAATAAAAAGAGCCATGGAAGATGTAAAAGAAGATTTTTTTGTTTTAAATGAATTTTTATTATATGAAAATGATTATGTAGTTATAAGAAAATTAAAATTATTACCAAGAGAATGTAATAAAGATGAGACTATAAAACTCGGTGAATATATAAAAGAAAATTTCCCCGAGGTTGTTATTGATTAATGTTGAGTTCGTTTAATGATGATTTTTTAAGAAAGGAATTTTATGAAAGTTAATTTATCAACAAAATACAATGCACCAAAATTTAAATCTATAAGTATAGTTCAAGTTCCTAAAAAAGCTTTTCCGTCTACGATTGAAAACCCAAAGGAAGTAAATTTTATTTTTGGAAGTGTGTTAGAGGATTTTCTTATTGATGATAAAAAAGTAGGTTTTTTTGATAAAGTTAAAGCATTTTTATTAAGAAATAAACCTGCAGCATATACAATGCTCGAAAAACCCTCAAATTATTGCGCTAATATCGGATTGATGAAAAATGATTTACCTTATGGCTTGGATTGGTTTAGATTAAATTCAAAACTGCCTATTTCTGAACCTTTAGATAAAGATTGTTTTTCATTTTTTGTATGTACTAAAAAAGACGCTTCAATAATGCAAAAAGTTATAGATAAAGAAGCAAATAAATTTTATGTTTATAAAGAAGATGTAAGAGAAAGGTATTCAGACTTTGATGAAATAGCTTCTGCTTATGCTCAAGCAAAAGTTGGGGTTAAGGTTGAAGAATTTTTAGATGAAAGACTAAAAAAAGAACCGGCTAAAACATTTAAATTGCAAAAACTTGATGAATTAGGTGATATTGTTCAAGATTTAGATATTTAAATTCAAATTTTTATGTTATTAATTAATTATGACTATAATTCCTGAAGATTTATCTATTCATACTCCAAATAAAAAACTTTTAAATAAAATTAATTCAACAAAAATAACCGAAAAAATTTTATTTAAAAAGCAATCTGATTTTCACACAATTAGTGTTGTTCAAAATAAAATCGGAAGATTTTTAAAATACAAAGATACTTATCAGGCAGGTTATATTGATTTAGATTATTATAGGGGTAATCTGCCCTATATAAATTATTTTTTAATTCCATATTTAATGAATAAAAACATTAAAGATATTTTGCTTGTTGGGTTTGGCTCAGGAATAATAGTAAACCAATATGAAAAAATATTTTTGAAATTAAAAAGAATAGATATTGTTGATATTGAAGAAAATATTTTTCCGATAGCTGAAAAATATTTTGATTTTAAAATATCGGATAAAATGAATTTCTATTTACAAGATGCACTGATTTATTTAAAGACAACAAAAAAGAAATATGATTTAATTGTTGTTGATGTTGCTGATGATGTAGGAATTGATGAGAGATTTTGTAGTATCGAATATCTTTCTTTAGTAAAAGAAAAATTAAAAAAGGGCGGAATATTTGTATCTAACATGCCCTCTAGTCGAGATATTTTTAATAAAAAAAATAAATTTGTTTTAAATCTTTTAGAAAAATATAAGCAAAATTTTGATTATATAAAACTTTTTAATGGTTCAACATCAAATAAAATTTATTATAAGGCATTTTTCAATATAGAAGATGAAGTTTATGATGTTACAAATTTGGTAATGATTTCATCTGATAAAGATTATAGTTTTTCATCTGATTATTCATCTTTTGAGAATTTAAATATAAAAATTCAAGATTATTTAGCTGATTTAGTTTAAATAATATTTTTATCTGTGGTAAAATTTTTTTATATTGATTTTAAAGGAGGAAAAATGAAAAAGTATAGAATAGGGGTTGATGTTGGTGGAACAAATGTTAAAATTGCCCTTGTTGATTTAGATGGAAAAATTGCCTATTCAAATACTGTTCCGACAAGAGCGGAAATGGGTTATGAAGCAGGTGTAAATAATATTAAACAAGCGATTAAAGATATAATGCAGGAATCAAACCAATCAAGTAAAACAATTGAAGCGATTGGTTTTGGTTTGCCGGGGCAGATTGATTATAAAGAAGGTGTTGTAAAAAATCTTCCAAATATCCCCGGATGGGTTGATATTCCTCTTTCAAAAATAATCGAAGATGAATTTCAAATTCCTACAAAATTAGATAATGATGTTCGCTGTGCAGCTTTAGGTGAATTAAATTTTGGTGCCGGTAAAGGTTGTGAAAATTTAATTTGTATTACCGTTGGAACAGGCATTGGTTCAGGAATAATTTTAAACGGTAAATTAGTTAGAGGGGCTGCTAATGCAGCAGGCGAAATCGGACATATTAAAATGCAAATGAACGGTGGTCCATTATGCGGTTGTGGTGATTACGGCTGCTTTGAAGCATTTGCTTCAGGTCCTGCTATTGTTACAATGGCAAAAGAATATATAAGCGGCGGTAAATCTGCAAAATATAAAGAAATGGCAACTGATGGAATAATTACTCCTTATATTGTTGCACAAGCTGCGCTTCAAGGTGATACCGTTTCTATTCAAATATTTAAACAAATAGGTAAAATAATTGGTATTGGTTTAGCTTCTGTTGTAAATCTATTAAACCCTGAAAAAATTATAATCGGGGGCGGGGTTGCCGATGCAGGTGAAATTTTACTAGAACCGATAAGACAAACAATTCAAGATAGAGCTATGCCAATACAGGCAAATTCAGTAAAAGTGGTTCCGGCACAGCTTGCAAATGCCGCAGGTGTAATTGGAGCAAGTTTATTAATTAACAGTTAGAAATTATGCCAATAGATTTTTTGTGGGGCGATGAAGATTATTTAATCGAAAAAGCCGTAAACAAAATAAAAGACAATGTTTTAAAAGGAGATGTCAATGAGCTTAATTATAGGCTTGTTGACAATCCTTCTTTTTCTTTGTTTTCTGAGCTTTTAAGAACAAATGCAATGATGTTTGGTGATGTTGTTGTTGTAATTAAATGCCAGAAATATTTTTTAGAATCAAAAACAAAAGAAAAACTTGACGATAAACAAAACCAAGAGTTAATTAACGCCCTAAATAATATATCAGATAGAGTTCATTTTATTTTAGTATGCCCTACTCCAAGAGGAGAAAAGAAAAAACCCGATTCAAGAAAAAAATTATATAAAGAAATTCTTAAATTAACTAAACCGCAAGAATTTCAATCGTATAAAAGTTATGAAGAGTATAAATTAATTCCGATAGTTAAAAAAATGGCTTCTGAACTAGAGCTAAAAATCAATCAAGATGAGGCATCTTTATTAATTCAAACAGTAGGAACATCTTTAAGAGATATTTCAACACAATTGGAAAAATTAAAACTCTATGCTTATCCAAATGATATTGTAACGTCTGATATGATTAAAAATATTGTTTCATCAAATAGTGATATTTTTAATCTTGTTGATTTGATATTAGAAAAAAATTATACCGATGCTCTAAATTTAATTTTTGATATTATTCAAAAAGAGCATTATCTTGTTTCTTTGGCTTTTATTCAAACTGTTTTTACAAATCTTTTAAAGATTAAAATATATTCAAAAACAATGTCCAGTTTTGATTTAGCGGTAAAATTAAATCAAAATGAATTTATTGTAAAGAAAAATATTCAAAAATTAGAAAAAATTTCGCTTGATGAACTGGTAAGACTAAAAATTAATTTATCTGATGCTGAATATAAATTAAAAACAGGTGTATTGAAAGATCCTTTGTGTGCTTATGAAATGGCATTTGTGGGAGAATAAAGTGCTTAATAATTATTTTAAAAATAAATTTCCATTTGCTTTTAATTATTTTTCCAATCTTCTTGATTTAACAAAAGAGGGAATAAGAGATTTTCCACAAGCCCTTATTTTTGAAGGTGCTGACACAAAAAATCAATATCTTTTTGCGCTTGAGCTTGCAAGAATTTTAAACTGTCAAAATAATGGCGAAATAGATTGCGACTGCATTAATTGCCGCTGGATAAAATCACATAGTCATCCTTGTGTTAATAATGTTTCTCAAATTCATTTTAAAGGTGAAAATGATGAGACTAAGACGGTTATTTCAGTTAAACAAGCAGCAGAAATTGAAAAAAGCCTTAGCTTATCTTCTGATTATCATCGCTTTTTTATATTTTTTTCTTCAAGGGAATATAACTATGCTGAAAATGAATTAGCTTGTTTTAGAGAGCTTTTATATGATGATAATATTAATTATTCAATTGAACCTTTGAATTATCAAACATTTAATCCTGCAACTTTAAATGCATTATTAAAATCAATTGAAGAACCTCCTAAAAGAACGACTTTTATATTTTTAACTAAATCAAGAGAAGATATTTTAGCTACAATTGTATCAAGATGTTTGGTTTTTAAATTAAGCGGAGAAAAAACCAGTATTACCTATAACGATATTTTGAATATCATTTCAAATTATCCTAATATAACTTATCAAAATTGTTTTGATTTATCAGATATGTTTCAAAAATATATAAAAGATGAAAATATCAATATTGAGGAAATTTTAAATAAAATTCTTGAATATTTAAAAGATTTATTGAAGAAAAATATTTCTAATTCCTCTTTTGTTTTAAAAATTAATAATGATATAAAAATTGTTAATGAAGCTATAAAATATAAAAAAGCAAATATGCAAGATAAAATTATTCTTGACACGATGTTTTTAAAAATTGCAAGAGGATATTAATTTATGGAAAAACCAAAAATAGCAATTTCTATTCCAACGGGTATTGGTGCTGATATAGGTGGTTATGCCGGTGATTTTGGATATTTGGCAAAAAGATTTGCTAAATATTTTCATTTGATAATTAATCCAAATGCAGTTAATGGCGGAATTTTGAGCGCTATAAATTATGATATGAGCTATTTGGAAGGATATTTATTTGATAAGTTTTTTGAAGGAAAAATAGGTTTAATTCCTAAAAAACCTTATGAAACAAATAAAATAGGAGTGATATTTGATAGTGCAATTCCAAAAAATATTTTAAATGTTCATTTAAATACTCTATCAGCACTAAAAATGGTTCAAGACATTGAAACTGTTGCAATTGAATATACCAAAAAACCTGTTGGGGTTGAGATTAATATTGAAAATAATATTTCGTATGGAGGTCTAAAAAATCCTGATGAATTATTATCTTGTGCTGAAAGATTAATAAAAAAAGGGGCTGAAGCTATTGCCGTTGTTTGCTATTTTAATGAAGATTCAGAAGATGAAAACTATTCAAATGCAAAAGGAATTGATCCGATTGGAGGTGTTGAAGCTGTTATATCTCATTTAATTACAAAAGAATTTTTAATTCCATCAGCGCATGCGCCTGCTTTTTTAGATGTTGATATATCAGAAAAAATTGAAAATCCAAAAGTTTCATCAGAATTAATAAGTTCTACATATTTGCCTTGTATAATGCAAGGATTATCTATTGCTCCTAAAATTACATCTTTTGATAAGGGTATAAATTATAAAAATATTGAATATTTAATTGTGCCATCTGATGCACTTGGTTCAGCTGCAGTATTATCATGTGTTAAAAATAATGTTAAAATAATTACGGTTAAGAATAAAACAACTTTAGATATAACTAAAGATAAGTTAAATATTGTACCTGATATGGAGTTTGAAAGTTACGAAGAATGTCTAGAAAAAATAAAAACAGCGTATTAGATAGAGATATTACAGAAGAAGCTTTTGCTGTATTAAAATTTTTATTAATTGCCGGCTTTGCTTTTTTAGTGGTTTTTTTGTTTTTTAAATTTTATAATCCTAAAAAACATAACACAATTAAAAGAAGCATGTATTTGCTTAATTTATTTCAATCAGAGGTTACTAAAATTTACACTGAAAATAAAAAAGTTTTTGCCCCTGAAGGTTCAAACCCTGATATGCTGTGTCAAAGGTTAGCAGAAGCTTCGGGTGCTGTAAGTTATGATTGCTTAGATGATGGAGTTACTTATAAAAGAAATTTTGTAATTAAAAAGAAAAGAATTGAAGTTTATGGTCTTGAAAAACCGCCATATAAGCTTGAAGAAACTTATGTAAAAGATTTCTTTATTGATGTTGATACAAGCAGAAAAAGCGAAAACACTATAGGGGTAGATAGATTTCCCCTAAGGATATATTCTGATAATTATATGGGCGGTATGATTACTCCTATAAATTGTTCTAAAGATGATGAGGTAGCTTTTAGCTTAACTACATCTCCTGTTTGTGCGGGCGGGACAGGAATAAATTTCTTGGCTACCGATTTCCCATTTGGTTTCGATGTGTATCAAGTTGGCGCCGATGGCGGAATAACCAGATATTTAAATCGCGGTATTGCATTTTTAAGAGCAGATTGTAATGCTTATGGCGGTGAAATGCTTGCTTGGGATGATTATTGCAACGGCAGATATTATTGGCATAAAACTTGTTATAATGATGAACCTTGTGGAATTCAGCCTTCTAAAGATTATTAATTAAAAAGGATTAAACTATGAATAAAAAACCGGCATGGACTTTAGCAGAATTAGTAATAGCGTTGTTGTTTATTATCACAATTTCGGTGATTGGAATTAGTGTATTTAATCCTAATGTTCAAAAATCAAAAATATATATTTATGCCTTTTTGAAAAACTTGACTGCTGCAAATTCTGCTATCATAACAAATAAAGGCGATATTATTGGAAATAATGCGGAAATGCCTGATTATGATTGGTATTGCATGCAATTAGCGGATAGTTTAACTACGACATATTATGATTGTGAAATAGAAGCTGATGATGACACAAACGCAAAAAAGGTTAATATAATTTTACCAAACGGTGTAACAATTCAAGGACTTACTAACCCTTGGAAAACACCAAATTGTACAGGCTGCGATTATCAATTTAAAAATATATTGGTTGATATAGATGGTGAAAAAGGTCTAAATAAATTATGGTCAGATAGATTTCCCTTAAGAATATATCAAGGCGGCGATTTAAGCGGTCAAATACAGCCAATAAATTGTGATGAACAAGAAGTTTATCAATCAGATGGAACTATTGTTAGTTTAACTGTGGATGATGGTTTCAGCCCATATTGTTATAAAGGCTATAATATGGAAAAAGGGGCTGCCGGTGGAAATTTCTGGCAAGACAAAGAAATTGTTACTTATGATGTATATAAACAAGATACAGAAAATGAAGAAAGCTCAGCTAAACTTGTTGCATCCGCTCAGTCTTTATTAGACGCTGATTGCGGAGCTTATGGCGGTGAAGGGTATTTTACAAAAAAACAATGTTCGGACTATTTAAAAAGAATATTTACATTGTGTGCCACAGATGATTTATGTAATAAATGCGTATCTACAGAAAGCAATAACAGTTACGATATATGCCCATATAGAGACCCTGACGATACGACATTGGGTTATACTAATGAAACAACTTGTATAGATGCAGTGAATGAATTTAATGTTAAAAAGGATTCTTGCTTTATGGTGCTTCATAAGCCGGGTATGCCTTTACCGATTTTCTTACAAGGAATTGTTAGTCAATTGGATATGTAGCTATGTTGAAATAACTCAAAAAACTGCTTATAATATATATACAAAAATTGAGGTAGAAATATGGAAATTGCATACATATATATATTTACTTTTATAGCTCTTTTTTTCTGTGCGACATGGATGTTTATATCCCTTGTTATATATTTTACGCCTGTAATTGTTGCTTTTGTTAGAAAACATAACAACACTCTTGCTATATCCATAATGACAACGCTTTTAGGCTGGACATTTTTTGGGTGGTTGGCAGCCTTGTTGTGGTCATTAAATTCAGATGTTAAAGAATCTGATTGTGATTAATTAAAAAACAGACGGTGTTTGTATATAATTTGCTTTGATTGATAAGTAGTTAAATTCATCTTTATTGTTGGAATTGTTGTATTTATCTTGTGCTAAATCAAGCATTATTTTGGCTAAATCTATATCTTTTTCTTCGTAGCAAACGGCATTTGGAAAAATCTCAAGACTTCTTTTATCGCATAATATTTCTTCATTTTTATTTATGTTTATTTTATCTTTGTAAACTAATTCAATATTGTTTTTTGTTCCGATAAAATACATATCTCTTCTTGCATCCATTATAAGATATTTTTTATCATAAGCTTTAAGTAAAATTTCAGCAGTGTTTAGAGGAACCAATGGCAGATTTAATTCTCCTGCCATTACTTTTGCAATAGTTAGCGCTACTCTTATTCCTGTAAAACTTCCGGGGCCGCAATTTACAGAAATCATATTAAGGTCTTTTGCACTAATTGAATTGTTTTTTAAGAAGTTTTGAATTTCTGATATTAAATATAGGCTATGATAATTTTCATCGCTTTTTATTATTTTGGTTTGTATTTGATTTTTTATTTTAAGTCCTAAGTATGAGTTATTTAGCGCGGAACAAATTGTTAAAATATTCATTTTATAACCTTTTTGATAAATTTTCTATAAATTCTTTATTGTTATTGTTTTCAATAAATTCAAACCATCTTATATCGACATCATCTTCATCATATAAAACATTTATTTTAAATGCATTTTTGGGTATTTCATCGTGTGCAAATTCTGCCCATTCAATAAAAGTCAGATATCCTTCTTTTGAATATTCTCTTAATTCTGAAATTATTGATTTTAACCCTTTTTCTTCTAATCTATATAGGTCAAAATGATAAATCGGGCAAAGTTCGCTTTTATATTCATTTAAAATAACAAAGCTTGGGCTTGTGACTTTATCTTTAACGTTTAAATATTCAAGAATATATCTGATAAATTGTGTTTTACCTGCGCCGATATCTCCTGTTAGAGTTACAAACAAACCCTTTTTATCAATTAAAGAGGCAAAGGCTTGCGCCATTTTTTTTGTTTCATCTAAATTTTTTACTTTTATTTTCATATTTAAATTCTACATTAAACAATTATTAAAAATTGTAAACAATTAATTAAAATATTAAAGAATACTTGAAGCTATGTCGTTATATATAGTGTAAGGTTAGTTAAATAAGGATGATAAAATGGATTACGAAAAAGATTTAGATTTCTGTGAATATAACCCTGTAAGCTTACAATATGAAAAAGAAATCAGAATGTTGGCGAAAGTTATCGAAAAACCCTCAATGAGCTTTTTTGAAAAATTGATGAAAAAAATTATACTCGCGCGTGCAACTGAAGCGTAAAACAAAAACGGCCAAGGAATTCCTTGGCCTTGATGTATATAAAACAGGTTTAAAATATAAAACCTGTTTTTTTAGTGTTTTGTTTATGAAATTCTCCGCCGGCGCACACAATTTCAATAACTTTTAGCAGAAATTCTCTTGGTGCATCTAATTGACTTATATATAATTCTTGGTTGTCTTTGTGTCTTATGGTCATGATTGCCATTTGATTTTTTTCGGATGGTACATATAATGAGGCTATTTCATTGGCTAATAAAATATCCATTTGTTTTTCGTAGTCATCTTCTTCTTTTATTAATTTTGTAAAATCTCCATTGATTGCAAAAATTCTGCCGCAGAACATCGGATTTCTGTCTTTTCTGGGAAGTGCTTTTGGAGATATGTTAAATCTGCATGTAAAGCTGATTTTATGCCATAAAATATTTACTATTGCAAGAGTTTTTGTTGAATCAATTGTACAAGTAACATTTTGAGTCGGTACATTTCTTATATTGAGTGATTGTTTTAAATATTCTAAAACTTCAGCTAAATTTTCAAGAATTTTAGTAAACATATCGTTAGTATTAAGCGTGGCTTGATGAAATTCCATGAATTGTTTGTACATATAAACTGCAACAAGCCCTGCTCGTTGTTGGACCACAGATGATTTTTGTACTCTTAATTCTAAATTATCAAGACTGTCGAAATTATTTTGCAAAATAAACTAATTCCTTATATTGGGGACATCCATCAAAATGATATAACAAAGGGGAAATATTTTATATAATAATATAATTTTTCGTTACATTTTTACATACAAAAAAATATTTAATTTTTTTTAGTAAAATGTGTATAATTATTTTAAGTATGATTCAAAATAAAGAATATTTAGAGGATTTCAAAATATATCTAAAAAGTGAGAAGAATTTTTCTTCTCATACAATAAGAGCTTATTGCGCCGATGTGTATACTTTTTTGTTGTGGATTAATAACGAAAATCCGCTTGAGATTGAGCCAAAGAAATTTAGTGAATATCTTTATTTCATTTCTCAAATTAATTACACAAAAACAACAATAGCAAGAAAAATTGCTTCAATTAGGGCATTTTATAAATTCCTATATCAAGAAGAATTAATTGAATATAATCCTGTTGATAATATCCCAATTCCTAAACAAAATAAGACTTTGCCCAGTTTTTTATATGAAGATGAAGTTGAAAATATTTTAAGGGGAATTAAAATCGACACCCCTGCAGGTTATAGAAACAGGATTATTCTTGAATTATTGTGGGTTTCAGGCATGCGAATTTCTGAGTTATCTGGTTTGAATTATGAAAATTTAAACCTTGAACAAAATGAAATAAGGGTTTTTGGTAAAGGTGCAAAAGAAAGAATAGTTTTAATCCCCGATAAAACGAAAGAGGCTTTAATTAATTATATAGAAAACGTCTCTGATTTAATTTGTAAAAAAGAAAAAACGCCTCAAAGCCCTTTGTTTATTAACTATAATGGTTATCGATTGCAAAATCAAAGCATTAGAAAGGCACTTAAAAATTGCTTGGATAATATTCATTTTACAAAACATGTTACTCCGCATGTTTTTAGGCATAGTTTTGCAACAAAGCTTTTAGAGCATGGCGCGGATTTAAGAGTTGTTCAAGAGTTGTTGGGTCATTCAAGTATTAAAAATACGCAAATCTATACTCACGTTTCAATTCAAAGGTTAAAAGATGTTTATAATGCAACACACCCGCATAGTGTATAGCGTTGTTTAAATTCAAGGAGTTTATTAACCTATATAAATATAATCATTCATAACAGGCTGCATGCCTAAGTCTTCAAGAGTTTTATAAATTTCATCAACGCTTCTTGAATCGGCTATTTCAAATTGATTATCGCCATCTTTTTCTTTTTTTGTGTGCTCGCCAATTCCTGTTGATACGCCTGCTGAAATTTTTGTTGCGGCAATTTGAACGGCATTATTTCTAAAATCTGCCCTTTCTCTTGTTGAAATAGTCATATTAATATAAGGTAAAAATATCCTATAAGCACACATTATTTGGAGCAATTCCAATTCTTTAACTTCATTTGGGTTGATTGTGTTATCTGTAACGGTAGGACGAAGCCTTGGAACAGAAACAGAAAACTCAGCATGGGGGTATTTTTTTTGTAAGTAATAGATATGACTTGCAGTTGCAAGGGTATCTTTTTTGTAGTCAAAAAGCCCCAATAAAGCTCCAAAAGCCACACCTCTTACGCCCCCTAAAATCGCTCTTTCTTGAGAATTAATTCTATATGGATAAATTCTTTTATGACCTTTTAAATGTTTTTTTTCATAAGTAACTTTATCATAAGTTTCTTGAAAAACAGTTACATAATCAGCACCCATTTTTTGAAGATAACTATATTCATTGGTATTAAGAGGATAAATTTCTATTCCTATATTTTTAAAATATTTTTTAGCTAATTGAACTGCTTTTCCAATATATTGAACATCTGATTTTGCTCTTGATTCTCCTGTTAGAATTAAAATTTCTTCAAGACCTGATTTTTTGATTTCGATTAGTTCTTTTTCAATTTCATCAAAATTTAATTTTGCTCTTTTGATATTGTTTTTACAATTGAAACCGCAATAAATACATTGATTTTCGCAATAATTTGAAATATATAAAGGGGTGAAAAAATAAACATTTTTTCCAAAAAATCTTTCCCTTTCTTTTTTTGCTCTTTTTGCTATTTCTTCAATTAAATCCTTGGCAGGGTCTGATAATAATGCGCAAAAATCATCAAAATCAAGCGTTTCTTTGTTTAGTGCTTTTATAACATCATTTTTTGTATATTTATTAAAATCAGCTTTAATTAGCTCTTGGTGGATTTTTTCTTCAATATCAGATTCTATTATTTCCATATCTGGAAAATATTTTTCAATTTCATTTATCATATTAATCCTATTCTAAAAAACCTGTTAGGGGGCTTGAAGCTTGGGCAATATCTTTAACTTCGCCCATTTTAGCTAAATATGCAAGTCTTCCTGCTATTATTGCGTGTTTAAAAGCTTTTGCCATTAAATTTATGTCCCCTGAGGTTGCAATAGCAGTATTTGCCATAATGGCGTCAACTCCTAATTCCATAGCTTCTGCTGCTTGGTGGGGTTTTCCTATTCCTGCATCAACAATTATAGGCAGATTTATTTCTTCAATTAAAATTTTTATAAATTCTTTTGTGGATAATCCTTTGTTTGTGCCTATAGGAGAAGCTAGAGGCATAATAGCTGCAGCTCCTGCGTTTTGCATATCTCTTGCAACATTTAAATCAGGATACATATATGGAAGCGGGATAAACCCTTCTTTTGCAAGTTTTTCAACAGCCAGCGTTGTTTCATAATTATCAGGTAAAAGATATTTGGAATCTTTAATTACTTCTATTTTAATCATATCTGCACCTGATAACTCTCTTGCTAAAAAAGCTATTCTTAATGCTTCATCAGAGTTTCTTGCTCCTGAGGTGTTAGGAAGAATTTTAATATTTTTCGGGATATAATCCAGTATATTATCAGAATCTGTGTTTATTCTTCTTAATGACATTGTGATAATTTCAGCATTAGCATCTTCAATAGCTGATTTTATTAGTTTTACATTATATTTTCCTGAACCTAAAATAAATCTTGAACTAAATTCGTATTTTCCTATTTTTAATGTGTCTTTCATAAATTCTCCATAATAAAAACGCAAACGTTGGAACATCGTACCTTTTTGGTGGTGCGCCCCATTGTTTGCGTTTTGCGCAATATATGTTAAATATAATTTAATTTTATTACTTTGTCAATTTATTTATGCTATTATAATTGCGTGCCGATATAGCTCAGATGGTAGAGCGTCGCATTCGTAATGCGCAGGTCGTGGGTTCGAGTCCCACTATCGGCTTATTGAGTGAGGTAAATATGGGTTGTTTAAAAAGTATAGTCAAAAAAATTATTTTTATAGCTATTGTGGTTGCATTTTTTGCTCTTGGCGGTTATACATTTGTTAAAAATTCAATAAATGATTATCAAAATCCGCCTAGAGATGAATTTGTTAAAACAGAAAAAAATTACGCAGATTTTTCAAAAGTTTCAGGCGACTATCAACTATCTCGCAGTTTTAATTTGTTTGGTTATAAAAAAATTAATGCAAAATATCTTCCAACCGGTCAAAAAATAACAATTTATGATTTAAAAAATGAAAATACAATTTCACCCAAGGATTTTCAAACAAAAGAAATAGACACCAAAATCAATAATTTATTAAATAAATTAAAAGATTCTTTTATAACACTTGAAGAATTTCAAGTTATTCAAAGAGGCAGCTATATAGCTAAAAATAAAACAATACCTTTTATTAAATTTAGTGCAAAGGTTAAAAATGTTCCTTTTAAAAATGTTGTAGGAATTATTGCTTGCTATTCAACAACAAATGAAAAAGCAAAAGAACCGTCAAGCAAATTAATAGTTACAATTGTGGATAAAAAAGCATTTAACCCTACAATTGCGCAAGGTTTCATTAATGCATTGAAATTTTAATTATGCCTAAAATTTCTATCATAATTCCTGTTTATAATTTGCAAAATTATATTGAAGAAACAATTAATTCAATTTTAAATCAGAATTTTGATGATTTTGAATTAATTGTTGTTGATGATGGGTCAGATGATAATTCAATCAAACTTATTGAAAAATATCCTCAAGTAAGTTTATTTAAATTAAAGCATACAGGTGCAGGCAGTGCCAGAAATTTTGCGATTAACAAAGCAAAAGGAGATTATATTTTATTTTTAGATGGTGATGATATTTTTGATAAAAATTTTTTATATTTAATGTATAAAAAAATAACTGAAAATAATTCTGATTGTGCTATTTGTTCATCAAGAGAATTTAGTAAAAAAATAAAATCAAAACAAAAATTGCACAATAATTCCCTTTATCCTCAGGGCTGGGCTTGGGATAAATTGGTTAAAAAAGAATTAATTGAAAAATATAATTTAAAATTTTCATCTTTTAATTCATCAGAAGATTTTTTATTTTCTTACGGGGTTTATTTTTTAGCAAATAATATTGATTATCTTGATGATTGTTTGGTTTTTCATAGAATTAGAAAAAATTCTTTATCTAAAAAAAGAAATGCTGAAAATATCTTTTTAGCCATAAAAGAACTAAAAGAGCTTTTAATTAAAAATAAAATATATGAAAAAAGAAAAGATGATTTTAAAAATATTGCGCTAAAATCATTGATTTGGCATTATTTGGATTTTAAAAATGTTTATAAAAAATATTTAGTTTATAAATTAATTAAAACCTATGAAAAAGAATTTAATATTTTGGATTTAGTTGATATTAAATATGATAAATATTTTAAAATTTATAAAATGATAATTAATTCAAAGAGTTACTTTTCTTTTATTATTAAATATTTTTTTGTTTAATATAAAATTATCTTTATGAAAAAAATTTCTTTTTTTGAAGTATTTAAGGTTTTTTTAAAAATCGGCATAATTCTTCTTGGTGGGGGGTATGTCATAATTCCGATTATGAAAAATGAATTAATTGAAAAAAGAAATTGGCTGAATGAAGATGAATTATGTGATTATTATTGCGTTAGCCAGTGTTTACCGGGGATTATTGCTGCTAATATGTCGATTTTAGTTGGTTATAAATTAGCTAAAATTAAAGGGGCTTTGGCTGCAATATTAGGAATGAGTTTATCGCCTTTTGTTTCAATTGTCATTATTGCGCATTTGTTGGATAAAATTTTAGCAATATCTTTTATTGAGAGTTTTTTCTGGGGCATTAATTTATCTGTAATTGTATTGATTTATTTAGCATTAAAAGAAATGTGGTCAAAAAGTATTGTTGATTTATTTAGTGCTTTTTGGTTTGTTTTTATTTTAGTTTTAGCTTTATTAAAAATAAATCCTGCATATTTAATTATTGCTTCAATAGTTTTAGGGATAATTTTTCAGATTATAAAAGAAAAGAGGGATAAAAATGAATAGCATATATTTTCTTTTATTTTTTGAATTTTTAAAGGTTGGCTTATTTACTTATGGCGGCGGGTATGCGTCATTGCCATTTTTATATTTAATGGCAGATACTTATAATTGGTTTTCTCATCAAGAACTTGTTCAATTGATTGCAATATCAGGAATAACACCAGGGCCAATCGGGCTTAATATGGCAACTTTTGCAGGATATAAAACATTGGGGCTTTTGGGCGCATTTATATCAAGCTTTGGGCTTATTTTGCCTATGATAATAATCGCCAGCCAAGTGTTTAGATTGTATCGAAAATTTAGTGAAAATGAATTTGTTAAATCTGTTATGTATGTTTTGCGTCCAACATCTTGCGCTTTAATATCAAGTGTTGGAGTGAAATTATTTTATAATTTGATATTAAATAATAAGTTAAATTTTTCTCAGGTTGATTATATCGGGCTTGTTTTAGTTATTTTTTTATTTTTATTGACTTTTAAATTAAAAAGAGACCCCATAATTTACATGGCTATAGCAGGAATTTTTGGAATTTGTGTTTATTTTATAAAGTTAAATATTGCTTGATTTGAGGCGTATAGCATGCTATCGGCTTTTATTTTTTCTTTGGTTTAGCTTTTGTCAATAAAAAAATCAATATTAAGTTTGTAAACACGAATTTTGCTGTAATATGTTTTAAATACAACCATTGTAAAAATTTTTTAACAAACATTTTTATTGCATGAAAACCCTTGCCCTACTAGAATGTAAACATAGTCAAGGAGTTCAATTTAAACACTTTTGAAAGGAGTGATGGCTTAGTTTAGTTTGAATAGACGGAATGATTTTTAAGATTATTAACAACAAAAAAAGTTTTAATTAGGTTAACTACTAGACTAAGGGTAATCCACTTCAATTTTGAAAGTGGATTTAATTTTTTCTTGCAAAAAAAATTTTTAGCGGTTTTAATATGTAATAGAATAGTATAAAACACTTTTTATTATGATTAAATTTAACAATTCCCTTATAAGTGCACAAGAAATTGATATTTCACAAATTCCCGTAGTGTCCGATGACGGGCTGAATTTAGATTTTGAAACAAAGAAGGAAATTTTTTATAGACTCTTAGAAGCTCACAGATTGGCAAAAGCAAATGTTGAGGTTGGAAATATAACTAATAGGGGCTTTGCAACTTATGTTTGCACCAACAGAGACAAATGGAGTCTTGGGACAAATTTTAATAATTCAAGAAATGATATATCATCTGTTTGTGGTGAAAGATCTGCTATTTTAAGTGCATATAATCATGCTTTGGTGTCTTATATGAAAAATCCGCAAAATGGATTTGATTTTAAAATAAAATATCTTTGCATGTCATCTAATATCGATATTAATGAATATTATGATTTTATCGTGCCTTGCGAGGATTGTCTTTCTTGGTTAAATACAAACAGATGTTTTGATGAAAATACATTGATTTTTTCTTTTGTCAGAAAAAGCGATGGTATTTTAAAAATTTCAGCTACAAAATTAGCTGATTTATTACCTTATAAAACTGTTATTACTTCGAATAATTATTTTGAAAATAAACCTGTTAATTATACTGAAAAGGCACAAAAATCTGCTGTTGAACAAAAAATAGATGCTTTGATAATCAAAAAAATGTTATCAAAAACCCATGAATTATATAAAACTCAAAATTTAGCAAATATTTCAGGACAAAATATCGCAGCTTCAATTTTATTTGACGATGAAATTTTAACTTCAAATAAAATTGATTGGACAAAAAGATGGTTTGTTGAGCCATTAGAGCATATTTGTGCCAAAGCAATACAAAAAACTAATGGAAAGCTTTTTATTAAAGCAATTTGTTATTTTGGAGATGAATATAATAATTCCGATATAAAAGATGGTGTTGTTTCAATTAAGACTTTAGGAAGAATAAGACAAAAGCACGCAACGTGCGATACAATTTTGATTTTAAATCTTAATAATGAAATTTTAGTTACAACTGTTGGTGAATATTTGCCAAAAAAATTTGTCCAAGGGTATAAAATTTAATTTTTTATTTTGGCAAAAAAATTTTTTTATGGTTTTTAAAGTTATGTAACAAACAATTTAAATAAACTTGTTGACGAGCGATTTTGTTTGTTATACGCTAAAATGTACCATATTGTATTAGACTACATAGTAAAGGTAATAAAGGTAAAATGAGCACAGCAAACAGACAAAGAATCAGAGTATGTTTAAAAGCATACGATCATCAATTGATTGATAGTTCTGCTCAAAAAATTGTAGAAACTGCGAAAAGAACTGGTGCATCTGTATCTGGTCCTATTCCAACTCCTACAAAACGTAGAGTATATTGTGTTCTTCGTTCACCTCACGTTGATAAAAAATCTCGTGAACATTTCGAAATGAGAACTCATAAAAGAATTATCGATATTTATGAACCAACTCAACAAACAACTGAAGAATTATCAAGAATGGATCTTCCTTCAGGAGTTGATATCGAAGTAAAACTATAATTACTTCTTTTTAAGACACATGACAATTGAATATTAATGTGATCTATGTAAAAAGCAGAGTTTGTAAAACAAACAAAGCAGGTAAGTACAACAAGAGAAAAACTTTCAAAAGTAGCTCTCACAACAGAAAGGTTTAACATGACATTAGGTGTTATTGGAAAAAAACTTGGAATGACACAAATATATGACGAAGCAGGGTTATGTATCCCTGTTACCGTTGTTGCTGTTGAAGAAGCTGTTGTAACTCAAGTAAAAACTACTGAAACAGATGGCTATGAAGCTATTCAAGTTGGTGTAGTTGCTGCTAAAGAAAAACACTTAACAAAAGCACAAATTGGTCATTTTAAGAAAAATAATCTTGAAAATTACAGACATTTACAAGAATTTAGAGTTGAAGATGCATCAAAATTTCAAGTTGGTCAAAAAATTTCTTTAGAAGTTTTAGACAATGTAGAAAAAGTTGATGTAACAGGTCGCTCAATCGGTAAAGGTTTCCAAGGTACCGTTAAGAGACACAATTTCTCAAGAGGTCCTATGGGTCACGGTTCAAAAAACCACAGAGCTCCCGGTTCAATCGGCGCTGGTACTACTCCGAGCCGTGTTGTTAAAGGTAAGAGAATGGCTGGTAATATGGGTAACGAAAGAGTTACTGTTAAAAAATTAACTTTAGCTAAAGTTATCGCAGACAAAAACTTACTATTAATTAAGGGTGCAATTCCTGGCCCTGAAGGTAAATTAGTTACAGTAAAGCCTACCAGAGCTAAATGGAATTAGAGGTGCGCAATGACAAAAAATATTGAAAATAAAACAGTTAAAATATTATCAACACAAGGTTCTGAACTAGGTCAAATGAGTTTAGAAGGTTCTGTGTTTGGTGTTGAGCCAAATGTGCATGTAATGTACTTAGCTCTTAAAAGACAATTAAACAATGCAAGAGCTGGTTTAGCTTGTGCAAAAACAAGAGCAGAAGTTTCCGGCGGCGGTAAAAAACCATGGAAACAAAAAGGTACAGGTAGAGCTCGTGCAGGTTCATTAAGAAGCCCATTGTTCAGAGGCGGCGGCGTTATTTTTGGACCAAAACCAAGAAGCTATGAAACAGCTCTTCCTCAAAAAGCTCGTAAATTAGCATTGAAATCAGCATTAAGCGCTAAACTTGATATCATTAAAGTTGTTAAAGATTTTTCTGAAATTACAGAAGCTAAAACAAAAGTTATGGTTAAAGTTTTAAAAGATTTAAATGCTCAAGGTAAAATTTTAATTATCGCTGATTTAGCTGCTGATGAAAACAAAAATCTTGTATTATCAGCAAGAAATATTCCAAGCGTTAAATTATTGTTACCATCTAATTTGAATGTTAAAGATTTAGTTGATGCAGATACAATCATTGCGACTGAAGCTGCTATCAATTCAATCACTGAAAGGTTGGCAAAATAATGACAAACAAAAATACCAACAAAGAAAGACTATATGAAGTTATTAAAAAGCCTATCATTACAGAAAAATCTATGATGGCTACGGCAAATAATACATATACTTTTGAAGTTAAAAAAGATGCTTCTAAAGTAGAAATTGCTCAAGCTGTTGAACTGGCTTATCCAAACCGCAAAGTTAAGAAAGTTAGAACGGTTTATATGCCTTCTCATCAAAAAAGAATGGGCATGAAATTTGGTAGAACACAATCAGGAAAGAAAGCTATTGTTACAATAGTTGGCGATCCAATTGAAGAATTGACAGGAGTATAAGATTATGGCAACTAGAAAAATTAATCCAACTTCACCTGGTCAAAGGGGTATGACAAGACCGGATTATTCTGAAATTACAACATCTACTCCTGAAAAATCATTAGTTAAATCTTTAACTAAAACAGGCGGTAGAAACAATACCGGTAGAATTACCACAAGACACATTGGTGGCGGTCATAAAAGAGCTTACCGTGTAGTTGATTTTAAAAGAGATAAAATCGGCGTAGTAGGAACAGTTATGACTATTGAATATGATCCTAACAGAAATGTTAGAATTTGCTTAGTAAATTATGCAGATGGCGAAAAAAGATATATTCTATGTCCTGAAGGCATTCAAGTTGGGGCTAAGATATGTTCAGGTCCTGAAGCAGAAATTTCTGTGGGTAATGCGCTTCCGCTTGATTCTATTCCTCTTGGTGCTTTGGTTCATAATATTGAATTAAGACCGGGAAGAGGTGGAAAAATGGCAAGAAGTGCCGGCAATTCTGCACAAGTTATGGCAAAAGAAGGAAACTATGTTACTTTAAAACTTCCATCATCTGAAATGAGAATGGTTAGAAAAGATTGTTATGCAACAATCGGCGTTTTAGGTAACTCTGAATATAAAAACCTATCAACCGGTAAAGCCGGAAGAACTCGTTACTTAGGTATTAAACCAACAGTACGTGGTGTTACTATGAACCCTGTTGATCACCCGCACGGTGGTGGTGAAGGTAAAACAGGTCCCGGTGGTAATCCGAAAACTCCTTGGGGCAAACCGGCTCTTGGTTACAAAACTCGTAATCCAAAGAAAGCTTCAAGCAAGTTGATAGTAAGAAGAAGAAAAAAATAAAAGGAGAACATAAATAGATGGCTCGTTCATTAAAAAAAGGTCCATACGTTCATGAATCTTTACAAAAAAAGATTGATGCAATGAATGAAAAAAACGAAAAGAAAGTTATCAAAACTTGGTCAAGAGCTTCTATGATTGTGCCTGACATGTTAGGTCACACAATTGCAGTTCACAACGGTAAAACTCACGTGCCGGTTTATGTAACTGAACAAATGGTTGGTCATAAATTAGGTGAATTTGCACTAACAAGAACTTACAGAGGTCACGCCGCTGATAAGACAGCCAAGAAGAAATAATTATTAGAAATAACTTTAAGGAAATAATAAAATGCAAGAAGCTATATCAAAACAAACAGATATTAAGATGACGGTTAGAAAAATCCGCAGAGTGATTAATCTAATTCGTGGCAAAAAAGCAACTGAAGCTCAAAGAATGCTTAAGTTCATGCCTTATTTTGCAGCCCGTATAGTTGAAAAAAACTTGAATGCTGCTATAGCTAATGCTTCCGAAAAATTCGGCGCAACAGCTGATGTGCTTAAAATTTCTGAAATTTATGCTGATGAAGCTCCTACATACAGACGTGTTAGACCACGTGCTCAAGGCAGAATGTATAAGAGATTAAAAAGAACATCACATTTAACAGTGAAAGTAGCAAAGGACTAGGAGAAAGACATGGGACAAAAGACACATCCAACCGGATTTAGAGTAGGTATTATTGAACCATGGGTTTCTACATGGTTTGCAAAAAAAGGTCAATATGCGCTTAACATTGCGCAAGACGCTGTTATTAGAAAATTTATCAAGAAAAAACTATATACTGCAGGTGTTTCAAGAATTAACATTGCAAGAAAAGCAAATAATGTTAATGTTACTGTTGTAACTGCAAAACCCGGTATTGTAGTGGGCCGTGGCGGTCAAGGTATTGATGAATTAAGAGCTGCAGTGCAAAAACTTATCAAAACTCACAATGTAACAATTGATGTTGTTGAAGTTGCGAGAATTGATGTTGATGCTCAATTGGTTGCTGAAAATATTGCACTTCAATTAGAGAAACGTATTGCGTTCAGACGTGCAATGAAACAAGCAATGCAAAGAACAATGCGTGCAGGCGTTCAAGGTATCAAAGTTATGGTATCAGGTCGTTTGGGCGGCGCTGAAATTGCAAGATCAGAATGGGCGAAAGAAGGAAGAATTCCTCTACAAACTCTAAGAGCAGATGTTCAATATGGTTTTGCAGAAGCAGACACAATTATGGGTAAAATCGGCGTAAAAGTTTGGGTATTTAAAGGTGACTTATTACCTGGCGAAAAAGCTGATCAAAATATCAAAGTTAAAAAACCCGCTGCAAAAGAAAACGCTCGTTTTCAAAGACGTCCAAAACGTGGTGAACAACAAGAAGCTCCTGCAGCTGAGCAAGCATAACTTAAGTAAACAACTAGGAGAAATATAAAAATGTTAATGCCTAAAAAGACAAAGTTTCGTAAAAAAATGAAAGGCAATATGAAAGGTACTGAAACAAGAGGTTGCAACCTTGAGTTTGGTCAATATGGTTTGCAAGCACTTGAGCCTGCCTGGATTACTTCAAGACAAATCGAAGCTGCTCGTCGTGTAATAACTAGAAAAATTAAACGTGGCGGTAATGTTTGGATTAAAATATTTCCGGATAAACCAATTACTGCAAAACCAGCTGAAACCCGTATGGGTAAAGGTAAAGGTAACCCTGAATATTGGGTCGCAGTTGTTAAACCCGGAAGAATTTTATTTGAAGTAGCATTCGACGTTAGGGAAGATGCTATTGAAGCACTAAACTTAGCTGCTCAAAAATTACCGATTAAATTAAGAGTAGTAGAAAAGTAGGTACTAAATGAAACTTCAAGAAATAAAAGAAAAAACTATTGATGAATTAAAGGATTTAATTCTTGAATCAAAAAAAGAATTATTTACTTTAAAAATGGGACACAATAAATTAAAACAGTTGGAAAACACTGCATCTATTAAAAATAAAAAAAGAGAGATTGCACGTGCGAAAACTATTTTAAGACAAAAAGAACAACAAGCATAAGGAAATAATCAAATGCCTAAAAAAGTAAAACAAGGTACTGTTGTGAGCGATAAAATGGATAAAGCAATTGTAGTTGAAGTTGCTGAACATAAAGCTCATAAGAAATACAAAAAAACAATGACTTTCACTAAGAACTTTAAAGTTCGTGATGCTGAAAATCAATGTCGTGTAGGCGATGTTGTTACAATTGTTGAATCTAAACCACTATCTGGTTCTATCAGATGGACTTTAGATAAAGTTGTAAGCGTTGCTAAGTAGTTAAATTAAGTAAGGTAACAAGATATGATACAACAAGAAACCAGATTACAAGTTGCTGATAATACAGGTGCAAAAGAACTTCTTTGCATCCGTGTTATGGGTTCAAGTAATAAAAAATATGCAAGCGTTGGTGATACAATCATCGCTGCTGTTAAAGATGCAACTCCCAATATGCCTGTAAAAAAATCTGATGTTGTAACTGCAGTTGTCGTTAGAACAAAACATGATATCAAACGTAATGATGGATCTGTTATCCGTTTTGATGATAATGCTGCTGTTATTATTGCAAAAGATGGCGCTCCTCGTGGAACTCGTGTATTTGGACCTGTTGCAAGAGAATTAAGAGAAAAGAATTTCATGAAAATTATTTCTCTAGCTCCTGAAGTAATATAATAAAGTAATAGGAAATAAGTGAAATGGCTAAAAACGACAAAAATTTGGCAAATAAAAAACTTCATACCAAAGTCGGCGATCGCGTTATTGTTGTTTCTGGTAAAGATAAAGGAAAACAAGGAAACGTAAAAGAAGTTGACCTAGCTAAAGGTACTGTTTTAGTTGATGGTGTGAACGTTGTAACAAAAGCCCAAAAGGCAAATCCTATGGCAGGTATTCAAGGCGGCTTAAATAAAATTGCTAAACCATTGAATGCTTCAAAAGTTATGATTTGCTGTCCATCTTGTGAAAAAGCAACAAGAGTTAAAAAAGTTGTTAAAGATGGAAAAAAAGTTCGCGTTTGTGCTAAATGCGGCGAAACAATTGATGTATAGACCACGTGATTGTGGGGCATTGAAATCCGACAGGCTAATTTGGCAGGGTTTCAAAGGCTAAGAAGAAGGAAATGAAAATGTCTAAAAGCACCGGTAATTTGAAAGACCGTTATAACAATGAAATAAGAGCAAAATTAAAAGAAGAATTTTCATATTCAAATGAAATGCAAATTCCTAAAATGTCTAAAATTGTTCTTAATATGGGTGTTGGTGAAGCTTCACATAACTCTAAACTAGCAGAGACGATTGTTAATCAATTAACAAAAATCGCAGGTCAAAAAGCTTTATCAACAAAGGCAAAAAAATCAATCGCTTCATATAAATTAAGAGAAGGAATGCCTGTTGGTGCAATGGTTACTCTTAGAGGCGAAAGAATGTATGATTTCTTCCAAAAATTAGTTTGTGTTGTACTTCCTCGTATTCGTGACTTTAGAGGTGTTAGTCCTAAAAGTTTTGATGGCAGAGGCAATTACACTTTTGGTTTAAAAGAACAATCATTATTCCCTGAAATTCACTATGAAGAAGTTGATATAGTAAAGGGTATGAATGTTTCTATCATCACAACAGCTAGAACTGATGAAGAAGCAAGAAGCTTGTTAAGACACTTAGGTATGCCTTTTAAAAACAAATAATAAATATAGGAGATAATTTTAAATATGGCTAAAAAAGCAATGATAGACAAAGAACACAAACGTGAAGCTTTAGCTGCTAAGGGCAAATACCCAAGAGTTAGACTTCATAACCGTTGTTCAATCTGCGGCAGACCTCACGGTTTCCATCGTGATTTCGGTATCTGCAGAATCTGCCTTAGAAAAATGGCTCACCAAGGCTTATTGCCCGGCGTAACCAAAGCTTCTTGGTAGTATAAGAGATAATAAAAAAGAACACTTCTTTTGAAGTGTTCTTTTTGCATGAAAATTAATATAATTTAACAAATATTTGCATTCAATTTTTGTTTGAATTATGATGTTCTCGCTTATACTAAACTACAAGACTTGTTCTTGCAAGTAGAAAGGAAAAAACAAATGACAATTAATGATCCCATCGCTGATGCTTTAACACGTATTAGAAATGCAAACATGGTAAAACATGAAACAGTTTCAATGCCTGCATCTAATCTAAAAGAAGAATTGGTTAAAGTTCTAAAAGAAGAAGGTTATGTTGAAGGTTACGTTGTTGAAGAAAAAGACGGCTTTAAAAATATTGTTGTAACTTTAAAATACAACAATGGACAAGGTGTTATTACTGGTCTTCAAAGAATTTCAAAACCTGGCTTAAGAGTATATTCTAAAGCAAAAAACATGCCAAGAGTTTTTGATGGTATGGGCATAGCTGTTATTTCTACATCAAAAGGTTTGATGACTGAAAAAGCAGCAAGAGCTAATAAACTAGGCGGCGAAGTTCTTTGCTATGTATGGTAATCCCGAGTCGAGTGAGTTTAGTCCGACTGGACTTAACGAACGAAGACGAGGGCTAAAGTGTGTGAAGCTCGTGACGGCAGACCGTCGAGGTCTGGCGAACAGAGCGGACACCGTACTAAGAGTCGAGTGAGTTTAGTCCGACTGGACTTAACGAACGAAGACGAGGGCTAAAGTGTGTGAAGTGCACACAAAGGCTTGGTTGATAGTCCAACCAAGCAAAAGCTAAAAATAATGTATTAAGGGTTAAATCGTATTAAACGATGCGTTCCCGCTAAAAAGCAAAAGGAGAAAGAAAGATGTCCAGAATAGGAAAATTACCAATTGCAATTCCTGATGGAGTTGAAGTTAAACTAGATGCAGACAAATTGACAGCAAAAGGTCCAAAAGGAACAGAAACTGTTACTATTCCTGCTGAAATTGAAGTTGTAATTAATGACAAAGAAGTTGTAGTAAATCGCAGAGCAGAAGACAGAAAATCAAGAAGTCTTCATGGCTTATTTAGAACATTAATTTCTAATGCAATTGTTGGTGTAAAAACACCATTTGAAAAAAAATTAGAAATTGTCGGTGTGGGTTATCGTGCTGCTATGCAAGGTAGTGCAATTAATCTTTCATTGGGTTATTCTCACCCTGTTATAATTGAACCTCCACAAGGCATTACAATTTCTGTTGAAGCTAATACTAAAATCACTGTTTCAGGAACTAACAAACAAATGGTTGGTGATATTGCCGCTTTAATTCGTTCAAAACGTCCACCTGAAGTATATAAAGGTAAGGGTGTTAAATATGAAGGTGAATATATCGCAAGAAAAGTTGGTAAAGCAGGTAAAAAATAATAAGTAGATAAATTGCCAATATAAACCATCTGAAAGTAAGTAGGAAATGGTTTTGGTGAAAGGAAAGAAAAATGATTAAAACAATTAATAGAAAAGCTCAAACAAGAAAAAGACATCAAAGAGTGCGTCTTAAAATTTCGGGTGATGCTCAATGGCCTCGTTTAGCAGTATATCGTTCAACTAAACATATCTATGCTCAAGTAATTGACGATGTTAAAGGTGTTACTATTTGTTCTTCTTCATCAAAAGTAAAAGAACTTGGCTTAAAACACGGCGGTAACATTGAAGCTGCTAAAGTTGTCGGTGCTGATGTTGCTAAAAAAGCACTAGCTAAAGGAATAGAGGGCGTTGTATTTGATAGAGGCGGATTCTTGTTCCATGGTAGAGTTGCAGCTTTAGCAGATGCAGCAAGAGAAGCTGGTTTACAATTCTAATTAAATATTAAATTTAATAAAAAACGAGCAATTAATAGTTGCTCGTTTTTTATTGGCAATTTTTTTTCTTCACATGTTTTATTGATTTTGTTATGAGAATAAATTTTAATTTACAACAAATGCAATTTAAAAATAATAACCAAAAAATAGGTTATTATTTTTCTTCACCTTTTGAACAAAGCTATGATTGTGTCAGTTTTGGCTCATCTTTTGTTGATACAAAAGCAAAAAATTACAAAGATGATATAGAAATGTATAAAACAAAAATGCTCCAAAATCCAAAGATGGCTTTTTTGTATAATCCTGATGTTCCTAAAAAAGTCAGAGAAGAACAGGCCGATTTAAATCCTACTATCAAAACTCCTGTTGCGCTTGCAAATTATCTTAAATTAAATTCTTATGCGCCAATAATAAAATGGTTGAATGATGATAAATTTGACTATGATTTAATCCCAAGAACTGCTATTTCAAGTGCATATATTGACTTAGAAAATGATAAAAATGCTGAGTTTATTTCTTGTATTCAAGAAAAAAGCCCAGGTTTAAAAGATTTTCGTCAATTATTGTTTGAATATAATATTTCATTGGCAAAATTATCAGAGTTATTGGCTGATAATAAATTAAAACCCTATGAAGCGGAATATGATGATACCGATGGTTTAAACAGTTACGTTTTTGATTTAAATGATGAAAATAATTTATCAGCATTTGATGAACATTTGAAATTAACCCCAATTCCATCAAAAAAATATTATAAAGCAAGAAGATCAGATGGTATTATCAAGCCAATTTATGTCCCTGTAATGTATCTTTCAAACTTGGGTTATTCTAGTGCTCAAAATTTAGCGCAAATGATTAAAAAAGGAGTTTTGCCTGGAATATATGAAAAAATCGATACTCCACAAGGAAAAAAAGCAAGGGCTTTAGTCGATATTGCTCCATATTCACAATCTGAAGAAAAATTGAGACAATTAAGAGATGCTAATTCTAATATTATATCAACCATAAACTTGGCTAAAAAATTAAAAATAAGAAAAGTTGATTTAGATGAAGCTATAAAAAATGATGAATTTAAAATAATTGGAGAATATATTTTTCCGGAGGATTCTAAAAAAGTTTTAGTTGATTTATCTGATGAAAAAACAAGAGCTTTTGTTGATAAAAAACTATTTGAAAATAGAATCTTGCAAGAACAAAGAAAACAAGAAACAAAAGCAAAAAGAATTGAAAAAGCCAGAATGAATTCACCCATGAATTCGCTTAGAATGGAAATTGTTTGGGCTTTGTGTCCTAAAACTGCAACAATTGCTTCTGATATTGCAAAAAAAGATGGATATGTTTCATCAATTATTGCAAAAAACGTTCCTGATGAAGAATTACCTCCCAAAGAGCAGGTAGTACTTGCAAAATATAGAAAAAGATTTTGGGATGCTGCAGGAATAGAAGAATTTAAAGCGGCGCAAAAAATGGCATCAAAATATATGAAAATATATAAAACCCAAGGAATCGACGCTGTTGATAATCCGATAATTCGTGAAATATTTGAAGAATTTGAAAATAATTTAGTAATTAATTGTTAATTTTATTTTTCAAATTTGCTTTTACATCAGCCAAAGGACCATTATTTGGTGCTGTTAAATTTTTAATATAATTTTTCCCATATACAAATGGAAATTTAAAAAGCCAAGATGATTTTATTAATATTGTTGCTGTGTCTGCCCCATGAGCTAAAATTAATTCATCAATAGTTTGTTCATAAGCTGGTGAAATAGATGAAAAGATTTTGATTAAATAATCACTCGCGCTGACAACTCCATAGCCCGCACTTGTGATTGGCTGATCGATTATTTGTTTAACGGAAAAATTTTCGCTATCTTGTGTGATTTGCGCTAAATCTTTTGGTAATTCTATTGTATCTCTTGATTTTTGTTCGATTTCTTGCCAAACTCCGTCATAAGAAATTTTTAAAACATTAGGTTTTGGCATGTAAATATCATCTGCAACAGGTGCAAGAATAATATCTCCATTATAACTAATTAGACCATATTTATAGTTTTTTTCAACTAAAAACATTTTTCCGTATAATATTTCAATTGCGCTATATTCTTGTGGAATAATTAAATTTGCATTTTCATCATATAAGCAATACAAACCTCTTGAGCCTAGTTTTGCAAATCTTCCGGCGTATCTTTGAGCTTGTGTATATTTTGGTTCAACAAGAATATTACCTTCATTATCCATTATTCCGAATTTATTTTTGTATAAAAATAACCAAGAGCTGTCTTTGAGTCTGATTAGTTTGTTATATTTTGCTTCTGTTATTTTTATTGTGCCATTAATTAAGCCAAATTTATTTTCTTCGCTATATGTCTGAATTTGGTTATTTTCAGCATAAGCAAAGTTAGAAAGCATTATTATTGATAGCAAAATTAATATTTTTTTCATACATACATAATATCATAAATTAATTATGTTATAATTATTTCGTATGAGAAAATTAAACTTTAATTTAAAATTTATTTCAATTTTATTGGCTTCAATTCTAGTTTTTGCGGTATTTTTGGTTGCTTTTTATCTTTATGTGCTGCCAAAAATAATGACTTCAAAATTTGCAACAAATTCGATTGAAAAATTAACACATGATATTTTAAAAATGGAGCTTGTTATTGATAATCCAAAAATTAAAACAAGCTTAAAACCTTTGATTGAATGTAGTGTTGATAGTTTATTATTAACAAAAAACAATGAAGTTCTTGTTAGCTTAGATGGTTTTTCAACATCAATTTCATATAATAAAATTTTTCAAAAGGAAATAAAATTAAATTATTTAAAAGCAAATTCTTTGATTGTAATGGCAGACAAATTAATAGAAAATTTGCCTGTTTTTGAAAAAAAAGAAAATCAAAAACCCTCAGATTTTAGATTAAATATTTATAATTCTGAAATAAATTTAAATGAATTAGAAGTTTCATATAAACAAAATAAAGCCTTGATTGATTTATATTCAAGAGATATTTCAATTGTTGAGGGTGAAAATTGCAAGAATTTAGTTTTTAATTTAATGATTGATGTATATAAAAATACTAATAATTATCTTCATATAGTAAGTTCATCAACAAATGAAGTAAAAATATATGAAGATAAAATAAAAACAGATGATTTAAGAGTTTTATTAAATAAGTCTGATTTGTTGGTTAATTCTGAATTTAAATTAGAAGATTTGAGTCTAAATCTAAATGCAAAATCTAGGAGTTTTTTCTTAAAAGATATCTTTAATATAATAAATTCCGATGTTGTTATTTTAGATGGTGAAAAATTACTTTCTCCTTTGGCTAATCCATCAGGATACGTGTCTTTTGATGTAAATATGAAAAACAACTCCGATTTATCGGGTGTTATCAATATTACTAATGCAAAGGCATCCATTAAAGACTTGTCAAATTTACCTTTAAATATTCAAAAAGGTAAAATAATTATTTATAAAGATAAAATTGATTTTAAAGATTTAGTTGGTTATTATGGTAAAAATAAAGCAAATTCAATTAAAATTTTTGGCGATATAAAGGATTATTATAAGACTTTTGATTCTAATTTAATTATTGATACTGTTGTTACAAATGAATTTTTTAAAGATTATTTGGCAAAATTAATCAACAACACTGTTTTATTTACGTCTAAATCTTTTAGAACTGCAATTGTATACAAATCTAAAAACAATATAATGGATATAACTTGGCTTGCAAAAATTCCAAAAAAAGTTAACTTTGGCTTGAAAGATACCAAGTCTGCCTTGTCTGATTATGATAGAGCGATTAAAGGTGATTTTCATATTGAAAATAATAATCTTGAAATAAAAAATATAAATTACTATATTGCTTCTGATATTAAAAGAGGGGTTAAAATTAAGCCTATTGTTATTTTAGATGGCAAAATGGCGCTAAATGGAAAAATTGACAATCTTGGTTTTAAATTTGATAGAGAAATTCCTTGCGAATTTTTGAATATATTTACAAAGCAAAAAACATTTAAAAAAGGTACAATGATTGGAAGCATGCATGTCATGTTTAAAAATGATATTCCATATTTGAATGCTGATATGAAAATTAATAAAACATTTTTACCTTATCAAAGAATGTGGGTTAAAAATGCGGTATTAAAAACAACCAATGATAATATTTGGGTTTATACAGACGGAATATTCAAAAGAGTTCCTTTTGTATTTAAGGGTAAAATTAAAAACGAATTGAAAGCTCCATTTACAATTAACAACTTAGTTCTTGAATTGGATAAATTGAATATTGAACGAGTGATGGCTTCTTTTAATAATGGAGCTAAAAATCAAAGTATTCAACCAAAAGAAGTTGAAATTGAAAATCCTGATGAAATTGCTGATGATGATTATATGTTTGATACAAATTTAATCAGAATTGAAAATGCTGATTTTATTGTAAAAAGCGGTAATTATAAAGAGCTTCAATTTGCTAATGTAAAGGCAAATTTAACACTTGATGAAAAAGGAATTTTAAATATTAAATCAAACAGGTTTGATATTGCAGACGGCATTTCTTCTTTAGCAATTAATTGTGATTTGGTTAATTTGTTATATTCAATTAAATTAGGTGCAAAAGATGTAGATTCTAATTTAATGGCAAAAGTGTTATTAAATCTGGATAAAGAAATTACGGGAAAAGCTTCCGGTTTAATTGAACTTAATACTGATAAATCTCTTAAATTAAACGGCAAAATCCAGTTTTTAGTTAACGAAGGTACAATTGGTAAAATTGGTTTAGTTGAATATGTTTTAAAAATAGCTTCAGTATTTAGAAACCCGATTGTCATGATTAGCCCCGGAACTATAATGGATATTGTCTCAATTCCTGAAGGTAAATTTGATAAAATTACAGGTCAGCTTTTATTAAAAGATAATGTTGTTACTATGATTAATATAAAGTCATATTCAGATTCATTGTCTGCTTTAATTAGAGGCAGGTTTGATATGGAGCGGCATGATGCATCGTTGAGAATATATACAAGATTTTCTTCAGATAAAAAATCTGCATTTGGTTTTTTGAGAAATTTATCATTAAACAGACTTGCAAACAAAGTTAAAATGAATACTAGAAATGATGCCAATTATTATGCTTCAGAGCTTGCAGATTTACCTCCAATTGCAGTGAAAAGAAGTGAGACAGAAGTATTTTTAACTCAGGTTGAGGGTGATGTTGAGCATAACAACTTTATTTCAAGTTTGAAAAAAATTAAATAGCTAAAGAAAAATCATTATCCAATTTAAAAATTGCTTTAATTGTCATTTGTGCTAAAAGCAATACATTTAATGGGATATTTCCTGTTGAATTCACTTTAAAGTTTTGAGTTGAATTTTCTTTTTCTATGGTTTTTAAAATTTTAAAATCGCAAGATACGTTTATATTTCCATTTTGTGTTAATAAAGCCATTATTTTATTGAATTTTTCAAAAGGAAAAAAATTGTTTGAATAAATATCTAAAAATATTTGATTATCATTTGAGTTGATAGAACAAAGTATATTTGAAAAATTAATTGTTTCAAGCATTATGGATAGTATAGATGATTTTATAATTTTTGTTTCTTGTTCATCTTGGTTTTTAATTTCATCTTGTTTATTAAAAATCGGAATATTTAAGGGTATATATAATAATAAAAATTCTTTTAGAGTGTTTACGTTAATTAAGCTTGATTGCTGAATAGAGTTTAGTATTGTCAGCATTTCTTTTAATTGCGATATATCTTCATTTCCTTGTTTAAGTGTTGTCGAGATAATATTTAAAAGCTTATTTATTGCATTTGTTGAGTTTTGATTTAAAAAATCATTTAGTGCTTTTATATTTAGCAAGTTTTCATTTAAAAGTTTGGCTATTTTATCTTGATTTTTTGCATTATTTAAATTTGAAATAAATTTATCAATAGAAGATGGCATTTCAAGAAGGTTTAAAAGGTATTTTAAAACCTGTTCATTCGTCATTTTAACTGCTTCATAATTAATTAAAAGATTAGGATTGAGTGAAGTTTGCAGGTTTTGCGCAGGTGTTTGCGATTGGTTTTGATTGAACTGATTAATTGCTTGATTTTGACTGTTTTGAACCAGTCCTGCTTTTTGACTTGAAAAATTATTTTGAATATTAAAATTACTATTGATTGGATTAAAATTTGTCATGACTTTTTTATAATTATTTATAAATTTTATTCAATATTTTAAAAAAATTAACTTTTTAACTAGAATTGTAAACTTTTTTTAAATGGCTAAAATCAACTGTATAAAGGATGATAGGTAATTATTACAAGTGTAGAATAATAATGTAGTTAGTTAATTTGCCTTTCAGTGTTTTTTTAGTTTAAAATATTAATATAATTCAGAAGATGTTTGAATGAAACGAATTTTTTAATGGGGAAATGGGGGTTTTGAAAACCTCCCTTTTTTTATTTTTATCTTGACATTTTTAGAATTTTTTCGCTTCTATCAAGTTGATTTTTATACATTTCTATTTGGTTTTTATCCCCGATTAAAAGTGAAATTTCGTATGCTTGTTTTTTGAAGTTTATTTCGTTTGGATTTATTTCAATTGCTTCTTTAGAATATAAAAGCGCATTTTTATATTCTTTTAGATTTTGATAGCTTCTTGCCATTTGACTGTAATATTTTGCGTTATTTGGATTTAATTTTATGGCATTATATATTGAATTTCTTGCATCTTCATAATGACCTAAGTCATTTAAAATTAAACCCCTAAAATAAAATGCTTCTGCATTATTTTTATCAAGTTCAATATATTTATTAATTGAGTTGATTGCTTTATTTAAATCTTGTAATCTGTAATAAATTCTAGCTAATGAGTTATATATATTTGCGCAATTTTGATATCTTTCAGTGAAATTTTCAATTATTTCAAGAGCTTTATCGTATTCTTTTTCATCAATTAATAAATCAATGATTTCCAATGTACAATAAATTGAATTAGGATTAATTTTGAGTTCATCAAAATATAGTTTGATTGCTTGTTTATTAAGCTTTAGTTCTTTATATACAATAGCCAGCGTGTCAATTAGAATTATATTATTTTTATCTTTTTCGTAATATTCTTCAAGTTTCTTTTTGGCTTGTGATAAATTCATTGATTTTAAATTTATTATTTGTATTAAAATTTGTGCATTTTCATACATTTTTGAATTTTTATCTATTGAATTAAGATTTAAAAGAGCTTTTTGCAGTTGATTTTGTTTAATTAAAATCCAACCTGCAAGAAAATATTTTTCATCTAACAAATTTGTATTATTTTTTGCTAAATCAAGATTGATTGATTTTTTAAGTGCTAAAAGTGCTTCATCAAACCAAGCAATGTCGCTATATGTTTTTGCAAGGTCAAAATAAAAGTTATGATTATCATTATCTAATTTAATAGCATTTGTATACAGGTCAATTGCTTTTGTGTAGTTTTTGTTATTGCTTTCAACTTTTCCAAGATAATATAGAGCTAGGGGGTTATCATCTTCGATATTCAAGCAATATTGTATAACCTTTGAATAATTTTTATTTTCTAATTCAATAGCTGCCAAATCCAGATTTGCATCCGTATTATATACATTGAGTGATATTATTTTTTCTAAAAGCAGTTTTTTCTTTGCGCCTGTGCAAATAGTGGAAATTAAATATAAAATATCAACATCAAGTTTTATTTCATCAGGCAATGAATTGAATATCTCTATAACATCTTGCGTCTTATCCATTTTTATTAAAGCTTTAAAATAATTATAGTAGCTTTGTGGAGTTTTATTTTCTTCGCACATTTTTTGTGCAAGATTTAAGGCTTTATTTAGTTTATTTGTTTCGTAATAAATGTCATAGCATTTTTGAATACTGTATTGATGGCGTTTGTTGATTGCAAGAGCTTTTTGAAATTCATCTAATGCTCTATCATAGTTTTTTAGCTGCATGTGTAAATCGCCAATTTGCGATAACAATTCAACATTATCTTGTTTAAGATTGTCGTATTCAAGTGCTTTATATAATAACTCAAGTGCTTCTTTGTACTTTTTTAGATTTTTAAGTTCAAAAGATTTTTTAATTAATTCAATTTTTTCTTTATTTTCTTCCATAAAATTTATTATATTTTATTTTTTAACTTTATTCAATAAAATCACATTGACTTTAGCTAAAAAATTATTAACTCTAGTATATATAGAGTATTTTTATTATTTCCTATGAAGATTTAACTTAAAGGGTCGTTAACTATTAAAAAAGGGAGTACGTTATGAAACTCGCAGCAGGAATAAATTTTGACGCTTCAGGTATAGCCCAATCCATTAATGCCATGCAAATGGAGATGGATATTATGGGTATATTTAGTGAAAATGTTGTTGGGTTTGATAAAATCGGCTATCAAAGAAAAGAAGCGGTTATTTCTTCTTTTGCCGAATACATAGGAACAAGTGCGCTATCTCATAGTGTAGATACTCAAACAGGCAGGCTTGTTATGACCCAACGACCTTTAGATGTTGCATTATCTGATAAAGGATATTTTCAAGTTTTAAATTCAGATGGAAGTGTAGAATTGACTCGTGACGGCAGATTTCAGATTAATAAAGATGGAGAACTTTTGACGCAAAATAACCAAAAAGTTTTATCTTCAACGGGATATCCGATAGTATTACCTTGTGTTCCTGATGATGTAAGCAAAATTACAATCGGTTTGGATGGTAAAGTCGGCGTATTTGATAACGAAAAAAGAGGACTTTTAACTGCAGGAACAATTGGGATAGTTTCATCAGACGGTGAAAGAGTTAATTCTAATTGTGTTAGACAGGGTTATGTTGAAGCTTCAAATGTTTCACTAGAAAAAGAATATATTGAAATGGCAAATTATAAACGCAGTTTTGAAGCAAACAGGCAAATGTTTAGAATGCAAAATTCTAAACTATCCACCGCTATTTCAAGATTAGGACAAGTATAAAAAGGGTAATATATGGCTTATAATTTACAAGGCATGGTAAGAAAAGCATCCACTAATTTAACTGTTGAATTTGACAGATTGGCTTATGCTACCCAAAATATTGCAAATATCCAAACAAACGGATATAAAGCAGTAAGATTTGAAGATGTAATAGATGCTGATGGTTCAGTGCATGGAATAGAAAGAACTGATACAAAAACAGGTGATTATTTAATAACTAATAATCCTTTAGATATTGCGCTTCAATGCCCTGGATATATTCCTGTTACTACAGTGCAAGGTGAAATCAGATATACAAGAGATGGTGCCTTTACAACAAATAAAGATGGATATCTTGTTACAAAGACAGGTAATTTAGTTGGTTCGGGGATTGTTATTGACGCTGCAGCAGATAAAATCGAAATAAAAGAAAATGGAGACGTTTTTACATATAAAAAATTAGGCGAAGAACCAATTTATTCAGGCACAATTCCTGTTGTGCAATTTCAAAACCCTGAAGCACTAAAAGATGTTGGCGGAAATGAATTTATTGCAACAGAAAATTCGGGCGCTATGAAATTAATTGAAGATCATAAAGGAATAAAACAATATGGGGTTGAGCGCTCTAACTTAGATGTAATATCTGAAGTTTATATGGTTTCAAGAATTAATGCTTCAATTCTTGCAACAACATCATTAATGAAAGCGGTTGATCAAATGTATCAACAAGCAATAAATATCACAGAATAATATATAAAGGAAAATAGCTATGGGTTTAGTTCCTCTAAATTTATTAAATAAACCTCAAAAAATGCTTGATTTAGTTTCACAAAGACAAGAATGCTTGTCTGATAATATTGCAAATATGCACACTAAAGGTTATAGAAGAAAAGATGTTGATTTTTCTCAATATTTAAATAGCGGAATTTCATCAAATCTTGAAGCTAAATTGATTGATAAATACGGCTCGGCTCCAATTGCAAGTTCTAATTCTCAAAGTGAAAATATAAGTACAGAAGATGAATTGTCTTTAATGCAAGAGAATTATCTGCTTTATAATGTTGCTGTTCGCCAATTGTCAAGCACAATAACAGAAATAAAAACAGCAATGAATGTTTCAGCTAACGGTTAAGGAGATTAGATTATGGGTTTAATGAATGCATTTCAAATAGGTCGTGAGGGTTTGGCTGTCCATGGAAAACGTGTTGAAATAGCTGCAAAAAATATCGCAAATATTGATACGCCTAATTACACAAGAAAAATTCCTATAATTTCATCTAATCAAGACCAAAGTTTTGCAACCGTTTTATCTTCAATGGGCATGGGGGCTATGGCTTCTAATCTTGGTGGTGTTAATTTTGATGGCATTGTTGAAGATCCGACACCGGGGGCTAAAATATATAAACCTGGGCATCCTGATGCTGATGAAAATGGTTATATCAGAACATCTAACACTAATGCTATGGTAGATATAGCAGATGCGACAATAGCGCAAAGAGCTTATGAAGCGTCTTTAGGTGTAATGACAATTTCAAAAGCTATGGCAACTGCGTCATTGGAAATAGGTAAGTAGTATTAATCTATCGTGTAATTAAATTTTTTATAAATTGCCATAAGATTTTCTTATGGCAATTTTAATTAAAGATATAAAAGCTTGGCAAATTATTGATTCAAGAGGCAACCCGACAGTGTGTGCTTGTGTTGAATTAAACAATGGAATAAGTGCAATTCAATCTGTTCCATCGGGTGCTTCTGTTGGAATTAATGAAGCAATAGAGTTAAGAGATAATAACCCTGATTTTTTGTTTTCAAAAAGTGTTTTAAAAGCAGTGGATAATGTTAATAATATTATTGCTCCATTATTAATTAATAAATCTCCTTTTAATCAGTTTGAAATTGACAATATTATGATTGAAAAGGATAATACTAAAAATCTTTCCAGCCTTGGAGCTAATGCAATTTTAGCTGTATCTTTATCTGTTTGTGCTGCTGCAAGTAAAGCATCAGGGCTTGAATTGTTTCAATATTTAGGCGGAATTAACGCACTTAATATGCCGACTCCATTTATAAATATTTTAAATGGAGGAGTGCATGCAAATAATAATCTTGATTTTCAGGAATTTATGATTGTACCTTATGGAGCTAAAAGTTTTTCTGATGCTTTAAGAATTTCTCTTGAAATATTTAATACTTTAAAAAATATTTTAAAAAGTAGAAATTTATCTGTTAATGTTGGAGATGAGGGTGGTTTTGCGCCTGAATTAAAAACTAATAAAGAAGCGCTAGAGGTAATTTTAGATGCGATTTTTGAAGCAGGATATTCAACTGATAATGTTAAAATTGCACTTGATATTGCAGCAAGTGAATTTTATAAAGATGGAAAATATAATTTTGAAAATAAAAGCTTAACAAGTGATGAAATGATAGATTATTTAAAAAACTTATGTGAAGATTATCCTATTGTTTCAATTGAAGATGGTTTGGCGCAGGATGATTTTTTATCTTGGATAAAATTAACTCAAATTTTAAATAAAAAGGTAATGCTTGTTGGTGATGACCTTTTTACAACAAATCCTGCTTTATTGAAAAATGGTATTGAAAATAATGCTGCTAATTCAATTTTGATTAAATTAAATCAAATTGGTACTTTATCAAAAACTCTTGAATGCATTGATTTAGCAAAAAGAAATAATTACAGAACAATAATTTCTCATCGTTCCGGTGAAACAGAAAGCACTTTTATTTCAGATTTAGCAGTTGGTGTAAATTCAGGATTTATTAAAACTGGCTCTCTATCTCGAAGCGAGAGAACAATGAAATATAATAGACTTTTATATATCGAAAAAATTCTTGGAAATGGCGCACGATATCTCGGAATGGAATATTTTGATTAAAAAGTAATTTGTAAAGTTATGTAACAAAATAAACAAAAACTGAAATTATGTATTTTATATATACTTTATATATATGTAAGTGATT
>CALUWJ010000011.1 GCA_944324455.1 Candidatus Gastranaerophilales bacterium | reverse complement strand
GAACATAAAAAGAAGAAAACTTCCGCCTGCCTCATAATTATTGGGCTTTCGCCCAAGTTATATATGTTTTGCTAAAGTAAAACTCCACAGATGGAAAAATAAGCGTGAGCCGTGTATAAAAACCGCCCTTTGATTAAGGGCGGTTTAAAATTTTATTTAATTTATGAAAGAGCTTCAATGATTGTTTTTGCTGCTCTTTTGCCTGCTCCCATAGCGTTAATTGCAGTTGATGGACCTAATGGAGCAACGTCACCGCCGGCGTAAACGTTTTGAACAGATGTTTCACCTTTTTCATTGATAATGATATAGCCTTTATTATCTGTTTCAAGGTCAATATTTTCATCATTTGCAGAGCGTTGGATAATTGGGTTTGGACCTGTTCCTAATGAAACAATTACGCTATCAAGGTCATAATCAACAAATTTGCCTGTTCCAACAGGTCTTTGACGACCTGATGCATCGGGTTCACCTAATTCCATTAGTTCAAATTTCATTGATTTTACCCAGCCATCTTCACCATTAATTTCAACAGGTGCATGTAAGAACTTAAATTCAATTCCTTCTTCTTTAGCATGACGAATTTCTTCAAGTCTTGCAGGTAGTTCTTTTTCTGTTCTTCTATAGAAAATATAAACTTTTTCATATCCTATTCTAACAGCAGTTCTTGCTGCATCCATTGCAACGTTACCTCCGCCTATAATTGCAGTAGTTTTACCTACTTTCAATGGTGTTGGTGTATCAGGGCTTTGTGCATGCATTAAATTAACCCTTGTTAGAAATTCATTAGCTGAATATACGTTGTTCAAATTTTCACCTTTAATGTGCATCATTTTAGGTAATCCGGCACCTGAGCAAATAAATATAGCGCTATAACCTTCTTCTTTAAGTTGTTTTATTGTTATTGATTTACCTACTACAACATTTTTAAAGAATTTTACTCCGATTTCTTCCAGTGCTTTAATTTCTCTATCTAAAACATTTCTTGGAAGTCTGAATGGCGGAATACCATATCTTAAAACACCGCCAAGTTCATGCAATGCTTCAAAAACAGATACTTCAAAACCCGCATTTCTAAGATCGGCAGCAGCTGTCATACCTGCACAACCTGATCCTACTATTGCAACTTTTTTGCCGTTTGGAGTTATATCTACTTTTTTAGCAGCTGTATTATCGCCGACAAATCTTTCCAATGCTCCAATTGCAACAGGTTCACCTTTGATGCCTAAAATACACTTTCCTTCGCATTGTTTTTCTTGCGGGCAAACTCTGCCGCAAACAGAAGGAAGCATTGAAGATTGGCGAATTATATCCCCTGCTTTTTCTAAATTATTTTCTTTAACTTCTTTAATAAATGATGGAATATCAATGCTTACAGGGCAACCTGTTTTACACCTTGCATTTTTGCAATTTAAACATCTTGACGCCTCAATTTGCGCTTGTTCGGGTGTAAAATTTTCTTCTACGGCATTGAAATTTTTTCTTCTTTCAAATCTGTCTTGTTCTTTTTGTCTTTGTCTTTCAATTTTTTCAGCCATTTTACCTTATAAGCTCCTATTTATATTCTATTAATATTTTTATTGTATAATAAAAATATTAATAGGGGTAATATTGTGACGAAATTTAAACTTTGGATTAGCGATATTGATGGCACTTTAATGAATTATGACAGTTCATACACTCCTCAAATGGATGAGTTGATTAAAAAAATAAACAAAAGTAATACAAAACTTGTTTTGGCAACAGGTAGAATGTTTATGGGCGCGCAATTTGTTGCAGATAAATTCAATATAAAAACACCGGTTGTATGTTATCAAGGTGCTGTGGTTAGAACAAAAGATGAAATTCTGTGGCAATCGTTAATAAATAACGAACTAGGAAAAGAAATCATTAGTTATCTGAGAGAAAAAAAAGTTCATACTCATATTTATACAAATGATATTTTATATATCGAAGACGATAATAAAGAAATTATGAATCAATATTGTAATGGCAGGGGCACAACCTATACTTATGTAAAATCTTTTGATGAGGTTAATATAAATGGGTTTGCAAAGATTTTAGGTGTAATTAACGATAAAAAAATAATGCAAGAAGTTAAACAGGATTTAATAAAAAAGTATTCCGATGTTTTAACGATTGTCCAAAGTTCTCCGATATATCTTGAAATAAATAATAAAAATGCTTCAAAAGGTAATGCTTTGAAATTTTTAAAAGAGTATTGGAATTTAGCTGATGATGAAGTTATTGCTTCAGGCGATCAAGATAATGATGTTGATATGATATTAAACGCCGGAGTTGGAATTTGCGTTGGTAAAAATTCTAAAGAATTATATAAGGTTTCAAAGTATCATTGTAAAAGCGTAGATAGTAATGAACTTGTAGATATTATAGAAAGTTTGGTTTTATGCGAATAGGTCTGGGTTATGATATTCATAGACTTGTTGAAGATAGAAAATTAATTCTGGGCGGAGTTGAAATTCCTTATGAATTAGGCTTATTGGGTCATTCTGACGCTGATGTATTAATTCATAGTATAATTGATGCAATTTTAGGTTCTGTTGCTCTAAGAGATATTGGTTATCATTTTCCTGATACTGATGAAAAATATAAAAATGCAAATAGTCTGGAGTTATTAAAAGAAACAAAAAAATTGCTTTTAAATGAGGGCTATAAAATTATTAACATTGATTCAAATATAATTTGTCAAAAACCAAAGTTATCGCCTTATATTGAAGAAATGAGAAAAAATATATCGCAAGTGCTTGAGCTTAAAATAAATCAAGTTTCAATTAAAGCTAAAACAAATGAAAAAATGGATTCAATGGGCAATGGGCTTTCAATTAGCACAAACGCAATAGTTTTAGTTGAAAGTATTTAAGCTTTTTTTAAAAGATTAACGGCTTTTTTAATAAGACCTTTTGTTTGTTTATTTGAGACTTCTTTACATGATTTTGTAAAAGTGTCGGCTTGTAATTGTTTTAATTGGGTAGATAAATTTGAAATTTCCTGCACTGATTTAATTTCTTTTGCCACAGCAGAATTTACACTCTGTAAAATATCGCTGCATTGATTGTTTAATTCTTTTTTATTTTGCACAAACATTGATTTACATTGGTCTTGTATGGATGATGGAAAAGTTTTTTCAAAATTATTTGTCATATTTGCCTGCTTTTTTATTTTATTCCAAACATTAAACGATTGTAAGCCCCTAATGATGATAAGCTATCCATTCCATCATTATGTTTTAGAGCTTTATTAGTTGTTTCATTTCTGGATGGGTAAAAATATCCGCATTGGGCATATCTTAATTCTTCTTGTTTTTGTGGTTTTTCTTCTGCTCCTTCAAGCTTCTTAATAGCAAGTTTTAAACAGGTTTTTGCTTCTTGAGCGGTTACATTATATGTATTTGAAATTTTTGAAATAAATGTATCAGGGTTAAATGTGCTTGGCAAGTTTTGTTCAACAAGAGCAGATACGATTTCTTCGCAAACTTCAAACCTGTTTTGCTCGCTTGCTTGAAGTTCGTTTTCGTTATTAACTTGTACTCTGTTAATTTGACTCATATCTTGCCTAAAATTATCTACATATATATAAACAATTTTTTTAGTCGAGTATTTCAAAAATATATACTATTTTAATATTTCTTAACATATTTTAAATAAAAAAATGCTGCAATTTTTGCAGCATTAAATATTTTTTCATACTTCTATACTTTAGCTTTGTATTCTGTTTACGATATTACCCAATAAATCCATTGATTTATTCAATAAATCGGAGTTATACCAATCTGTAAATGTATCAAATTTATTGCTTAATTCTTCATCAGAAATTTTGTTTTCAATTTCAACCTCCGCTTTAATTGAAGTTCTAACGCTTTTTATTTCGCAGTTATATAGCGCAATTTTTTCTGCTTTTTTTAATTTTGGCAGTGATTTAATATTTGAATTAGCAATAAATAATTTTTTTACGGTTTCAAGATTTTTTAGCGCTTGAATGTTTATTTTTTCATTTTCGTTTGATGAACAAATAAAAATATCTTCGCCTTGTTCTAATTTGCCTAAATCTTCAATAGGGCAATCAATAATGCATAATTTTGCAACTTTTTCAAGATTTGGTAATTCTTTGAGTGCTGAATTTTGTGCAATAATAATTGTTGCTTCTTTTAATTTTGGCAGTGATTTGATAGGGGAATCTTCGATTGAAATTGAACCTGCGGTTTTTAATTTTGGAAGTTTTTTCAGATATTGATTGGTTAATAAAACCCCTACTGCTTTTAGGTTTGGGGCTTCTGTTATTTTTGTTTCTTTATCTAGTCTTAATTCTCTACAAGCGATAAGCGGAAAAGTTGTTAGTTTAGATTTTCTTGTATCAAAATTGCCATCGCAAGCAATGACATTTTCGATTAATTCATTTTCATCTATGCCTAATTCTTCAAATGTTGTTCCTTTTGGTTGATTATAATGAGAAATAATAATCATATTGTTGTTATCAACACTTGTTTTGATGTCATATTTTTCAAAAATCTCAACCGCCCATTGGGTTTTGTTCATAATTTTAGTCTCCACTTTAATCCTTCATTAAATAAACTAATCTTTCTTAATTTTTTTATTCCCTAAAAATTTTTTTTATATCAATGATATTTTTTTGTTCTTTAGATTGTAGCAAATTTTCTTTTCGGAATTTATTCCATAAACAAATTCATTTTCTTGTATTTCATCTAATTTAAAATTTATATTTTTGTCATTTTGACCATCTATCACAACGTAATTTTGCTGAAATTCATCAAGATATTCAAAGCCTTTTTTATAATTTCCGAATGATAATATGAATTCTGCTTCTGTTTTAAAAAGACATTGGCTGTCAAAAGTTTTTAAATCGGGGCCTGCAGGAATTGCTCTTGTTTTATTTTTGGGATTTGAAATGGTTGAAAAAGCTCTTAATAAGCAAATCCTGAGTTCGTTTTGATAAATTTCATATTCATTTAAGCCTTTTGTAATAACAAGGGCGTTATTTGCGCATACAAAATTCTGCATAGGATATGAATTTGTTTTTAATTCATAGGGACGTCTTGTTGGCATAAAATCTTGCATGTTGTAGTTATAATCTATTTTTCTTTTTATTATTCCTATGGCGTCATCAGAAGTTGTTTCTTTAATGTTGTCTTTTAAATTGAGCGTAAGCTGGAGTTTATGGTTTTTTGTTTTATTGTTAATTTCAGCTTTGAATTTGATAAATTTAGAATGATTGTTTAAAAAAGCAAAAAGCTTTATGTCTTTAAAATTAATTAAAAGCGAAGATTCAATATTTCCATCATAAAAAATTTTGCTTTCTTTTAAATTGATAGCTTTTCTTTTTCCTTTTGGGCTGAAATTATAGCTATCACCCTCGTCTATGATATCTGTTAATTTAAGAGTATAATTTTCATTAGTTTTTTTATTAATAATGTATATTTTTTTATTTTCAATTTTTAGTTTTATGAAATCATTTTCAATAGATGTGTTTGTTAGTTTTGTTTTTTTAATCGGTTTTTTTATTTTAACCGTATTAAATTCAAATTTATTGTTGGCTGAAATTTCAATAAGTTGTGTATAAATTTTTGTTATATCCTCTGTAACAGGAATTTTATTGATGTCATAGAGTAACTCATTGCAAAAGCCCTCATTTGTTTCAATTAATTGCGCGTTTTTTAATAAATAAGGGATTTCTAGTTTAACAGTTTTAATATTGTTGTTGTTAGATAAATTTAATATGCCGATTTTATCTTTGCTTTTAGAATTTATTTTATATTTTTTCTTAAAATCGCCAATAAGTTTTTTTAAGGTTGCATTTAACATTAGCAGGCATTTATGCTGTCTATAATCTATTGATTTATGAACATCATCAATAGAACAGCCGTAAATCCCGTCATGGGCGTGGTTTAATAAGAGTGTTTTATAAATATCTTCAATGTAGTTTTTATAGTTTGAACCTAAGTAATAATCAAAAGGCTCAACTATTCTTGATAAAATATTTTGAATTTTGTTATTTTTTACTTTTTGATAAATTCTTGAGCTATATACTCCTTGAAGAATATATGTATTTGAGTTATCTAAAAATTCTATTTGTTTTGTTGTGTTTATAAATTTTGCGTGTTTAAAATATTCAAAAGGACTGGATAAAATAATTTCATAGTCTTTTAGTTTTGAATTAATTTCTTTGATTTTTTCGTTTGCGTTTTTTAAAATTCCAAGATGATCTCCCCCGATTGGTAAAAGCATAATATCGGATGAATATTTTGATATTTTATCAAGGTAATTTTTAATATTTTCAATATTATTTTCTTGATGGAAAAAATCGTTAAAATAGCCTTGAGCAAGCCAAGTTGTTTTAATTGAATTTTTTATAAAATTGCAGTTGTTTTTTATTTTTTTAGGATTTACGCCTCTCCAAATCAATGCTTTATCGATATTTTTTAATTTTAGTGCTTCAAATATTGAATTAGAAATGCCAAAAATATCAGACAGATAGCCTATGAATTCTTTTTGTTTGAAGTCTTTTGAAACTTTTATGCCTAAATCAAGATTTTTAAGCATTGAACAAAAATTAATTAAATAGCTGTCTGCACTAATATAAAATGGTCCTATTGCTAATTTATTGTTCTTTATATAATACAAAACTTCTTGAAGTTTTTCAGGTCTATATTTTAAATAATCTAAAAGAGCCATCGTTTGCCCGTCAAAATAAAAAAATGGGGCGTTGTTTTTCTTTAGTTCATCTAAAATAACATCAAAAACTTCAATTAATCTTAAAGTAAAGTCTTCTTTATCTCTATACCACTCAATATCCCAATGAGTGTGCAAATAAGCATAAACTTTCTTTTTCATAAGTGTATTGTAATTCTTTTTTGAATTCAAAAAATACTTTATTTAATTGAATAAAATAATTAATTATCATCCATCTAAATGCGTTTTTTGGATTTTACATATTATGGATGAGTTTTAATTTTTTAAATGTTGTATTATAAAAAAACAAAGAGAAATACATTTGTATAGTTAAGATTATCCCCATAAAAAGAATTTTGAGAGAATCCATGAAAAACAACACACAGAAATCTTTGGAAGCAGAAATTATTAATTGTAAGAAAAGATTAAAAGAGCTTGCGCCTGATATTGATTTTGATGAAGAAAAATCTGTTGAATACAATAAAATCATTGTCAGAAAAGCAATTTTGGTTGATAGTTATAAAAAATTGTGCTACAAACCATCTCTTAAACAAAGATTAAGAGAGGCATTGACTTTCAAAAAGAAAGAAAAATTAATCTGTGATTATTTTTTAACTTAATTTTATTTTCTTTCAAAAAGTCCGCAAAGTGTTGATTTAGCTATTGAATGAGATATTACCAAAGATTCAACTTCTTTTGGTGCAGTATCTTTTTTGATATCAAGTTTTTCAACATTTAGGGCATAGATTGTAAAATTATAATGATGAATACCATGGCCTTTTGGAGGGCATGCACCGCCAAAGCCGGTTGTTTTGAAATCTGTTATGGTTTCAGTGGCGCCTTTAATTTTTTCACCTTGTTTTATTGAGGTTATATTTGAGGGTATGTTTATTACAAGCCAGTGATACCATCCATTTTCTTTTGGTGCATCAGGATCATGGCAAATTATTGCATAGCTTTTTGTGTTTTTTGGAGGATTTGTCCAGCTTAATTGAGGGGATACGTTTCCGCCTGTGCATCCAAAGCCATTATATACTTGTGCTTGCGGCAGAATTTCATTGTTCTTTATTTCATTGCTTGTTAATTTAAATATATTTTCCTCAACTTTATCTAATGTGCTGGACATTATCACCCCTCCTAAATATAAACAAAATATTAATAATATTATCTTTTTCATAATTTTCCTATTTTAGCTACGATACGACTCCGATACTTGCAAATATGGCAAAAAACAGTGAAAAATTTCTTGCCAAATAAAATCTAAACATAAAAAAATCAATTTTTTCAGATTTTATTTCTTTCCAATTTTCAAAAAATCCCCAATACCATCTTGGTTCAAATTTAACATCTTTTATATTTATATAATCTTTTATTGATTCTAGCAACTTTGTTGCAATTGGTAAAGTTAAAAATACATAAAGCATATCGGGGTTAAAATTTAGATTTAGAACACCAAGAACAATTATTGCATATGACAAAACAATCATATATTTCAGTGCTTTAATTGCGTTTTCTTTTGTTTTGCATAAAATTGCAAGAGTGTTTTTGTTTTCTTTTATATCAAATTCCCAATCCATAATGTTGTGGGTATGTAATAAAACTAGGGTTGAGAAAAATATTGCAAATGAGAATAACAGTAAATTTGAGTTAAATTCGCCGCTGAGTGCAAAATATCCACCCATTATTATTAACGGACCATAGATTAAACCAATTGTGATTTCAGCTAAATAGTATCTTGATGATATTGGGTAAAATAGAGTTAAAATTCCACCTATTAGGGCAAAAATCAGAACCTGCCATCCTGTGGTTAGAGTAAAATATAATCCTGATAACAATCCTATACCAAACAATGTCATTAATATTGTTTTTACCTGATTTAGAGAATATATTTCTTGGGTAATTAATTTTGCTTTCGGGGTAAAAGAATTAAAATATATGTCTTTTAAGGCTATTCCTTTTTTTAATTTTGTTTTTACATCAATATAATCATCAAACAGGTTTGCACCAAGATGAATAGAACAGAGTGCAATTGTCATAACAATAAAATTAAACCAGCTGAAATTTTCACTATAGTGTGCATATGACAAAATAACTAAACAAGAAGCTATGGTAACGCTTAATGAATACGCTCTTGTTAATTGAAGAAAATTAAGTATTGTTTTTTGCATTTTTTCGCTCCGTTTTTTTAAATTATAAATAAAACAGTATTTTTTTCTATTCCCGCCATGAGTAGGATAATTTTTGTAAAGTTATTTTTTTAAATATACGTTTTTTAAAACGCCAATTTTTTAATTAAAAAATTAGTTTTAAATATACAATATAATTGCATATTAGTATTATTATCCGATTTTAATGTGTTATAAGTTTAAAAAAATTATTTTATTATTTTTGTTAATTTCTTTAATTTTTCGGCATTTTTTGCCCTTTTTTGCTTGCAAAGCAAAATTCAACATGTATGATTAATTATGCAAAAGATTTAATAAGGAATGCTATGTCAAAAGACGTAATTGAATTAGAAGGCGTAATTCTTGAATCTTTGCCAAATGCAATGTTTAGAGTCGAACTTGAAAATAAACATGAGATTTTGGCTCATATTTCAGGAAAGATAAGAAAAAATTTCATAAGAATACTGCCCGGTGATAAGGTAAAAGTTGAAATGACTCCTTATGACTTAAGCAGAGGAAGAATTACATATAGACTAAAGTAAATAAAGGATAACAAAATGAAAGTAAGAGCATCAGTTAAAAAAATATGCAAAGACTGTCAAATCATTAAAAGACGCGGCAGAGTAACGGTTGTTTGTAAACATCCAAAGCATAAACAAAGACAAGGTTAATAAATAGGAGAAAATAAATGGCAAGATTGGTTGGGGTAGATTTACCTCGTAATAAAAGAATGGTTATAGCATTAACCTATATCTACGGAATCGGACCTACTAGAAGTGCAAAAATATTAGCCGCTTGTGGTATTTCTCAAGACTTGAGAACTGACGATTTAACCGAAGAAGATATTAAAAAATTAAGAAATGAAATTTCAAATTATACAATTGAAGGTGACTTAAAAAGAGAAGAATCACTTCATATTAAACGTTTAAGTGAAATTAATTCTTATCGTGGCATTCGTCACAGAAGAAAATTGCCTGTTCGTGGTCAAAGAACTAAAACAAATGCCAGAACACGCAGAGGTAAAAAGACAGGACCTATCGCAGGTAAGAAAAAATAATTAACCTTGCGTAAGTGTTCAATATTAAGTTGAAAATAATTAAAAGGAAGTTAAATAATGGCTAAACCACAAAAAACTAAAAAGAAAGAAAGAAAAAATATATTGCAAGGTGTAGTTCATATTCAATCCACCTTCAATAATACAATAGTTACTTCAACAGATACTCAAGGTAATGCTGTAGCTTGGGCTTCTGCTGGCGGATGCGGTTTTAAAGGTGCCAGAAAAGGTACTCCTTTTGCTGCACAAAGCGCTGCTGAAATCGTTGCAAAAAAATCAATTGATCAAGGCATGAAAAAAGTTGAAGTATATGTTAAAGGCCCCGGCTCAGGCAGAGAAACAGCAATTAGAGCTATTCAAGGTGCAGGTCTTGAAATTACATTAATTAAAGATGTAACTCCAATTCCTCACAACGGATGTCGTCCACCAAAGAAACGCAGAGTTTAATTTGCGATTATAGAAATTAAGTAATAAGTAACTAATAGGAGCTAAAATGGCTAGATATACAGGACCTACAAATAAATTATTCAGAAACTATGGTGTTAAAGATTTATCTAATCGTAAATTAACAACATCAATGAGACAGCACGCGTCTGGTCAACATGGTGCTGCAAGAAAGAAAAGTTCTGATTATGCATTGCAATTAAAAGCAAAACAAACTATCAGAATGACATATCAAGTTAGCGAAAAACAATTTGCAAAATATTATGAAATTGCTTCAAGAAAAACAGGTGTAACAGGTACAATTATGTTACAAACTCTTGAATCAAGATTAGACAATGTTTTATATAGAGCAGGTTTTGCTATTACAAGAAGACAAGCAAGACAAATTGTTAATCACGCACACGTTCTTGTTAACGGTAAAAAAGTAGATATCCCTTCTTATTTATTGAAAGCAGGCGACGTTGTTACAGTTAGAGAAAATTCTAAACAATTCGTTAAAAATGTAATGGAACAAATTGACCTTGCACTAAATTATGCTTGGTTAACTGTCGATAGAAATGAACTATCAATTACATTTGACAGAATTCCTCAAAGAGAAGAATTAGATCCTGACTTTAAAGAACAACTCGTTATTGAATATTACTCTAAATAATAGGGAGAGAATAAAATTATGGAACTTAAAATTAAAAACATTAATACAACAACTTCATCTGATGGCTCTCAATACGGTAAATTCGTTATTGAGCCGCTTGAAAGAGGATATGGTGCAACAATCGGTAACGCTTTAAGAAGAGTTTTGTTATCAAGCCTTGAAGGTGCTGCTGTTACATCTGTTAGAATTGAAGGTATTACTCACGAATATACTTCTATTCCAGGGGTTGTTGAAGATGTTATTGATATAATGTTGAATTTAAAATCAGTTGTTGTAAAAACAGAAACTTCTGAACCGCAACACCTTAGATTAGATGCAACAAAACCTGGACCAGTTCTTGCAGGTGATATCGAATTACCGGCAGGCGTTAAAATTGTTAACCCTGATTGTGTTATTTGTACTCTATCTCAAGGTGGTTCTATACATGCTGATATCACTGTTGAAGTTGGTAAAGGCTATGTTACAACTGATGTTTTAAAAGAACACAAAAACGGTTTGCCAATCGATTTATTGCCGATTGATGCAGTATTTATGCCAATTAAAAGAGTTAGCTACAATGTTGAGCCTGCTCGTGTGGGTGAATCTTTAGATTTTGATAAATTAACTCTTGAAATTTGGTCTAACGGTTCAGTTGAAGTTGGTGCAGCTTTATCAAAAGCTTCAAATCTTTTAATTGAACATTTTAGCCAAATTGCTGGTATTTCAGGTGCACCTGTTCAAGTTAAAACAGAAGTTGTAGAACCTGTTGAAGAAGTTGAAGAAGCAGCTCCAACACTATCAATTGAAGATTTTGACTTCTCAGTAAGAGCATATAACTGCTTAAAAAGAGCTTCAATTAATTCAATGAGTGAATTATTGAAAAAATCAGAACATGATTTATTGAATATTAAAAACTTTGGTAAAAAATCATCAGACGAAGTAATCGAAAAACTTCATCAAATGGGGCTTGATCTTCAACCAAATCCTGAAGAAGCTGATGATATGGAATTAATATAATTAAGTAAGGAAAATAAAAATGAGACACGGTCGTAAAATTCATAAACTTTCAAAGGCAGCTGACCAAAGAAAAGCTTTATTAAGAACTTTGGCTTCTCAACTGTTTTTAAAAGGCGAAATTACAACTACTATGGCTAGAGCAAAAGCTCTTAAACCGTTTGCTGAATCTATTATTACTTTTGCTAAAAAAGGTGATTTAGCAGCAAGACGTGAAGCTAAAAAAGATATCTATGATATTGAAACAGAAAAATATATTGACACTGAAACAGGTGAATTGTTTGATGTTATGCCCGAAGGAAAAAAACTTCCTAAACAAACAGTTTTAAGACAATTATTTTCTGTAATAGGTAAAAAATATGCAACACGTAATGGTGGTTATACCAGAATATTAAGATTAACCCCAAGACGTGGTGACAATGCAGAAATGGCATTAATTCAGTTAGTTTAATGTCGAAAACTCGCTACATTATATATTTTGAATTTCTTGGAGCTGATTTTTTTGGAAGCCAAAAACAACCCGACAAAAGAACTGTCCAAGGAGAAATTGAAAAAGCACTCAATGTGTTAGCTTGTACATTGAAAAAAGATAAAGTTAATATTTTTCTTTCAGGCAGAACAGATGCTAAAGTTAGCTCTAAATACCAAACAGCACATTTTGATTTAGATAACAAAATTGAAAACATAGATAATTTTTTATATAAATTAAATTGCATTTTGCCTGATGATGTCAAAATTTTTGGGCTTGAAGAAGTTGAAAATTCCTTCCATGCTCAAAAGGATGCAAAATATAAACACTATAGATATTCAATTCAAAATGACCATGTTGCTTCGGTTTTTTTGAAAAACTGTTTATTTTATCCTTATTGCAGGTTGGATATCAATAGAATGAATAAAAGTTTATCTTTTCTTATAGGACATCATGATTTCTCAGCTTTTAAATCGAAAAGTGATAACCCTTATAACGATTGCATAATTTATTATGCAAAAGCGATTGAAAAAGTTGTAAAATTTGAGAAAAAAACGCAAAGATTTATCTTTATAGACATTATAGGAAATAGATTTCTCTATAATATGGTGCGAACAATAGTCGGTCAGATACTTATGATTGAGAGAAACAACTTAAACCCTGAAGTAATGGTTGAAATTCTTAATTCTAAAGATAGAAGAAATGCTGCTAATACTGCATCTGCAGAAGCTTTAAGTCTTGAGTATGTCGGCTATGATAATGTAGATGATTATATTAAAAAAATAAATTCTTAAAAAGGAAGGTAAAATAATGAAAACATTTAGTGCAAAGCCACTGGAAGTAACTCGTAAATGGTATCTAATTGATGCTGACGGCGCTACTTTAGGTAGATTAGCCGTTGAAGTTGCTGATATTTTAAGAGGAAAAAATAAACCTCAATATACACCAAATGTTGATACAGGTGATTTTGTTATCGTTATTAATGCTGATAAAATCCAAGTATCAGGCAAAAAAGAAACTGATAAAATGTATAGAAGTCACTCAGGTTTCCCTGGTGGTTTTAAAGAAATCAGTTTCAAAACTATGATGGAAAAAGCTCCTGAAAGAGCTATTGAAAAAGCTGTTAAAGGTATGCTTCCACACAACACACTTGGTGACGAACAATTCCAAAAGTTAAAAGTATATGCAGGTTCTGAGCACCCACACGCTGCTCAAAAACCAGAAGTATATACACTAAAAGGAGATAAATAATGGCTGATAATAAAAATGAAATCGTAAAAACCGGTAGAAGAAAATGCTCAATTGCAGTTGCTAAAGTTGTTTCCGGCAAAGGCAGAATTTTTGTTAACGGCAAAACTCTTAAAGGTTATTTTGGAAACAGACCATCACTTGAAATGACAATTTATAGACCATTGGTTTTAACTGAAAATCAAGATAAATTTGATGTAAGAGTTAAAGCTATTGGCGGTGGTGTTTCTGCTCAAGCTGATGCAATTCAATTAGCTATTTCAAGAGCATTAGTTGAAATCAATGAAGAATTTAAGCCTACTTTAAAACAAGAAGGTTTATTAACTCGTGATGCTCGTATTAAAGAACGTAAAAAATACGGTAGAAAAAGAGCAAGAAAAAGATTCCAATTCTCAAAAAGATAATGGATATGTTTATAAAAAACACTCTCTTTTTAAGAGAGTGTTTTTTAATGCTTTAAAAACTTGGAGAATAACTTACAAATTCATTTATCCAAGGTATTATGTTTTTATTTAAGTCATTTTTCATTTCTACATTCATTTTTTGTGTATTTTGAATAGAATCACATGATATTATATATCCCCTGTTTTTTAATTGCTTATTAAGCTTTTTAGGACTTATCTTAAAGTCTTTGCAATATTTTTCAAAAGCTTTGTAATTTATTATTTTTTCGTTTTTGTATTTTGATTTTATTATATTTGCAATTTTGCCTGCATAATCATCTGGCATTAAGAAATTTCCGCCCTCCATTTTATCATATATTGCAAATGCTCTTTTTTTATCACAAGGTAGTTCAGTATAAATCATTTCTGTTTTATAGTTTGTTTTGCAGTTTTCAAGATTTATTGCCATTGCTTGTTGTCTTAGCGGGCGCAAGAGTGTCTGAAAACCAACTATTCTTACATCTTGGTTGTATGGATTTTCTAAAGTGCTGTTAAATGATGAATATAAGCAGGGCTGCCTATTGTTAAAATTTTCAATAGGGACATATTTGTCATCTATTTTTTGAGTATATGCAAAAAATTCTGCTATATCGGGGTTTGTTGTGATATCAAGGTAGTTTGTTGCAAATTCATAGTGTTGAGCTATTGCTTCAAAGTCAAAACAAAATTTATATCCTTCACCTTCGGGTGTATATGGGTCTGGTGCAAATTCTGATTCATAGGCAAAATATTTATAATATGGTGTTGTGATAAACCAATTGATAAATTCAATTTTTTGAAGCGTTGCAATAGTTTTATCAAAGTTGGTTTTTAATTTTTGGTAACTTGTTAAAAAACTTGGATACTTATCATTTTCACCTCTAAAGTACCCTGATAAATTACCGTTAAACATTTCAAATATCATAATTTTATAAAATTTAAATTTTTTATTTAATACAATATGACCTTTTATTTCTGTATCAAATATCCCGAAAGGTGTTCTTAATATTTCATGGTGGTGCGGGTTTGGTATAGGTAAATTCATCCAATTTAGCATTTTTCTCCTCCAAATTTTATATATAAATAAAATATTACCAACAAATTGGTAATATTTTATTTATATTGTTTTATTAATAAATTATAAAGAAGTAATTATCTCATCTTGTATTTTTAACAAGATTTCATCTATTCCTTCTTGAGTTTTACCCATGCCTTGTGCCAGTTGAGGTTTTCCTCCGCCGTTTCCGTTTAGAGCTTTTGTTATTGTTGAAACAATTTTGCCCGCTTGTACTTTTTTAGTTAATGAATCAGATACTTTAGCAATAACAAAAACTGTTCCATCTTTTTTCATTGAGCACAATACAACAATACTTTCTCCAAGTTTTGAAGAAACTAAATCTATTCCTGATTTAATTGCATTTGGCGTAAAATCTTCAATTTTCGTAATTAAAACTTTTGCGCCATTTATATCTTTTGCTTTGGATAAGAAAGTATTAAAGCTTTCTTTTGCCCTATTTGCCTCAAAATCGCCAAGTTTTGATGATAGTTCTCTTACTTCTTGGGTTAATTTATCAATTTTTTCTTGGATTTTATCAAATGGCACTTTGTTTAATTGGGATAATTTATCTAATTCATCAGCTTTTGAATTTAATAATTCAAAACAAGCATCGGAACAAACTATCTCAATTCTTCTAACACCTGCTGAACTTGCTGATTCAGAGATGATTTTTGCCATTCTAAGTTCAGATGCGTTATCAACGTGGCAGCCCGCACAAAGCTCTTTTGATTGGCAGTTGCCATTGATATCATCAAAACTTACAACTCTTACAAAGTCGCCGTATTTTTCGCCAAATAATGCCATAGCTCCTGTTTGATTAGCTTCTTCAAGGCTCATAACTTTTGTTGTTCTTTTTAGTCCTTGGCTAATCCAAGAGTTTATTAATTTTTGAACTTTTTGGATTTCATCTTTGTTTAGCGCTCTGTCAAAAGTGAAGTCATATCTTGTTTTGTTTTCTTCAACTTGAGAGCCGGCCTGATGAACCTCTTTCCCAAGAGTTTTTTGCAAGGCTGCTTGTAAAAGATGAGCTAAAGAGTGATGTTTTGTTATTTCTTTTCTTCTTAAAACATCGATTTTAGCTTTTATTTTGTCGCCTTTTGATAATGAAAGTTCTTTTATTATTGCCCTATGAACAAAAATATTTTGAACTTTAAATGTTTTGATGATTTCTATATTTTCATTGTTTTTAATGAAATATCCGCTATCACCGACTTGACCGCCGCATTCAGCGTAAAATGGAGTTTTATCCAAGATAATATCAAAAACGCCCTCTTGAGCTTTATCAAGGTTTTTGCCATTTTCATCCACAATAGATAAAATTTTTGCTTCACATTCAAAATCATCATAGCCAATAAAATCTGTATCCGGATTATTTAGATAATTTAAATCATTGGTAATAACGACTTTTTGTGCTGAAGCTCGGGCTCTATCTTTTTGTTCTTGCATTGCTTCTTGGAAACCTTTTTCATCAACATTTAAGCCTTTTTCCTGCGCAATTTCTTTTGTTAATTCATAAGGAAATCCGTATGTATCATATAATTTAAATGCGTCAGAGCCTGAAATTGTTTTATTTGTATTTTGTGCTTTTTCAATCAATTGTTCAATTAATTGATAGCCCTTATCAAGAGTTAATTTGAAACGTTCTTCTTCTTTTAGAATAGTTTCTTTAATTTTCTTTTCATTTTCTTTTAATTCAGGATATTGAGCGCAGTATTTTTCAATTACCACGTTAATAATAGGTTCTAAAAATGGTAATTCAAGCCCTAAAAGATACCCATGGCGTAACGCTCTTCTTAAAATCATTCTAAGAACATAGCCGCGACCTTCATTAGATGGCATTATGCCGTCTGCTATCATAAATGATACGCAGCGGGCATGGTCTGTTATAATTCTTAGTGAAACATCTGTTTTTTCATTTTCTTTATATTTTTTGCCTGAAATTTCGCAAACTTTTTCTAAGATATGCTTTAAAATATCTGTTTCAAATGTTGATTCAACGCCTTGGCATACCATTGCAATACGTTCTAGACCCATGCCTGTATCAACGTTTTTATTTTCAAGAGGAGTTTGATTTCCTTCCTCATCTTGGAATAGTTCAGTAAATACCATATTCCAGATTTCAACCCATCTGTCACACTCGCATGTTGAAATTGAGCAGTCATCAGAGCATTTTAAATGTTCACCAAGGTCATAATGGATTTCACTGCATGGACCGCATGACCCTGTTGGTCCCGGAGGACCCCAGAAATTGTCTTTTTTGCCTTTTCTTATAATTCTTTTTGGGTCAATATCTGTTGAATTTTTCCAGATTTCATAAGCTTCATCGTCTGTTTCAAATATTGTTACCCATAATCTATCTTTATCTAAACCAAGGTATTCTTTGCTTGTAACAAATTCCCAAGCCCAAGGAATAACCTCTTTTTTATAATAGTCACCCCAAGCAAAATTACCTAACATTTCAAAGAATGTATGGTGTCTTGGAGTTCTTCCGACATTTTCAATATCGGAATCTTTTCCGCCTGCGCGCGCGCATTTTTGGCAAGTGGTTGCTCTTGGAGGATCGTATGGACATTTTTCAAGCCCCAAGTAATATGGAACAAATTGAACCATGCCTGCGCTTGTTAATAATAATGTGGGGTTATCAGGAATTAAACTTGAACTTTTAACCCTTGTTGAATTATGTTTTTTCTCAAAAAAACTTAAAAAACCTTCTCTTATTTCATCTACTGTTTTCATCATAATACTTTGATGTTATCACAAAAATAAAAGAAAATAAAAGAGGTATAAATACCTCTTTGCTATACGGAATGATTAAAAGTGCTATAGTAGATAGTTTGTTTAAATTGATATTGCAAATCCAAAATTGTTTATAGGTGTCATACAATTTGAATAATAATATCCGTTAGGACAATATGACCTGTTTAAATATATAAATGATCTATGTCTTGGCCTAAACATCATATGATGGTGTGGTGGCGGAGGTGGTGCATGGTGTATCATCATGTGACCTCTTGGTGGTTTTGGACCTTTAGGACCGCCTTTTGGGCCTGCATATGCAGTGTTATATATTAATGTTGAAAATAAAAGTAATATAATTAATAAACTCTTTCTCATCTTAATCCCCTCGTGTTTATTTAAATTAATAAAGTGAATATTGGTTTTCAGCCAATCTTTCTTTTAATTTTTCATTTTTTAATTTTGAGCGAGTCGGCGCATATTGCATTCTGGCGGTTGACATCATATAGTATCCGTTAGTGCAAATGCCTTGACGAGAGGTACACATAATGTTTGAAGGGGTTCCTTGGTTATAGTTATTGTTTGTTACATAAACATTTGTAGTATTATATGCGTATGCAAAACAAGGAAAACCTAAAAACATTGCTAAACAAAAACACACTTTTTTCATATAAAGCCCCACTTTCTACACTATAAAACGAGGGTGAAATTAAAAAGTTCATGTTTTTATTTAATATTTAACAAAAATTAACAAAATAAAGTACTTGATTATTTTTATTGATATTGTATTATGATTAAGCAAAGTGAATTTGCGGGAGTAATTCAGTGGTAGAATGCTTCCTTGCCAAGGAAGATGTCGCGAGTTCGAGCCTCGTCTCCCGCTCCATAAAAGACACCCTAAAGGGGTGTCTTTTATTATGCGTGAGACTCGGCTTCGCCTCTTACGACTCAGCGCTCCGCGCTTCCCATGTATACTTATTCCTACGGCTCATAAATTCGCCTAGGACTAAGCATCCCGCTCCATAAAAGACACTCAGAAATGAGTGTCTTTTATTATGCACTCGACTCGGCTTCGCCTCTTACGACTCAGCGCTCCGCGCTTCCCATGTATACTTATTCCTACGGCTCATAAATTCGCCTAGGACTAAGCATCCCGCTCCATAAAAGACACCCTAAAGGGGTGTCTTTTATTATGCGTGAGACTCGGCAATGGGAATGAACTAAAACATTAGCGCGACTGCGCTTATGTTTTAGAAATGACCCCATGGTGTGTGAGCTCGTGACGGCAGGCTGTTGAGGCCTGACGAACAGAGCGAAACCGTACCCAACAATACCACAATTCTTTGATTTTTACAGAAATAAACGCCTCTTACGACTCAGCGCTCCGCGCTTCCCATGTATACTTATTCCTACGGCTCATAAATTCGCCTAGGACTAAGCATCCCGCTCCATAAAAGACACTCGACAAATGAGTGTCTTTTATTTTTATATTTTGATTTATATTTAAAAAAATATGATATGCGATAACACATATCATATTTTATAATTTATATTTAATTCAAAAAACTATTTTTTGTTTACTAATTCTTTGAATTTTTTACCTGCAGAGAATGCTGGAACAGTTTTAGCTGCGATTTTAATTTCTTTACCAGTTTGAGGATTTCTGCCAGTTCTAGCTGCTCTTTTTCTTGATTCAAAAGTACCAAAACCAACTAAAGTAACTTTTTCACCTTTAGCGACAGTTTTTTGAACTGTTTCTACTAAGCTGTTTAAAACTTCAGTAGCTTCTTTTTGAGTAACTTTAGCTTTTTTTGAAATTTCTTGTACTAATTCTTCTTTGTTCATTTAGAACCCCTTTCTATATCTCTGAAATGATTATATTTGAGATGTGGCTATCTTGCAAGTCTTTTTTTAAAAATTTTCAAAAAATTTATTTTTGTTATAATTTCTTTATGAAAAGACACTTTCAAAGATGGTATGAGAAAAACGAATATCTCTGCGCTTTTATGAATTTACTTTCTGATTTAGACATTGAAGTGCAATGCGAGATTGCAATAGATATGATAATGAAAACTTCATCAATGATAGATAGAGATTATTCAAAAATGATAGAAGAAGTTGCAAATTATAATCCAAGAGAATATAAAAGATGGTACGATAAAAACCCGAATATACATTTAGCTATTGAATCTTTAAGAGATTTGGATGAACAGCAAAGAGATGAAGTCATACAAGAATTTTGTGAAAAAATTTTAAATTCGCATTATATAAAAATAGATGATACAAAAGATATAGATTAATTATGAAAAACATTTTAATTACAGGTGCAAGTTCAGGAATTGGGCTTGAGATTGCAAAAGTTTTAGAAAAAAATAATAAAATTTTTTTATCAGGCAGAAGAAAATCGGATAATAAAAATTATTTTGCGCTTGATTTGGCTGATGATAATTCAGCATTAAAGCTAATAGAAAAAGCAAGAGAATATTTTAGTTCTGAAATAGATATTTTAATAAATTGTGCAGGTCAATATATTTATAAACCAATTGAAAAAATGTCACTTGATGAAATAAATTATTTAATTAATCTTAATTTTAAAAGTGCTTATATTTTATCAAGTCTTGTAATTCAGAGCATGAAAAAAAATAACTGGGGAAGAATAATTAATATAGGTTCAATTTCTGCTATGGTAGGTGAAGCAAATGCAACACTATATTGTGCAACAAAAGCTGCATTAAGCGGGTTAACAAGAGGCTTAGCGCTTGAAGCTGCTCAAAATAATATTACGGTTAATCAAATAAACCCCGGCTGGGTTCAAACGCCTCTTGTTGAAAATTCACTAAATGACACTGAAAAACAAGAAGTAATAGATGTAACCCCTCAAAGAAGATTTATTGAACCGTATGAAATAGCAAAATTGTGTGAATATCTTATTTCAGATTCCGCTAAAGGATTAACAGGACAAAATATTAATCTTTGTGCGGGGCTTTCAATAGGATGTTAAAAAAAATATCGAGAAATTAATTTCTCGATATTTCTTCTACATTGATAAGATGTTTCTTTCACCTTGCCCAAGGAGTTTTCTTGCTGTGCTTGATGATGAATCCGCAACAATGGTTTGACCTAAGGTTTTTGTTGCTTCTTTTCCTACATTTGATGAAAGACCATACATTCCGCCGCCAACTACGGCTCCGACCGTTCCTGATACAAATGCTGAAGTTGCGGTGTTTTTCAACAATTCACCTGTATTAAATTCTTTATCTTCTTCAAAAGCGACATCTGCTAAATAGCTTGCTGCCCCTGAAACACTACCGCATATTGTACCGCATTTAGCACCGTTTAAGATTGATAAACCTACTTTGCCTGCTTTAATACCTGCGCCTACTCCTGATGAAACAGCACTTGTTGTTCCTGTTAGTGCTCCTGAAATAGCATCTTTTGTCATTTGTTTCATATCAAGCGCGTCACCTTCAATATCATTTGTTGCTCTATCAAGAGTTTTAATTCCTGTTTTTAGCGCTGCACCAATAGGAGCACCTTTTGCTATTGCTGCAACCCAGCCAATTGGTCCAGCAGAAAGAGCTGTTGTTGCAAATGCGATTGCACCTATACCCGTTAATATATTTGCGCCTAATTCAGACATTGTTTCTTGTTTAGATTCAAAATCTTCAATATAACTTACAGCTTCTTCAAAAGAAATTTCGCCATTATTATATTTATCAACCATTTTTTCGCAATCGGAATTACTTAAACCAAGATTTGTTATTTCTTTAAAGCCATTCCAAGTTTTACCTAAAAAACCCTGTTCATCTTGGACTTCTTTTAATTTTTCTTCAAGCTCTTGAGTTTTTTTGTTGGTTGAAGAATTATTGTAAATTCCACCTAAATTGTTTGTAAAATTGTTTGCTAATGCTTCTGTCATACTAATAACTAACCTAAACTAATTACACACATGTTAATAAAGTATTTTTGTGTAAAATAATTGCTTAATTTTAAAAAAATGTAACAAATGTTAAAAACTGTTTTAAATTTTACACGGATTATAAAATCAACTACAATATAATAAAAGTATCAGATAACCAGGGGATAAAGAATGGAAGTTTTGCCATTAAATGCAATTGTATATAATCAAGAAAAAGTGGATTTGGCTGATGTTATAGCGCCACCTTATGATGTTATAGATGAAAAATATCAAGATGATTTGTATTTAAGAAGTGAGTTTAATATTGTAAGGTTGATTTTAACAAAAGGGCAAAACAGATATTCTGATGCTAAAAAATATTTTGAAGATTGGAAAGAAAAAGAAGTTCTAATAAAAACAAAAAAACCTTCTGTTTTTTATATTATTCAAAAATATAAAAATGAAAAAGGAAAATTAATTGAGCGTAAAGGTTTTATTGCAAGAAATAAAATAGAAGATTTTGAAACTAAAAAAATCTTACCCCATGAATATACTATGGGCGGCCCTAAGCAAGATAGATTAAATCTTGTAGAAGAAACAGGGGCATTTTTTTCTCAAATTTTTATGGTTTATGATGATAAAACAAAAGCAATTGAAAAAATGGTTGAAAAATATCTTTCTCAAAAACCGTTTATGGATGTTGTTGATGATTTGGGTGTAGAAAATATTGTTTATTTAATTGATGACGAAAATGATATTAAAGTTATTGAAGATACTTTGAAAGATAAAACTCTTTTAATAGCAGATGGTCATCATAGATATGAAACATCTATGAATTATTCAAAATTACATCCTGAAAATGAATATGCAAAATATGTTATGAGTTATTTTACAAATGCGCAGGATGAAAATTTAGTTATTTATCCGACTCATAGAATAATTCAAAAACAAATTGATAAAAAAACCATTCTTGATAAAGTTTCAAAATATTGTGATATTGAAATTTTATCAAACAAGGATGATTTTTTAGAAAAAATCGAAGAAGAAAACAAAAAACAAATAACAACAGGCATGATTTTAAAGGATGATAATAATTATTATGTTTTAAAATTGAAGCCTAATGTTAAAGAAACAGTTAATGCGCCAAAGGTTTTACAGGATTTAGATTTGGTTGTGTTACATGAATTAATTTTAAAAAATGAATTTAACTACACAGACGATGAATTAATGGCACAAAATGGAATAAAATATGAAAAACAAGAGCCTGTTGCTTTTAATTCAGTTAAAGATGGCAGTGCGAGCGCTTGTTTTATAATGGCTTATCCAAAAATGAAAGATATTATTAATATTTCATCTAATGGATATCGTATGCCTCAAAAATCAACATATTTTTATCCTAAATTGCTATCAGGAATTGTAATAAACCCACTAAAATAAGGGGAAAAATGGAAAATTTAACAACAAGTGAAAAAACTAAATTAGGTGCAAATTATAATCCAAATACAAAAAGCGTAGATTTTAAGTTGTATTCAAAAAACGCTCAAAAGGTTCTTTTGTGCATTTTTGATAAACCTCAAGGTGAAGAACCTATTATGACCCTTGAAATGAAAAAAGGCGAAAATGATATTTGGGAGACATCTGTTAAAGATTATGTTTTAAATTGTCATCAAGCACCTGTTTTTTATGGCTTTAGGGTTTTTGGTCCAAATTGGGAATATGTTGAAGATTTTGAATTGGGTACAGATAAAGGTTTTAAATCTAAATTTGATGAAAATGTAAATCGTTTTAATCCTAATAAAGTAGCATATGATCCTTATGCAAGAGAATTATCTCATGTTCCATCAGATGTTAACCCCGGTTTTAATATGTTTCGCTCGGGAGCCGGATTTCATTTGATTAATAATGCAAAATGGGCAATAAAATCCGTTTATAGCCCAATACCAGATACAAATATTACAAAAGTTGCACCGCGTGCATTTAATTCTGAAATTATAGGCGAAGTGCATATTAAAGATTTAACTCAAAATTTATCCATGCTTGAAAAAGGAACATATAAGGGAGCAGCTAAGTTTGCAAAAAGCCTTAAAAATCTTGGGATTACAATGGTTGAATTTTTGCCTTTGAATGAATTTGATTCAAGACAAAACGGTATAAATCATTGGGGCTATATGCCTTTAGGATATTTTAGTTTATCAAGAAGATATGCTTATGATAAATCTCAAGGGGCGATATTAAATGAATTTCGTTCTATGATTGATGAGTTTCACAAAAATGATATAAAAGTATGTCTTGATATGGTTTATAATCATACAGGCGAAGCAGGGCTTGTAAATCATAATGTTGATGATGCTAATTTATTTTCTTATGCCCTAATAGATAATCAATCATATTATAAAACATATAAAAACGGATATTATCGCTCTAATTCGGGTTGCGGAAATGATTTAAATATAAGCAATGAAGGCGTTTGGAATTTGATTGTCGATTCTTTGGTTTATTGGGTAAATCAAGGAGTGGATGCTTTTCGTTTTGATTTAGCGGCTGCATTAAATGAATGTAGTTCAACATGTGAAGAAATGTACGATAGTGTTAATTCTCTTGCCGGCAAATTAAAAGAAAAACTGGAAGAAAGAAACGTAAAAGTTGTGGATGATTTTTCCCAAGCTCAAGATGGAATTATTTTAATAGCTGAGCCTTGGACATGCGGCGGTAGGAATTGTTATCAATTGGGTCAATTTGCTCCTTTTTGGGCTGAGTGGAATAATGTGTTTAGAGATACGGTAAGAAAAATAACCCTAAGACCTTTTGAAATAACTCCATCAGATATGAAAGATATTTTTGAGGGGACTCCATCTAAATTTAAAGGGTTAGATAAATCAGTTAATTATATTGCTGCTCATGATGGTTTTTGTCTTTTTGATTTAAATAATTTCAGGGAAAAAAGTTCATCCACTCAAGGCGGCTCAAGCTGGGAAATTTGCGGTGATTATGATGGTGATTTTTATAAAAAAGAAAATGCTATAAGAAAACAGCTCGCATTTTTATTTATGTCTTATGGTATTCCTATGATTCAAATAGGTGATATTATAATGCACACTAAAAATGGTAATAGCAACAGCTATAATAAAGATGACGGTACAAATTATCTTAATTGGGATAGAGCAACAAGAAAAGATACCTTTGAAAATAGAACAATGGAATATGTCAGAAATTTAATAAAATTTAGAAATGAACATCCTATATTTAGAAGTAGAGAATTTACTAAATCTCTTACATACCATTATGATAATGGTGCTGTTGCGCCTTTTGAAAATAGAGGTTATTGGGATAATAATTGTGATTTATTCTTTGGAGTGTTAATTAATTCAAAACCAAACCGGATATATATAGCATCATCTAAAAATGACGACCCTTTAAATATAGTTTTACCAGATAATATGGATAATAAGGGTTGGCATAAGTGTCTTGATACGACTGATTTTTCAAATATAGATTTTGAAATTAAAGATTATATTGAAAAAAAATATATAATTAATCCGCAAGGCTTAGCAGTGTTTATGGAAGTATAAAATGAATGAATTATTAAAAACGTATTTTTCTGTTTATTTTTTGATAATTTTTAAAAATTTAAAAAATGATTTTTTAATTAAAAAATTTCTTGCTTTTTTAAAAACTTTTGAAGATGAAAATAATTTTGAAAAAACTATTGAAACATATTGCGATTTTGTTTCGATTTTAGAGGAAGAAAAATGTGATGATTTTTCTCTATACATAAAAAAATTGGTGTATAAAACTAAAGTAGATATGTTTTTTGAAAAAAGAATTCAAAAAGAATTGAATATAATAACAAAAATAACAGAAATTTCATTTGAAGTTATTAAAGAAGAATTAAATAAAAAATTTGAAAAATATATAGATTTATTAAATGATTTACCTGAATTTAAAAATACTTTTTATGAATTTAAAATATCTGATTTTAGCGAAATAAAAATTCAATTTGATGAATTATTTGAGAAAAATAGAGCTTTTATTTTTGATAATAGCCTTGAAATAAAACCTATTGAAGTAAGTGAAAATTTATCTTTTAAAAATTTAAAAGGTTATGCGGAGCAAAAAAAAGTACTATATGAAAATACAAAAGCACTACTGGAAGGCTTAAAAGTTAATAATATTCTTTTATATGGTGATGCAGGCTGCGGCAAGTCATCAAGTGTTCGAGCATTATTGAATGAATTTAGTGGTTTAAAAATCGTGCAAATATTTAAAAATAACTTAATTAATCTTGATAAGCTCTATGAAAAATTGAAAAATCTTCCATATAAATTCATTATATTTGCTGACGATATTTCTTTTGATGAAGCAGATGATACATTTTCAACAATGAAAGCTGTTTTAGATGGTTCTTTAATTCAATGTCCTAAAAATGCGGTAATTTACGCTACATCAAATAGACGCCATTTAGTAAAAGAATCTTTTCAAGCAAGAAAAGGAGATGAAATACATCTTAACGACACAATTAATGAGCTAAATTCATTATCAGAACGATTTGGAATAAATTTATTATTCTCAAAACCAAACAATAATGACTACATTCAAATTGTTTTAGATTTAGCTAAAGATTATAATATTGATATTGACAAAAAAGTTTTAGTTGAAAAAGCTCAAAGAATAGCTTTAATAAAAGGCTCTACAAGCCCAAGAATTGCTCGTCAATTAATTGATAATTTAATAGCGCATGTTGAAATATAGTTAATCTCTTGAAAAAACTTCAAGCATTAATGGATTGTCTGATTTAATCGGGTTAAAATAAGCGCAAGATGCAACCATAGCAGCGTTATCGGTGCAATATTTTAATTCTGGAGCATGGGTTATATAGCCTTTGGATTTTAATTCTTTAAGTCTTTTTCTTAATTCAGAATTTGCGGCAACCCCGCCTGCCATAACGATGGTTTTACAGTTTAGTTCATCTGCAAAATATTTTGTTTTTTTAATTAAGGTATCAGCTACCCTATATTGAAAACTTGCTGCAATATCTTTTTTAGGCAGTTCATCAGATTTAAATTTTTTAATTTCTCTTAAGACTGCTGTTTTTAAGCCTGAAAAAGAAAATTCATCAGCTCTAACTTTTGCTTCAGGAAAATTAAAGGCATTTTTATTTCCTTCTTGCGCCATTTTATCAAGTAAAATTCCACCGGGGTATGGAATGGAACATAATCTTGCAACTTTATCATAAACTTCACCAACAGCATCATCTATGGTTTGAGCAAGAATTTCTTGCTCAAAGTAGCTTTTGGCGTGGATAATTTGAGTGTGTCCGCCTGAAACCAATAAGCAAATAAAAGGCGGTTTTAAGTTTGAATTTATAAAATTAGCGCAAACATGTGCGTTTAGATGATTTACGCCAAGAAAAGGTTTATTATGTACAATTGAAAGGGCTTTTGCAGCATTTAAACCAACAAGCAAACACCCAACCAGCCCGGGGCCTACGGTGGATGAAAAACAATCTAATTTATCAGGGGTTATTTGAGCTTGTTTATAGGCTTCTTTTATAACTAAATTTATTGAGTTTAAATGTTCTCTTGCGGCAACTTCCGGAACTACTCCTCCAAATTTTTCATGGGTTTTTATTTGGCTTGATACAACATTAGCCAATACTTCACGCCCATCTTTAACTATTGCACATGCTGTTTCATCGCAGCTTGATTCTAAACCTAAAATTAGCAATTTATTTTTCCTTTAAAATTCTTGTTGTAGTTTTATTAACTTTTGTTATAATGATAGCATGAAAAAGAATATCTTAATTTCATTTTTTATTTTAATGAGCATTATGACTTTTAATGCTTCTTTTGCGGATAATGAAGAAGAAGCTGCAATGGTTTATAATGAGGCTATTGATTTATATCGCCAAGATGATGTCAGCCGCTCTATTGAATTATTTAAAAAAGCAATAGAATTAAAACCCGATTTTTATGAAGCCCATTATAATTTAGCTCAAATTTTAATTTCGGTTAATAAAAATGATGAAGCTTATAATTCTTTATTAGAATTAATAAAACTAAAACCTGAGGATTTAGAGGCTCTTTATAATATAGGTAGAATACAATATAAAAGAGGTTATTTATCAAGCGCACACAGCTATTTAACAAAAATCCCAGAGAGTGCTCCTCAATATAATTCTGCAAAAATTTTAATTGACAAAATAGAACAAAGACAAAAAGAGCTTGATTTAGAAAATAAAATTAAACAAAATAAAACAACTTATGATGCGCAAGGCTTGGCAATCGGAGCTGAGCTTGCTGAATTTGAAGCTCCATCAGGTATTGCACTTGATAGCAGGGGAAATATATATGTTGCAAGTTTTTTAGATAACATTATATATAAAATATCTGTTTATGGTCAGAAAAAAGTTTTTTCTAACTCTGTTTTATTAAGGGGTCCTATTGGTATTGCAATAGATAAAAATGATAATATTTTTGTTGCCAATTATAGTGCTAATACTATTGTAAAAATAACCCCTGAGGGTAATTCAAGTATATTTTCAAAAGTGCAAAAACCTTATTGCCTTTTTTATGACAATCAAAGCAATAAATTATATGTAACTGAACAAGAAACAAATAAATTAATTAAATTTGATTTATAGTTTAATTATTGCTGAGTGCCTGTTTTGGGTTTTGTTTTCTTTTCTGTATGAAAAGAATTTGTCGTTATTTTTTATTGTGCAGTAAGGGCAAATGTCAATATTTTTAACCCCGATTTCTTCAAGCTGGCGTTTGTTTATTCCTTTTAAATCGGCAAAGTTGTTTTTAAATAAACCTTCTTTGTTTTTAATGGTTGAAGATAGCTGTTCTATTGCTTCAGAAGATGTTTCAAAATATTCAAAGGAAATGCAAGGGCCTATTAGTGCTATAACATCATCAGGGTTTGTGTTATATATTTCTTTCATTTTAATAACGGTTTTAGGGGCAATTTTCTGTGCAGTTCCTCGCCAGCCTGCGTGAGCTATTGCTGCTATTTGATTTTTAAAATCATATAAAATAACGGGTGTGCAATCTGCAAAATTAAGATAAATTGCATAATCTTTTTTATCTAAAATTAAAGCATCACAATTAGGGTAATCTGTTTTATTTTCCTCTGCAATTTCAATATTTGCACTATGGGTTTGAGTTGGTTTAATTAAGTTTTTAGGATTAATTTTTAAATAATTACAAATTAAATCAATATTATCTCTAACAATTAAATCTCTTGATGTAAAAAAATGTTCAACATTAAGCAAGGTTGAATAATATACATCTTTATCTTGAATTTTTTTAACTTTAAACATTAAAAAAATTATACCATGGTAAAATTGAATTATAGAAGAAATGAGGGTAGTATGTCTGAAATTATTAATTACACAACTTATGGCACATGTTCAAGACAAATTAATGTTGAAATTGAAAACGATATCATAAAAGATGTTGAATTTATCGGCGGTTGTAACGGCAATTTAAAAGGAATAAGAAGTTTAATTATCGGTATGAATATTAATGATGTTAGAGCAAAATTAAGAGGAATTATGTGTGGTTCAAAACCGACAAGTTGTCCCGACCAATTAGCAATTTGTCTTGAAGAATATATTAAAGAAAAATCGAAAGAAAAAACAAATGTTTAACATACAATAATCCGCACCAATTGGTGCGGATTATTGAAATTTATCTCTTCCTCTATTAAAACTCATATAGAAATAACATCTATACTTTTCATTCTTTTTTATTATCTTGCTATTCTAAAATTAATCATTGCTTTGTGGTTTACTGCGATTAATTCCATTGAGTTCCAAAATTCATTTGGTTGAATAGTAGATTTTGTATTATCTAGATTAACAGTTACTTTTGATGAATAAAGTTCAGCTAATTTTTTATCGAAATCTTCAGTAATTTGTAATCTCATTTTTAATTCCCTTTAGTAATCACTTACATATATATAAAGTATATATAAAATACATAATTTCAGTTTTTGTTTATTTTGTTACATAACTTTACAATTTAATTTATTAACTTTTTTGTTTTAAACTAATTTTATGAAAAGAATTAAAACAATAGCTCTTGTTGCACCGAGTGGCAATATTAGAAATATTGATGCGGTTAATAATAATATTGCAACTTTAAAAAAATATTTTAAAGTTAAAAAATATTATGATGAAAATGCTCAATTTAGGTATCTGGCAGATTGTGATGAAAATAGAGCAAGATATTTTGAAAAAGCCTTTTTGGATGATGAAGTTGATTTAGTTTTATCTGTTCGAGGCGGATATGGTGCAATAAGAATTGTTGATAAAATTAATTATAATTTAGTTAAAAATTGCTCAAAATATTATTTAGGAAGTTCAGATGCTTCAATATTACTTATGGCATTAACTAAGAAAACAAAAATAAAATGCTTCCATTCTTTAATGTTGATGAATGGATTTGTGGATAATTTGGATGAAAATATTAATATAGTTCAAAATAATATATTTGATATTAATTTAAAACCCATAATAAAAAAACAAACGAAAGGAATTTTATGGGGCGGAAATTTATCAAGTATTGTTTCAATGTTATCAAATGATAGATATTTACCTGATAAGGATATAGTTTTATTTTTGGAAGATTTAAATGAGCCTTTATATAAAATTGATAAAATGTTTTATGAGATTTATCGAAGTGAAAAATTAAAATCAAAAATAAAAGGGCTTATTTTCGGGGATTTTTATTTAGCTGATGATGAAATTATGCCATTATTTGAGGAATTTGGCGCTTTATTTAACTGTGGAGTATATTATAGCAAAGATATTACCCATAAAATTACCAATAAAACAATTCCCTGCGGAATAAAAATTGAAATTTAGCCCCCTCTTTTTAATTGAAGAATTTTAGGGATTTTATCATCTTTATTTTGCATTTTATCATCTTGCCAATGAGCAATTAGTTTGCCGTTTTTATTGTAGATGTACTGCTCTTTTTCATCTACTTCAAAACTTACGCTGATTAAATTTCCATATTGACTGTAACCATAGGTTTTTTTGGGATATGGGGCATTTATATCAGATATTTCAAATTTGATTAAATTACCCATGGGGTTATAATAAAAAGTTGCATCTATTTTATCAAAATAAGTTATGCCATAGGCAAGTAATATGCTCTTAATATAAAAAGGACAAAGTAATCTGTTATCAAGCTCAAAATTTTTCTTAGATATTGCTTCAAGGTTTTCTTTTTTGTTTTTATCTTTTAAATAATCTTTATAAAAATCTTTATCGATTTTCTTTTTAACATCTTTAAATGCTTCAATTCGAGCGCTTTTTTCATTATATTTAACCTTGGCTTTAATAGGTTCATCAGCTAAAGCAAATGAAAATAAAAATAAACAAAATATTATAAATAGTTTTTTAATCATTTTTTATATCTCTTAAAATCTCATCAATTGTTTGAATTGGTTTGATATCAGGATTACTTCTAAAATATGTCAGTTGTCTTTTTGCAAAATTTCTTGTGTGTTGTTTTATTTTTTCTATTGCTTCATTTCTATCTTTATATAAACCGTCATCAAGTTCATAAAATTCTTTATATCCTATTGTGTTTTTGATTACTTTTGAATTAGGGTATTTTTTTGAATTATTAATCCATTCATCATATAACCCTAAATTTATCATTTCATCTACTCTTTGATTAATTCTATTATATAATTCTTCTCTTGATATAGATGGCATATACCAATTGGCGCTGAAGATATCGTTTTCTTCTCTTATATATTCACTAATTGGCATATTTAGCGCTTCACACATTTCAATTGAGCGAATAATTTTATCTTTATTATTTTGATGAATTAAAGAGGCTCTTTTAGGGTCAATTTTGTTTAATTTTTCCCATAATTCACTATTACTATAAGTTGATAATTTTTCTCTTAAAATTTTATTAATAGGGCAATTTGGGAGCGCTTTTTCATCCAGCAGGCTTTTAATATAAAACCAAGTGCCCCCTGAGATTATTATATTTTTATTTGTATTATTTATTATTTTTTTAGCTTCAGATACAAAATCGCCTGCCGAAAAATCTTGGTTAGGGTCAATTATATCTATTAAATAATGCGGGATATCAAAGCGTTCTTCAATAGTTGGCTTTGCGCTTACAATATCAAAATCTTTATAGATTATTCTAGAGTCAGCGCAAATTATTATAGCGTCAATTATTTTCGCTAATTGTATCGAGAGTTTTGTTTTCCCCGATGCTGTCGCACCTGTTAAAACTATTAGTTTTTTGTTCATAGTAGTTAAATATTAACACAAGTGCACCTGAGATAAAATAAATATAGATGAATAATATTAATATAGATAAAATTACGTTTGAGCCGATAATTGCTTTTAGGGTTCCAAGAGTGAAATAAATAAAATAAATTATAAAAAATACACTAACTGTTCCTAAGAAATTTTTAAAAGAAAAACAAATTGATGAAATAAAAGCACTAAATGCTTTTATAAATTGATTTTTGTTATCATCTTTTACAGCAATCGGAGCTAAAAATAAGAAGAAGAAATTATAAATCATGCTAGAGATTATAAAGCTGAATTGCCATCCGTATAATATAAATTTTTGATCATCGGAAAGTTTTTGTAAATAATCAATGGCATTATCAATGCTGCCTGACGCGTTAATCATCATATCTCTAAAGATAAAATCAAGACTGCCAAAAAGTTTTAGTGCAATTTCGCTTGTTAAATATAATACAATTGTTAATAAAAACAAATATACAACGGTTCCAACGGTTACGGTTATGCCGTTTTTTGTAATGCCTTCTAAAAATATTGCAGCAAAATTTTTGTCTTTTAATTTTGAAATATCTTCTTCTTTTGCTGCTTCTTTAATCATTTGAAACCAACCGGCTAAAAAGACGGTGGTCAAGAAAAATACACATAAAGCAATAATGATGGCTATTATTTTAGAATGAACCATCATTATATATGGTGCTAAAAAGTTGCTTATAATCAAGAATAAAACAAAAAATAAAGTAATTGTCGGATTTTCAATAACCGTATGAAAAGATTTTTTTATTAAATCTATTATTATCATTGTGTAGAACCCCTGAATATTATTAATGCCTATTTAATCAGATTTACAATTTTGTTAATCTAATCTATTATTAATATATTACGTGCAACTAAAAAAACAAGGTAAAAAATGTTAAGATTTTCAAAAAAACATACCTATTCAGGGGTGCTAATTTGTGTAGAGGGTATTGACGGTTCAGGCAAGTCAACCCAAATTGAATTATTGCATAATTGGCTAAAATCTAAAGGAATAGATGTAATTTTAACTCAATGGAATTCTTCTGAATTAATTTCAAATACAACTAAAAAAGCCAAAAAGAAAAATCTTTTATCAGGAAGAACTTTTTCATTATTACATGCAGTTGATTTCGCTGATAGATTAGAAAGAACAATTAAACCTGCGCTAAAAGCGGGGTTTGTAGTTTTAGCAGATAGATATGTTTATACGGCTTTTGCTCGCGATGTAGCTAGAGAGGTTGATCCAAAGTGGGTTAGAAATATGTATGGTTTTGCAATAAAACCTGATATGACGTTTTATTTTGATGTTAGCCCAAAAGACAGCTTAGAGAGAATTTGCTCTAACAGGCAGCCAAAATTTTATGAAGCAGGCATGGACATGAAATTATCAAATAATCCATATAAAAGTTATGTCTTATTTCAAAATCGAATAGTTGAACAATATAAAGCTATGATTGATGAATTTGGATTAATTAAAATTGACGCAATGAAATCAATACATGCTAAACAAGAGTTTATCAGGCAAGAAGTATCTGAGTTATTAAAATCAAGAAAAATTTTAAAGGAACAAAATGAAAAATAATATAAACCATGGTTATGACGGGCTTTTGATTGTTATTGAGGGAACAGACGGCTCAGGAAAATCTACACAAGTTAATTTACTATCTCAATACATTATAGATAGATGTTATGGTTGTACTGTTTCAGAATGGAAAACTTCAAGATTAATCTCAGGAATAATCAATGAAGCAAAAGAAAAAAATATGCTAAATACAACAACATATTCTCTTTTGTATGCAGCAGATTATACTGATAGATTAGAAAATGAAATAATTCCCGCTCTAAAAGCAGGGTTTGTTGTTTTAATGGATAGATATATTTATACAGCTTATGTTCGTGATTCAGTGAGAGGACATGATATAAATTGGGTGAAAAATTTATATAGTTTCGCTCCTAAACCTGATTTAGTTTTTTATTTAAATGTTTCACCTGATATTTTAATTAAAAGATTGATAGCTAAAAATGGTGCTTTGGATTATTTTGAATCAGGACGAGATATTGGCTTATCAACAGATATTTATAACAGTTTTGAAATATATCAAAAAAGATGTCTTGATGAATATAAAAAATTGATTAAAGAGTATCATTTTATTGAGCTTGACGGAACAAAAAGCCAAGATGAAATTCATCAAAAAATAAAAAATGAAGTTGAAAAATTGTTAAATAGCGGAGAAATTAAATAGTTTCTTGTTTAAAATTTATATAGTTTAGTTCATTTGTTTAGGTAATTGCTACACATATAGTAAAATGTAAATTTTTGTATAGATTTTATCCATATTTACGCAAAAAAAATTTTTTTAAAATATTGTATAATAAAAAGCGAGGTTTTATGCTTAATAAAATATATTATTATTTTATAATTAAGCTAAATAGAACAAAATGTTCTTTTAAGTTTTTGACCTCTAAAATAAAAAGTCGACATTCTGATTGTCGACTTTTTGTATAAAAAGAAAGGGAAAATTTTAAATAAAACAGGGGCACAGTTTTATGAAAATAAACAAAACTACAATTAATAGTAATTTTAAATTTCAAACAAGTATAGTTGACCCAACTATATTAAAGAGAAATTCTCAAAAACCAAGTTATAGTCAAGCCTATGAAAAAATATTATATCCGCAAGGGCTTGAATATTGGATTGAACTGCATAAACCAGCACCGGATGATTTTAAAGATATAGAAACATTAACTCTTAAAAATAATGTTTTGTTAAATATTGATAAAAATTCTCCAGAAAATAAAATTGCACTTAAAATGTATTTTATTCCAACACAACAACAAAATGTTAATCCTGCAGTTAAATTTTTGCATAGAAAAATGTTAGATAATATTGGTCATTATGAAAACGATAGCGATAATTTTGTAACATTCTACTCGGCAAATGCTAAAGCCATGGAAATATGCGCAAATTGGGATAAAAAAGATTTTTTAGTGATGTTAAAAAAATTCTTGCAAGATTTTCATACTTTAAAATTTAGCGAAAAAGAATTAGAGCTTGAAAAAGAATTTATTCTTGATGATTTTAATTATCAACAAAATGATGAAGCCTTTAATAGATTATATGGTGCTAAAAAATTCACAAAAGAAGACATTAAAGCTATAACAAGCGATGATATAAAAAATTTTCATAATGATTTATTATTAAATTCAGCTATATTATGTACTATATCAATTCCTAAAGGTGCAAATGAAACAACAGTGGAACAAATAAAAGGTATAATAGAAAGTCAAATACCAAATAAAAAGCCTTTTAATGATGATGTTTTATCAAAAACTCCATTACCAATAGAAAAAGATGAAGTCTTTTATTTAGAACCAAGTTCCGAATTTGGTGAACTTGTTTCAAAAACTTTTAATTTTCAAAATAGCCTTACCTTAAAAGATCAAGTTATTTCAGATTTGATTGGGGCTGCACTTGAAGAAATAATGTATAAAAATTATTTACAAGATACTAAAAGTTTAAAGTGTTTCCATAATGCAGACTTTTTAAACAAACATTTTATAACTTACATTATAGCAGATAAAAATGCACAAATTAATGAAAATATGATTAATTTAGCTATTAAGTCAATCACAGAATCGCCGATTGATGATAAATTTTTTGAAAAGATTAAACAAAGAGTTTTAAAATCAAGAAAAGAAGATTTAAAAACTTCTATTTCAAGAGCGGAATTATTGTCATATAAGCCTGCTCAAACCTCGAGTGCAAATGAGGATTATTCTTCTGTTTTGAATTCGATTGGTCCAAAAGAGCTACAACAAAAAGCACAAATAATTCTTTGCTCACCTTCTATAACAGAAATTCGTAGATAATTAATGAAAGTAAACATTCTCAATGATGAAGAAGATAATGACAATTAAGTAAAATATGTAAAGGATACAACAAAATAAGTTTATTGGATAATTCAGAATTTAAAAAAATTGTAAGAAAGCTAAAAGACAATGGAGCGCATATAATATGGTAAAAATAAATAGAATTAATACATATAGGCCAATTTACTTTAAAAATGCTGCAACAAAAAAAACTAAAAAAAGACCATCAAAAGAAAACACTTCTGCAACCATGGGCTTGGTAGATTTTGAAACTTTTAGAAAAACTGCCATGTGCAATTATGTTGATCAAATTGGCACAAATTCGGCAAGATTTAAGGATGAAAAATATAATTTAAAAAATAATTTAAAAGTTTCAATTGCCAAAATACCAATATACGATGACGGTGTTATTGAGGGAAAAATGTTAATTACTCCCAAAAAAATGGAAGTTGACCCACTAAAATTAAGAATTCTTGCCAGAATGATGAATGTTGCTGCAAATAATAATTTTCAAGACAAAAATTTTGTTATAATTTATAGTACAGAAACAAATATAGTGGCTATTTTTTCTTCAGAAAAAGCAAATACAATTCAATGCTTTAAAAATCTCACAGAATTTTTAAAAAATCCAATTTTAAAAGAATCAACACTTAAATATGCAAAAGATGCCGAAAAAGAAGATTTAAATGATATGAAATGTGGCGGCCAAATGGCAGAAGATTATTTGCTCAATAAAAACAGAAGTACAACAATTGAAGATGTTGATAAAATTGGGCTTGATGACATTAAAAAATTGTATTCCGAATTATTTGCAAATTCTCAAGCAGATATTGCAATATGCGCGGCCACCAATTTTTCAGATGAAAATAGCATATTAAATATTTTATCAGGTATACCGTTATTTATGCCCTTTGAGGAACAATACTTTACAAGACCAACTAAACCATTAGTAGAAAACAAAACGTTTAACGGTGAAATTGTCGATAGACCCTGCTATTCAAAATATTTTATTCTTGAAAATGATTCAAAATTTAAAAATGAATTAATGGGTCTAATTTTGCATGATTATTATATTAAAATCATGCAAAGAGATTTTAGTGATAAATCAACGCAATTTGATGCAAATTATATAACCGATGAAACGACCTCTATCATTCGTTTTGATGCGTGGAACAAAGATTATCAAGGGGATTTAGATGAATTTAAGCAAAATGTTAATATGGGAATCGAAAAATTAATTAATGAAAAAATGGATGAAAGTATGCTTTCAAAAATAAAAAAAGATAGAAAATACCGTATAATTAAAGATTTTACATCCGGATTTACCAGAATGAACAAAGCACTAAGCAGATACAAAGATACTGATGGCAGTCTAAAATCACAATTGGAAATTTTAGACTCGATTACTCCGCAAGATGTACAAGCCATGGCAAAAAGAAATCTTAGCGGCTATTATGTAGAAGCCAATAACTAAAAAAGGAAACTCATGAATATAAAAAATATTCAAAATATAAATTTTAAATCTCAACTGCTTGATAAATATATAAAAGCGCAAAATGCTGCAAATAATCCTACACAAAATCAAAAAGAAACTTCATTACCAATAGGAGTTTTTAATCAATTAGCTTGCCAGCCCAATAAAACAAATGTAAATGCGCGCGAATTTATAATTGAAAAAGCAACATTATTAAATGATATTGTCTTTTTAGCCGATAATAACAGTTCTGATATACCTAAAATGATTTTTTCTATATTACCCGTTGACAAAAAAGAGATAAAACCCGCTATTTGTGAGATATTAAATGAAATATTGTTTAATCAATCTTTGCAATCAGAAGAAAATAAACCTTCTTTTTCAACAATAGACTATATGAATAATGAATTACAATGTAGTATTAATAGTGATGAAACAGAACTTTTAAAAACATTAAATGATTCAATTGATACCATATTATATCCTGATTTTTCAAATAAAAATTTTATTAAAGCCAAAACCGCTGTCATTGAAAGAGCTAAAACCCACCAATTTTCATTTGCCAATGAACCTATGGAAATATTCTTTCCTAAGAAATATCCTAGTATTGATGAATTAGAACAAATTAGTTTAGATGACATTAAAAAAGCTCATAAAAAAATAATTGAAAATTCTCAAATGAGAGTTTGTTTGTCATCAACAAGTGCTTTTTATAAAGAAAATAAAGATAGAGTTATTGGAATTTTTGAAAAATCATTCCCAAAAATGAAAAAAGAAACTGAAATCAGGCAAGCAAATAGAATTAAGCCTATTGAAAAAGATTACAGAATAGAAATTTCATCCGGAAATGATGAACTTTCAATTTCAAAATTTTATGTGATTAGTGATGAAAATAGCTTCAAAAAAGAAATTGAAACATCTATATTGGCTAAATTAATCAAAAACAGAATTAAAGATTTTATGCCAAAAGATTATGATTACACCTTGGTTGTTGATAAATCAACTTTTATTGAAGATGATTATTTAGAAATTTATTTGAGTTCCAAAGATAAAAAATGTCAAGGAGGCGAAATTGAAAAAAGAATAAATGATTCAATAAAAAGTTTAATAAATAATCCAATAACTCCAATGGAACTTGAAAAAGCCAAAAAAGAAACTGCTGAAGAATTAAGCTCTTTTTGTAGTAATTCATTTAATCGTGCGGCAATTTTAATGCAAAATTATTCTGATGGAGTTATTAATATTTCAAAAACAAATAAAATTTTAAATGAAATCACTTTAGATGAAATGACAAAATTCACTAAAAAACATTTATCAAAATCATCTGTAACAGAGGTTAAAGCATAAAATACAAATGGCTCCTTTAATAAAGGAGCCATTTATTATTTATAGATTATTTTATTCAAAGATATTGCCTTGTTCAACGGCATTTGCGATTTCTTCTTTTGCTTCTTGAATAGTGTCTTTATCTTTTTCTTCGTCATCCGTATTTATAATTTTATTAACGGATACAACATAATCATCGCCATCAAGAGTTTGAACTCTAACACCTGTTGCAGGTCTTCCTTGGCGAGAAATATCAGAAGCGCTAACTCTTGTAACAACGCCATTTGCTGTTACAACCATGATTTCATCTTCTTCTTTAACTATTGATAAATCAACCAATCTTGATGTTGATGATTTAAATTTAGTTGCGATAAGACCCATTCCGCCCCTGTTTTGTGTTCTGAATTCAGAAATTTTTGAACGTTTTCCAAAACCGTCTGATGTTACAACCAATAAATCAGCGTCATAATCTTTTGGAACAACATCACAACCTATGATTTCATCAGAAGCTCTTAATTTCATTGAGTTAACTCCGCGAGCACTTCTGCCCAAAGGTCTTAAATCTTCAATAGGGAAGCGAATTGCCATACCGCAAGATGTACCGATTATGATTTCATCATTTCCTTTTGCAAGTTTAACCCAATTCAATGTATCATTTTCTTCTAAACCGATTGCAATTAAACCGTTTCTTCGAATTGATGTAAAGTTATCAAGAGAAATTCTCTTAATATAACCTTTTTTAGTTAACATGATTAAATTCATATCGTCTTTAAATTCTGAAACAGGCACAATGGCTGTGATTTGTTCATCTTGCTCTAAAGGAAGAACGTTTATAATAGGTAATCCTTTTGATTGTCTTGAACCTTCAGGGAAATCATAAACAGATAGAGAATATACCAACCCTTTAGATGAGAAGAATAGAACTTTATCATGCATCATAGCAGTAAAGAAATGAGCTACATCATCATCTTCTTTAGTTTTCATGCCGCCTTTTCCTCTTGTTGCTCTATTTTGGCGAACAAAAGTATCAAGAGAAATTCTCTTAATATAACCTTGACGAGTTATAAATACAGCCATTTGAGTATTCGGAGTTAAATCTTCAATACTCATTTCACCTTCTTCAGGGATAATTTGTGTTTTTCTTTCATCGCCGTATTTTTCTTTGTCTTCATTTAATTCAACTTTAATTAAAGCTAAAATCTTATCTCTTGAAGATAAAAGTTCTTCATATTCAGCGATTTTCTTTAATAATTCAGCATGTTCTGCTCTGATTTTATCTTGTTCCAATCCTGTTAAGCGTCTTAATTGCATTTCAAGGATTGCGTTTGCTTGTTCTGTGTCTAATCCAAAGCGATTAATTAAACCAGCACGAGCCGCCTCTGTATTAGGAGATTTTTTGATTAATTCAATAACTTCATCTAATGAATTTAGTGCAATCATTAAACCTTCTAAAATATGAGCACGAGATTTAGCTTTTTTTAAGAAAAACATTGTTCTTCTTGTTATTACTTCAACCCTGTGTTCAACAAACTCTGATAAAACTTCATAAAGATTTAATAATCTTGGTTGTTGACCAACTAAAGCTACCATATTAAAACCAAAGCTTGTAGATAGAGCAGTTTGTTTATATAAATTATTTCTTACAACATCAGGTTTTGCATCACGCTTTAATTCAATAACAATTCTCATACCTTCTCTGTCTGATTCATCACGAAGGTCTGAAATGCCTTGAATTTTACCGTCTTTAACAAGTTCAGCTATTTTTCTTATTAATTCCGCTTTATTAACCTGATATGGAATTTCTGTTACTACAATGGCGCTTCTGCCTTGGCGTCCGCCGCCGCCTTGGAGTTCTTCAATAGATGAAACAGCGCGCATTTTAATCGAACCTCTGCCTGTTTCATAGGCTTTCTTGATTTCAGATGTACCTACAATTGTTGCAGCAGTAGGGAAATCTGGTCCTTTGATATGTTGCATTAATCCGTCTGTTGTAATATTTGGATTATCAATTAAAGCAATAACCCCATCTACAACTTCATTTAAGTTGTGCGGAGGAATATTTGTTGCCATACCAACAGCAATACCGGATGTGCCGTTTAATAAAAGCATAGGTAGTCTTGTAGGTAAAACAGAAGGTTCTTCTAAAGAACCGTCAAAATTAGGTACAAAATTAACCGTTTCACAATCAATATCAGCAAGCATTGCAGTTGTAATTTTGTGCATTCTTGCTTCTGTATAACGCATTGCAGCAGCGCCATCACCGTCTACTGAACCAAAGTTGCCATGACCATCTACGGTTAAATATCTTGTAGAAAAGTCTTGAGCCATACGAACAAGAGCTTCATATACGGAACTATCGCCATGAGGGTGATATTTACCTAAAACTTCACCAACTATTCTTGCGCATTTTTTAAACGGTTTATCAGGCGCCATGCCAAGTTCGTTCATAGCAAACAAAATACGTCTGTGAACAGGTTTTAAGCCATCTCTAACATCAGGCAAAGCACGGCCTACGATTACACTCATAGCGTAATCTATATAACAGCGTTTCATCTCATCTCTTATATTAACAGGAACTATTTTTCCATCGTCGAATAAGCTAGTTTGAGCCAAAATAAACTCCCCTCTATGTATAATCTGTTAATAATATTATATAATAAAAGAATTTTATGCGCAAAATGATAAATAAAACTTGAAATATTATGAAAAATTTTATAGAATTTATCTTATGAAAGGCGTTTATCCAAGAAGTTATTTTAAAGCTCCGCATGTTGCAAAACCCATCGAAGAAATATGGGATGATATTGATGCATATTCAGGAGAATATTTTGAAGATGAAGTAAATCTTCATGAAAAAATTGATTTTGTAATTCCTCTTGCTCCCCTAAGATATAAAGGAAGAGTATTAAAAGGGTTATTTTTTTCACAGGGCTGTGAATATCTTTTAAAATTATATCCTGATTTAAAAAAGATTTTCTTTGCTGGCGCATACACAATGTGGTCAAATTATTCTTGGTCTGATAATGCTGATTATTATTTAACCTGTTATGAAAATAAACCAAGAGAACAATATTATAAAAACAAATATCCACACAAAAAACATATTCCTTTTGTGCCTTTACAGGATGTTGATTTTACAAATGAATATAAGGTAGCACCAACATTTAATACGCATAAAACAATTGATATTTTGTGTGTTTCAACGCCTTTGGAGGTTAAAAATCTTCCTATGGTGGCTTCAGTTATAAAAGCTTATGAAAAAAAATATAATAGGGCTCTAAAAGCAACATTTGTATTGGGGAATAAATCAATAATAAAAAAAGAAAACGGTGAAATTGACTATTCCAAAATACACGAAAGCCAAAGAAAACAGCTTGATGAAGTTATTAAAATTCTTGGAGAATCAATTAAAAATGTTGAATTTCATCCTTGGATTGATTATAAGGATTTGATGAAATATTACACAGGTGCAAGATGTCTTATTTTGGCTTCATTAATTGAGGGCAAAAATCGCTCAATCGGTGAAGCAAATGCTTGTAATACTCCTGTTGTTGTTTTTAGAGATCATAATAAATGGGCAAGAGGCGGTTATCCTATATTAAGAGAAAAAAGTGGTGAATACGCTGAAATTTTTTCTGCTGAATGTATGGCTGATGCTGTTCATAAAATAATTTCTCACCCTGAATATTATGAGCCAAGAAAAAGTTATTTAAAATACAGCGGAAGAAAAAATTTCATAAATACTCTTGTAGATTATTTTCCGTATTATCATAATTACCTTATCGATTTTAAAAAAGGCGGAATCCATGAAAATCTTTGGATTGATTTAGCAACACAAGATAACTACCAATTAAGCTATTATGATTTTCTATATGGAAAAAATCCTGCAATTCAACATGTTAGAGGTTTAAAAGCAATAGATTCTTTAATTAAATTTTTCTATTCAAGATTTGGTATTAAATAAAATTTTTATAGTAAAATAAAAGCGTTATGATAGAAAAAAAGATTAAAATCGCACTTGTTTTTGGTACTCGCCCTGAGGCAATTAAAATGTGTCCTTTGGTTAAAAAGCTAAAGGAAAATAAAAATTTTGATGTTTTAACAATAGTTACGGCCCAACACAGACAAATGCTTGATAGTGTTTTAGAGTTGTTTGAAATAACACCAGATTATGATTTAAATTTAATGAAGCCTAATCAAAATCTTTGGGATTTGTCTTGTGAAATATTAACTGAAACAAAAAAAGTTTTTGAAAAAGAAAAACCTGATTTAGTTTTAGTCCATGGTGATACCACAACAGCGGGAATTAGCGCATTGAGTGCATTTTATTCAAGAATAAAAATAGGACATGTTGAAGCAGGGTTAAGAACTTTTGATAAAGATTACCCGTTCCCTGAAGAAATTAATCGTGTAATTGTGGATTCTGTTTCTGATTTAATGTTTTGTCCTACTGATAGAGCGTGTGAAAATATTGAAAAATCAGGAATTAAAAAGGGCATATATAAAACAGGCAATACTGTAATAGATGCTTTATTATATGTTGTTCAAAATAAAGAAGCTAATCTTGATTTTATTGGTTTAAAACCTAAATTAAAAACAATTTTATTAACTTCTCATAGGAGAGAAAATTTTGGTAAACCCTTAGAAAATATTTGTTATGCAATAAAAGAATTAATTGAAAAACATAATGATATTCAAGTGGTTTATCCTCTGCATCTAAATCCTAATGTTAGAAATACAGTAAAACCGATTTTAGAAAATATTGAAAGAGTAAAATTAATTGAACCCTTAGATTATGTTCCATTTTGCAATTTAATGAAAAAATCTCATATTATATTAACTGATTCAGGCGGAGTTCAAGAAGAAGCACCTGCTTTAGGTGTGCCTGTTTTAGTTTTAAGAGATGAAACAGAACGCCCTGAAGCTCTTGAATATGGCGGTGTTTGCTTAGTTGGAACAAACAAAGAAAAAATTGTAAATAAAGTTGATGAACTTCTTTTAGATAAAGAAAAATATGAAAAAATGTCAAAAGCCGTTAATCCTTATGGAGATGGCAGGGCATGTATTTATATTGAAAAAATCATATCTGAATATTTTAAATTAAATTAATTTAAAATGAATTTAAGTTAGAACAAGCAGCGCAAGCTGTGTTTTTGGAATAGTTTAGTGTTTTAAATTCGGTGGTAGTACCATCAAATACAAGTAATTTATTTAATAATGGTGTGCCTATCTCGCTTATTACTTTCAGAACTTCTTGTGCTTGAAGTGCTGAAATTGTATTTACAACGGGAGATAAAGATGCAAGAGGTACTTCTTTTAAGTTTTTTGGCTTTTGTATAACGCACTCTAGGCAGCCTGTTTTATCAGGGATAATGGTTGTAACTTGTCCATAAAAACCTTGTGTTGCTCCATGGATTAATACTTTTTTGTGTCTTAGTGCAATTTCATTTAGCATGTATTTTGCTTCATAAGAATCAAAGCAATCTACAATTATATCGTAGCCTTGAATTATATTGAAATAATTTAGTTCGTTAATTTTAATTTTATCAAGCTCAACTTTAATATCGGGGTTGTATTCTTGAACCCAGTCTTTAGCTGAAATTACTTTTGCTCTACCTATATTTTTATATTTATGAATAATTTGTCGATTAAAATTGCTTTCTTCTACAATATCACCATCAATTATTTTGATCTGGCCTACTCCAAGAGCAGCTAAATTCATAATAACACCGGAGCCAAGCCCACCTGCACCCATAATTAGTACTCTTGCATTTAAAAGTTTTTCTTGTGCCTCTTGTGTTATTCCATTTTGTTCTAAATTTCTTTTATATCTAATTGATTGTGCCATTTTTCTTGTTTTCTAAATTTTTATTTTCAATTATTTCGACTATTTTAATTCCGTATGTGTCTTCTATTGCAACAATTTTAGCTCTTGCAATAAGAATATCATCAACATATACATCAACAGGTTCATCTTCTAATTTATCAAGAACTACAATTGAACCTTCATCATATTCTATTGCATCTTTAAGAGTGATTTTTGCTTTTCCCAGTTCAGCGCAAAGAGTTACTTCAACATTCCCGACTTTTGAAATGTTTTTAAAATTTTCCATAGTATCCTCGTTAACTACCTCTTGTGGCATTACGCTTCCTTTATAATATTATTTATAACATAGAATTATAATATAACCTAATTATTACATTTTTTAACATTAGTTTTTAAGAATGGAAATGACCATATCTTCAATTTCTGAAATATTGCAACTTAATAAAGACTTTTTAAAATTGATTATATTTTCAAATTCTTCTTTTAAAATTTCAAACATGGAATTGTTTTTAAAATCTTCATAATTAAACGGTTTTATATATTCTATTTTATCTATATCCAGAATTTTTATTGAATTTATATCTTCTAAGATTTCAAGAGTGATTTGCACAAAATTCTCATTCACGCTTAGTGCTTGAGCGAGTCTTTGAATTTCAATATTGCCATTTAATTTATTATGGCAAAATTTTATCATTCCATTTAGTTGTTTAATGTAATTTTCAAGATTTTCATCAATTCTATGATTCATAAAATGAATTTTATCAGGATGGATTTGTGATAAAATTTGTGTCATTTCTTCATAGGAGCTTGGGTAATCGAAAAACATTAAACCTTTATGATTGTTTAATTTTTCAATAAAATTATCTTTTATTTTTTGATATTTAGATAATATTTCTTTTGTCAGCGGGTTTTTAGCCCAAATTGCAATATCTGTATTATCTTTTTCTAAATAAGATGAAATTTGTGGTAATATGCCTGTTTTTTGTCTATGGTCAAATATTTTTATTTTGTTTTGTATTTTGTGATTATATTGCGATGAATAAATATCAACTATTTCAAGCTGTATATTTTTGACATCATTAAATTCGTTTAATCTTGGATAAAAGGCAATATCACACTTTGCACCAAGAGGAATTTTAACTTCGTTTTCATTCCATTTGACACATTGAAATTTTTTATCATCTTTAGAAAAAACAAGTCTTAGGTGATTTTGTTCTTTTCCGATTAACTTAAATTCATCTAAATTTACATTATACATTGCAAATATTGGCGCTTGATTATCTTGCCCAAATGGTTCCAATTGGTTTATGCTATCTAAAATATTAAGCTCGATATCATCCGGTTTTAATTCCATATCGGCATAAAGAATATTTTCTTGTTTTTCATCAGGCATTTGCTCTTTTATGGTTTTTAAAAGAGAAACTTTAACCTTTTCAAAATCATCTTTATTAAATGAGCACCCGCCCGCCAGTTTATGACCGCCAAAACCCAAGAACAAGTTTTCATTTTCTTTTAAAACGCTGTAAACATTAATCAAATCGTTGCTTCTTATAGAACATCTTGCATTATTGTTTTCATCAACCGTCATTAAAAAGCATGGTTTATTATATTCTTCAACAATTTTTGCTGCAACAATACCAATTATCCCAATATGCCAATCAGGATTTAGCAGAATAATAGCTGGATTGTTTTGTTCATCTTTATGTTTTTTTAGATAATTATTTATTTCTTCATAGGTTTCAGTGCATTTTGATTGTCTTATTCTATTATAATTATCCAATTTTTCTATAATCATGGATAATTTTGTATCATCATCAACGGTTAAAAAATCAAATGACAATTTTGCATTTGCTAATCTTCCGACTGCGTTAATTCTTGGTGCTAAAATAAAAGCAATATCATAACTTGTAATTTCGGAATTTACATTTTTGGACAAAAGTTGATATATACCCTTATGAGAAGCTTCTTTTTTTGTATTTAAAATATTAAGCGCTTCACTTACAAGTGCTCTATTTTCACCTAATAAAGATACAACATCGGCAATTGTGCCTAGAGCAGCTATTAACATTAATTCATCTTTTAAATCATTGTCATCTGTATTTTCTAATAGTGCAAGCGCTAGTTTATAGGCAATTCCTGCTCCGCAATTAGAGCTTAGAGATTGAATATCTTCAATAGATAAATCTTCTTTTAGTGCATTTTTAACTTGTGGATTAATAATACAATATGCGCTTGGCAGCTGTGTATCTGTTGAGTGGTGATCAGTGATTATCGTATCAACATTTAAACCTTTTAAAAGATTAACTTCAGAAACATTTGAAATTCCGCAATCAACAGTTATTACAAGCTTAACTTTTTCTTTTGAAATCAGCTTTAAAAGTTCTTTAGAATTTAGCCCATGCCCATGGAGTAATCTATCGGGAATAAAATTAATAAAATTTGCGTTTAATTTTTTCAATGCTTTATATAATATTGCGCTTGAAGTTACACCATCACAATCAAAATCACCCCAGATAAGGATTTTTTGGTTTTTTTCTATTGCTTCTATAATTCGATTTTTACCTTTTTCCATATCTAAAAAAGCATAGGGAGAAATTAAATCTTTTCTGGTTGGATTTAAAAATTTATTTATATCTTTTTCGTTTGTTAAATTTCTTATTGCCAAAAGCTCATCCAAGAATGAGTCCTTGGTTGAGCTTTTGATTTTATTTATATTTTCTTTTGTTTTTATTTTTCTATATTGCATTATTTTTTATTAGTCTCTACGGCTTAATTGTGCTAATAATCTTAAAATTTCAAAGTATAACCAAATAACGGTAACTAAAAGAGCAAAACCGCCATACCATTCAAAATAATCAGGAAGATTATTGTTTGAACCTTGTTCTATAAAATCAAAGTCCAAAACAAAATTCAAGGCTGCAATAACACATATAACAAGGCTAACCACAATGCCAATCATTGAGCCGTTGAAAATTGTCATGGGATGACCTAAAAGTGCGCCAATAAACCCTGCAAGATAAAATATTGCAATTGCAATGGTTGAAATAAGAATAACTTTTCTAAATGTTGGGGTTGCTTGTATTATTCTTGATTTATAAAGTAAAAGCATGGCAAATAAAGCAAGAAATGTTATACCAACAGCGTTAACCACAATGCCGTTATAAGCAACATTATACATAAAGCTAACTGCACCAACTAAAAGCCCTTCGCAAATTGCATAAGCAGGAGCTGTGTATTTAGAGGCTTTTGGGTTAAAAGAGGTAATAATCGCTAAAATAAATCCTGCTATCGCACCTACGATTGACAATAATGAAGCTTTATCGGCAAAACCAGTGGCACATAAATACCAAGTATAAATGCTTGATAAAACAACTACTGCTAATAAAATTAATGTTTTATTAACGGCACCTTGTACTGTCATGGGTTTAGAATCTAAAATCACGTTTTCTTGGACTCTTGAATTTAACATCGGATTAGATGTCATATTTTCTCCTCCTTAATAAAAATATCAATTTGAATTATACACTAATTTTAAGTTAAAATAAAGCCATGATAAAAATAGGTTTAACGGGTAATATTGCTTCAGGTAAATCAGAAGTTGAAAATCTTTTTTTAAAAAAAGGTTTTATTGTTGTTGACCTTGATAAAATTTCTCATCAGCTATTAGAAAATAATGATGAAGTTAGAATGAGTGTTTTAAATGAATTTAATACGCTTAACAGAATTGAATTGGCAAAAATTGTTTTTAGCGATTTAAATAAGAAAAAAATTTTGGAAGATATAATTTATCCAAAATTAAAAGAATATATTTTGGATGTTTTTAAAATTAATAATGACAAAAGGGTTGTTGTTGTTTCAGGTGCTTTGATTTATGAAGCAGGATTTGATGTGTTGTTTGATAAAATCATTTTTGTTGATGCAAATAAAGATTTGAGATTGAAACGCCTAATGAAAAGAAATAATTTGGATAAAGAAACGGCACTCAAAAGAATTAATTGTCAAAATGATGATAATAAAACAAAAGCAGATATAATAATAGAAAATAATTCTGATATAAAAGACCTAAACACCAAGATTAATAACATAATAGCGTTGCTTTTTTAAAAAAACATATATTCAAAAAAATAATTTTTCTATATCTCATTTTCTTCTTGATTATGATTTTTATTTGATACAAAATTAAAAAGTTAGCTGAATTACTATTAACAAAAAGAGGAAACAATGGAAAACTATTTTATAGGAATAGCAATTTTAGTTTGCAGTGCAATTATTAGTTTGTTTTTCAAAAATCAGTCTGCAAAATTAAAATGTGTATCAATCGGAGCTTTTTTAGCAAGCTGCGCCACTGTCAGCGCTGCAATTAATGCACTAGTTTCAGGAAATCAAGAATGTATTTTACATCTTGGTTCAATATTTCAAAATGTAAGATTTGTGCTTGATAATTTAAGCGCATTTTTTGTAATTTTTATTTCAATAATGTCAACTTTGGCAATTATTTATTCAAACGGATATCTTGCTCCTTATATTAATAAAGGAAAAGATGTTTCTGCTCATTGCATATTTTTAATCATGTTAATGGCTTCAATGCTTTTAGTTGTAACTTGTCAAAATGCTTTATTGTTTTTAATTATTTGGGAATTGATGTCTTTATCATCATTTTTCCTTGTTATATTTGAACACGAAAAAAAAGAAGTTATAAATTCAGGTATTAAATATCTTGTTTATATGCATGTATCTGTAATATTTATAATTTTATTCTTTGTATTGCTTTCAACCAATGCTATGAGTCTTGATTTTATGACATTTAAAGAAGCACTAAAAGATAATGTTAATTTAGCAAATTTAATTTTTGTATTTGGATTTATCGGTTTTGGAATAAAAGCAGGCTTTGTTCCTTTCCATAACTGGTTACCTGATGCCCACCCTCAAGCGCCATCTCATGTTAGCGCTATGATGAGCGGTGTTATGATTAAAACAGGTATTTATGGGATTTTAAGAGCTATTCAATTTAGTTCAATTCCAAAAATTGCAATTATATATACAATCTTAGTTTTAACTGTAATAACAGCACTTTATGGTATTGCTTATGCAACAGTTCAAAAAGATATCAAAAAAATGCTTGCTTATTCATCAATTGAAAACATAGGAATTATAGGTATCGGCATTTCAATTTATATGTTGGCAGCTTATTTCAATCATCCGACTATGGCGCTTTTAGCTTTGTGCGGAAGCTTGGTTCATATTTTAAACCACTCAATATTTAAAGAATTATTATTCTTGAGTGCGGGTAGTGTATATATTAAAACTCATACAAAAGATATGGAAGTTTTGGGTGGTTTGATTAAAAAAATGCCAACAACAGCATTATGCTTTATAATTGGCGGCATTTCAATTTGTGCTCTACCTCCATTTAATGGTTTTGTGAGCGAATTTTTAATTTATTTAAGCTTTATTAAAGCTCTTGCAATAAATAACTTTGGAGTATTTATTGCAATATTATTTGCTTTTTCAGCTTTAGCTTTAGTTGGAACTATGGCAATATTATGTTTTACAAAAACAATTAGCATAACTTTCTTGGGTCTTGCAAGAAGCGAAAAAGCGCAAAATGTTGAAACAGACAGTCCAAAAACAATGTTAATTCCAATGGGAATATTGGGTTTGGCTTGTTTTGTAATTGGTTTGTTTCCTCAATATATTTTTCAATACGCCCTAAAACCGGCATCAGTTTTAATAGAAAACCCGCAAGCAGGGGAAACAATAGCATTTTTATCATCTGTTTCAAAATATATTTTAATTCTTGTTGGTTTAATTACTGTTGTTTTAATTATTAAAAAAATAATTTCTAAAACTCCTCAAATCTATTCAACTTGGGGTTGCGGATATAACAAACTTACAAGCAAAGTTCAATACAGCGCAGCATCTTACGTTAGTCCTTTTTCAAGTATTTTAAAACCATTATTTAAAAGAAATACAGATGTTAGAAAAGCAAAAGGATTATTCCCAAAAGAAGCACATTACGAGGCTGAATTTGACGATATTGAAGAAGTTTATGTTATTAATCCGATAATAAAATTAGATGAAAAATTCTTATCTAAATTTGAAAAAATACAAAACGGAGATATTCAACAATATATTCGTGTAGGATTAATATTCTTGGCAATTGCTTTAATTGCCGCATTGATTTTAGGATAGCATAGGAAACAGATTATGTCAGATGAATTAATAATGAAAATTTTAAATATTTTATTTTTATTAGTTGTTCCTTTTTTGATGACAGGAATAATCAGAAAAACAAAGGCATTTTTTGGAGGAAGAAAAGGTGCAAGTGTTTTTCAGCCGTTATATGATTTTATTAAATTAATGAAAAAAACTTCAACTTTTTCAAATACAACAACTTGGATTTTTAGATTTTCTCCAATTGTTGGTTTTGCCTGTACAATTTTTGCTTGTTTGTTTATTCCGATTGTCGGCGGAACAACAATAATAAATATCCAAGGCGGTTTAATTATTTTTGCTTATGCTTTAGGTTTATCTAAATTCATTTCTCTTTTAGCTGCAATGGAAACAGCAAGCAGCTTTGAGGGGATGGGTTCATCTCGCGAAGCTTGTTTTACAACAATAATTGAACCCGCATTTTTCATTGTTATAGCTTCAATAATGGCGTTATGCAAAATATACACATTTGATAGTTTAGCTTTAGTCATTCAAAATGCAGGAAGTATTGGCTATTTAATTGTTATTTTTGCAGTATTAGCGCTATTAATAATGCTTTTAACAGAAGGTTGCAGAGTTCCTGTTGATGACCCTGCAACACACTTAGAATTAACAATGATTCATGAAGTTATGATATTAGATAATTGTTCATCAGAATTAGCGCTTATTTCTTGGAGTGCATATATGAAAATGTTTTTACTTGCTTCATTAATATCTAATTTGATTTTACCTTCAAATTTAGGAATGGGGGTTTCAATAATCGCATTTTTATTAATGATGTTTGTAATATCTGTATTAGTTGGAATAATTGAATCAGGAATAGCAAGATTAAGAATGAGCCACGTATTTGAATTTGTATTTGTTATGAGTTCATTTGCCCTTGTTATTGCTTCTTTAGTAGCTGTAAAGATGTATGGAGTATAAAAATGGTTAACGGCTTTATAATATTATTTGGTTTAACAATGCTCTATTTATCTACAACAAGTAGATTAAAAGCACATGTTGATACATTAATTGCACAAGGTATATTGCTGTTTTTAATTTGTGCAGCAGGTTTTTCTCATATGCCTTGGTATATTATTTTATTTTTGACAATCGAAACATTGCTTGTTAAAGCAATTTTAATTCCTTTGTTTTTAAATAAAGTTTTAAAAAAGACGCATTTAAAAAGAGATACCGACGCTAATATTGCTCATTTTTATTGTTTATTTATTTCAAGCGCAATATTATTCGGCGGTTTTATGATTTCTGTTTTAGATATTCCATCATTATCTATGATAAATCCGATGTGTTTTGGAATTGCTTTAGCAACAATAATAATAAGTTTATGGCTTATTACAATTAAACAAAAGATTTTATCAAATGTTATTGAATTTATTACAATGGAAAACGGTATATTTTTATTATCGCTATCTGTTGCAAAAGAAATGCCAATGTTGGTTAATATTGGCGTTTTACTGGATGTATTTATTGCAATTTATATCTTAGGTTTGTTTGTTTCTCAAATTAACAAAGAACTTGGAGATATGGAAGTAGCACATTTATCAGACTTAAAGGATAGTGAAAACAATGATTAGTTTAGTTTTAATATTACCTATAGTTTTTTGTTTGGTATTATTTTTCTTTAAAAACAATACTTTAAATAATATATTAATAACTTTGTATGCACTTATACATTCTCTTTTGGGAGTTGCATATTTTGTTAAACCTGAACTATTGAATGATAGCAATTATTTTAATTTAGGTTCATCGAACATTGTATTTTATCTTGTATTATCAATAGTATTTCTTGCAGTTTCAATTTATAATTGCGGTTATAGCAAAAATTTAGCAAAAGAATTTCCTGCTAAAAAAATGATGTTATACAGTGTGATGATATTGGTATTCGTCTTTTCAATGACAGGCGGCATTTTATCTAATAATCTTGGTCTAGCTTGGATTTTTATTGAAGGCACAACCTTAGCAAGTGCATATTTAATTTATTTCAATAAAACAAAACATTCTATTGAAGCTGCTTGGAAATATGTGTTTATTTGTTCAATCGGTATTGCTTTAGCGTTTGTTGGAATAATCCTTTTAACAATTGCAACAGGTGATGTAAATAGCTTAAATTATGCTGATTTAATGAACAACGCAAAATCTTTCAGTCATTTTTGGTTGAATGTTTCTTTTGTGTTTATTTTGTTTGGTCTTGGAACAAAAATGGGTCTTGCGCCTGTTCATTTTTGGCTTCCTGACGCACACTCTGAAGCTCCAAGTCCGATTTCAGCGCTATTATCTGCAACATTATTAAATTGTGCTTTTTTAGTTATTTTAAATGTATATAAAATTATGCTTTGTGCCAACTGTGTTATTTTTGCAAGAACAATGCTTTTAATAATGGGCTTTTTATCATTATTTGTAACAGCAGTATTTTTATATCACACAACAAACTACAAAAGAATGCTTGCTTATTCATCAATTGAAAATATGGGTATTTTAGCAATTGCAACTGCATTAGGCGGAATTGCTTATTTTGCTTTAATTATTCATTTAATAGGTCACTCTTTAATTAAAGCTTCTTTCTTTCTTACATCAGGAAATGTTTTAGAACTTTTTGAAACAAAAAGAATTAAATCAATTCGTTCTTTAGGGCTAATTGATAAAAAAACAGCTTGGTTATGGATTGTTTCATTCCTGGGAATTTGTGCTTTTCCTCCAAGTATGTTGTTTTTGAGTGAATTTTTGGTTGTGAAAGCATTTTTAATTCAAAAACATTATATATTATGTGCTTTATTCTTGTTCTTGTTGACAGTTGTTCTGTTTGGTATGGCAAGAGTAGTAATAAAAATGGTATATGGCAAAAAAAGTGAAGAAAAATTTGAACTTGCAAAGAAAAATATTACAAAAATTTCAAAAGCAATGTATATTCCGCAAGTTGCGCTTTTGACTTTAGCTTTTGTTTTGGGAGTATATATACCAAAATTTTTAGATGTAATTATTAGAAATACCCTTGTAGGTTAATTAAAAGGGTTAGGAGATAAAATGAATTACTATACTATAAAAAATAATCAAAGAGTTAATCTTTTAGATATTCCAACGCTTGAATTAGATGCGCTAAGAGCAAGACTTGCAGCAAGTAATCTAAGACCATTATCATTTTTTGGATGTGATTGGGGTGAAAATATTAAATTGTTTGTTGCTTTAGCAGACGATGAAAAAGGTGAAATTTTATTAACTTCATCTTTAATAAATAAAAGCGTAAGAGAATATGAATCAATTACAAAAGACAATCCTCAATATCACATGTTTGAGCGTGAATTTTATGAACAATTTAATATTGAACCTAAAGGGCATCCTTGGCTAAAACCTGTTAGAAAAAATCAAGATGATTATAAATTTTTTGAAATGGATGGTGAGGCTGCTCACCAAGTTGCAGTTGGACCAATCCATGCTGGTGTAATTGAACCGGGGCATTTTAGATTTATGTGTCAAGGTGAAAAAGTCTATAATCTTGAAATTATGCTTGGTTACCAACATAGAGGATGTGAAGATTTAATGGTTAAAAATCCATCCAATCAATTAGCTGAATCTATTTGTGGTGATAGCGTAATAGCTTATAATATGGCTTATTCACAAATTATGGAAGAATTATCCGATACAAAAATTTCAACTAAAGCGAAGTTAATTAGAAGAATAGCTCTTGAAATGGAAAGATGTGCAATTCATATTGGTGATATGGGCGCAATTTTAGGTGATATTGCTTATTTAATGGGTAAAGAAGTTTATGCTGTTACAAGAACATTGGTTATTAATACCATGCTTGAAATTTCAGGAAGCAGATTTGGCAGAGGTTTAATTTCTGTTGGCGGTGTAAATTTTGATATAGATAAAGAAATGTCAGATAAAATAATTAGCGTTTTAGATGGCGTTAAAAAGACTGTAAACAAAATGACACAAGCTGTATTTAAGAGTGCAACAGTTATGTCAAGATTTGAAAAAACAGGTATAGTCAGTAGAGAAACCGCTCAAGAATTAAATCTGGTTGGCTTAATGGGCCGAGCTTGCGGTTTAGAACTTGATTCTCGCTTTGATTTTTGTGATGAATTTTATAAAGATTTTGAACGCAAACAGTTTAAAGCCACAAATGACGCATATTCTCGTTTTAGAATAAGATACAAAGAAACAATTGAATCAATTTCATATATTAAAAAATTACTTGCTAAATTAGAAAATTATAAAGATGAAGAAATCAAAGTTGAAGCTAATAATTTAATTCCAAACTCTTTTGCGCTAAGCGTTGTTGAAAGCTGGAGAGGTGAATTGGTTCATATTGCAACAACTGATGAAACAGGAAAATTAACCAGATATAAAATCAAAGATCCGTCTTTTAATAATTGGTATGGTTTATCAATGGCGGTTAGAGGAAATGGAATATCTGATTTTCCATTATGTAATAAAGGTTTTGACCTTTCATATTGTGGATTTGATTTATAATTTAAGGAAAAAATATTATGTTTGATACTTTAAAAATGAAATTATGGCAAAAAAATCAGTTTATACCTGATATTCAAAATGCTCCAATGAGAACAGCATTTAGAGGATTGCCAAAACTTGATAATTCAAAATGTAATAATTGTGGTGAATGCGCTAAAATTTGCCCAACAGGCGCTTTGAATGTTAATCCTTTATCAATTGATTTAGGAAAATGCACTTTGTGTGGTAAATGCAAAAGATTTTGCGAAAACCATGCAATTGATTTTACAAATTATTATAAATTAGGGGCGGATAAAAGGGAAAAATTGATTATTACTGAAGAAATTACCCCTGAAGAATATCATAAAAAAGCAATTGAAGTAAGAAAAGAAATATATTCTATTTTTAACCGTTCAATAAAATTCCGTCAAGTTTCAGCAGGCGGTTGTAATGGTTGCGAAATGGAATTAAATGCTGCAGGAAATGCTAACTTTGATATGGGCAGATTTGGAATTGATTTTGTGGCTTCAGCTCGCCATGCGGACGGTATTGTGGTTACAGGTCCAATTTCTAAAAATATGGCTTATGCACTGGAAGATTGCTATAAATCTTGTCCTGATCCAAAAGTTGTGGTTTTGTGCGGAGCTTGTGCTATTTCAGGTGGAATTTTCCAAGATTCTCAAGAATTAAACAGGGAATTTATTGATAAATACAAAATCGATTTATATATACCTGGATGTCCAACTCATCCTTTGACATTTATAAATGCAATATTAGACTTTATTAGGAAAAAAGCGTAAGCCAGAGTGAAGACCAAAACGATGAGTTTTGGTCGTAACTATTGATAGCCGGCGTAGGATAATTGAGGCTGTTTGGCGACTTTAGCCAAACGGAGCCGAAATACCCACAGCCGGAAAAAAGCGTAAGCCAGAGTGAAGACCAAAACGATGAGTTTTGGTCGTAACTATTGATAGCCGGCGTAGGATAATTGAGGCTGTTTGGCGACTTTAGCCAAACGGAGCCGAAATACCCACAGCCGGAAAAAAGCGTAAGCCGTGTGTGAAAATAGATTAGGCATGTTGTACCTAACAAAATTGTTTCAATCAACTAATGCTTTTAAGCAATTGTTCACTT